>NZ_BAAASE010000004.1:0-900443 GCF_039532725.1 Streptomyces coeruleofuscus
TCTCGGCCGGGAAGTTCGGCAGCGTCGACAGGTCGTTGCCGAACGACGCGGTCTCCGAGGTGAAACGGTCACCGGTGAGCTGCATACCGTCACCCGAGTCCCCCGCGAACCTGATGATCACCCGGTCGAGGCGACGAACGTCCTTCGCGCCCGCCGCTTTGCGCTGCTCTCCTAGGACTGCTTCGTCGGCCTGCTCCGCTGGGCTACTGACCTGGCTGGTCACTGAACTGGACCTCCCTCGAGGCGGCTGTCCGGGAAGGCCTTCCCGCAGGCATTCCCAAAATCAACACTACGACCGCAAGGGTCGCCTTCTTCGGGTCATTCGCATGTTGGACACGACTTTGAGACGATCGCGCGGCCTGACTCGTCCTGTTTTCCGGTCTCCTGTCCTGCCCTTCAAGACGCTCCGCGCCCGCCCCTTGGTTCGGTCGGGGACTGGTCGGCCGGTCAGGAATTCAGGTACGTCAGCACGGCCAGCACCCGGCGGTGGTCCCCCTCGCTCTGGGAGAGCCCCAGCTTCAGGAAGATGTTGCTGACGTGCTTCTCGACCGCCCCGTCGCTGACCACGAGCTGCCGGGCGATCGCCGAGTTCGTCCGCCCCTCGGCCATCAGCCCCAGCACCTCACGCTCCCGCGGGGTCAGCCTCGCGAGCACGTCCTGCTTACGGCTGCGGCCCAGCAGCTGCGCGACGACCTCCGGGTCGAGGGCCGTCCCGCCCTCGGCCACCCGCACCACCGCGTCCACGAACTCACGCACCTCGGCCACGCGGTCCTTCAGCAGATAGCCGACGCCCCGGCTGGACCCCGCGATCAGCTCCGTGGCGTAGCGCTCCTCCACGTACTGCGAGAGCACCAGCACACCGAGCCCCGGGTGCGCCTTGCGCAACTGCACCGCGGCCCGCACCCCCTCGTCGGTGTGCGTGGGCGGCATCCGGACATCGGCGACCACGACATCCGGCAGCTCGCCCTGCGCGTCCAGCTCCGTGATGGTCTTGATCAGCGCCTCGCCGTCACCGACCCCGGCGACGACGTCGTGCCCCCGGTCGGTCAGCAACCGGGTCAGGCCCTCCCTGAGCAGCACTGAATCCTCGGCGATGACCACCCGCACCCTGTCCTCCACGATGTTTCGGCCCCCCACAGCCCGACGTCGCCCGTCCGCAGCCCACAACGGCTCCGCGCCCACCCGTACGACGGGTCCAGCATTTCAGGATCGGGAGCCGGATGGGGGTTGGACAGGCTTGTTGTCCGACCGAACCGGCCGATTCGGGTGGTGGGGCGAGCTTGCGGGAGCGGGAAGGATCAAGGCCGCGGGTCCGGGGGGGAGGGACCGAGGCCGGGCACAACTGTCAGTCCGGGGGAGAGACCCAGGCCGGGAACAACCGTCAGCCCGGGGGGAGAGACCCAGGCAGGGCGCAACCGTCAGCCCGGGGAGAGAGACCCAGGCCGGGCACAACCGTCAGCCCGGGGAGAGAGACCCAGGCAGGGCGCAACCGTGGGGGTGGCAGGGCTCAGTCCCCGCCACCCCCTCGCCCCAGCCGAAGGCCAGGTCACCTCACGTGCGCGCCCCGCCACGGCAACTCCGCCGTCACCCGGGTCGGCCCACCCGTCGGCGAGTCCACCACCAGGATCCCGTCCACCGCGTCGAGCCGCTCCGCCAGCCCCGCGAGCCCCGACCCCTGGGATGTGTCGGCCCCGCCCACGCCGTTGTCCACGACCTGGAGCATCAGCCGGTTCTCCGTCCGCCACACCTCCACGCCGGCCCAGGTCGCCCGCGCGTGCTTGCTGACGTTCTGGAGCAGCTCCGACACCGTGAAGTACGCGATCCCCTCGATCGCCGGCGCCGGCCGCTCCGCCAGGTCGACCTCGACCTGCACCGGCACGGTGCACCGCGACGCCACCGCCGACAGCGCCGCGTCCAGCCCCCGGTCCGTCAGCACCGCCGGGTGGATCCCCCGGGCCAGGTCCCGCAGCTCCTGCAACGCCGTCTTCACCTCGCCGTGCGCCTCGTCCACCATCCGCACGGCCTCCTCCGGATCCTCCTGGAGCTTCTCCTTCGCCAGCCCCAGATCCATGGCCAGTGCCACCAGCCGGGCTTGCGCCCCGTCGTGCAGATCCCGCTCGATGCGCCGCAGATCGGCCGCCGCCGTGTCGACCACGACGCCCCGGTCCGACTCCAGCTCCACCACCCGTGAGGCCAGCCGCGACGGCCCGAGCAGCCCGTGCACCAGCAGCCGGTCCACCATCGTCAGCGCCCGTACGATCCACGGCGTGGCGATCGTGAACAGCAGACCCACCAGCGCGGTCACCGTGATCTCGAAGGGGTTGTCCAGGTAGACCCGGTGCGTCTCGTCGCCGTACAGCTGCATCCCGTCCTGCCCGGCGTACATGGGGAACACCCAGAACCACACCGGGTACGTCAGCAGCGCCCAGCCCAGCACCCAGACGTTCACGGCGACGACGAAGGAGAACACCGCCCAGGGCAGATGCAGCACCGCGTACAGCAGGGCCCGCCAGGAAGCGCCGCTCTTGAGGACGGCCCCCATCCAGGCCATGGCACCGGGCTTCTTGGCCCGCAGCGGCTCCGGCTCGGCCACGTCCATGCCCAGCAGCGCCCGCGCCCGCAGCCGCTCCAGCGCCCCGAGGGCACGGCACCCGGCGAGCGCCGCCGCCAGCACCGGGATGCCGAGGAACGTCACGAGCAGTCCCGCCCCCAGCGACACCATCGTGACCGCGTAGGTGAACAGCAGGATGCTGATCGGCAGGCTGAGCAGCACATAGCCGAGCTCCCGCCAGGTGCGGCCCTCGACCGGCGCCCGCAGCGCGGCGGGCAGCCGGTGCCGCCGCTCGGTGCTCCCGGGGAACCCGGGCCTGCCGTCGAGCCCGTACCCCTGTCCGTACTCCGTGGCCATCGGCGCCGTCCTTCTCCTCGTCCTGCGGCTGTTCCCTCGTACCTCCACCCTGCTCCGCCGCAGGTCGGCGGACCATGGAGTCCGTCGGCGTCTTGGACGGGGGGTTTTCCCTACCTCGCGCGTGCGGCTACCGACGATGTGGCTGCGGCTGCGGCTGCGGCTGCGGCTACCGACGATGTGGCTGCGGTTGCGGCTGCGGTTCGGTTGCGGTTGGGATTGCGTCCCGCGTCTGCGGCCACCGACCACGCGTCTCCGGCCTTCGGCCCGCGTCTCCAGGCCTTCGGCCCGTGCCTGCGGCTTCCGTCTCGTGCCTTCGGGCTTCGGTGCGTGCCTGCGGTCTTCGGCCCGCGTGTGTGGCCACGGGGCCCGCGTCTCCGGTCTTCGCCCCCGTCCGTGGTCACCCGGCCCGTGCCTGCCGCCCTCGGCCCGCGTGTGCGGCCACCGGGCCCGCGTCTCCGGCCCCCGGCCCCCGACCTCCGGCCTCCGGCCCCCGGCCCCCGGCCCCGCGCCTGGCGGCGACAGGACCTGGACGGTGGCCGGACCTAGCGGCTGTCCGCGCCGGAGGCGTCCGTGCGGTCGCGCCAGGGGAGTTCGGCCATGACCGTCGTCGGGCCGCCTTCGGGCGACTCCAGGACGAACAGCCCGTCGACGGCGTCCAGCCGTTCGGCCAGGCCCTTCATCCCCGTACCGCCGTCGAGACTCGCGCCCCCGCGGCCGTCGTCCCAGACCTGGATGAGCAGCCGGTCGTTCGTCCGCCACACATCCACCGAGGCCGACCTCGCCGCGCTGTGCTTGCTGACGTTCTGGAGCAGCTCCGAGACGGTGAAGTAGGCGATGCCCTCGATGGCGGCGGCCGGCCGCGCCGGCAGGTCGACCGTCACCTTGACCGGGACCGTGCAGCGCGAGGAGACCGCGGACAGGGCCGCGTCCAGACCACGGTCGGTCAGCACCGCCGGGTGGATGCCGCGGGCCAGGTCGCGCAGTTCCTGGAGCGCCAGCTTCACCTCACCGTGCGCCTCCTCGACCATCGCCGCCGCCGCGTCGGGGTCCTCCAGCACCTTCTCCTTCGCCAGGCCCAGCCCCATGGCCAGGTTGACCAGCCGGGCCTGCGCCCCGTCGTGCAGATCCCGCTCGATGCGCCGCAGGTCGGCGGCGGCCGTGTCGACGACGACCCCCCGGTCCGACTCCAGCTCGGCGATGCGCCGCTCCAGCTCGTCGGAGGGGCACAGCAACGCGCGCACCATGGCCCGGTCGGCATTGGCCAGGCCCCGCGCGACGAACGGCAGCACGGGCCACAGCACGAACAGCGAGGTGAGCGTGATGGTGAAGGTGAGGACGCCCCACGGCAGCCGGATGAACTCGTACAGCACCGTGCGCCAGCCCACGGGGTCCTTCAGCAACATCCACAGCTGCGGGAGGAAACCGCCCGAGCCCCGCAGCGGCAGCCGGCTCGGTTCGTCCACCCGCACCCCCAGCAGCGCCCTGGCCCTCGCCCGCTCCAACCGCCCCAGCAGCCGCGCGCCCATGAGCGCGGCCGCGAGCAGCGGGAACCCGATCACCGTGATCGTCAGCCCCAAGCTCGTGAACAGCGCCGTCACGACGTAGGTGAATCCGAGCAGCGCGACCGGGAGGTTCGCCAGAAGGTGCGCGATCTCCTTCCAGGTGTGCCGGTCGTAGGCGAGACGGGGCGGCGGCGGACGGTCGTCCTGCCCGGCCGCCGCGGTGGCCGTGCTCGTGCCGGAGGACGGAATGCGTTCGGTCATATGCGTTAGCGTGCCCGGCGGCGGGCAGCCGCGCCATGAGGTAGACCGCCAGGATCGACTGAGGTAAACCCCACCCCCGCATGCCAGGGCGTGACGGGCTGCTTACCCTGCCTTTATCAGGGCCTAGACTCCCGTGCGTACAGATCGTCGAACGGCGGCGTCCGTGGTTCCCGGCCGTACTCCGGAGTCGCGGAATCGATCGTCGCAGGATCCAGTCCGAGTTTTCAGGGAGCGAGGGACGGACGTGCCGGAACCGACCGTCGTCACCACGACCGTCGTCGCGGCGGACTACTTCCAGTCCTATTCGGTCGTCGGGCTGCTCGCCGTCGTCGGCGTGCTGTTCGTCGCCGTCGCCTTCGGGGCGGGCCGACTGCTGCGGCCCGTGGTCCCCACACCGGAGAAGCTCCTGACGTACGAGTGCGGCGTCGACCCCGTCGGCGAGGGCTGGGCCCACACCCAGGTCCGCTACTACGTCTACGCCTTCCTGTACGTGATCTTCGCCGTCGACTCGATCTTCCTGTTCCCCTGGGCGACCGTGTTCGCAGCCCCCGGCTACGGCGCGACGACCCTGGTGGAGATGTTCATCTTCCTCGGCTTCCTGGCCGTGGGCCTGCTCTACGCATACAAGAAGGGCGTGCTGGCATGGACGTGACCCCCTCCAGCCCCGAGCCCGTGCTGCTTCCGGAGCCGAAGCGGCTCGGCGCCCTGGCGCGACTCGCGCCCGAGCCGATGAAGGTGATCCTCAACTGGGGCCGCCGCTACTCGCTCTGGGTCTTCAACTTCGGCCTCGCCTGCTGCGCGATCGAGTTCATCGCCGCGTCGATGGCCCGCCACGACTTCATCCGGCTCGGAGTCATCCCGTTCGCGCCGGGCCCCCGCCAGGCCGACCTGATGGTGGTGTCCGGCACGGTCACGGACAAGATGGCACCGGCGGTGAAGCGCCTCTACGAGCAGATGCCGGAACCCAAGTACGTCATCTCCTTCGGCGCGTGCAGCAACTGCGGCGGCCCGTACTGGGATTCGTACTCCGTCACCAAGGGCGTCGACCAGATCATCCCCGTCGACGTCTACGTCCCCGGCTGCCCGCCCCGGCCCGAGGCGCTGCTCCAGGGCATCCTCAAGCTCCAGGAGAAGATCGCCCGCGAGTCGCTGGGGGAGCGGTACGGCAGCGGCGCCGCCCGTCCTTCGGCAGCGGCGTTGCAGAGCGGTCTGGTGCAGCCGCCGGCCCCCGCCCCGGGCTCCGACTCGACGCCGGGGGAGGAACGATGACCGCGGTCGGCTGGCTCCCCGCCGACGCCGAGGAACTCTTCGGCGCGGACGCCACGGCCGAGGAGTCGTACGAGGTCCTCACGGTCGACGTACCGCCGACGACCTGGATCTCCGCCCTGGAGGCCGCACGCGACCGGCTGGGCTGCACGTACTTCGACTGGCTGAGCGCGGTCGACGAACCGGGCACGGGCTTCCGCGTCACGGCCCACGTCGCCGCGCTGTCCCCGCTCCGGCGGCTCCTCCTGCGGACGACGGTCCCGCACGAAGCCCCTGCCCTGCCCTCGGCCGTCGACGTCTACGCGGGTGCCGCCTGGCACGAACGCGAGACGCACGAGATGTTCGGCATCGCCTTCGAAGGCCACCCGGCGCTGGACCACCTGCTCCTGCCCGAGAACTTCGAAGGCCACCCCCTGCGCAAGGACTTCGTCCTGGCCGCACGCGTCGCCAAGGCCTGGCCCGGCGCGAAGGAACCCGGCGAGTCGGAACACGGCGGCCCCAAGCGCCGCCAGATGCTTCCCCCCGGCGTCCCCGACCCGAACGAGTGGGGCCCCCTGAAGGGCCAACTCCCCCCGGCTCCGGCCCGCGGCGCCGGCCGTGCGGCAGGCGACCGCCCCGCCAGGGGCACCGCCCGCCCCGCAGCCGAACGCCCGGTACGGCGGACCCGTTCGTCGTCGGAGGGCTCGGCCAGCCAGTCCCCTGCCGGTGACGCGGGTACTCCGCCCCCGACGGCCCCGCGCCGCAACCGCTCAGCGGCGGCGGGTTCGGCGAGCCAGTCCGCCGCGGGCGACACGGGCACGCCGCCTCCGTCTGCCCCGGCCCGCGACCGCTCGGCGGAAGAGGGCTCCGCCGGCCCGGCCGCTCCCGGCGACACGGGCACGCCGTCTCCGACTGCCCCACGCCGTGCGCGGACGGCCGCGGAGGGCTCGGCAAGCCAGACCGTGCCGGGGGAGTCGGCTGCTCCGGCCTCGGCGGGGCCGCGTCGCGCCCGCTCGGCGGCGGAGGGCTCGGCCGGTCAGGCCACGACGGGCGACACGCCCTCCGAGCCGCCGACCGGACCGCGCCGTACCGGCACAGCGGCGGAGGGCTCGGCAAGCCAGACGCCCACCGACCCTGAACCCACGGCTTCACGATCCCCGCGCAGCACGGACGCCCCCTGGCACCACGCCCGCCCGGCCTTCGAGGAACCGGCTCCCGAGCCGTCGCCCGAGGCCGGACCGTTGCCGACCCCCGAGCCACCGGGTGACTCGAAGACCCCGAACAGCACCTCGGAGTCACCGGACACCCCGAAGCCGACGGACAAGGGCAAGTCCCCCGACAACTCGCAGACGTCGAGCAGTCCGGAAACCCCCGAGCCTCCGGAGACTCCCGAGCCCTCGGCCGCCCCGGGCCTGGCTGACGGCCCCGAGCCCTCGGCCGCCCCGGGCCTGGCGGACGGCCCCGAGCCCTCGGGCACCCCGGGCCTGGCTGACGGCCCCGAGCCCTCGGCCACCCCGGGCCTGGCTGACGGCCCCGAGCCCTCGGGCACCCCCGGCCCCGCGGACGGTCCCACGCCCTCGGACACCCCGGGCCCCGCGGACGGCCCCGAGCCCTCGGCCACCCCCGACCCCCCGAAACCGGCGAACAACCGCCAGCGCATCGACGACCCCGACACCCCCGACAACCCCGAAGACCCCGCAGGAGGCCCGCGGTGAACGACGTGCTCGACGTCATCCTGCGACTCCTGATCGTGTTCGTCGTCTTCCTCACCTTCCCCTTGATCATCGGCCAGACCGAACACAAGGTGATGGCCCACATGCAGGGCCGCCTCGGCCCCATGTACGCCGGCGGCTTCCACGGCTGGGCCCAGCTGATCGCCGACGGCGTCAAGTTCGCGCAGAAGGAGGACGTCGTCCCCGCGGGCGCGGACCGCCGCATCTTCCAACTGGCCCCCGCCGTCGCCCTCCTGCCCTACCTCCTCGTCCTGCTCGCCATCCCCATCGGCCCGGGCGAGGGAGCCGTCGGCCAGGTCATCGACGCCGGCGTCTTCTTCGTCCTGGCCGTCATGGGCGTCGGCGTCCTCGGCTCACTCATGGCCGGCTGGGCGTCCGCGAACAAGTTCTCCCTCCTCGGCGGCCTCCGCACCGCCGCCCAGCTCCTCGCCTACGAACTGCCGATGCTCCTGACCGCCGCCTCGGTGGCGATGGCGGCCGGCACCGTCTCGATCCCCGGCATCCTCGACGCCTTCGAGTGGTGGTGGCTGCCCTGGCAGATCGTCGGCGCGATCGTCTTCTTCGTGGCCGGCCTCGCCGAACTCCAGCGCCCGCCCTTCGACATGCCCGTCGCCGACTCGGAGATCATCTTCGGCGCGTACACCGAGTACACCGGCCTCCGCTTCGCCCTGTTCCTCCTCGCCGAGTACGCCGGAATCGTCGTCCTGTGCGGCCTGACCACCGTCCTCTTCCTGGGCGGCTGGCACGGCCCCTGGGGCGCCGACGGACTCGGCTGGGTCTGGACCCTGCTGAAGACCGCCGTCCTCGCCTTCCTCGTCATCTGGCTGCGCGTCACCTACCCCCGGCTGCGCGAGGACCAGCTCCAGAAGCTCGCCTGGACCCTCCTCGTCCCCCTCTCCCTCGCCCAGATCGCCCTCACCGGCGTCGTCAAGGTGGTGATCCAGTAACCATGGCCCCCATCCCCGGCAGCGGCCTGGCCAAGGGCCTGGCCGTCACCCTCCGCACGATGACGAAGAAGTCCGTCACCGCGCAGTACCCCGACGCCCAGCCCGACCTTCCGCCCCGCACCCGTGGCGTGATCGGCCTGTTCGAGGAGAACTGCACGGTCTGCATGCTGTGCGCCCGCGAGTGCCCGGACTGGTGCATCTACATCGACTCCCACAAGGAGACGGTCCCGGCGGCGACCCCGGGCGGCCGCGAACGCAGCCGCAACGTCCTCGACCGCTTCGCCATCGACTTCTCCCTGTGCATGTACTGCGGTATCTGCATCGAGGTCTGTCCTTTCGACGCCCTGTTCTGGTCCCCGGAGTTCGAGTACGCCGAGACCGACATCCGCGACCTCACCCACGAGCGCGACAAGCTCCGCGAGTGGATGTGGACCGTCCCGGCCCCGCCGGCCCTCGACCCCGGCGCGGAGGAGCCGAAGGAGCTCGTCACCGCCCGCAAGACCGCCGACAAGCTGGCCGCCCAGCAGGCCCCGCCCGCCACCGAGCCGCACGCCGACGAGCAGGCCCGGGCAGCCGAGCGACCGACCCGCCCGCAGGGCGACTCCAAGCAGCAGACCGACCAGCCGAAGCCAGATCAGCCCAAGCCAGATGAGCCGACACCGGGGCAGGAGGGCCGGGAATGACCCTCGCCGCAACCGCAGGCCTCCTCACGACGGGCCCGGCCACCAGGGCCGCCGCCGAGACCCACGGCTTCCTCTCCCCGACCGGCGTCGAGATCGCCTTCCTCCTGGTCGGCCTGGTCACCTTCGGCGCCGCGCTCGTCACCGTCACCACCCGGCAGCTGGTGCACGCCGCCCTGTGGCTGGTGGTCACCCTCGGCGGCCTGGCCGTCGAGTACCTCCTGCTCACCGCCGAGTTCATCGCCTGGGTGCAGGTCCTCATCTACGTCGGTTCCGTCGTCGTCCTCCTCCTGTTCGGTCTGATGCTCACCAGGGCCCCCATCGGCCGCTCCCCGGACGCCGACTCCGGCAACCGCTGGGCCGCCCTCACCGTGGCCGTCGCCGCCGGTGCCGCCCTGATCTGGGTCGTCGTCGACGCCTTCCGCACGACCTGGATCGACCTGGACGGCCCCGCCGCCGGTTCCACCGAGGCCACCGGCGCGAGCCTCTTCCAGAACTGGGTCCTCCCCTTCGAGGCCCTCTCCGTCCTCCTCCTCGCCGCCCTGGTCGGCGCGATCGTCCTGTCCCGCAAGGCGAAGTCCGCCACGGCGACCGCGGCCGCGAAGACCCCGGCCGACCCGAGCGAGAAGGACCGGAGCGAGCAGAACCGGAGCGAGAAGGACCGGAGCGAGAAGGAAGGGACCCGCTGATGCACCTCGCCTATCCCGCCGTCCTCTCCGCCCTCCTCTTCTGCACGGGCCTGTACGGCGTCCTCGCCCGCCGCAACGCGATCCTGGTCCTGATGTCGGTCGAGCTGATGCTCAACGCCGTCAACCTCAACCTCGTCGCCTTCGACGTCTGGCTCAGCAAGACCGCCGAGGAGACCCTGCACTCCGGCCAGGCCCTCACCCTGTTCACCATCGCCATCGCCGCCGCCGAGATCGGCATCGGCCTGGCCATCGTCCTCGCCGTCCACCGCAACCGCGGCACCGCGGACATCGACAGGCTCCGCGACACCGCCGAACGGCACGACCCCGACGGCACCGACCACGACGCCCTTACGGCCGAGCAGTCCGGCGAGGCCCAGAAGGCTGAGGCCACCGCGTGACCACGACCACCCTCGCCGTCCTCGTCCCCCTCCTTCCGTTCCTCGGCGCCGTCGCCGGCCTGCTCCTGGGCCGCACGGCACCCGGCTTCGTCCGCCCGCTCGCCGTCCTGCCGACACTCACCTCCCTGGTGCTCGCCGCGCTGGTCGCCGTGCGTCAGGGTGGTGACGCGGCCGTCAACGCGGCCACGGAACTCACCCCCACCGGCTCCGTCCCGATCGAACTCGCCCTGCACATCGACGGCTTCGCCGCCCTCGTCGCCGTCCTGGTCGGCCTGGTCGCCTCCTGCGTGCAGATCTACTCGACGGGCTACCTGCGCGACGACCCGCGCTACTCCTCGTACGCCGCCCTCGTCTCCCTGTTCACCTCCGCGATGTTCCTGGTCGTCTACTCCGGCGACCTGATCGTGCTGCTGGTCGGCTGGGAAGTCATGGGCATCTGCTCCTACTTCCTGGTCGGCCACTACTGGGAGACCCCGGAGGCCCGCGCCGCCTCCCTCAAGGCCTTCCTGGTCACCAAGCTCGGCGACGTCCCGTTCCTCATCGGCCTGTTCGCCCTGGCCACCGACGCCGGTTCATTCCGCATCACCCGGGTCCTGGGCGCCGTCGCGAGCGGCTCGCTCGACCACCCGACGCTGATCGCCCTGCTGCTCCTGGCGGGCGTGGCGGGCAAGTCCGCGCAGTTCCCGCTGCACACCTGGCTCCCCGACGCGATGGCGGGCCCGACCCCCGTCTCCGCGCTGATCCACGCTGCGACGATGGTCGCCGCCGGCATCTACTTCATCGCCCGTCTCCTCCCGGTCTTCGAGGCCTCCCAGGCCGCGATGGTCGTCCTGGCCGTCATGGCCGCCGTCACCATGGCCGGCTCAGCGCTCGCGGCGCTCGCCCAGGACGACATCAAGCGCGTCCTCGCCTACTCGACGATCGGTCAGCTCGGCTACATGTCCGGCGCCCTCGCCGTAGGCGACCGCGGTGCCGCCGTCTTCCACCTCCTGTCCCACGGCGCCTTCAAGGCGCTGCTGTTCCTCGCGGCCGGCGTGATCATCCACGCCGCCGGCACCAACTCGCTCGCCGCGATGTCCCGCATGCGGAACCTGCGCGACCGCGTCCCCGACGCCTACTGGACGATGACCGTGGCGCTCCTCGCGCTCGCCGCGATCCCGCCGTTCAGCGGCTTCTTCTCCAAGGAGGCCGTCCTCGGCGTCGCCGAGCACGTCGTCACCGGACACACCGAGCACGCCCCCGCCGCCGCGGGCTGGATCGTCCTCGTCGCCGGCCTGCTCACAGCCGTTCTCACCGCCGCCTACGCGATGCGCCTGTGGCTGCTGGCCTTCCGCGGCCGGGGCACCGAAGCCCCCGACCACGGCAGGCAGCCGCTGACGATGACCGTCGTGCTGTGGGTACTCGCCGCCCCGTCCCTGGCCCTCGGCGCATTCGCGTTCCGCCTGCTGCCCGACTGGTTCGACGGCCGCGACCTCAGCCCCACCCTCACCACCTCCGTGCTCGGCACGGGCGTGGCCCTGGTCGGCGGCATCGTCACCTACGGCGCCTGGCGGCACACCACCGCGCTCACCGCACGCGTCCCGCTGGGCGCGGTCGCGGCCCACCCCGAGGGCGACGCCGCCCAGGTCGAGGCGGAGGCGATCGCCACCCACAAGCCGGCCTACGGCGACATCGCCTACGCGGCCGACCCCGCCGACCCCGGACGGCTCCTGCTCGGCCCGCTGCACCGCCACGCGGCCGCCGGCTTCCACATGGACGCCGTGTACAGGGCCCTCTTCGTCCGGCCGGTCCAGGCCGGGGCGAGCCTCGTCCGGTTCCTCGACCGGGAGGTCGTCGAGACCTACGTACGCGGAGCGGGTGCGCTGCCCCGCTGGCTCGGCGCCGCCGTACGGCGCGCCCAGACCGGCAACGTCCAGACCTATGTGAGCGCGCTGCTCGCCGGCACCGTCGTCCTCGCGGTCGCCGTCGTCCTCGTCGCCACGGGAGCGTGAGCAGGCGTGATCGATATCAACGAGTCCGTGATGCAGTTCCTTCTGGCGTTCATCGTCGTCGGCCCGCTCCTGGGCGCCGCCGCGGCTCTCCTGCCGGCCCCGCCCGGGCTGAAGGGGAAGTCACCCGAGCAGGCCGTCCTCCGGCACGGTGTCACCGTCACCGGCGCGGTCCTCATCGCGGCGATCGTCCTCGCGCTCGGCTTCGACCACGACCAGCCGTCGAAGATGCAGGCCAGCACGGACATCAGCTGGATCCCCGCACTCGACGTACGCATCCACCTCGGCATCGACGGCATCTCCCTCCCCCTTCTGGTCCTGACCGCGCTGCTGACCTTCCTCTGCGCGCTCTACTCGTACTCCAAAATGCCCGAAGGCCCGAGCCCGAAGGCCTTCGTCGCGCTGCTGCTCGTCCTCGAGGCCGGCACGCTCGCGACCTTCGCCGTCCTCGACCTGCTGCTGTTCTTCCTCGCCTTCGAGATGGTCCTCATCCCGATGTACTTCCTCATCGCCCGCTGGGGCGGCGAGGGCCGGAGCCAGGCCGCCTGGCGGTTCATCCTCTACACGCTGCTCGGCTCCGTGGTCATGCTGCTCGGCCTGCTCCTGATCGGGATCAAGGCGGGCACGTTCGACATGATGGCACTCGCCACTGACAACGCCCGGTCGCTGACCACATCCGTGCAGGTCATCGCCGTTCTGGCGATCGGGATCGGCCTCGCGGTCAAAACGCCGATGTGGCCGTTGCACAGCTGGCTGCCCGACGCCCACACCGCCGCGCCGACCGTCGGCTCCGTCCTGCTGGCCGGTGTCCTGCTGAAGATGGGTACGTACGGCTTCGTCCGGATCATCCTCCCCGTCGCCCCGGACGGCTTCCGCGCTTTCGCGCCCTACCTCGCAGCACTCGCCGTCGTCGGCATCATCTACGGATCCCTGGCCTGCCTGGCCCTCGCCAAGCAGGGCGCGAAGGGCGACCTCAAGCGCCTCATCGCCTACTCGTCCGTCGGCCACATGGGCTTCGTCCTGCTCGGCATCGCCACGATGACCCCGACCGGCGTGAACGGCGCCCTGTTCGCCAACATCGCCCACGGCCTCATCACCGGCCTGCTCTTCTTCCTGGTCGGGGCGCTGAAGGACCGCACCGGCACCACCGACCTCGACACCTTGGCCGAGGAGACCGGAGCCGCGCTCTACGGCAAGGCTCCGCGCCTCGGCGGCCTGCTCGCCTTCGCCGCGGTCGCCTCGCTCGGCCTGCCGGGCCTGGCCGGATTCTGGGGCGAGATGCTAGCCCTGTTCGGCGCGTTCCAGCCGGCAGCAGGCCTCAGCCGTCCCGCGTTCCTCACCTTCATGGCGATCGGTGCGTTCGGCACGCTGCTGACGGCCGCGTACCTGCTGATCGTGGTCCGCCGCGTCTGCATGGGTGCCCTGCCCCAGGACGCCCCCAAGCTCACCGACGTCCGCAGTTACGAGTTCGCGGCCTGGACTCCGCTAGTCGTCCTCACCGTCGTCGCGGGCCTGTGGCCCAGGGCCCTCCTCGGCCTGAGCGACCCGGCCGTCCAGCAGCTCCTCGCAGGAGGCACCCGATGAGCTCCCCGGCCCAGCCCCTGGCCGCGTCGCTGGTCCAGTCCGTCGACTGGCTCGCGATCGCACCGCCCACCATCGCGGCGGTCGTCGGCCTCGTCGTCCTGGTCGCCGACCTGTTCGTCGCCGAGAACCGGAAGACGCTGCTCGGCTGGACATCCGTGGCGGGCCTGGCCGCCGCCACGCTGATGCTGCTGCCCCTCCTGGACGGCGACCGCAGCACCTTCTGCCTGACCGGCGACGCCACCGTGTGCAGCTACACGGCCGACCGCTTCACCCTGGTCATCCAGTTCCTGGTCCTCGGCGGCGCCCTCCTCGCCGCTCTCCTGTCGGTCACCGCCCTGAAGGACGCCCGCAAGGAGCTTCCCGAAGGGGAGTACTGGTTCCTCCTGCTGTCCTCCGCGGCCGGCGCCGCCCTCCTGCCCGCCTCGCGCGACCTCGCGACCCTGATCGTCGCCCTCGAGGTCGCCTCCCTGCCCGCTTTCGCGCTGGTCGGCCTCAGGTACGGCGACCGGAAGTCCTCCGAAGCGGCCCTGAAATTCTTCCTGTCCTCGGTCACCGCGACCGCGGTCAGCCTCATGGGCATCAGCTTCCTGTACGCCTCCACGGGCACCCTGTACCTCACCCAGGTCGCCGACCGCATCCAGAACGTCGACGGGCAGCTCCACACGCTCGCCCAGACCGGCGTGGTCCTCACCCTCGTCGGCTTCGCCTTCAAGACGGCCGCCGTGCCCTTCCACTTCTGGGTGCCCGACACCTACGTGGGGGCGCCCCTGCCGATCGCCGCCTACCTGTCGGTCATCGGCAAGGCGGTCGGTTTCAGCGGGCTGATCCTGGTCACGGTCGTCGCCCTTCCGTCGTACGCCGACGCCTGGGGCCCGGCCCTGGCCGTCCTGGCCGCGCTCACCATGACCGTGGGCAACGTCGGAGCCTTGCGACAGCAGGCCACGCGCGCGTACAGCGCGGTACGCCTGCTCGCCTGGTCGTCCGTCGGCCAGGCGGGCTACCTCCTGGTGCCGATCGCGGCCGCCGCTTACTCCGGGGACGCCGAGAAGTCGATCGGCTCCACCGTCGCCTACGCCCTGATGTACGGCGCGGTGAACCTCGGCGCCTTCGCCGTGGCCGCCCTCGTCGGCCGGACGAAGTCCCTCAACCGCGTCTCCGACTACCGCGGCCTGTACGCGTCGAGCCCGCTGTCCGCGCTGCTGCTGGCGTTCTTCCTGCTCTGCCTCGCCGGGCTGCCGCCGGGCATCATCGGTCTCTTCGCCAAGGTCACCGTCTTCTCGGCGGCCGTCGACGCCGGCCTCGGCTGGCTGGCCGTGATCATGGCCGTCAACGTCGTCATCGCGCTGTTCTACTACCTCCAGTGGACGGCCCTGCTCTTCCGTGCCCCCGAGGGCGAACCCGAGAAGCACCGCGTCCCCGCCCCGCTCACCGCCGCGATCGCACTGACCGGCGTCCTCGGCATCGCCCTTTCCGGAGCACCTCAGTTGGTCCTGCGCTTCACCGACACGGCCCTCTTCTGAACAACAGGGGCATTCGCCACGCGCGCGTGGGGCACCCGGCCCTCCACGCGCGCGTGCCGCTTTCCCGGCGCCGTTCACCCGGACGGTCCACACCCCCCGCCGCGCGCACAAGGGAACTAGTGCCTCCCGCCTGGCGTTGACCAGTACGGGAAGGTCCACTGGACGTGAACATCACGCCACCAGTGGCACCGCAGATCAGCAAGCAAGGGTCCCCCTGCCGCACCACTTGGAGGGCGTACCGTGCACCGCCGGCACAACGGGCTCAGGACAGCAGTCCTCCTCGGAGGACTGTCCGCACTCATCATCGTCATCGGCAGCTTCTTCGGCCGCATGGGGCTCGTCATCGCCGTCCTGGTAGCGCTGGCCACCAACGCGTACGCGTACTGGAACAGCGACAAGCTGGCCCTCCGCGCGATGCGCGCCCGCCCGGTGAGCGAGTTCGAGGCCCCGGGGCTCTACCGCATGGTCCGCGAGCTCTCCACACAGGCCCGCCAGCCCATGCCGCGCCTTTACATCTCCCCGACGGAGGCGCCCAACGCCTTCGCCACGGGCCGCAACCCGCGCAACGCCGCCGTGTGCTGCACCGACGGCATCCTGCGCCTCCTGGACGAGCGCGAGCTGCGCGGCGTCATCGGCCACGAGCTCAGCCATGTCTACAACCGCGACATCCTCATCTCGTCGGTCGCCGGTGCCCTCGCCTCCGTGATCATGTTCCTGGTCAACTTCGCCTGGCTGATCCCGATCGGGCGCTCGGACGACGACGACGGCCCCGGCCTGCTCGGCATGCTGCTGATCATGATCCTGGGTCCGCTGGCCGCCTCCCTCATCCAACTGGCCGTCAGCCGCTCCCGGGAGTACCAGGCGGACGCCTCCGGCGCCCAGCTCACAGGCGACCCGCTCGCCCTGGCCAGCGCCCTGCGCAAGCTCGAACTCGGCACCAAGCAGCTCCCGCTGCCGCCCGAGCCGCGCATCGAGACCGCCAGCCACATGATGATCGCGAACCCGTTCCGGCCCGGCCAGGGCCTTTCGAAGATGTTCTCCACGCACCCGCCGATGGCGGACCGCATCGCCCGGCTCGAGAAGATGGCAGGTGGGAATCAATGAAGACCATCCTGAACGTCATATGGCTCGTCTTCAGCGGCTTCTGGCTGTTCCTCGCCTACATGCTCGCGGGCCTGCTCCTCTGCATCACGATCATCGGCATCCCGTTCGGCGTCGCGGCCTTCCGCATCGGCGTCTACGCGCTGTGGCCCTTCGGGTACACGACGGTCGAGCGCCGTGACGCGGGCGCGCCGTCCTGCGTCGGAAACGTGCTGTGGCTGGTGCTCGCGGGCTGGTGGCTGGCCCTCGGCCACATCGTCACCGGCATCGCGCTGTGCGTCACGATCATCGGCATCCCGCTCGGCGTCGCCAACTTCAAGCTCATCCCGGTCTCGCTGCTCCCGCTGGGCCGCGACATCGTGCGGACGAACGAGCCGTTCGCGGTGCGCTGACGGCGGGGCGACGCCACCCGTTTCCACAGGCCACGGGTTATCCACAGGCCCGCCCGGCTGTCAGTGGCGGTCTGCATCATGAACCCATGACCGCGATCGAGCAGTTGCAGACACGAGCGAGGGGCAAGGCCCCCAACACCTGCCCACACATTCAGACTTCACGTCCTGAGCCCGCCGCCCCGGACAGAGGCCCCTGACCGGCAGCATCCGAAGCGGGCCCGGACAGCAGCCAAGAGGCCCCGGGCCGCGGCTGAAGAAACCCCGACCGACCACAGTCACGAAGCCCCGACCACAGCAAACAGGGCAGTCCTACGCCCTCCCGGCCCTGGCCCGCACCACCCGCCGCACTCCGTACGCAACCGCCCCCACCACCAGCACACCCGCGCCCACGACCACCGAAACCCCCGGCAGCGAGAACGCCAGCACCGCGCACCCGACCAGCCCGACCACCGGCACCACGCGTGCCGTCGGCGCCGAATCCAGCGTCCAGGCCGACGCGTTGGCCACGGCGTAGTACGCCAGCACCCCGAAGGAGGAGAACCCGATCGCGCCCCGGACGTCCACCGTGGCGGCCAGGACCGCGACCACCGCACCCACGGCCAGCTCCGCCCGGTGCGGCACCTGGAAACGCGGATGCACGGCCGCCAGCGCCCCCGGCAGATTCCGGTCCCGGGCCATGGCCAGCGTCGTCCGCGAGACGCCAAGGATCAGGGCGAGCAGCGACCCCAGCGCGGCCACGGCCGCACCGATCCGCACCACCGGCACGAGCCAGGGCATCCCGGCCGCCCGCACAGCGTCGGCCAGCGGCGCCGCCGCGTCCCCGAGACCCTCCGATCCGAGCACCGAAAGGACAGCCACCGCCACACCCACGTACACCACCAGAGCGATGCCCAGCGCCAGCGGGATCGCGCGCGGAATGGTGCGCGCCGGGTCCCGCACCTCCTCACCGAGGGTCGCGATCCGGGCGTACCCGGCGAACGCGAAGAACAGCAGACCGGCCGCCTGAAGCACGCTTCCCGCACCGTCCGAGGCCCCGATGTCCAGCCGCCCGGCATCCGCCTCGCCGGACACCAGACACACGACCACCACAGCAGCGAGGACAGCCAGGACCACCGCCACGATCACCCGCGTCAGCCACGCGGACTTCTGGACACCGCCGTAGTTCACCGCCGTCAGCGCCACCACGGCCGCGACGGCCACCGCGTGCGCCTGCCCCGGCCAGACGTACGTGCCCACGGTGAGCGCCATCGCCGCACAGGAGGCCGTCTTCCCGACCACGAACGACCAGCCCGCGAGATACCCCCAGAACTCCCCGAGCCGCTCGCGCCCGTACACGTACGTACCGCCCGAGGCCGGATACAGGGCGGCGAGGCGAGCCGACGACATGGCGTTGCAGTACGCGACCAAGGCGGCGACGGCGAGCCCGAGGAGCAGCCCGGAGCCGGCGGCGTGCGCCGCGGGCGCGAGGGCGGCGAAGATCCCGGCTCCCACCATCGAGCCGAGTCCTACGACCACGGCGTCCCCGACGCCGAGGGTGCGGCGCAGTCCGGAAGCGGAGGCTGTCATGCACCGCACCCTACTGATCAGTGCAACCGGCGGGTGCTGCCAGGGCGTCCTCCCCACCAAGACGGTGTGAACACGCGCGGCAAGGACGTCGCACACGGAACACCGGCGTACGACGCACGAGCACGGCCTGCCGGGAGCAAGATCACATGGCCGGGCAGTGCGGGCACAGCGCGAAAGGGCAGGTTCACGGCATGACCATCATCAGCTGGATCCTCCTGGGACTGTTGGCCGGAGCCATCGCGAAGTTCCTGCTGCCGGGTCGCGACCCGGGCGGCCTCATCGGCACGACCCTGATCGGCATCGCAGGAGCGTTCATCGGCGGCTGGATATCGGCCCGCTGGATGGACCACCCGATCACCCAGAACTTCTACGACGGCGCGACCTGGGCCGCGGCGATCGGCGGATCGCTCGTCCTGCTGATCGCCTACCGCCTCCTGTTCGGCAACTCACGGAGCTGACCGCGCGTGACGCGCGGCCGGCACATCTCCACCGCCCCGCACAGCCCCACGACTGGTCGGCGCCCACCGCCCGTGCGCACACCCCAGGGGTGGCCGGCGCCCCCGGCCCGTGCCGCGCGACCGACCCACGTACCGCCCGTGCTCGGCACGAACCCAATCGACCGCAGCCAGCAGGCGAGAAGGGTGGGCACCCAGCAGGTGCCCACCCTTCCTCGCAACCATGCAGACCGGGAGCCCGCCCGTGCAGGCCGGGAGCCCCGAGGACCCGACCGGACCTACCGGTAGTTCACGAACTGCATGGCGAAGTCGAAGTCCTTGCCCTTCAGCAACGTGATGACGGCCTGAAGATCGTCACGGCTCTTGGAGCTGACCCGCAGTTCCTCACCCTGCACCTGAGCCTTCACGCCCTTGGGGCCCTCGTCGCGGATGGTCTTCGCCACCTTCTTCGCGTTCTCCTGGGAGATGCCCTCCTTGATCGACGCGAAGATCTTGTACTCCTTGCCGGAGAGCTGGGGCTCGCCCGCGTCCAGAGCCTTCAGTGAGATGCCGCGCTTGATCAGCTTGGACTGGAAGACGTCGAGGATGGCCTTCACCCGGTCCTCGGAGTTAGCCTCCATGAGGATCTGCTCACCGGACCACGAGATCGAGGCACCCACGCCCTTGAAGTCGTAGCGCTGCGAGATCTCCTTGGCGGCCTGGTTCAGTGCGTTGTCGACCTCCTGCCGCTCGACCTTCGAGACGATGTCGAAACTGGAGTCGGCCATGTCCTGTGGCTCCTTGTATCGGGGTGCGTATCGTGCGTACCGGCGTACGTAGGCGGCCGCCGGGCCTGTTCAGATCCCGGGCCGCATCCGGACAAGCCTAGCCACCCCCCGCCCTCCGAGCGCCGATCAATCGGGTGGCGAAGCACCCCTCCGCATCAGGTATTGTTTACGTCGTTGCCACGGAGCGCCGCCGAAGAAGGCGGTTCTACAGGCAGCAACCCCGGCGGTGTGCCCGAGCGGCCAAAGGGAGCAGACTGTAAATCTGCCGGCTCAGCCTTCCCAGGTTCGAATCCTGGCGCCGCCACACTGGGGAAGACCCCCTCTCAACTGCGAAAGTGCAGTTGAGAGGGGGTCTTTTCGTATGGGTGGTCCGATATCTGATGCCGGTCCGGGAGCCGACTGCCTCCGGGGGAGTGATGTGGATCATGGCCCAGTGCAACGTGCGCCGGTGCCCAGGCACCACCGAGGCACCGGTCGGGTGGCCCGAGCTACGGACGCCGGTGTGTACGTGGCGGTCGTGTCTGGGCAGGCCTCGGCGAGACCGGAGGTGTCGGTGGCCCAGCACCTCGCCATGGCGGAGGGCAAAGCGGGGTCGCTGATGGGGTGTTCGTGCGCCCTGGGCGACGTACTGGCGGCGTACTGGCCGGGGCGCACAGCGAACGGGTACGCGGGCTGGAGAAGACCACGGGACGCGGGAACGAGAAGACCACGGGCGAAGACCACGGGCCGGGGGACAGGCATACGCAAGCCGCCCGCGCGGCACACTGGCCCCATGTCCTCCCGTCGCAGAACCTGCCCCGAGTGCCGTCGCGAGATCGCCGTCGTCGCCGGGCGGTACGCGCGCCACGACCCGCCCGGGGCCCGGGAACATGGCGAACTCACCTCATGCCCGGGCTCCCGCCGCCAGGCCCGGCTCGGCCCGGAACAGCCCTCCCTGGACGGCTACGCGCTCCCCGACTTCCCGGGCCAACTGCCCCTGTTCTAGGAACGGTTCCCCGGCGTCGTCAGTTCCCCGCCACGGACTTCACCGCCACGGACACCGGAGCCGGCCCGCTGATCAGCTCCAGCGTGAGGCCGGCCGTCGCGGGGGTGTCCACCAGCTCCGCCAGCACGGCGGCCACGTCGTCGCGCGGAATCGGGCCGCGGCCCGTGCGCGCCTCCAGGCGTACGAGCCCGGTGCCGGCGTCGTCGGTGAGCTGACCGGGGCGCAGAATCGTCCAGTCCAGGGCGTCCAGACCGCGCACGTACGCGTCCGCCTCGCCCTTGGCGCGCAGGTACACGTCGAAGATCTCGTCGCCCTGGTGCCGCGGGTCGGCGCCCATGGACGACACGATCACGAAGCGCCGCACGCCCGCCTGCACCGCCGCGTCCGCGAACAGGACCGCCGCGGCCTTGTCCACGGTGTCCTTGCGGGCCGCCCCGCTGCCCGGGCCCGCACCCGCCGCGAACACCGCCGCGTCGGCCCCTCGCAACCGCTCCGCGACCTCGTCCACGGACGCCGACTCCAGGTCGAGCACGACCGGTTCGGCACCGGCCTCCCGCAGATCGTCGGCTTGTTCGGCCTTGCGGATGATCCCCGCGACCTCGTCCCCGCGCGCGGCGAGCAGCCGCTCGAGCCGCAGCGCGATCTGACCATGACCACCAGCGATGACAGTACGCATGCCTTCGACCGTACGCCCGGACAGCACCGTCCGCCGCACGACTTGAGCCACACCCCGACGCCCCACCCGGACTCTAGGACAACTGCCCCCGCCCCTGCCGCGGCAGCCCCAGCTCCACCGAAGCCGCCGAACTGCAGAACTCCCGCACCGCGCTGGTCCGTGCCACCACGCGCCCCCGGTGCACCACCACCCGGCTGTACGCCAGCGAGAGCGCCCCCGCCAGCCGGTCCCCGCGCACCGCGAGCAACTCGGCCGGGAAACCCGCCTCCACCCGCACCTCCGGCAGCCCCAGCACCGCCCGCGCCGACCCGCTCACCGTGTCGTACGCCTCCTCGGGCGAGAGGCCGTAGCGCGAGGCCAGCAGGAACGCCGCCTCCAGCGGGTCGCCGCGCCCCACGGGGTTCGACACGTCCCGCAGCGCCCCGCTCCCGGCGGCCACCCGCACACCCGCCGCGCGCAGCAGCCGCACCGGAGCCGCCCCCCGCCGGTCCACGCCACCGCAGCCGCCCTGCGGCAGGCACACCACCGCCACGCCGGCCGCCGCCAGTTGGTCCGCGGTCCGCGAGGCCACCTCGGAGGGCAGCCGTCCGAGATCGCCGCACGGGCTGAGGGTCACCCCGGGCCGCAATCCGCCCGCCATCGCCGCGAGCCGGGCCAGCCGCGCCGGATCCCCGGCGTCCGTGTGCAGGTCGACGGGACAGCCGTGCTCGGAGGCCACCTCCAGGACCGCCTCCACGTACCCCGTCGGATCCGGGTCGAGATCCGGCCGGCCGCCCACCACCGAGGCGCCCATCTTCACCGCGTCCCGCAGCACCGCAAGCCCGTCCGCCCCGGCCACCCCGGTCAGCACCCGGGGCATCGCCACCGTCGTCAGCTCGGCCAGCCCCCGCAGCGCCCGCCGCGCCTGCAACACGGCCGCCAGCGCGCCCAGCCCCTGGACGTCCCCCACACGCACATGGGCCCGCACCGCCGTCGCCCCGTGCCCGAGTTGGAGCAGCGCGGCCTCGGTCGCCCGGCGCTGGACGTCCTGGGGTTCGTACGAGACCGGGCCCTCGGCATCGGCCGACAACGCCGTGTCGGCATGGGCGTGCGGCTCGGCCGGGGCCGGCAGCAGCAGATAGCCGCCGAGATCCACTCGCGCCCCGCACGCGCGCGTGCCGCCCGCCGCCAGGCTGCCGGCCGTGCCGACCGCCTCGATACGCCCGCTGCCCAGCCGTACGTCCACGGTCCGGCCGTCGGTGAGCCGCGCCCCGCACAGCAGCAGCGACGACGGGTCGGCCGGACCCGGCGAGGACGACGGGGGTGGCGGTGGCTGCGGCTGGCTGTCGGGCATCGCGCTCCTGGGGCTCGGCTGCGCACGCGAGGACGCATGATCACTCAGAGTGAGTCGAGCCTAGGACGGCCTCCCGCCCGTCGCGGGGAGGAGCGCAATAGTCGTACCGGCGTGGCCCGCGATGCGGAACGAGAGGCACGCACGAGGCTGCCGGGAGGACGGTGCGCGCGTCCGGGGCGGGTACCCGAAACGGATTTGGGCGAACGGCGGCGGAGCGTGTAATGTCTTCATCGCTCGCCCCAATAGCTCAGTCGGCAGAGCGTCTCCATGGTAAGGAGAAGGTCAACGGTTCGATTCCGTTTTGGGGCTCTGGTGTGAACGGTTCCCGTCGCGAGGCGGGGGCCTGACCACATCAAAGCGGTGTAGCTCAGTCGGTAGAGCAAGCGGCTCATAATCGCTGTGTCACCGGTTCAAGTCCGGTCACCGCTACTCTCAGTAGCCGATTGCGGGGTCGGTCCTTCGATCGGCTACTCTTCTTGCGTTAAACAGTCCATCCGTTCGTCTTAGGAGCACTCACGTGGCTGCCACCGACGTCCGCCCGAAGATCACGCTGGCCTGCGTGGAGTGCAAGGAGCGGAACTACATCACCAAGAAGAACCGGCGTAACAACCCGGACCGTCTTGAGATGAAGAAGCACTGCCCGCGTTGCAACGCGCACACCGCGCACCGCGAAACGCGATAAATCAGGCTCGTACGCGAGGCCGTTCCCGAGTGATCGGGGGCGGCCTCGCGTCGTTGAATGACCACTATCGTCCAGTAGTGCAACCAGGAGGTGCCGGGCCATGGCGCTCGACCAGTCCTTCGTGGGGCGGACGTACCCGCCCACCGAGCCCTACGAGGTGGGCCGGGAGAAGATCCGTGAGTTCGCCGAGGCGGTCGGGGACGCCAACCCGGCGTACACGGACGCGGACGCCGCCAAGGCGCTCGGCCACCCCGACGTGATCGCGCCGCCGACCTTCGTCTTCTCGATCACCTTCAAGGCCGCCGGGCAGGTCGTCCAGGACCCCCAGCTCGGCCTGGACTACAGCCGCGTGGTGCACGGCGATCAGAAGTTCGCCTACCGCCGCCCGGTCCGCGCCGGCGACCGGCTCACGGTCACCTCCACCATCGAGGCGATCAAGTCCCTCGCGGGCAACGACATCCTGGACATCCGCGGCGAGGTCCACGACGAGGCCGGCGAGCACGTCGTGACCGCCTGGACCAAGCTCGTGGCCCGCGCGGCCGAGGAGGCGTGAGCGATCCCATGACGGCGAAGATCTCCTACTCCGACGTCGAGGTCGGCACGGAACTGCCCGCGCAGACCTTCCCCGTGACCCGCGCGAACC
This sequence comes from Streptomyces coeruleofuscus, assembly GCF_039532725.1. NCBI lineage: Bacteria > Bacillati > Actinomycetota > Actinomycetes > Kitasatosporales > Streptomycetaceae > Streptomyces > Streptomyces coeruleofuscus. The sequence goes on from NZ_BAAASE010000004.1 coordinate 24,056, forward strand.
TCGTCCAGTACGCGGGCGCCTCCGGCGACTTCAACCCGATCCACTGGAACGAGAAGTTCGCCAAGGAAGTCGGCCTGCCGGACGTCATCGCGCACGGCATGTTCACCATGGCCGAGGCGATCCGTGTGGTCACCGACTGGATCGGCGACCCGGGCGCGGTCGTCGAGTACGGCGTCCGCTTCACCAAGCCCGTCGTCGTCCCGAACGACGACCAGGGCGCCCTGATCGAGGTCGGCGGCAAGGTCGCGGCCAAGCTCGACGACAACACGGTCCGCGTGGACCTCACGGCGACGAGCGCCGGGCAGAAGGTGCTGGGCATGTCGCGCGCGGTCGTGCGGCTGGCCTGAGACCGCGGATGCCGGGTAAGGGGCGCTCTCCGTTGCGGGGCGCCCCTTACTCGTACGCGCGTACGGCATCACTCATACCGACTCACCGGCATCCCGCTCCCGAACGGGGGCCGCACCCACGCGGGCCGGAGCCTGTCAGTGCCGTCTCGTACTCTTGAGCCCGTGCAGGAACTCCACGACGCCCCCCTCGCCCCGCTGACCACCTTCCGGCTGGGCGGCCCCGCGACCCGGCTGGTCACCGCGACGACGGACGACGAGGTGATCGCCGTCGTACGCGAAGCCGACGAGGCGGGCACCCCGCTGCTGCTCATCGGCGGCGGCTCGAACCTGGTCATCGGCGACAAGGGCTTCGAGGGCACCGCCCTCGTCATCGCCACCAAGGGCTACTCCCTCGACGGCACGAGCCTGGAGCTGGCCGCCGGCGAGGTGTGGACCGACGCCGTCGCCCGCACGGGCGAGGCGGGCCTGGCCGGCATCGAGTGCCTGGCCGGCATCCCCGGCTCGGCGGGCGCGACCCCCATCCAGAACGTCGGGGCGTACGGCCAGGAGGTCTCCTCGACGATCACCGAGGTCGTCGCCTACGACCGCCGGACCGGCGAGACGGTCACCCTGGCCAACGAGGACTGCGCCTTCTCCTACCGCCACAGCCGCTTCAAGTCCGACCCGGAGCGCTACGTGGTCCTGCGCGTCCGCTTCTCCCTGGAGGACGCCGACGGCCTCTCCGCTCCCCTCAGGTACGCCGAGACGGCCCGCGCCCTCGGCGTCGGACCCGGCGACCGCGTCCCGCTCGCATCAGCCCGCGACACCGTGCTCAAGCTGCGCGCCGGCAAGGGCATGGTCCTGGACCCCGAGGACCACGACACCTGGTCGGCCGGGTCCTTCTTCACCAACCCGATCCTCACGGACGCCGACTTCGCGACGTTCCGCGCGCGTGTGCGCGAGCGCCTCGGCGAGGGAGTGGAGCCGCCCGCGTACCCCGCGGGGGAGGGCCGCACCAAGACGTCCGCGGCCTGGCTGATCGACAAGGCGGGCTTCACGAAGGGCTACGGCGACGGACCGGCCCGCATCTCCACGAAGCACACCCTGGCCCTCACCAACCGGGGCACCGCGACCACGGAGGACCTGCTCGCCCTGGCCCGCGAGGTCGTGGCCGGTGTCCGCGAGGCCTTCGGGATCACACTGGTCAACGAGCCGGTGACGGTGGGAGTGAGCCTGTAGGGGTGCGGGCGCTCGGCGCGAGGGCCGAGGCCGGGCGGGTCCGCACCCCGGCGGGCGCTACGACGCCAACCAGTCGTCCACCCCCGCCAGCAGCTTGCTCTTCACGTCCTCCGGCGCCGCCGACCCCCGTACCGACTGCCGCGCCACCTCCGCCAGCTCCGCATCCGTGAACCCGTGATGCCGCCGCGCGATCTCGTACTGCGCGGCAAGACGCGACCCGAACAGCAACGGGTCGTCCGCGCCCAGCGCCAGCGGCACCCCCGCCTCGAACAGCGTCCGCAGCGGCACGTCCTCCGGCTTCTCGTACACCCCCAGAGCCACGTTCGACGCCGGGCACACCTCACAGGTCACCTGCCGGTCCGCCAGCCGCTTCATCAGCCGGGGATCCTCCGCGGCCCGCACTCCGTGCCCCACCCGGTTCGCGCCCAGGTCGTCCAGACAGTCCCGCACCGACGACGGCCCCGCCAGCTCGCCCCCGTGCGGCGTCGACAACAGCCCGGCCTCCCGCGCGATCCCGAACGCCCGGTCGAAGTCCCGCGCCATGCCCCGCCGCTCGTCGTTCGACAGCCCGAACCCGACGACGCCCCGGTCCGCGTATCGCACCGCCAGCCGCGCCAGGGTGCGCGCGTCCAGCGGGTGCTTCATCCGGTTCGCCGCGACCAGCACCCGCATACCGAGCCCGGTCTCCCGCGATGTCGTCTCGACCGCGTCGAGGATGACCTCCAGCGCCGGGATCAACCCGCCCAGCCGCGGCGCGTACGACGTCGGATCGACCTGGATCTCCAGCCACCCCGACCCGTCCCGCAGATCCTCCTCAGCGGCTTCCCGCACCAGCCGCTGGATGTCCTCCGGCTCCCGCAGACACGAGCGCGCCGCGTCGTACAGCCGCTGAAAGCGGAACCAGCCCCGCTCGTCCGTCGCCCGCAGTCTCGGCGGCTCCCCGCCGACCAGCGCGTCGGTCAGCGCGTCGGGCAGGCGCACCCCGTGCTTGTCGGCCAGTTCCAGCACGGTCGTGGGCCGCATCGACCCGGTGAAGTGCAGGTGCAGGTGGGCTTTCGGCAGTTCAGAGACATCACGTACACGCTCCATTCCAGGATCCTGCCGTACGCCCCAGCCGTCCCGGAAGCTGTTTCCCCTTTCGTGGTCTTGCTCGCACAAACAAATGGGGCACATACCGAATTCGGTATGTGCCCCGGGCCGGGAGGCCGACGCGGCGGACGTCAGTCCTTGGCCTCCGCCAGCAGCTTCTGCATCCGGCTCACGCCCTCGACGAGATCCTCGTCACCGAGCGCGTACGACAGCCGCAGGTACCCGGGCGTACCGAACGCCTCACCCGGCACCACCGCGACCTCGGCCTCCTCGAGGATCAGCGCGGCCAGCTCGACCGTGTCCTTGGGCCGCCGGCCCCGGATCTCCTTGCCGACCAGCGCCTTCACCGACGGGTACGCGTAGAACGCGCCCTCCGGCTCCGGGCACACCACGCCGTCGATCTCGTTCAGCATCCGGACCATGGTCTTGCGGCGCCGGTCGAACGCCTCGCGCATCTTCTCCACGGCGACCAGGTCACCGGAGACGGCGGCCAGCGCGGCGGCCTGGGCGACGTTGGACACGTTCGACGTGGCGTGCGACTGGAGGTTCGTCGCGGCCTTGATCACGTCCTTCGGGCCGATGATCCACCCGACCCGCCAGCCGGTCATCGCGTACGTCTTCGCGACACCGTTCACCACGACGCACTTGTCGCGCAGCTCGGGCAGCACCGCCGGCAGCGACACGGCGGAGGCGTCGCCGTAGACCAGGTGCTCGTAGATCTCGTCGGTCATCACCCACAGACCGTGCTCGACGGCCCAGCGGCCGATCGCCTCGGTCTCCTGCTCGCTGTAGACCGCGCCGGTCGGGTTCGACGGCGAGACGAACAGGACGACCTTCGTCTTCTCCGTCCGGGCCGCCTCCAGCTGCTCGACGGACACCCGGTAGCCGGTCGTCTCGTCGGCGACGACCTCCACCGGGACACCCCCGGCCAGCCGGATCGACTCCGGGTACGTCGTCCAGTACGGCGCGGGCACGATGACCTCGTCGCCCGGGTCGAGGATCGCGGCGAAGGCCTCGTAGATGGCCTGCTTGCCGCCGTTGGTGACGAGGATCTGCGACGCGTCGACCTCGAGGCCCGAGTCGCGCAGCGTCTTCGCGGCGATCGCGGCCTTCAGCTCGGGCAGGCCGCCGGCCGGCGTGTAGCGGTGGAACTTCGGGTTCTTGCAGGCCTCGATCGCGGCCGCGACGATGTAGTCCGGGGTGGGGAAGTCGGGCTCACCGGCGCCGAAGCCGATCACCGGCCGCCCGGCGGCCTTGAGGGCCTTGGCCTTGGCGTCCACGGCGAGGGTGGCGGACTCGGAGATCGCGCCGACTCGGGCGGAGACCCGGCGCTCGGTGGGAGGGGTTGCAGGGCTCATGGGCCCCATCGTTTCAGACAGGAAACGTGGGCGGCACCGGGGTTTCACAGACTGAACAACGCCGGGCAAACCCCAGAACAACAGTCCGGATCGACCGCCCGGCCTGGGCGATCTTCAGCCGGAGCCCGGTCGTCCGCACCCCGTTCCGCAGGCGATCTTCCGCCAACGAGGCCTCCTCGGAGCCCTTTCTGTTCGACGACCGGCCGCGGACCACGTACACTCTCACCTCGTTGGCCTTCAGCAGGCCGCGCCCGTTCGGTGCACACCAAGCATCCGGACGAATGCGGTACGTTGGGGGACACGCAAAGGGTCGTAGCTCAATTGGTAGAGCACTGGTCTCCAAAACCAGCGGTTGGGGGTTCAAGTCCCTCCGGCCCTGCTACACACACCTTCGCCAGGATGTGTGCGCATGTACGTACAGCAATGCACCGCCGTGCGGCTCAGACCGGGCGCGGCACGGCCACGACCCGGAATCAGGTGAGGACGAGTGACGGACGCCGTGGGCTCCATCGACATGCCTGATGCCCAGGACGAGGCACCGGAGTCCAGGAAGACCCGCAAGGGCGGCAAGCGCGGCAAGAAGGGCCCGCTGAAGCGGCTTGCCCTCTTCTACCGCCAGATCGTCGCGGAGCTGCGCAAGGTCGTCTGGCCGACCCGCAACCAGCTCACGACGTACACGACCGTGGTGATCATCTTCGTGGTCATCATGATCGGCCTGGTCACCGTGATTGACTATGGACTCAGCAACGCCGCCAAGTACGTGTTCGGCTGATCCACCAGCGAAGAGCGCCGAGGTACCCGGCGCTCCTTTCGCATGTTCCACCCCTATGTATCCAGGAAGAAGCAGCCACCGTGTCTGACCCGAACGTGAACGACGCCATCGAGCCTGTCGAGTCCGTCGAGGACGAGCTCGACACCGTCGAGGGCGCGGACAGCGAGGACACCGAGGCCTCCGCCGAGGTCGAGGCTGCCGACGCCGTCGCGGACGACGCCGCCGAGGCGGAGACCGAGGCCGACGAAGAGGCCGCGGACGAAGCGGAAGAACTCGAGGAAGAGCCCGAGGACGACCGCGACCCGATCGAGAAGCTCCGCGAGGAACTGCGGGTCCTGCCCGGCGAGTGGTACGTCATCCACACGTACGCCGGCTACGAGAACCGCGTGAAGACCAACCTGGAGCAGCGCGCCGTCTCGCTGAACGTCGAGGACTACATCTTCCAGGCCGAGGTGCCGCAGGAAGAGGTCGTCCAGATCAAGAACGGCGACCGCAAGACGATCAAGCAGAACAAGCTCCCGGGCTACGTCCTCGTCCGCATGGACCTGACGAACGAGTCCTGGGGCGTCGTCCGCAACACCCCCGGTGTCACCGGCTTCGTGGGCAACGCCTACGACCCGTACCCGCTGACGCTGGACGAGATCGTCAAGATGCTCGCCCCCGAGGCCGAGGAGAAGGCCGCCCGCGAGGCCGCCGAGGCGGAGGGCAAGCCCGCTCCGCAGCGCAAGGTCGAGGTCCAGGTGCTGGACTTCGAGGTCGGCGACTCGGTCACCGTCACCGACGGCCCGTTCGCCACGCTCCAGGCGACCATCAACGAGATCAACCCGGACTCGAAGAAGGTCAAGGGCCTCGTGGAGATCTTCGGCCGCGAGACGCCGGTCGAGCTCTCCTTCGACCAGATCCAGAAGAACTAGCAGCACCCCGGCTTCCGAACAGGTCAGGCGGGCCTCGCGGCCCGTCTGACCTGCTCGGTTTTTGGCCGCACATGGATACCCGTTATCGTTGTGCGGTATGCCTCCATCCGGATGATCCGGATCGGAGGCTGGAAAACTCTCACTAGGACCCGGAGAGAGCACATGCCTCCCAAGAAGAAGAAGGTCACGGGGCTCATCAAGCTCCAGATCCAGGCCGGTGCCGCCAACCCGGCCCCGCCGGTCGGCCCCGCGCTGGGTCAGCACGGCGTGAACATCATGGAGTTCTGCAAGGCCTACAACGCCGCGACCGAGTCGCAGCGTGGCTGGGTGATCCCGGTGGAGATCACGGTCTACGAGGACCGTTCCTTCACCTTCATCACCAAGACCCCGCCGGCCGCGAAGATGATCCTCAAGGCCGCGGGCGTGGACAAGGGCTCCGGCGAGCCGCACAAGACCAAGGTCGCGAAGATCACGCGTGACCAGGTCCGCGAGATCGCCACCACGAAGATGCCCGACCTCAACGCCAACAACCTGGACGCCGCCGAGAAGATCATCGCCGGCACCGCCCGTTCCATGGGCGTCACGGTCGAAGGCTGAGCCCCACCCCATCAAGCAGAAGTGGCAGGGCCTGCTCGGCCCGGACCACGACTCCTAAGAATCCACAGGAGCAGTAGTGAGCAAGCGCAGCAAGTCCCTTCGCGCTGCGGACGCCAAGATCGACCGGGAGAAGCTGTACGCCCCGCTCGAGGCCGTCCGTCTCGCCAAGGAGACCTCCACGACCAAGTTCGACGGCACCGTCGAGGTCGCCTTCCGTCTGGGTGTCGACCCGCGCAAGGCCGACCAGATGGTCCGTGGCACCGTGAACCTCCCGCACGGCACCGGTAAGACCGCCCGGGTCCTGGTCTTCGCGACCGGCGACCGTGCCGAGGCCGCGCGTGCCGCGGGCGCCGACATCGTCGGCGCCGACGAGCTGATCGACGAGGTGTCGAAGGGCCGTCTGGACTTCGACGCCGTCGTCGCCACCCCGGACCTCATGGGCAAGGTCGGCCGCCTCGGCCGCGTGCTCGGTCCGCGTGGTCTGATGCCGAACCCGAAGACCGGCACCGTCACCCCCGACGTCGCCAAGGCCGTCACCGAGATCAAGGGCGGCAAGATCGAGTTCCGTGTCGACAAGCACGCGAACCTGCACTTCATCATCGGCAAGTCGTCCTTCGACGACACCAAGCTGGTGGAGAACTACGGCGCCGCGCTGGAGGAGATCCTCCGTCTGAAGCCGTCCGCCGCCAAGGGTCGCTACATCAAGAAGGCCGCCATCACCACCACGATGGGCCCCGGCATTCCGGTCGACCCGAACCGCACCCGCAACCTCCTCGTCGAGGAGGACCCGGCCGCGGTCTGAGCCTGACGGCTCACCTGTCCGGTCACGGGCCCCGCACCTCTCACAGGTGCGGGGCCCGTTCCCTTTCCCGGTACGTACGCCGGTGGCCTGGGTTAACGTGCGGGAACCGGATGGGAACGGGGGACGTATGCAGGGCAGGACCGTGCGCCGTGTGAGCCTGGTGCTCGCGGTGACGACCGCGCTGACGGGGGTGGCCGCCTGTACCTCCCCGGACTCCTCCGACGGCCAGGGCAAGGACGACCGCGCCGCCCACGGCAGGTCGGTGGAAGCCCTGCGCTCCGCCGAGCGCGCCACGCGGCGGGCCGCGTCCGCCCGGATCGAGTCCACCACGACCATGGGCTCGCTGATGTCCATGACCGCCGACGGCACCCTCGGCTGGGGCCACGGCATCACGGGCACCCTGACCATCACCTACACCGGCGGCACCCTGGCCGACACCATGCGCCGGCTCGGCAGCACCTCCATGGAGGCGCGCTACCTGCCCGACGCCTATTACGCGCGCATGGGCGAGAAGTTCGCCGAGCAGACCGGCGGCAGGCACTGGATCCGGTACGCCTACGAGGACCTGGAAGCCCTCGCCGGGGGCTCCTCCCACCTTGGCGACCAGATGCGCACCGCCACCCCGAACCAATCAGTGAAGCTCCTGCTGGCCTCCGGGGACGTCCGGAAGGTCGGCGAGGAGTCCGTGCGCGGCCGGTCCGCCACGCACTACTCCGGCACCGTGGCCGCCGCGGACGTCACCGACGCAGCCCTGAAGAAGCAGCTCACGGCGGCCGGCGTAACCAGCGAGACCGTCGACATCTGGATCGACGAGCGCAATTTGCTGGTCAAGAAGGTGGAGAAGGCGCGGATGACCACGGGCCGGATGACCCAGACCGCGCACTACGGCGACTACGGTGTCCCGGTCCGTGCCCAGCGGCCCCCGCTGTCCGACACCGGGGACTTCGAGGACCTGATGGGGAAGCGGGCGGGTACGTCCTGAGGTCCCCGAGAATCCGCATAGATCACTTGTGCCCTCTGGGATAGGCTCACGTCCTTGCTGTGAAGCAATCAAGTATTCCTTGGGGGGAATCAATGAGGACATCCATACCTGTCGCCGGGCTGGGCGCTCTGCTTCTCGCCGCCGGTGCGGTCGGCTGCGGTTCGGAGCAGTCGCCGGAGATGACGCCCGCGGCCGCCGTCGCCAAGGCGGCGAAGAACACGGAGGACATCACGTCCCTCCGGTACCGCATGAGCGGCACGGTGCCGGAGTCGGGCCAGGTCAAGGGTGAGGCGTCGATGCGCCTGAAGCCCACGATCGCCATGAGCATGAAGATGACGGCGCCCGAGCAGGGAGCCGAGGCCATGGAGATCCGGCTCGTCGACAAGGCCATGTACATCGGTGGGGGAGCCGAGATGGCCAAGGAGATGGACGGCAAGACCTGGATGAAGTTCGACCTGTCCGGGTCCGACGCGGTCAAGGAGCTGGACCAGCTGGGGTCCGCGACCCAGGCCGAGCAGAACCCGGCGGCCGAGTCCACCTTCCTCACGGGCGCCAAGGACGTGAAGAAGGTCGGTTCCGAGAAGGTCGAGGGCGTCGAGACGACCCACTACACGGGCACCGTCACGCTCAAGGACCTCCGTGCGTCCCTCAAGGACGGCAAGGCGGACACGCGCGCGCAGCGCGAGAAGAGCATCAAGCAGTACGAGAAGCTGGGTGTCGACAAGCTCACGATGGACATGTGGGTCGACGGTGACGACCACACCAAGCAGTTCCGGATGAAGGGCGCGGCCGACAAGGGTCCGCTCGACATGACCATCACCTTCCTCGACTACAACAAGCCGGTGAACGTCACGGCCCCGCCGGCCAAGGACGTCGCCGACCTCGCCGACCTGTTCAAGGAACTCGACGCGAGCTGATCCGTCGTACGGGGCGGATTTGCTTGACGGCGATCCGTTCCCGTACTCTCCTACAGAAGCCAAAGACCGCTGGTCGTTACCGCGCGCTCGGATGAGGGCGCGGTGGCCGAAGGATCCGCTGAACGGCGGACGACCCGCGCAGGTGACACTTGGAGAAGCTCCCGGAGTCCGCCGCCTCGTGCGTGCGTGCAACCGGTCGAGCTACGCCCCGTGCGCCTGCGCCGGGGCGTTTCGTTTTCCCCAGTCCTCCTTCGGGTCCGCGCGGTCCGAATCACCCGGAAGGAGGCCGAGGCTCATGGCGAGGCCTGACAAGGTCGATGCCGTCGAGGAGATGCGGGACAAGTTCCGCAACTCCAACGGCGCCGTCATCACCGCGTACACCGGTCTCACCGTGGCGCAGCTCCAGCAGCTGCGTCGTTCACTCGGTGAGAACGCTAACTACCGTGTGGCAAAGAACACGCTGACCAAGATTGCGGCCAACGAGGCCGGGATCAACGAGATCGACGACCTCTTCACGGGTTCGTCGGCCGTCGCCTTCGTGACCGGTGACCCGGTCGAGGCGGCGAAGGGTCTCCGTGACTTCGCCAAGGACAACCCCAGCCTGGTCATCAAGGGCGGCGTCCTTGACGGCAAGGTGTTGTCCGCTGACGACATCAAGAAGCTTGCGGACCTCGAGTCCCGCGAGGTTCTGCTCTCCAAGCTGGCCGGTGCCATGAAGGGCAAGCAGTCCCAGGCTGCCTCTGTCTTCCAGGCGCTGCCGTCGAAGCTCGTCCGCACCGTGGACGCGCTCCGTGCCAAGCAGGACGAGCAGGGCGGTGCCGAGTAACTCGGCTCGCATCCCGGCCCCCGCTGCCTGAACGCGGAGGCCGTCGCGGGCCAGTAGTACGCCCGCCTCACATGTACATCCGGCACCTGCCGATTTAGTGGAAGGACCGCCAATCATGGCGAAGCTCAGCCAGGAAGACCTGCTCGCGCAGTTCGAGGAGATGACCCTCATCGAGCTCTCCGAGTTCGTGAAGGCGTTCGAGGAGAAGTTCGACGTCACCGCCGCCGCCGCCGCGGTCGCCGTCGCGGGCCCGGCCCAGGGTGGCCCGGCTGCCCCGGCCGAGGAGGAGAAGGACGAGTTCGACGTCGTCCTCACCGGCGCCGGCGACAAGAAGATCCAGGTCATCAAGGTCGTGCGTGAGCTGACCTCCCTGGGCCTGAAGGAGGCCAAGGACCTGGTCGACGGTGCGCCGAAGCCGGTTCTGGAGAAGGTCAACAAGGAGGCCGCCGACAAGGCGAAGGAGTCCCTCGAGGGCGCCGGTGCCTCCGTCGAGGTCAAGTAAGACCTCTCGGATCCGCCAGGATCCACGACACGTCCCACTGGGCGTGTAACGCGTAAGCGCCGAAGAGCGATCATCCATCCGGGTGGTCGCTCTTCGGCGTTTCCGGGGTCCGGCCACGGTTGCCTTGAACCCTCTGTGGCGGGGGGTATGGTGATCTTCGTCGTGTCTCTGGGCCGATCCCGGATCGGGCAGGGGGGCCTTGACGAACCGCACGCAGCGCGCAATTCTCAGGACGCGTCGTCACAAGGATCCGAATCCGAGGTATGGATCGGCGACGAAGAGGGCAGTATCAACGTGCGTTGAGGGCAGCGCCGTGTCGCAGGAGTGGAACAACGAGGGTGAACACGGGTTTCAGAACCCGGACTGGACATCAGTGTGCCGTATGGCTACACTGACCCTTTGCGCTGCCTGTTAGCTGTCCCCTGCCCGTCACCAGGGGTCTGCCCTCGCCCGAGCATCGACGACAAGACCTGTCTGACCTGGCTTTTCGGCCGGACCGACATAGCTTGTCTCTGTGTACGGGAGAGGGGCCGGTACGCGCGTAGTGAGTCCGAGCCCTCGGAAGGACCCCCTCTTGGCCGCCTCGCGCAACGCCTCGACCGCGAATACGAACAACGCCGCCAGCACTGCCCCGCTGCGCATCTCTTTTGCAAAGATCAAGGAGCCTCTCGAGGTTCCGAACCTGCTCGCGCTGCAGACCGAGAGCTTCGACTGGCTGCTCGGCAACACCGCCTGGCAGAGTCGGGTCGAGGAGGCTCTCGAGAACGGTCAGGACGTCCCCACCAAGTCCGGGCTCGAGGAGATCTTCGAGGAGATCTCCCCGATCGAGGACTTCAGCGGGTCGATGTCGCTGACCTTCCGCGACCACCGCTTCGAGCCGCCGAAGAACTCGATCGACGAGTGCAAGGAGCGCGACTTCACGTACGCGGCCCCGCTCTTCGTCACCGCCGAGTTCACCAACAACGAGACCGGCGAGATCAAGTCGCAGACCGTCTTCATGGGCGACTTCCCGCTCATGACGAACAAGGGCACCTTCGTCATCAACGGCACCGAGCGTGTCGTGGTGTCGCAGCTCGTCCGTTCGCCCGGTGTCTACTTCGACTCCTCCATCGACAAGACGTCCGACAAGGACATCTTCTCCGCCAAGATCATCCCGTCCCGGGGTGCCTGGCTGGAGATGGAGATCGACAAGCGCGACATGGTCGGTGTCCGCATCGACCGCAAGCGCAAGCAGTCCGTCACCGTCCTGCTCAAGGCGCTCGGCTGGACCACCGAGCAGATCCTCGAGGAGTTCGGCGAGTACGAGTCCATGCGCGCCACCCTGGAGAAGGACCACACTCAGGGCCAGGACGACGCGCTGCTCGACATCTACCGCAAGCTGCGCCCGGGCGAGCCCCCCACGCGTGAGGCCGCGCAGACGCTGCTCGAGAACCTCTACTTCAACCCCAAGCGCTACGACCTGGCCAAGGTCGGCCGCTACAAGGTCAACAAGAAGCTGGGTACCGACACCGCGCTGGACGCCGGGATCCTGACCGTCGAGGACATCATCGCGACGATCAAGTACCTGGTGAAGCTGCACGCCGGCGAGACCGAGACGGTCGGTGACAACGGCACGTCCGTGGTCGTCGAGACCGACGACATCGACCACTTCGGCAACCGCCGCCTGCGCAGCGTCGGCGAGCTCATCCAGAACCAGGTCCGTACGGGTCTGGCGCGTATGGAGCGTGTCGTCCGCGAGCGGATGACGACCCAGGACGTCGAGGCGATCACGCCGCAGACCCTGATCAACATCCGGCCGGTCGTCGCCTCCATCAAGGAGTTCTTCGGCACCAGCCAGCTGTCCCAGTTCATGGACCAGAACAACCCGCTGTCGGGTCTGACGCACAAGCGGCGTCTGTCCGCGCTCGGCCCGGGTGGTCTGTCCCGTGAGCGGGCCGGCTTCGAGGTCCGTGACGTGCACCCCTCGCACTACGGCCGCATGTGCCCGATCGAGACCCCTGAAGGCCCGAACATCGGTCTGATCGGTTCGCTCGCCTCCTACGGCCGGGTCAACGCGTTCGGTTTTGTCGAGACCCCCTACCGCAAGGTGTTCGAGGGCCAGGTCACCGACGAGGTCGACTACCTGACCGCCGACGAGGAGGACCGCTTCGTCATCGCGCAGGCCAACGCGCCGCTGACGGACGACCTCCGCTTCGCCGAGGCCCGCGTCCTGGTCCGCCGTAAGGGCGGCGAGGTCGACTACGTCACCGGCGAGGACGTCGACTACATGGACGTCTCGCCGCGCCAGATGGTGTCGGTCGCGACCGCCATGATCCCCTTCCTGGAGCACGACGACGCCAACCGTGCCCTCATGGGCGCGAACATGATGCGCCAGGCCGTTCCGCTGATCCAGGCGGAGTCCCCGCTCGTCGGCACCGGCATGGAGTACCGCTCCGCGGTCGACGCCGGCGACGTGGTCAAGGCCGAGAAGGCCGGTGTGGTCCAGGAGGTCTCCGCGGACTACATCACCACCGCCAACGACGACGGCACGTACATCACGTACCGCCTGGCCAAGTTCGCCCGCTCCAACCAGGGCACCTCGGTCAACCAGAAGGTCATCGTGGCCGAGGGCGACCGGATCATCGAGGGCCAGGTCCTCGCCGACGGTCCGGCCACCCAGCAGGGCGAGATGGCGCTGGGCAAGAACCTGCTCGTGGCGTTCATGCCGTGGGAGGGTCACAACTACGAGGACGCGATCATCCTGTCGCAGCGCCTCGTGCAGGACGACGTCCTCTCCTCGATCCACATCGAGGAGCACGAGGTCGACGCCCGTGACACCAAGCTCGGCCCCGAGGAGATCACCCGGGACATCCCGAACGTCTCCGAGGAGGTCCTCGCCGACCTCGACGAGCGCGGCATCATCCGCATCGGTGCCGAGGTCATCGCCGGTGACATCCTCGTCGGCAAGGTCACGCCCAAGGGTGAGACCGAGCTGACGCCGGAGGAGCGCCTGCTGCGCGCGATCTTCGGTGAGAAGGCCCGTGAGGTCCGTGACACCTCGCTGAAGGTGCCGCACGGCGAGACCGGCAAGGTCATCGGTGTGCGCGTCTTCGACCGCGAAGAGGGCGACGAGCTTCCCCCCGGTGTGAACCAGCTGGTGCGCGTCTACGTCGCGCAGAAGCGCAAGATCACCGACGGTGACAAGCTCGCCGGCCGTCACGGCAACAAGGGCGTCATCTCGAAGATCCTGCCGATCGAGGACATGCCGTTCCTGGAGGACGGCACCCCGGTCGACATCATCCTCAACCCGCTCGGTGTCCCGTCCCGAATGAACCCGGGACAGGTGCTGGAGATCCACCTCGGCTGGCTCGCCAGCCAGGGCTGGGACGTCTCCGGTCTCGCCGACGAGTGGGCGCAGCGTCTCCAGGCCATCGACGCCGACCAGGTCCCGCCGCGGACCAACGTCGCGACGCCGGTCTTCGACGGTGCCCGCGAGGACGAGCTGGCCGGCCTGCTGGAGCACACCATCCCGAACCGCGACGGCGAGCGCATGGTGCTTCCGTCCGGCAAGGCGCGGCTGTTCGACGGCCGCTCCGGTGAGCCGTTCCCGGAGCCGATCTCGGTCGGCTACATGTACATCCTGAAGCTGCACCACCTGGTCGACGACAAGCTGCACGCCCGTTCGACCGGCCCGTACTCCATGATCACCCAGCAGCCGCTGGGTGGTAAGGCCCAGTTCGGTGGCCAGCGGTTCGGCGAGATGGAGGTGTGGGCACTCGAGGCGTACGGCGCCGCCTACGCGCTCCAGGAGCTGCTGACCATCAAGTCCGACGACGTCACCGGCCGCGTGAAGGTCTACGAGGCCATCGTCAAGGGCGAGAACATCCCCGAGCCCGGCATCCCCGAGTCCTTCAAGGTGCTCATCAAGGAGATGCAGTCTCTCTGCCTGAACGTGGAGGTGCTGTCCAGCGACGGTATGTCCATCGAGATGCGTGACACCGACGAGGACGTCTTCCGCGCTGCGGAGGAGCTCGGCATCGACCTGTCCCGGCGCGAGCCGAGCAGCGTCGAAGAGGTCTGACGGGAGTTCGGCGGCCTTCGTCATGAAGGCCGCCGGCCCCAGGACCCCCGTATCAGACCAAAGACTTACAACCCTGAGAGGGATTGACGCATAGTGCTCGACGTCAACTTCTTCGACGAGCTCCGGATCGGTCTGGCTACCGCTGACGACATCCGTCAGTGGAGCCACGGCGAGGTCAAGAAGCCCGAGACCATCAACTACCGCACGCTCAAGCCCGAAAAGGACGGACTCTTCTGCGAGAAGATCTTCGGTCCGACCCGGGACTGGGAGTGCTACTGCGGCAAGTACAAGCGTGTCCGCTTCAAGGGCATCATCTGTGAGCGCTGTGGCGTCGAGGTCACGCGCGCCAAGGTGCGCCGTGAGCGGATGGGCCACATCGAGCTCGCCGCGCCCGTCACGCACATCTGGTACTTCAAGGGCGTCCCGTCGCGGCTGGGTTACCTGCTCGACCTCGCCCCGAAGGACCTCGAGAAGGTCATCTACTTCGCGGCGTACATGATCACGTACGTCGACGAGGAGCGCCGTACGCGCGACCTGCCCTCGCTGGAGGCCCACGTCTCCGTCGAGCGCCAGCAGATCGAGCAGCGCCGCGACGCCGACCTGGAGGCCCGGGCCAAGAAGCTCGAGACCGACCTGGCCGAGCTGGAGGCCGAGGGCGCCAAGGCCGACGTGCGCCGCAAGGTGCGCGAGGGTGCCGAGCGCGAGATGAAGCAGCTGCGCGACCGTGCGCAGCGCGAGATCGACCGTCTCGACGAGGTGTGGAACCGCTTCAAGAACCTCAAGGTCCAGGACCTCGAGGGCGACGAGCTGCTCTACCGCGAGCTGCGTGACCGCTTCGGCACGTACTTCGACGGCTCGATGGGTGCCGCGGCGCTGCAGAAGCGCCTGGAGTCCTTCGACCTCGACGAGGAGGCCGAGCGCCTCCGCGAGATCATCCGCACCGGCAAGGGCCAGAAGAAGACCCGTGCGCTCAAGCGCCTGAAGGTCGTCTCCGCGTTCCTGCAGACGAGCAACAGCCCCAAGGGCATGGTGCTGGACTGCGTGCCGGTCATCCCGCCGGACCTGCGTCCGATGGTGCAGCTGGACGGTGGCCGCTTCGCGACCTCCGACCTGAACGACCTGTACCGCCGTGTGATCAACCGGAACAACCGACTGAAGCGGCTTCTCGACCTCGGTGCGCCCGAGATCATCGTGAACAACGAGAAGCGCATGCTCCAGGAGGCCGTCGACGCGCTGTTCGACAACGGCCGCCGTGGTCGCCCGGTCACCGGTCCCGGTAACCGCCCGCTGAAGTCCCTCAGCGACATGCTGAAGGGTAAGCAGGGCCGCTTCCGTCAGAACCTGCTCGGTAAGCGTGTGGACTACTCCGCGCGTTCCGTGATCGTCGTCGGTCCGCAGCTGAAGCTGCACCAGTGCGGTCTGCCGAAGGCGATGGCGCTGGAGCTCTTCAAGCCGTTCGTGATGAAGCGCCTGGTCGACCTGAACCACGCGCAGAACATCAAGAGCGCGAAGCGCATGGTCGAGCGCGGCCGCACGGTCGTGTACGACGTGCTGGAAGAGGTCATCGCGGAGCACCCGGTTCTGCTGAACCGTGCGCCCACGCTGCACCGCCTCGGCATCCAGGCCTTCGAGCCGCAGCTGGTCGAGGGCAAGGCCATCCAGATCCACCCGCTCGTCTGCACCGCGTTCAACGCGGACTTCGACGGTGACCAGATGGCCGTGCACCTGCCGCTGTCCGCGGAGGCGCAGGCCGAGGCCCGCATCCTGATGCTGTCCTCGAACAACATCCTCAAGCCGGCCGACGGCCGTCCGGTGACGATGCCGACCCAGGACATGGTCCTCGGTCTGTTCTTCCTCACCACCGACGGCGAGATGCGCGACCTCAAGGGCGAGGGCCGTTCCTTCGCCTCGGTCGCCGAGGCGATCATGGCCTTCGACGCGGGCGAGCTGTCGCTCCAGTCGAGGATCGACGTCCGCTTCCCGGTCGGCACCATCCCGCCGCGCGGCTGGACCCCGCCGGCGCGCGAGGAGGGCGAGCCCGAGTGGCAGCAGGGTGACAGCTTCCGGCTGAACACCACGCTGGGCCGCGCGCTCTTCAACGAGCTGCTGCCCGAGGACTACCCGTTCGTCGACTACGAGGTCGGCAAGAAGCAGCTCTCCGAGATCGTCAACGACCTCGCCGAGCGCTACCCGAAGGTCATCGTGGCGGCGACGCTCGACAACCTGAAGGCGTCCGGCTTCTTCTGGGCGACCCGCTCCGGCGTCACCGTGGCCATCTCCGACGTCGTCGTTCCCGAGGCGAAGAAGGAGATCGTCAAGGGCTACGAGGCGCAGGACGAGAAGGTCCAGAAGCAGTACGAGCGCGGTCTGATCACCAAGGACGAGCGCACGCAGGAGCTCATCGCGATCTGGACCAAGGCGACCAACGAGGTCGCCGAGGCGATGAACGACAACTTCCCGAAGACCAACCCGATCTTCATGATGGTGAACTCGGGTGCACGAGGCAACATGATGCAGATGCGTCAGATCGCCGGTATGCGTGGTCTGGTGTCGAACGCGAAGAACGAGACGATCCCGCGTCCGATCAAGGCGTCGTTCCGTGAGGGCCTGTCCGTGCTGGAGTACTTCATCTCCACGCACGGTGCCCGTAAGGGTCTGGCGGACACCGCTCTGCGTACCGCCGACTCGGGTTACCTCACCCGTCGTCTGGTCGACGTCTCCCAGGACGTCATCATTCGCGAGGAGGACTGCGGCACCGAGCGCGGTCTGCGTCTGCAGATCGCGAGCCGGAACGCCGAGGGCACGCTGCTCAAGGCGGAGGACGTCGAGACGTCCGTGTACGCGCGCTGCCTCGCCGAGGACATCGTGGTCGACGGCAAGGTGCTGGCCCCGGCCGGTACCGACCTCGGCGACGTGCTCATCGACGAGCTGGTCCGCCACGGCGTCGAGGAGGTCAAGACCCGCTCGGTCCTGACCTGCGAATCCGCCGTCGGCACCTGCGCGATGTGCTACGGCCGTTCGCTGGCCACCGGCAAGCTGGTCGACATCGGTGAGGCGGTCGGCATCATCGCCGCCCAGTCCATCGGTGAGCCCGGCACCCAGCTGACGATGCGTACCTTCCACACCGGTGGTGTGGCCGGTGACGACATCACCCAGGGTCTGCCGCGTGTCGTCGAGCTCTTCGAGGCCCGTACCCCGAAGGGTGTCGCCCCGATCTCCGAGGCCTCCGGCCGCGTCCGGATCGAGGAGACCGAGAAGACCAAGAAGATCGTCATCACGCCGGACGACGGCAGCGACGAGACGGCGTACCCGATCTCGAAGCGCGCCCGACTCCTGGTCAGCGAGGGCGAGCACGTCGAGGTGGGCCAGAAGCTCACCGTGGGTGCCACCAACCCGCACGACGTGCTGCGCATCCTGGGCCAGCGTGCCGTCCAGGTCCACCTGGTCGGCGAGGTCCAGAAGGTCTACAACTCGCAGGGTGTGTCGATCCACGACAAGCACATCGAGATCATCATCCGGCAGATGCTCCGCCGCGTGACGATCATCGAGTCCGGCGACGCCGAGCTGCTGCCCGGCGAGCTGGTCGAGCGCTCGAAGTTCGAGACCGAGAACCGTCGTGTGGTCCAGGAGGGCGGTCACCCGGCCTCCGGTCGTCCGCAGCTGATGGGTATCACCAAGGCCTCGCTGGCGACGGAATCCTGGCTGTCGGCCGCCTCCTTCCAGGAGACGACCCGAGTCCTGACGGACGCGGCGATCAACGCCAAGTCCGACAGCCTCATCGGCCTCAAGGAGAACGTCATCATCGGTAAGCTCATCCCGGCCGGTACGGGTCTGTCCCGCTACCGCAACATCCGGGTCGAGCCGACCGAGGAGGCCAAGGCCGCGATGTACTCGGCCGTCGGCTACGACGACATCGACTACTCGCCGTTCGGCACGGGCTCCGGCCAGGCCGTGCCGCTGGAGGACTACGACTACGGTCCGTACAACCAGTAAGGCGTACGTCTGAGTCACTGAAGGGCGGTCACCTCTCGGGGTGGCCGCCCTTCGGCGTGTCCTCGGGGACGCGCCGGTGCCAGGAGGGCCGTCAGGGCGCATCATGGAGGGACTCCGCGCTCCGGGGAGGTGCCTCACGTGTCCCAGCCGCCCTATCCCTCCTGGCAGCCCTGGCAGGGCCCCAGTGCCCCGTCCATGCTCGCCTCGCATGCCGATCGGGAGCGGGCCGTGGACGTGCTCAGAGCCGGGTACGGCGAGGGGCGGATGGAGCACGGTGAGTTCGAGAAGCGGGTGGCGCGGGCGTACGCGGCGCGGACCGTGGGGGAGCTGGCGGTGCTCGTCGCCGATCTGCCTCAGGGGCCCGTGCCGCAGCCCGCCGGGGTGATGCCCGTGCCGCGGACGTTTCTGCCCGTGCCGCGGCCGCAGACGAACGGGAAGGCGGTGGCGGCCGGCGTGTGCGGGCTGCTGTGCGTGCCGACCATGGGGCTGACGGGGATCCCGGCCGTGGTGCTGGGGCACGTGGCGCGGGCTGAGATCCGCAGCCGGGGGGAGCTGGGGGACGGGCTCGCGCTGACCGGTCTCGTACTGGGGTGGTTGTCCACCGTCGGCTGGGCACTCGTCCTGGTGTTGCTGACGGTGGTGTCCATCGCGGCGGGGTGACGCCCGGGGCTGCTGCGAGAACGTGCGCAAATCGGACAGCCGTCATCGAATTGAAGATCGACAACGGCCGGGGGTCTTGACATGCCCCGTATGGCGATGCGGTCGGCATCCATTTGTTTTGACCGCAGCCAATGCGATAGGTACGCTCAGACCTTGTGCCTGGGGTGTGCCCTGGCTCTCGTGCGTGCCATGAACCGCACGTCGAGCTGATACCGGCCACCGTAATCCGCGCTTAATTCTGCCTGGCAGCGGGAGTTCGCGGGATTCGACACACCCGACCGCGTGGGTCGGCGACGTTCCAGGTTAGCTTCACCTATCGGCACACAGAAACCGGAGAAGTAGTGCCTACGATCCAGCAGCTGGTCCGCAAGGGCCGGCAGGACAAGGTCGAGAAGAACAAGACGCCCGCACTCGAGGGTTCCCCTCAGCGCCGCGGCGTCTGCACGCGTGTGTTCACGACCACCCCGAAGAAGCCGAACTCGGCCCTGCGTAAGGTCGCGCGTGTGCGTCTGACCAGCGGGATCGAGGTCACCGCTTACATTCCGGGTGAGGGACACAACCTGCAGGAGCACTCCATCGTGCTCGTGCGCGGCGGCCGTGTGAAGGACCTGCCGGGTGTTCGCTACAAGATCATCCGCGGTTCGCTCGACACCCAGGGTGTCAAGAACCGCAAGCAGGCCCGCAGCCGCTACGGCGCCAAGAAGGAGAAGTAAGAATGCCTCGTAAGGGCCCCGCCCCGAAGCGCCCGGTCATCATCGACCCGGTCTACGGTTCTCCTCTGGTGACCTCCCTGATCAACAAGGTGCTGCTGAACGGCAAGCGCTCCACCGCCGAGCGCATCGTCTACGGCGCCATGGAGGGCCTGCGCGAGAAGACCGGCAACGACCCGGTCATCACGCTGAAGCGCGCTCTCGAGAACATCAAGCCGACCCTCGAGGTCAAGTCCCGCCGTGTCGGTGGTGCCACCTACCAGGTGCCGGTCGAGGTCAAGCCCGGCCGCGCCAACACGCTGGCGCTGCGCTGGCTCGTCGGTTACTCCCGCGCCCGTCGCGAGAAGACCATGACCGAGCGTCTCCTCAACGAGCTTCTCGACGCCTCCAACGGGCTCGGTGCGGCCGTGAAGAAGCGCGAGGACACCCACAAGATGGCCGAGTCCAACAAGGCCTTCGCGCACTACCGCTGGTAGTCGCTACCCACATCGAGACCGAGAGAAGACTGAAGCCTTATGGCTACCACTTCACTTGACCTGGCCAAGGTCCGCAACATCGGGATCATGGCCCACATCGACGCGGGCAAGACGACCACCACCGAGCGGATCCTGTTCTACACCGGCGTTTCCTACAAGATCGGTGAGGTCCACGACGGCGCTGCCACCATGGACTGGATGGAGCAGGAGCAGGAGCGTGGCATCACGATCACCTCTGCTGCCACCACCTGTCACTGGCCGCTCGAGGACAACGACTACACCATCAACATCATCGACACCCCGGGTCACGTCGACTTCACCGTCGAGGTGGAGCGCTCCCTGCGCGTGCTCGACGGTGCCGTGACGGTGTTCGACGGTGTCGCCGGCGTTGAGCCCCAGTCCGAGACGGTGTGGCGTCAGGCGGACCGCTACGGCGTTCCGCGGATCTGCTTCGTCAACAAGCTCGACCGCACCGGTGCCGAGTTCCACCGCTGCGTCGACATGATCAGCGACCGTCTGGGCGCGCAGCCGCTGGTCATGCAGCTGCCGATCGGTGCCGAGGCGGACTTCAAGGGCGTCATCGACCTCGTGACGATGAAGGCCCTGGTCTGGTCGGCCGAGGCGACCAAGGGTGAGATGTACGACACCGTCGACATCCCGGACACCCACGTCGAGGCTGCCGAGGAGTACCGCGGCAAGCTGCTCGAGGCCGTCGCCGAGAACGACGAAGAGCTGATGGAGCTGTACCTGGAGGGCACCGAGCCCACCGTGGAGCAGCTCTACGCCGCGATCCGTCGCATCACCATCGCGTCCGGCAAGGGCGGCGGCACCACCGTCACCCCCGTGTTCTGCGGTACCGCGTTCAAGAACAAGGGCGTTCAGCCCCTGCTCGACGCGGTCGTGCGCTACCTGCCCACTCCGCTCGACGTCGAGGCCATCGAGGGCCACGACGTCAAGGACCCGGAGAAGGTCGTCGCGCGCAAGCCGTCGGACGAGGAGCCCCTCTCCGCGCTCGCGTTCAAGATCATGAGCGACCCGCACCTCGGCAAGCTCACCTTCGTCCGCGTGTACTCCGGCCGTCTTCACTCCGGCACCCAGGTGCTGAACTCGGTGAAGGGCAAGAAGGAGCGCATCGGCAAGATCTACCGGATGCACGCGAACAAGCGTGAGGAGATCGAGTCGGTGGGCGCCGGCGACATCGTCGCCGTCATGGGCCTGAAGCAGACCACCACCGGTGAGACGCTGTCGGACGACAAGAACCCGGTCATCCTGGAGTCCATGGACTTCCCGGCGCCGGTCATCCAGGTCGCCATCGAGCCCAAGTCGAAGGGCGACCAGGAGAAGCTGGGCGTCGCGATCCAGCGCCTGGCCGAGGAGGACCCGTCCTTCCAGGTCCACTCGGACGAGGAGACCGGCCAGACCATCATCGGTGGTATGGGCGAGCTGCACCTCGAGGTGCTGGTCGACCGTATGCGCCGTGAGTTCAAGGTCGAGGCCAACGTCGGCAAGCCGCAGGTCGCGTACCGCGAGACCATTCGCAAGGCCGTCGAGAAGGTCGAGTTCACCCACAAGAAGCAGACGGGTGGTACCGGCCAGTTCGCCCGCGTCATCATCGCGATCGAGCCGATCGAGGGCGGCGACGCCTCGTACGAGTTCGTCAACAAGGTGACCGGTGGCCGTGTGCCGAAGGAGTACATTCCTTCGGTGGACGCCGGTGCGCAGGAGGCCATGCAGTTCGGCATCCTCGCCGGTTACGAGATGACCGGTGTCCGCGTGACGCTGCTCGACGGTGCCTACCACGAGGTCGACTCCTCCGAGCTCGCGTTCAAGATCGCCGGTTCGCAGGCCTTCAAGGAGGCCGCGCGCAAGGCCAGCCCCGTGCTGCTCGAGCCGATGATGGCCGTAGAGGTCACCACGCCCGATGACTACATGGGCGAGGTCGTCGGTGACATCAACTCCCGCCGTGGCCAGATCCAGGCCATGGAGGAGCGGGCCGGTGCCCGCGTCGTGAAGGGCCTCGTGCCCCTTTCGGAGATGTTCGGCTACGTCGGCGACCTGCGCAGCAAGACGTCCGGCCGTGCCAGCTACTCCATGCAGTTCGACTCCTACGCCGAGGTTCCCAGGAACGTCGCCGAGGAGATCATCGCGAAGGCCAAGGGCGAGTAACGCACCGCGTCTACACGCCGTAGGCTTGACTCCGGAGCCTTGAGGGGCATTCCGCCGCAATCATGGTGAGAATGCCCCGGGGCCCGGGCTTTCCAGCAAAGATCACCTGGCGCCGATGAGTAAGGCGTACCAGAACCACTCCACAGGAGGACCCCAGTGGCGAAGGCGAAGTTCGAGCGGACTAAGCCGCACGTCAACATCGGCACCATCGGTCACATCGACCACGGTAAGACGACCCTCACGGCCGCCATTACCAAGGTGCTGCACGACGCGTACCCGGACCTGAACGAGGCCTCGGCCTTCGACCAGATCGACAAGGCTCCTGAGGAGCGCCAGCGCGGTATCACCATCTCCATCGCGCACGTCGAGTACCAGACCGAGACGCGTCACTACGCCCACGTCGACTGCCCCGGTCACGCGGACTACATCAAGAACATGATCACGGGTGCGGCGCAGATGGACGGCGCCATCCTCGTGGTCGCCGCCACCGACGGCCCGATGCCGCAGACCAAGGAGCACGTGCTCCTGGCCCGCCAGGTCGGCGTTCCGTACATCGTCGTCGCGCTGAACAAGGCCGACATGGTGGACGACGAGGAGATCCTGGAGCTCGTCGAGCTCGAGGTCCGTGAGCTCCTCTCCGAGTACGAGTTCCCGGGCGACGACGTTCCCGTCGTCAAGGTCTCCGCTCTGAAGGCCCTCGAGGGCGACAAGGAGTGGGGCAACTCCGTCCTCGAGCTCATGAACGCCGTCGACACCGCGATTCCGGAGCCGGAGCGCGACGTCGACAAGCCGTTCCTCATGCCGATCGAGGACGTCTTCACGATCACCGGTCGCGGTACGGTCGTCACCGGCCGTATCGAGCGTGGTGTCCTGAAGGTCAACGAGACCGTCGACATCATCGGCATCAAGACCGAGAAGACCACCACCACGGTCACCGGTATCGAGATGTTCCGGAAGCTCCTCGACGAGGGCCAGGCCGGTGAGAACGTCGGTCTGCTCCTCCGTGGCATCAAGCGCGAGGACGTCGAGCGCGGCCAGGTCATCATCAAGCCGGGCTCGGTCACCCCGCACACCGAGTTCGAGGCGCAGGCCTACATCCTGTCCAAGGACGAGGGTGGCCGCCACACGCCGTTCTTCAACAACTACCGCCCGCAGTTCTACTTCCGTACGACGGACGTGACCGGCGTCGTGACCCTCCCCGAGGGCACCGAGATGGTCATGCCGGGTGACAACACCGAGATGAAGGTGGAGCTCATCCAGCCCGTCGCCATGGAAGAGGGCCTGAAGTTCGCCATCCGTGAGGGTGGCCGGACCGTGGGCGCCGGCCAGGTCACCAAGATCAACAAGTAAGTCTTCGGACTGACTTGAGGGTCGACTGACCTGAGTGGCTCGGAGGGGCCCGTACGACTTCGGTCGTGCGGGCCCTTCTGCTGTTTCCGACGCCCGCTCTACGCCGGCTGGGACGCGGCTTCGGCCGGTCCGAGGGCGAGGAGAACCAGGACCGTCACCCGCACGATGACGCCGCCGAGCAGGGCGGCGAGGAAGCCGTCGACGTGAAGGCCGTACTCCATGTCGGAGCCGAGCCAGGACACCAGCAGCCAGATCAGGGTGTCCTGAGCGATGCCGACCACGCCCAGGATCAGCAGGAGGACCGGGGGAGCTGTCCTGATGTCGCTCGGGTAGCTGTAGATCAGCTGGTTCACGATGAGGAAGACCGCGCCGGCGAGGACCACCTCCCACGGGGGTGAGTCGAGGATCGTGCTGATGCCGGGGAGGAGCACGGTGGCCAGTGTGACCCCGAGAAAGGTGCCGAGTACGCGTCTTCGCTTGTCCATGGGGCGGATCATGACTTAGGGCATGTCTGGCGACAAGGTCCTGGCGTGTGCGGGTTCCGGCGCCACGATCGTGAGACGCGTTTCGTCCAGCTGGTCAGAAGCCCAGGTACGTGATTGGCGGCGATGCGGGTCGTGCCCTCGGGGAAGCGGGCTGCGAGCGACTTGATGTCGACTCGGGCGCCCGCCGGGAGCGACTGGATGTGCACGCCGAGCCCGATCGCGAGCAGCGACAGCTCCGGGTGCTGGGCGAGGCGGTTGCCGATCACCGTGAAGCGGGTGGTGTGGCGGGTGTTGTCGTGAACCAGGCCGGCTTGAGGGTGCCGGTTCGAGTGCTTCTTCCCGGCAACACGGGCGTGGGCGTGCGAGGGCGCGCTAGGGTTCTGCGTATCCATCAGGAAGGGGCTTTCTTCCTCGGTGGTCAGGCCCTCGCACTGGGATTGCCGTCCCGGCGAGGGCCGTCGCATGTCTGCGGTCGTGTTGCGCTGAGCGTAGGGCAGGCAACGGCTCCCGAATCCAGCTGAGTTGGCGATGTTCACTCGCGTGAGTGAGGCGGCGGCCTGGGCGGGAGGGGTGGGGTTTGGTGGGGTTCCTTCCTCGTCATGGTCCTTGGAAGAGACCGCCTGCGGCACCGGAGCGCGAGGTGTCGGGACCCGGTGCTTCAAGGGTCAGAGGGTGAGTTCGGCCCAGACGGTCTTGCGTGGTGGCGGGCCGGGGATGACGCCCCAGCGGTCGGCGAGCGCGTCGACGAGGAGCAGGCCGCGGGCGGACTCGGACTCCGGGTCGGGCAGTTGCGGTGTCGGCAGCCGGTCGTCGCGGGTGTCCGTGACCTCGATGCGGAGGGTGTCGGCCACGACGTAGAGGAGCAGGCGGAAGTCGCGGCCGGGGATGCGGCCGTGTTCCGCCGCGTTGGCCGACAGCTCTGCGATGACCTGCCTCGCCGGGTCCAACCGGAGTCCCCAGGAGCGCAGTTGTTCGGTGGCCAGGAGACGGGCCAGGCGGGCGCCGCGTGGGGTGGGGGACAGCTGGATGCTGAAGTGTCGGATGCCGGTGGTCAGTTCGGGGGATTTCTGCGTCACGTCACTCAGCGTGGCGGCCCGTGCCTACTGTGAACAGTGACTCAGCGGGTGCGTACGGTAACTGTCCGGAGCTTGTCCGGTCGTGTCCGGGCTGTCGGGGCCGGGCGTGCGGGTAGGGCGCTGGGCACGGTCGTACGACGGAAGGGTGCGGGATGACGGCGGTCGAGGCGGACGCGGGTCGGCTCAAGAGCGAGGCGGACGAGCCGGGTTGGGAGGTGGACCCGGACGACGAGTGGGGAGTCGCGGTCATCGCCACGGTCGGGCGGCAGCTGAAGCTGCGGCGGGAGGCGGTGGGGATGCGGGCCGCGGAGTTCGGGACGGCGGTGGGGTACGGCGAGGACATGGTCTACAAGATCGAGGGTGGGAAGCGGATTCCTCGGCAGGACTATCTGGTGAGGGCCGATGAGGTGCTGGGGGCGGGTGGGCTCATCGCGGCGACGTGGGAGGACGTGAAGAGGGTCCGGTATCCCAAGAAGGTGCGAGAGCTGGCGAAGTTGGAGGGGCAGGCGGTTGAGATCGGGGTGTACGAAAGCATCAGTATCAACGGCCTGTTGCAGACCCCCGATCACGCGCGAGCCCTGTTCGAGTCTTGGCAGCCCGCGTACTCGCCGGACGAGGTGGAGCGTTTGGTGGCTGCGCGCATGGCCCGGCAGGCCGTGTTCGAGCGGTCGCCGGCGCCGTCGCTCAGTTTCGTCCAGGAGGAGGCGACGCTGCGGCGCCCGGTTGGGGGCACAATGGTCTGGCGTCAGCAGCTTGAGCGCCTGCTGGAGGTGGGGCGGTTGCGTAACGTCAGGCTCCAGGTGATGCCGACGAGCAGCGAGGCCCATCCCGGTCTGAACGGGAGGATCGAGGTGCTGAAGTTCGGGGACGGTACTGCGGTGGGCCGGTCCGACGGCGCCTTCAATGGGCGACCGACCACTGATCCGAAGCAGATCCGGATCCTCGAACTGCGCTATGGCACCATCCGAGCTCAGGCCCTTCCACCACGGGAGTCGCTGGCCTTCATTGAGCAACTGCTGGGAGAAACATGATCCGCAAGCCCTCGATCGGGGACGCCTCCGAACTGGCGTGGTACAAGAGCAGCTACAGCAGTGGCCCTGACGGCGACTCCTGCGTCGAGATCGCGACCAGTGTGGGTGTGATTCACGTCCGCGACTCGAAGCAGGCAACAGGCCCCCGACTCGCACTCACGCCGAAGGCGTGGTCGGACTTCGTGGCCTCCGTCCAGGCGTAGGGCATGCCTTCGGAACCCGCCTCCGACGACCTCGACCTGGAAGGGATCGAGTAACTGTGCGCGGCTGCCACTCCGGGGCCGTGGTTCGTCAGGAACCTCGACGACGACCACGCCATGAACCTGGTCGGGGTCGCGGGCCGGGCCGAGCGATATCCCGACTTCGATCACCGGGAACTGATCGCCGAGAACGCCGCGTTCATCGCCATGGCCAGAGAGGCCGTGCCGCGTCTCGTGGCGGAGGTCAGGCGCCTGCGCTGGCTCGTCGAATTCGGAGCGTGCCACACGGCCGGCACGACGGGCACGGAGTTCGTACTGCCCCTCGACGACGAGATGCTCGCCTACTTCCGCGAGATGACAGACGTACTGGTGGAACACATCGGCATCTCCCGCGCAGAAGCGGTCGCCAGGATCAACGCGGCGTACGGCACGCGACAGTGGGTCGCCCTGGACCTACAGCTCATGGGACATGAACTGCCCGAGTACTGGGCCTACGCGGTGTACTACGCCCCGGACAGCCAGCACCGCCTGCCGATCGGAGACCCGACCGCTGACGCGGACATCGACTTCAGCACGCACCCCGTACGCCCTGCGCCACCGAAGGACTCACCGTTCTGGACGCTGTAGGAGTAGTGGCACGATGAGCGCACGAGTGATCGAGTCATCGTGTGATCGAGCGAACGGGGAGGCCGGCGTCATGGCCCGCTACATGGAGGCACTGACCGTCGAGAGGGGCGGTTTCCGGATCAAGGTGCCGGAGTCGTGGTGGGAGTTCGACGTGCGGCCGGAGTCGCGGGACGACTCGATCCGGCGGATGGTGAACGAACGGGTGCGGCAGCGGCCGGAGTTGGAGCAGTACCGCGACACGTACGTCGACTTCCTCCGGAAGGCGGCTGCGGACGCGTGGAAGTCGGGCGCGCTGTACTGCGGCTGCATGGCGGAGAGCTTCGGCGGGGACACGCCGATCACGGGCTCGGTGACCGTCTCCCTGGTGGGCGGGCGCAACGAGCGCGGTGAGCCGCTGTCGAACGACCCGGCCGTCATCGCGAGTCAGCTTGCGGTCAAGGAGGCCAAGCGGGAAGGGGACTCCTGGCGGAAGGTGACGACCGTCGACATCCCCGGAGTCGGTCCGGCGGCGCGGACGTACGGCATCGAGGACATCGCCGTACCGGGCGACGCGCTGAACCGCACCATCCGGGCTGTGCTGGTGCAGACGTACATTCCCGTGCCGGGCCAGGAGGGCAAGGTGGCGTTGGTCGCCGGCAGCAGTCAGGTCCTCGACCTCGCGGACTCCTTCTTCGACATCTTCGACGCGATCACGTCGACGTTCCGCTTCACTGCTTGATCTCCCTGGACCGGCCGACGATCGCCGAGCACTTTGTTTTCGAGTTCCGTGAGTTCGATCGACACAAGGCGGCGCTGCGGATTGAACAAGATGACCTGACCGTCACCACCGGGGACAAGTTCGTCGATGCCGCTCTCAACCCTGGGAATGGCATTGACGTCCGTAAATGTTGACGTAAGTGGAGAACTGAGTCGACTGTGCGACCTCGACTGGCTCACTGGTCAGGCCGTCGAAGAGGTTCTCGCCGCGTCGGGCTGGGAAGGCGAGCGCAGGAATCCGGCAAAGGATTGGGCGACCACGTGGAAGCGTAAGGACGCCGGCGCCTGGATCCAGGGCGACAGGCCTGTGGAGGTGGAGTTCACCCTCTGGTTTCGCGAGGTCGCCGATGAGTGGCCCGACCCGGACACGTACCTGGACGACCTGTACGACACCGCTGCCGCCGAACTCCCAGGTGTCGTCTCCCAGCTCGAGTCAGGGGTGCTGGGCGCTCGCCTCGAGGTGTGCGACGAGGACCTGACGGGTGGGAGGGATTTCATCGACCACGCCGCATGGAGGGTCTCCGGCAAGGTCCTTCTGGCCGGGGTCAAGCACGACGACACCGAAGTACCGGTGCAGCTCGTCGTCGTCCTGCGCGAGTACGGGACGTCGGCACCGAGTTCTCATGCGGCCAACCAACGCTGACGGCACCGAATCATGGGAGTACATGTGATGTGGCGCGAGCTCGTCGAAGCCTTCCCCAAGGCGGAAGTCCGTGACGCCGTAGACCCCGGAACCCTCGACCGCATCGAATCGGTCCTGGGGCAGTCGCTCCCGGGTGACCTCCGCGCCTTTCTTCTGGAGAGCGATGGGCTGACCGATGAATACGGCACCGACGTCATCTGGTCTGCCGAGCGGATCCTCGACGACAATCTCTCGTTTCGTCACGACCAACAATACGAGTCCCTGTACATGGAGTTCGATTCGCTCATGTTCTTCGGAGACAACGGCGGGGGAGACCAGTTCGCCTTCGTCCGGCGACCCGAGCGCCACGAGGTGTTCGTCTGGGACCACGAGACGGACAGTAGAAACCTCGTGGCGCCGAGCCTGGAGCGCTATGTGCGTAGTGCGTTGGAGAGCGACGGCGAGGATTGGCACCGGTAGGGGCACTGCTCATGGCGTCCGATCGTGACTGGGAAAACGGTAAGGGCCTGCTGGGCATCGACGACCCCGCCGAGTGGGATGCCGCGTGGGAGCGTGGTGAGAGTCGTCTCGGTACAGCGGCGATCGGGTTGGCGCTCCAGTGTTCACTGGAGGAGGCCTCGCCTCGGATCGTGAGGGCGACGCAGTTGCCGCACCCCGAGCAGCGGGGGTACGCCTTCACAGCCGTGGGTACCGCAGCGCGACTCAACCGGGAGCTGACGCCGGAGTTGTACGCGGTGTTGCGCGTTGAAGGGCCCAAGGGCCTGGCCGAGGACGCCATCAACGACACGCTGACCTTCGTGCCGTTCCGCAAGCTGCCGTTGTGGTTCAAGTGGCGGTGGGTTCATGCGACGTTGCGGAACAAGGTGGAGGGCTGGTGGCTGCGGTCCGCGGACGCCGTAGGGGAGGCCTGGCGGGCTGGGCGCGGGCGCCGTTCCTGACGCTGCCCCGAGCTGATCTTTCCGTCGAACGGTTGTGCCTTGTAAGTTCACGTGTGCATACGGTTGTTGACGTTGATGTGCGTGTGACGGGGGTTGCGGTATGGCGGGGCACAGGCCTGCGGACTGGCATGTCCTGGACTTGGACAAGGATCCGACGCCTGGTGATCCGCAGCGGGTGCACACGCTTGCGAAGCAGTTGCACGACTTCGCCGATGACGTCTCCGAGGCGCTGCGTCTGGTCAAGGGGATGGCGGGGGAGGGCACGCTTCTTGAGTGGGCGGGCAAGTCGGCGGATGTGTTCAAGGAGGACTTCGCGGATGTCCGGCGGGGCAGGGAGCGGCCACCGCGCGACGTGTTCTGGGGGCGCTCCGGAGAGCAAGGCGGTGTGGGGCGAGTTGCCGCAGCCTGTCCTGGAAGCGATCGCTCGGTGCGATGCGGAGCGGCTGGAGGTGGAGAGGTTGCGAGTCGCACCCCACATCCGGGAAAAGATCACGGCCCCCGTGTACTCGGTGGCGGACCGGTTCGCCTCCTGGGAACGTCTGGTACGCCGGATGGAGCCGGGCTGGTCGAGCGACGACTTCTACCCCATCAGTGCGTACGACAACGACCTCGACTCCAGGGACGCACTGGACGAGGTGATGCGCGCACTGCCCGCGGAGGCGGGTGGCGGTGCGCTAGGGCAGCTACTCGCACGGCTGGACGCACGTTTTCATGCCGCCACCGTCCCGGACCCGGAGCGATCGCTCCGCCCTTGGGTGCGTCCGACGAACGAGAAACCGGAAGCGGAGCTCGGCGAGTGGTGGAAGCGCAAGCCGGTACGCGTTCCCTGGGCCGACTGATCTTGTCGGCTCGGGGGCGTGGTGGAGACCGGTGTGGTGAACGCCACCGGCACGGAGGCTCACCGACGTGTCGGTGGGCGCCTTCGTGGCCGGTGTTGTGTTGTGCGTGACGGCCGCACACGGGGCTGGTCCTCACAGACGGAAGAGGTGCTGCGCCGCGCGGGCTGGCGTCCCGGCCGTTCGGTATCGGTGGGCACCTGGGAGCAGGTCCTGCGTGAGCGTGGGTCCTTCGTGGCCCACGACGCCGCGCGCCGGTTCCTCTCCGAATTCGGCGCTCTGGTGACGTACGGCTGGCCCGCCGACACGATCACCACGTCGTCGGCCATCCGTTTCGACCCCCTCAAGGCCGGTTGGCAGGACGAGCGGTTCGCGGCGGGAAGCCGGGAAGCGGGGGCGTCCCTCTACCCCGTCGGGACGGCCGACGAAGGTGCCGGTTTCCTCGGCATCACCGAGGACGGGGCGCTCCACCTCGTTAGGGATCGCGTGGAACTGCTGGCTGAGACCACCGACCGGGCGCTGGACCGCCTGGTCGAGGCGCAGGCGGCCCGGTCCGCCCTCTGGACGCCCGGGGTGCCGGCGGCCGAGCACGCCTTCTGGCGGCTGCTCCACACGGTGGAGACGGGCCCGGACGCCGGACTGCGCTGGTCCGAGGAGACGGACCGGGTGCTGCGGGCGGGCGGCTGGTTCCCGGGCCGGTCGGTTCCCACGGAGACCTGGGAGAGCATCCTTCTGCAGACCGGCGAGTTCGAGATCCACGACGCGGCACGGCGCTTCCTGACGGAGTTCGGAGCCGTGGGCGCTCCCTACCGGGAGCCGTGGGACTCGATGCCGTGGCTGGAGTTCTCGCTCGACCCGCTGCTCGCCCTCTGGGACGCGGAGATCATCGAAGACCTCGCCGAGCGGGCGGGCGTCCATCTGTATCCCATTGGTATGCGTGACCGCGGGAACCAGCACCTGGCCATGGCGGAGGACGGATCGGTCTACGCCGGCATGGACGACGTCTGGCTCCTGGCCCCCACCCCCGACGAGGCAGTGCAGAAGCTCACCAGGAGAATCCGGCCGACGGCTTCCTATTGATCATCGGTGGCACGAGCGTGCGGACCCCGGTTTGACCTACGTCACCCCCGGGGTATTCTCTCCGGCTCGATTGGCGTCCGCCCTGCCCCGTATGGCAGACTGTCCGAGTTGCTCGGTCGAGTGTTGATGCTGCGCGCCTCCCGCCGGGAGGACCGAAAGCGAGTCCCACAGTACTCGTCGTCCTAACTGCCACACGGCAGCGCTGGGGCGGACGTACGGGAATCTTTCGGGAAGTGTCAGTGCGGCACCGGCCAGGCACCCGGTGGCCTTCTGGTCCCGGTCTGCGGTTCCGGAAGGGCCGTGTGCATTCCCTGGAAGGGATGTCCGAACAAGGGACATCTGTGTCAGCGGAAGAGCGACACGCCCGACCGCGTGGGTCGGACAGAAGGGCTGGAACGCCGGGTTCCAGAGCGTTACGAGAGACAGGACTACTGAGTAGCCATGGCGGGACAGAAGATCCGCATCCGGCTCAAGGCCTACGACCACGAGGTCATCGACAGCTCGGCGAAGAAGATCGTCGAGACGGTGACGCGTACTGGTGCGTCGGTCGCGGGCCCGGTGCCGCTGCCCACTGAGAAGAACGTGTACTGCGTCATCAAGTCGCCGCACAAGTACAAGGACTCGCGCGAGCACTTCGAGATGCGCACCCACAAGCGCCTGATCGACATCCTCGACCCGACCCCCAAGACCGTTGACTCTCTGATGCGACTCGACCTCCCGGCCGGTGTCGACATCGAGATCAAGCTCTGAGGCCGGTGATCTGAGAGATGGCTAAGCAGATCAAGGGCATCCTGGGCGAGAAGCTCGGTATGACGCAGGTGTGGGACGCGAACAACCGCGTCGTCCCGGTCACCGTCGTCAAGGCCGGGCCCAACGTCGTCACCCAGGTCCGTACGAACGATGTCGACGGCTACGAGTCCGTCCAGATCGCCTTCGGCGAGATCGACCCGCGCAAGGTGAACAAGCCCCTCAAGGGCCACTTCTCCAAGGCCGACGTCACTCCCCGTCGCCACCTCGTCGAGATCCGCACCGCGGACGCCTCCGAGTACACGCTGGGCCAGGAGATCACCGCTGAGGTGTTCGAGGCCGGCGTGAAGGTCGACGTGACCGGCAAGAGCAAGGGCAAGGGCTTCGCCGGTGTCATGAAGCGTCACAACTTCAAGGGCCTCGGCGCCGGACACGGCACCCAGCGCAAGCACCGCTCTCCCGGTTCCATCGGTGGCTGCGCCACCCCGGGCCGCGTGTTCAAGGGCCTCCGCATGGCGGGTCGCATGGGCAACGAGCGGGTCACCACCCAGAACCTGACCGTCCACGCCGTTGACGCGGAGAAGGGTCTGCTGCTCATCAAGGGCGCGGTTCCCGGTCCGAACGGCGGCCTCGTCCTGGTCCGCACCGCGGCCAAGGGGGCCTGAGGTAATGAGCACTGTTGACATCCTTTCGCCGGCGGGCGACAAGGCCGGTTCCGTCGAGCTCCCCGCGGAGATCTTCGACGTCGAGAAGGTCAGCATTCCGCTGATCCACCAGGTCGTCGTCGCACAGCTGGCCGCTGCCCGCCAGGGCACGCACAAGACCAAGACTCGTGGCGAGGTCCGCGGCGGTGGCAAGAAGCCGTACCGCCAGAAGGGCACCGGTCGCGCCCGTCAGGGTTCGACCCGCGCGCCGCAGTTCGCCGGTGGTGGCGTCGTGCACGGTCCCGTGCCGCGCGACTACTCGCAGCGGACGCCCAAGAAGATGAAGGCTGCCGCGCTGCGTCACGCCCTCACCGACCGGGCCCGCCACAACCGCATCCACGTCGTCTCCGGCGTGATCGAGGGCGAGACTCCCTCCACCAAGGCCGCCAAGAGCCTGTTCGGCAAGATCAGCGAGCGCAAGAACCTGCTCCTGGTCGTCGACCGCTCCGACGAGGCCGCGTGGCTGTCCGCCCGCAACCTGCCCCAGGTCCACATCCTGGAGCCGGGCCAGCTGAACACGTACGACGTTCTCGTCTCGGACGACGTGGTCTTCACCCAGGCCGCTTTCGAGTCCTTCGTCGCCGGCCCGAAGGCCAACGACACCGAAGGGAGCGAGGTCTGATGGCCATCCGTCACCCCGCTATCGCCTCGAAGGCCGCGAAGAAGGCCAAGGAGGCTCGCGTCAAGAAGGCGCGTCGCCACGCCACCGAGGGCAAGAACACCGTCGAGACCCCGCTGAGCAAGTCCTTCACGGACCCCCGTGACGTGCTGCTCAAGCCGGTCGTCTCGGAGAAGAGCTACGCGCTCCTCGACGAGGGCAAGTACACCTTCATCGTGGACCCGAGCGCCAACAAGACCCAGATCAAGCAGGCCGTCCAGTCGGTCTTCTCGGTCAAGGTCACCGGGGTCAACACGATCAACCGCCAGGGCAAGCGCAAGCGCACCAAGACCGGCTTCGGTCAGCGCGCCGGCTCCAAGCGCGCGATCGTGACCCTCGCCGAGGGCGACCGTATCGACATCTTCGGCGGTCCGACCGCGTAAGCGGGTCGGATCGTCCGATATCGGACGAGGACTGAGAAATGGGAATCCGCAAGTACAAGCCGACTACGCCGGGCCGTCGTGGCTCCAGCGTCGCCGACTTCGTCGAGGTCACGCGGTCCACGCCGGAGAAGTCGTTGGTCCGCCCCCTGCACAGCAAGGGTGGCCGTAACAACTCCGGTCGTGTGACCGTCCGCCACCAGGGTGGTGGCCACAAGCGCGCCTACCGCGTGATCGACTTCCGTCGTCACGACAAGGACGGCGTGCCGGCGAAGGTCGCGCACATCGAGTACGACCCCAACCGCACCGCGCGCATCGCGCTCCTGCACTACGCGGACGGCGAGAAGCGCTACATCCTCGCGCCGCGTGGCCTGTCGCAGGGCGACCGCGTCGAGAACGGTCCCGGGGCCGACATCAAGCCGGGCAACAACCTGGCCCTGCGCAACATCCCGGTCGGTACCACGCTGCACGCCATCGAGCTGCGTCCGGGCGGCGGTGCGAAGTTCGCCCGCTCCGCCGGCGCCTCGGTGCAGCTGCTCGCGAAGGAGGGCTCCATGGCCCACCTGCGCATGCCGTCCGGTGAGATCCGCCTGGTCGACGTCCGCTGCCGCGCCACTGTGGGCGAGGTCGGCAACGCCGAGCAGAGCAACATCAACTGGGGCAAGGCCGGCCGTAAGCGCTGGCTGGGCGTCCGCCCGACCGTGCGTGGTGTGGTCATGAACCCGGTTGACCACCCGCACGGTGGTGGTGAGGGCCGTACCTCCGGTGGTCGCCACCCGGTGTCCCCGTGGGGCAAGAAGGAAGGCCGTACTCGTTCGCCCAAGAAGGCGTCGAACAAGTACATCGTCCGCCGCCGCAAGACGAACAAGAAGCGCTAGGAGCGGGTTTAGATGCCGCGCAGTCTCAAGAAGGGGCCCTTCGTCGACGACCACCTGATCAAGAAGGTGGACGCCCAGAACGAAGCCGGCACCAAGAACGTCATCAAGACCTGGTCCCGTCGCTCCATGATCGTGCCGGCCATGCTCGGCCACACGCTCGCGGTGCACAACGGCAAGACCCACATTCCGGTGTTTGTCACCGAGTCGATGGTCGGCCACAAGCTCGGCGAGTTCTCGCCGACGCGCACCTTCCGGGGTCACGTCAAGGACGACCGGAAGTCGAAGCGCCGCTAAGCGCGGGGTGGAATGACCATGACAGACACTGGAAGGACAACCATGGAAGCCAGGGCCCAGGCGCGGTACATCCGCGTCACGCCCATGAAGGCCCGCCGAGTGGTGGACCTCATCCGTGGCCTGAACGCCACGGAGGCTCAGGCGGTCCTGCGTTTCGCCCCGCAGGCCGCGAGCGTGCCGGTCGGCAAGGTGCTGGACAGCGCCATCGCCAACGCCGCGCACAACTACGACCACACCGATGTCGACAGCCTCTACATCTCCGAGGCCTACGTCGACGAGGGCCCGACCCTGAAGCGGTTCCGTCCGCGCGCCCAGGGCCGTGCCTACCGGATCCGCAAGCGGACCAGCCACATCACCGTGGTCGTCAGCAGCAAGGAAGGAACCCGGTAATGGGCCAGAAGGTAAACCCGCACGGGTTCCGGCTCGGCGTTACGACCGACTTCAAGTCGCGCTGGTACGCCGACAAGCTGTACAAGGACTACGTCAAGGAAGACGTCGCCATCCGTCGGATGATGACGTCCGGCATGGAGCGCGCCGGCATCTCCAAGGTCGAGATCGAGCGCACCCGTGACCGCGTGCGTGTGGACATCCACACCGCTCGTCCGGGCATCGTCATCGGCCGCCGCGGCGCCGAGGCCGACCGCATCCGCGGTGACCTGGAGAAGCTGACCGGCAAGCAGGTCCAGCTGAACATCCTCGAGGTCAAGAACCCGGAGACGGACGCTCAGCTGGTGGCCCAGGCCGTCGCCGAGCAGCTGTCCTCCCGCGTCTCCTTCCGCCGTGCCATGCGCAAGAGCATGCAGTCGGCGATGAAGGCCGGCGCCAAGGGCATCAAGATCCAGTGCGGTGGCCGCCTCGGTGGCGCCGAGATGTCCCGCTCGGAGTTCTACCGCGAGGGCCGTGTGCCCCTGCACACGCTCCGCGCGAACGTGGACTACGGCTTCTTCGAGGCCAAGACGACCTTCGGCCGCATCGGCGTGAAGGTCTGGATCTACAAGGGCGACGTCAAGAACATCGCCGAGGTCCGCGCCGAGAACGCCGCTGCCCGTGCGGGTAACCGCCCGGCGCGCGGCGGTGCAGACCGCCCGGCCCGTGGTGGCCGCGGTGGCGAGCGGCGCGGTCGCAAGCCGCAGCAGGCTGCCGGCGCCGAGGCCCCCAAGGCCGAGGCTCCCGCGTCCGCCGCTCCGGCTGAGAGCACCGGAACGGAGGCCTGACCGAAATGCTGATCCCCCGTAGGGTCAAGCACCGCAAGCAGCACCACCCCAAGCGCAGCGGCATGTCCAAGGGTGGCACGCAGGTTGCGTTCGGCGAGTACGGCATCCAGGCGCTGACCCCGGCGTATGTGACGAACCGTCAGATCGAGGCCGCTCGTATCGCCATGACGCGTCACATCAAGCGTGGTGGCAAGGTCTGGATCAACATCTACCCGGACCGCCCCCTCACCAAGAAGCCCGCCGAGACCCGCATGGGTTCCGGTAAGGGTTCGCCGGAGTGGTGGGTGGCCAACGTCAAGCCCGGACGCGTGATGTTCGAGCTGTCGTACCCCAACGAGAAGATCGCGCGCGAGGCCCTGACCCGTGCGGCTCACAAGCTGCCGATGAAGTGCAAGATCGTCAAGCGCGAGGCAGGTGAAGCGTGATGTCGGCCGGTACCAAGGCGTCGGAGCTGCGCGAGCTGGGCAACGAGGAGCTTCTCAACAAGCTCCGCGAGGCCAAGGAAGAGCTGTTCAACCTCCGCTTCCAGGCGGCGACGGGCCAGCTCGAGAACCACGGTCGGCTCAAGGCCGTCCGCAAGGACATCGCGCGGATCTACACCCTGATGCGTGAGCGCGAGCTGGGCATCGAGACGGTGGAGAGCGCCTGATGAGCGAGAGCAACGTGACTGAAGAGACCAAGACGGACCGCGGTTTCCGCAAGACCCGTGAGGGTCTGGTCGTCAGCGACAAGATGGACAAGACCGTCGTCGTCGCCGTCGAGGACCGCGTCAAGCACGCGCTGTACGGCAAGGTCATCCGCCGTACGAACAAGGTCAAGGCGCACGACGAGCAGAACGCCGTCGGCGTTGGCGACCGGGTTCTCCTGATGGAGACCCGCCCGCTCTCGGCGACCAAGCGCTGGCGCGTCGTGGAGATCCTCGAGAAGGCGAAGTAACCAAGCGGGGGTCATCCCCGCTGACCCCCGCCGGGGGCGGCCGTACGGCCCCCGGCGCGGGTTTTCGCCCACAGAGGCTTAAGTAATTCCTTCGGGGGCTACCCCGCAGGACAGTTCCGCCAGGCTCGCAGGTTCGTCCCGAAAGGGCCCTGCGGGAACCGGCAGACAACCAGGAGATAGACGTGATCCAGCAGGAGTCGCGACTGCGTGTCGCCGACAACACGGGTGCGAAGGAGATCCTCTGCATCCGTGTGCTCGGCGGCTCCGGTCGCCGCTACGCGGGTATCGGTGACGTCATCGTCGCCACCGTCAAGGACGCGATCCCCGGTGGCAACGTGAAGAAGGGTGACGTCGTCAAGGCGGTCATCGTTCGCACCGTCAAGGAGCGCCGCCGTCCGGACGGCTCGTACATCCGCTTCGACGAGAACGCCGCTGTCATTCTGAAGAACGACGGCGACCCTCGTGGCACCCGTATCTTCGGCCCGGTCGGCCGTGAGCTGCGCGAGAAGAAGTTCATGAAGATCATCTCCCTCGCGCCGGAGGTGCTGTGAGCATGAAGATCAAGAAGGGCGACCTGGTCCAGGTCATCACCGGTAAGGACAAGGGCAAGCAGGGCAAGGTCATCGCGGCCTTCCCCCGCGAGGACCGTGTCCTGGTCGAGGGTGTCAACCGGGTCAAGAAGCACACCAAGGCCGGTCCGACGGCTCGCGGTTCGCAGGCCGGCGGCATCGTCACCACCGAGGCGCCGATCCACGTCTCCAACGTCCAGCTGGTCGTGGAGAAGGACGGCAACAAGGTCGTGACCCGCGTCGGTTACCGCTTCGACGACGAAGGCAACAAGATCCGCGTTGCCAAGCGGACGGGTGAGGACATCTGATGACGACCACCACCAGCCCGCGTCTGAAGCAGAAGTACCGTGAGGAGATCACGGGCAAGCTGCGTGACGAGTTCAAGTACGAGAACGTCATGCAGATCCCCGGTCTCGTGAAGATCGTGGTCAACATGGGTGTGGGCGACGCCGCCCGCGACTCCAAGCTGATCGAGGGCGCCATCCGCGACCTCACCACGATCACCGGTCAGAAGCCGGCCGTCACCAAGGCCCGCAAGTCCATCGCGCAGTTCAAGCTGCGTGAGGGCCAGCCGATCGGTGCCCACGTCACGCTCCGTGGCGACCGCATGTGGGAGTTCCTGGACCGCACCCTGTCGCTCGCGCTGCCGCGCATCCGCGACTTCCGCGGCCTGTCCCCCAAGCAGTTCGACGGCCGTGGCAACTACACCTTCGGTCTCACGGAGCAGGTCATGTTCCACGAGATCGACCAGGACAAGATCGACCGCGTCCGGGGTATGGACATCACCGTGGTCACCACGGCGACCAACGACGCTGAGGGCCGCGCGCTCCTCCGTCACCTCGGCTTCCCCTTCAAGGAGGCGTGAGCGAGATGGCGAAGAAGGCTCTGATCGCGAAGGCTGCTCGTAAGCCCAAGTTCGGCGTACGTGGCTACACGCGCTGCCAGCGCTGTGGTCGTCCGCACTCCGTGTACCGCAAGTTCGGCCTGTGCCGCGTGTGCCTTCGTGAGATGGCTCACCGTGGCGAGCTGCCGGGCGTGACCAAGAGCTCCTGGTAATCCCTCCAATCAGGGATTAGCAGGGCTCTCGGTAAGCATCTGGGGCGGCAGGACGTCCAGCTCGCATGCCTTAGGCTTGTGGGGTTGGGCGTCTGCCGCCGCCCTTACGACTTACTACGCCGTAGGTCCACCGCGCCGCACCCGTCCCGTCTCGGATCGGGGAGAGGGATGGCGCACCAGGAAACCCCGGCGAGAGAGGCCGAAGGCCAATTCATGACCATGACTGATCCGATCGCAGACATGCTGACGCGTCTGCGGAACGCGAACTCGGCGTACCACGACTCCGTGGCGATGCCGCACTCGAAGATCAAGTCGCACATCGCGGAGATCCTCCAGCAGGAGGGCTTCATCACGGGCTGGAAGGTCGAGGACGCCGAGGTCGGCAAGAACCTCGTCCTGGAGCTGAAGTTCGGCCCCAACCGTGAGCGCTCCATCGCGGGGATCAAGCGGATCTCCAAGCCCGGTCTCCGGGTGTACGCGAAGTCCACCAACCTGCCGAAGGTTCTGGGCGGCCTGGGCGTGGCCATCATCTCCACGTCCCACGGTCTCCTGACCGACAAGCAGGCGCAGAAGAAGGGCGTGGGTGGGGAAGTCCTCGCCTACGTCTGGTAGTTCGGGAACGGAGGAGAGACAACATGTCGCGTATCGGCAAGCTCCCCATCCCGGTTCCCGCCGGCGTGGACGTCACCATCGACGGCCGTACGGTCGCGGTCAAGGGCCCCAAGGGCGAATTGACCCACACCGTCATCGCGCCGATCGACATCGCCAAGGCCGAGGACGGCACCCTTCAGGTGCTGCGGCCCAACGACGAGCGGCAGAGCAAGGCCCTGCACGGCCTGTCCCGCACGCTGGTGGCGAACATGATCACCGGTGTGACCCAGGGATACGTCAAGAAGCTCGAAATCAGCGGTGTCGGTTACCGCGTCCAGGCCAAGGGCTCCAACCTGGAGTTCTCCCTGGGCTACAGCCACCCGATCCTGGTCGAGGCCCCCGAGGGCATCACCTTCAAGGTGGAGTCCCCGACCCGTTTCTCGGTCGAGGGCATCGACAAGCAGAAGGTCGGCGAGGTTGCGGCCAACATCCGCAAGCTGCGCAGGCCCGACCCGTACAAGGCCAAGGGCGTCAAGTACGAGGGCGAAGTCATCCGCCGCAAGGTCGGAAAGGCGGGTAAGTAAGCCATGGCATACGGACAGAAGATCCTTAAGGGCGACGCCTACAAGCGCGCCGCGATCAAGCGCCGCCACATCCGGATCCGTAAGCACATCAACGGTACGGCGGAGCGTCCGCGTCTGGTCGTTACCCGCTCGAACCGCCACATCGTGGCCCAGGTGATCGACGACATCAAGGGTCACACCCTTGCGTCGGCGTCCACCCTGGACACCTCGATCCGCGGTGGCGAGGGCGACAAGTCCGCGCAGGCCAAGCAGGTCGGCGCCCTGGTCGCCGAGCGCGCCAAGGCCGCCGGTGTCGAGGCCGTCGTGTTCGACCGTGGTGGTAACCAGTACGCGGGGCGCATCGCCGCCCTGGCGGACGCCGCCCGCGAGGCCGGACTCAAGTTCTGAGTCCTGGTTCCGTAGCTAGCGGAGACAGAGAGAGGTAATTCCAATGGCTGGACCCCAGCGCCGCGGTGGCGGTGCCGGTGGCGGCGAGCGGCGGGACCGGAAGGGCCGTGACGGCGGCGCAGCTGCCGCCGAGAAGACCGCGTACGTTGAGCGCGTTGTCGCGATCAACCGCGTCGCCAAGGTTGTGAAGGGTGGTCGTCGCTTCAGCTTCACCGCGCTGGTCGTGGTGGGCGACGGTGACGGCACCGTGGGTGTCGGTTACGGCAAGGCCAAGGAGGTGCCGGCCGCCATCGCCAAGGGCGTTGAGGAGGCCAAGAAGCACTTCTTCAAGGTCCCCCGGATCCAGGGCACCATCCCGCACCCCATCCAGGGTGAGAAGGCTGCCGGCGTCGTCCTGCTCAAGCCCGCGTCGCCCGGTACCGGTGTTATCGCCGGTGGTCCGGTGCGTGCCGTGCTCGAGTGCGCCGGTATCCACGACGTGCTGTCGAAGTCGCTCGGCTCCGACAACGCGATCAACATCGTGCACGCCACCGTGGAGGCCCTGAAGGGCCTGCAGCGTCCCGAGGAGATCGCGGCCCGCCGTGGTCTGCCCCTCGAGGACGTCGCTCCCGCGGCTCTCCTGCGTGCGCGTGCCGGGGCGGGTGCGTAATCATGGCGCAGCTCAAGATCACGCAGGTCAAGTCCTACATCGGCAGCAAGCAGAACCACCGTGACACCCTGCGCTCCCTTGGTCTCAAGGGCATCAACACGCAGGTCGTCAAGGAGGACCGCCCCGAGTTCCGCGGCATGGTGCACACCGTCCGCCACCTCGTGACGGTCGAGGAGGTCGACTGATCATGGCGGAGAACAACCCGCTCAAGATCCACAACCTCCGTCCCGCCCCGGGCGCCAAGACCGCCAAGACCCGTGTCGGTCGTGGTGAGGCGTCGAAGGGTAAGACGGCCGGTCGTGGTACCAAGGGCACCAAGGCCCGCTACCAGGTTCCGGAGCGCTTCGAGGGCGGGCAGATGCCCCTCCACATGCGTCTCCCGAAGCTGAAGGGCTTCAAGAACCCGTTCAAGACCGAGTACCAGGTCGTGAACCTCGACAAGCTGGCCTCCCTCTACCCCGAGGGTGGCGAGGTCACCGTCGAGTCGCTGGTGGCCAAGGGCGCTGTTCGCAAGAACAGCCTCGTCAAGGTCCTCGGCCAGGGCGAGATCTCCGTGGCGCTCCAGGTGACGGTCGACGCCGTCTCCGGTTCCGCCAAGGAGAAGATCACCGCTGCCGGCGGTTCCGTCACCGAGCTCGTCTGAACACCACAGGCGTCTCGATGACCTGAGCGATCCCGACCGGGGATACCCCAACATATGGGGTATCCCCGGTTGGTCGTTCCTAGGGCGGCAGTCTCGCCGGTAAGGTGGCCTGCACTGCCCTCTTTTCACAGGGTGCTGCACTTCGGGCACTCTGAGCGGCAGTTGACCGTTACTTATTCGTCGAACCTCAAGACCGTCACCCTTGACGCAGTTGCGCGGGGGTCGCAGGAGGCACCGTGCTCACCGCGTTCGCCCGGGCGTTCAAGACGCCCGACCTGCGCAAGAAGCTGCTCTTCACGCTCGGCATCATCGTGGTCTACCGGGTCGGTACGCATGTCCCGATCCCGGGTGTCGACTACCGGAACGTCCAGACCTGTATCGACAATGCCCAGGCCAACCAGGGCCTGTTCGGTCTGGTCAACATGTTCAGCGGCGGCGCGCTGCTCCAGATCACGATCTTCGCGCTGGGCATCATGCCGTACATCACGGCGAGCATCATTCTGCAGCTGCTGACCGTGGTGATCCCGCGCCTGGAAGCCCTGAAGAAGGAGGGCCAGGCCGGTACGGCGAAGATCACGCAGTACACCCGTTACCTGACGGTGGCCCTCGCCATCCTCCAGGGCACCGGCCTCGTCGCCACCGCTCGCAGCGGCGCCCTGTTCTCGGGGTGCCCGGTGGCCAGCCAGATCGTCCCTGACCAGTCGATCTTCGTCACCATCACCATGGTCATCACCATGACCGCCGGTACGGCGTTCGTGATGTGGCTCGGCGAGCTCATCACCGACCGCGGCATCGGCAACGGCATGTCGATCCTGATGTTCATCTCGATCGCCGCCACCTTCCCGTCCGCCCTGTGGGCCATCAAGGAGCAGGGCTCCCTGGCCGACGGCTGGATCGAGTTCGGCACCGTCGTCGCGGTCGGTCTCGTCGTGATCGGCCTGGTGGTCTTCGTCGAGCAGGCTCAGCGCCGTATCCCGGTCCAGTACGCGAAGCGCATGATCGGCCGCCGGTCCTACGGCGGTACGTCGACCTACATCCCGCTGAAGGTCAACCAGGCCGGCATCATCCCTGTGATCTTTGCCTCGTCGCTGCTCTACATCCCGGCACTGGTCGCGCAGTTCGCCGGTGGAAACTCCGGCTGGAAGATCTGGATCGAGAAGAATCTTGCGTTGCCGGACGCCCCGATGCACATCGTCCTCTACTTCTTCCTGATCATTTTCTTCGCCTTCTTCTACGTGGCCATCTCGTTCAACCCCGAGGAAGTCGCGGACAACATGAAGAAGTATGGTGGCTTCATCCCGGGCATCCGGGCTGGCCGGCCGACCGCTGAGTACCTGTCGTACGTGCTCAACCGGATCACCTGGCCGGGTTCGCTGTACTTGGGACTGATCGCTCTCGTGCCAACGATGGCGTTGGCTGGTTTCGGGGCAAACCAGAACTTCCCGTTCGGCGGGACCAGCATCCTGATCATCGTGGGTGTGGGTCTCGAGACGGTGAAGCAGATCGAGAGCCAGCTCCAGCAGCGCAATTACGAAGGGTTCCTCCGCTGATGCGTATCGTCCTCGTCG
Organism: Streptomyces coeruleofuscus; assembly: GCF_039532725.1. Taxonomy (NCBI): domain Bacteria; kingdom Bacillati; phylum Actinomycetota; class Actinomycetes; order Kitasatosporales; family Streptomycetaceae; genus Streptomyces; species Streptomyces coeruleofuscus. The sequence continues at coordinate 67,325 of NZ_BAAASE010000004.1, forward strand.
GGCCGCCGGGTGCCGGTAAGGGAACGCAGGCCGCGTTCCTGGCCAAGAACCTGTTGATCCCGCACATCTCCACGGGCGACCTGTTCCGGGCCAACATCAGCCGGCAGACGGAACTCGGCAAACTGGCGAAGTCCTACATGGACGCGGGCAATCTCGTGCCCGACGAGGTCACGATCGCGATGGCCAAGGACCGGATGGAGCAGCCGGACGCCGAGAACGGCTTCCTGCTGGACGGCTTCCCCCGCAACGTCTCCCAGGCCGAGGCCCTCGACGAGCTGCTCGAGACCGAGAGCATGCAGCTCGACGCGGTGCTGGACCTGGAGGTCCCCGAGGACGAGGTCGTCAAGCGGATCGCCGGCCGTCGCGTCTGCCGCAACGAGTCGGCGCACGTCTTCCACGTGACGTACAAGCCGCCGGCCAAGGAGGGCGTCTGCGACGTCTGCGGCGGCGAGCTCTACCAGCGGGACGACGACTCCGAAGAGACCGTCCGCAAGCGGCTGGAGGTCTACCACACGCAGACCGAGCCGATCATCGACTACTACAAGGCGCAGGGCCTGGTGGTCACGATTTCCGCGCTCGGCAAGGTGGAGGACGTCACGACGCGCGCCATGGAGGCGCTCAAGCGTGGCGAGGACGGCAAGTAGTCGTTCATGCACAGCTACGGCCGCGGTTCCCCTCGGGGAGCCGCGGCTGCTGTGTGGGCGGGGCCCTCACGCGGCCCCGTATCGTTGAAGGCATTCATGTTCTCCGAAGGTCCAGAAAGGCCGTAGCCCCCATGGTGCAGATCAAGAGCCCCGAGCAGATCGCCAAGATGCGTGAGGCGGGGCTGGTCGTCGCCGCCATTCACGCGGCGACGCGCGAAGCCGCCGTGCCGGGGGCCACGACGAAGGATCTGGACCAGGTCGCGCGCAAGGTGCTCGCCGAGCACAACGCCAAGCCGAACTTCCTCGGCTACGGCGGCTTCCCCGCGACCATCTGCACCTCGGTGAACGAGGTCGTCGTCCACGGCATCCCCTCCGACGAGGTCGTCCTCAAGGACGGGGACGTCATCTCCATCGACTGCGGCGCGATCATCGACGGCTGGCACGGCGACGCGGCGTACACGGCCTTCGTGGGCTCCGGTCACGCCCCGGAGCTCGTCGAGCTCTCCCGGGTGACCGAGGAGTCGATGTGGGCGGGCATCGCGGCCATGAAGCAGGGCAACCGGCTGGTCGACGTCTCCCGGGCGATCGAGACGTACATCCGCCGCCAGCCCAAGCCCGGCGGCGGCCGCTACGGGATCATCGAGGACTACGGCGGCCACGGCATCGGCACCGAGATGCACATGGACCCGCACCTGCTGAACTACGTCGACCGCCGGCGCGGCAAGGGCCCGAAGCTGGTGCCCGGGTTCTGCCTCGCGATCGAGCCGATGGTGTCGCTGGGGACGCCGAAGACGGAGGTCCTGGAGGACGACTGGACGGTCGTCACCACGGACGGTACGTGGTCGTCGCACTGGGAGCACTCCGTCGCGCTGACGGAGGAGGGGCCGCTGGTGCTGACGTCTCCCGACGGGGGTAAGGCGAAGCTCGCCGAGCTGGGGATCGTCGCCGCGCCGGATCCGCTGGGCTGAGCGCCTTCCGGGGTGGGCGGTCCTGCTGGTCGGCGGCTGCGGGTTCGTTGTGGCTTGTCGCGCCCACGCGGCGGAGCAGCATACGACACAGCCCCGCGCCCCTATGGGGCGCGCTTAAGGATCTCTCCGCTGGGGCAGGCTCTCTCGATTCGTGTTTCCGAGGGCCCTGACGTAGACTGACTCGTCGGCTCTTGTGCATCCGCATGTCTGCATGCGCTCGCACTGAGTCGATCAAGGTAGTCGATTCGAAGGGCGAAGCGTGGCCAAGAAGCAAGGTGCCATCGAGATCGAGGGCACTGTCGTCGAGTCTCTTCCGAACGCCATGTTCAAGGTCGAGCTCCAGAACGGCCACCAGGTCCTGGCACACATCAGCGGCAAGATGCGTATGCACTACATCCGCATCCTCCCTGACGACCGGGTCGTGGTGGAGCTGTCTCCGTACGACCTGACGCGTGGCCGGATCGTCTACCGCTACAAGTAGATCTTGCCCGCGCCCCGGCTTCCGGGGTGGTGGCACTGACCCGGAGAACCTCACCCATGAAGGTCAAGCCGAGCGTCAAGAAGATCTGCGACAAGTGCAGGGTGATCCGCCGTCACGGCCGGGTCATGGTCATCTGCGAGAACCCGCGCCACAAGCAGCGCCAGGGCTGACGCACGACCGCACCTCTGCATCCGCAGAATTTCGCGCGACGCAAGCTGAATATGTTCATACGCAGGACCCAGACCCCCGGGTCTGACACCCCCGGTCGGAGGCCGGGGACCCAGTTCGTACCTAGTACGGCGGCTGGGAGTCGGTTCTGTGGAAGACCTCCGTCAAGTAACTGGAGCCATTGAATGGCACGCGTTTCCGGTGTTGACATCCCGCGCGAAAAGCGCGTGGAGATCGCCCTCACCTATGTGTTCGGCATCGGCCGGACCCTCTCGCAGCAGACGCTGGCCGCCACCGGCGTCGACCCGAACACCCGCGTTCGCGACCTCTCCGAGGAGCAGCTCGTCGCGATCCGCGAGTACGTCGACAACAACATCAAGACCGAGGGTGACCTCCGTCGCGAGATCCAGGCCGACATCCGCCGCAAGGTCGAGATCGGTACCTACCAGGGTCTGCGTCACCGCCGCGGTCTGCCCGTCCGCGGTCAGCGCACCAGCACGAACGCTCGTACCCGCAAGGGCCCGCGTCGCGCCATCGCCGGCAAGAAGAAGCCGGGCAAGAAGTAGTCCGCAGCGGACTCGCCGTCCAGCGGTCTTCGCTGTAGGACCGACCACCTCCCGTAGGAGTTATAGATGCCCCCCAAGGGTCGTCAGGGCGCTGCCAAGAAGGTGCGCCGCAAGGAAAAGAAGAACGTCGCTCACGGCCACGCGCACATCAAGAGCACGTTCAACAACACGATCGTCTCGATCACGGACCCGTCCGGCAACGTGATCTCCTGGGCCTCCGCCGGCCACGTCGGCTTCAAGGGCTCCCGGAAGTCCACGCCGTTCGCCGCGCAGATGGCCGCCGAGTCGGCTGCCCGCCGCGCCCAGGAGCACGGCATGCGCAAGGTCGACGTGTTCGTGAAGGGCCCGGGTTCCGGTCGTGAGACCGCGATCCGCTCCCTCCAGGCCACGGGCCTCGAGGTCGGCTCCATCCAGGACGTCACCCCGACCCCGCACAACGGTTGCCGTCCGCCGAAGCGCCGTCGCGTCTGACGTTCGTTTCACGGGCAGCGGTTTCGGGCGGTACGGCTCTGCAAAGGGGCGTATCGCCCGTACCCTTGCAGTACCCGTCCCTTTTCGTCGGGGACGGTTCAAGTCGGGCGTCATATAGCGGGCGCCCCCGACTGAAGGATCTGATCCACACATGCTGATCGCTCAGCGTCCCTCGTTGACCGAAGAGGTCGTCGACGAATTCCGCTCCCGGTTCGTGATCGAGCCGCTGGAGCCGGGCTTCGGTTACACCCTCGGCAACTCCCTGCGCCGGACCCTCCTCTCCTCGATCCCGGGTGCGGCGGTCACGTCCATCCGCATCGACGGCGTGCTGCACGAGTTCACCACCGTGCCGGGCGTCAAGGAGGACGTCACCGACCTGATCCTCAACATCAAGCAGCTGGTCGTCTCCTCGGAGCACGACGAGCCGGTCGTGATGTACCTGCGCAAGCAGGGCCCGGGTCTGGTCACCGCCGCCGACATCGCGCCGCCGGCCGGTGTCGAGGTGCACAACCCCGACCTCGTCCTCGCCACGCTCAACGGCAAGGGCAAGCTGGAGATGGAGCTGACGGTCGAGCGTGGCCGCGGTTACGTCTCCGCCGTGCAGAACAAGCAGGTCGGCCAGGAGATCGGCCGGATCCCGGTCGACTCGATCTACTCGCCGGTGCTCAAGGTCACGTACAAGGTCGAGGCCACGCGTGTCGAGCAGCGGACCGACTTCGACAAGCTGATCGTCGACGTCGAGACGAAGCAGGCCATGCGTCCGCGTGACGCCATGGCGTCGGCCGGTAAGACCCTGGTCGAGCTGTTCGGTCTGGCCCGCGAGCTCAACATCGACGCCGAGGGCATCGACATGGGTCCGTCCCCGACGGACGCCGCTCTCGCCGCCGATCTGGCGCTGCCGATCGAGGAGCTGGAGCTCACGGTCCGCTCCTACAACTGCCTCAAGCGTGAGGGCATCCACTCCGTGGGTGAGCTCGTCGCCCGCTCCGAGGCCGACCTCCTCGACATTCGCAACTTCGGTGCGAAGTCCATCGACGAGGTCAAGGCGAAGCTGGCCGGCATGGGCCTGGCCCTGAAGGACAGCCCGCCCGGATTCGACCCGACCGCTGCGGCCGACGCCTTCGGTGCGGACGACGACGCGGACGCGGGCTTCGTGGAGACCGAGCAGTACTGAGTCTCTGCTTCCGGGGTTCGCGTCAGCGGACCCCGGATCTCCGACGGGCAACCGCTCGCTCGGATACTGACCCCGGTACCTGATACGGCCGGGGCAGACACCTAGGAGAAACACCATGCCGAAGCCCACCAAGGGTGCCCGTATGGGCGGCAGCGCCGCGCACGAGAAGCTGATGCTCGCGAACCTCGCGAAGTCGCTTTTCGAGCACGGCCGGATCACCACCACCGAGGCGAAGGCGCGCAAGCTGCGTCCGTACGCCGAGCGTCTGGTCACCAAGGCGAAGAAGGGCGACCTTCACAACCGCCGTCAGGTGCTCCAGGTCATCACGGACAAGAGCATCGTCCACACGCTCTTCACCGAGATCGGCCCGCGCTACGAGAACCGTCCGGGTGGCTACACCCGCATCACCAAGATCGGTAACCGCCGTGGCGACAACGCGCCCATGGCTGTCATCGAGCTGGTCGAGGCGCTGACGGTGGCGCAGGAGGCGACCGGCGAGGCCGAGGCCGCGACCAAGCGTGCCGCGAAGGATGCCGAGGCCTCTGAGGCTCAGGTCGATGTGACCAAGGCCGATGACGCCGAGGAGTCCAAGGACGCCTGAGCGTCTGCCGGGGGCTGTTCGTCGGCGGCTGCGGGCTCGTTGTGGCTTGTCGCGCAGTTCCCCGCGCCCCTTGAGGGCGTTCGCGGGTCCGTTCCTTTCGAGGGGCGGGCCCGCTTTTGTGTTGCTGAGAGGATCTGTACGTGAGTGATGAAGCAGCAGCCGGTTACGTGCGTGTGCGTCTCGATCTGTCGTACGACGGGAGCGAGTTCTCCGGGTGGGCCAAACAGGCCGGGGGGCGGCGGACCGTGCAGGGGGAGATCGAGGACGCTCTGCGGACCGTGACGCGCTCGGGGGAGACGTACGAGCTGACCGTGGCGGGGCGCACCGATGCCGGGGTGCATGCCCGGGGGCAGGTGGCGCATGTCGATCTGCCGCGTGAGGTCTGGGCCGAGCACCACCCGAAGCTGCTGAAGCGGCTCGCCGGGCGGCTGCCCAGGGACGTGCGGGTGTGGGCCCTCAGGGAGGCGCCCAGTGGCTTCAACGCGCGGTTCTCAGCGATCTGGAGGCGGTACGCGTACCGGGTCACGGACAATCCCGGGGGCGTCGATCCGCTGCTGCGCAACCATGTGCTGTGGCACGACTGGCCCTTGGACGTCGATGCCATGAACGAGGCCGCGCGGCGGCTGCTCGGGGAGCACGACTTCGCCGCCTACTGCAAGAAGCGGGAGGGCGCGACGACGATCCGTACGCTCCAGGAGCTGAGTCTCGTGAAGGGCGACGACGGGATCATCACCGCGACCGTGCGGGCCGACGCCTTCTGCCACAACATGGTGCGTTCGCTGATCGGGGCGCTGCTGTTCGTGGGCGACGGGCACCGGCCGCCGGACTGGCCCGCGAAGGTGCTGGCGGCCGGCGTGCGGGACTCGGCCGTGCACGTCGTACGGCCGCACGGGCTGACGCTGGAGGAGGTCGGCTACCCGGCCGACGAACTGCTCGCAGCGCGCAGCAAGGAGGCGCGGAACAAGCGGTCGCTGCCGTCCGCGCGGTGCTGCTGACCGGCTTCCAGGGGCCCCTCACCGGTGGGCGGAGTTCCAGGTGGTGACCAGGCCGGAGAGGGCCGCGGTGGCGCCGTCGGCGTCGTTGCCGTCGCCGCGTGCCTTGGGGGAGAGCTCCACGTGGAGGAACTTGGCGTGGTGGCGCTCCGCGGCCTTGCCCTGGACGTTCGTGGCGCCTTCCAGGGGGCAGCGGGCCGACCAGCCCCGGCACACCCGCAGCCCGTCGGCCTGCATGGCGTCGGCCAGAGCGGCGGCCTCGGTGAGGGTGCTCCGCGCGGCCCCGGTGGAGAGCACGGCCTCGTAGGGGCGGTCCGAGTCCTTGGCGAAGCCGTGCAGTTGCACGCCCGGGACGTCGCGTTTCTGGAGCTCCACGACGATGGCGTGGAAGACGCTGTCCGCCGTGTGGGCGACGTCGGCGGCGTCGCGCCGGCCCGCATCGCGGTGTGCGCCGGCGAGGACCAGTGAGCCGCCGGGGTTGTCCTCCAGGAGCCGCACGCCGAGGCGTTCGGTGTCCCGGTCGGAGACCGGGTGCGGTACCTGGGCGTTCCAGCGGACGTCGGAGTCGGCGGTCAGGTAGAGGCGCCCCCAGCGTTCGGCCCGGCCGGGGCCGGAGGCGGCGATCTCGTCGTACCTGCGGCCGGACTCGGTGTCGGTGAGGCGGGTGAGCTTCAGGCCGAGGGGGTCGAGCAGTCGTTCGGCCTTCGTGGCGTCGCCGTCCAGGAGGTGGCCGACGCTCTCGGCGACGCGCTCGCGCTGGGTGTCGTCCGGCGGGGAGTACGCGGCGTCGGGCTCCAGGTCCGCCGTGTACGCGAGGATCCTGCTGCGGAGGTCCACCAGCTCCCGGGCGCCCGGAGTGGAGTCGTCAGTTGACCGGTCTGGTGCCGATTGACAGCCGAACAAGGCGAGGGCAAGTCCGATTTGGACCATAATTCGAGTCAAGTGTGACTGTCTTGTGACGGTAACTTCCGTGGTGCTTGTGTGCTTCATGTGAATATGATGCGGTGACATTTCGTAAACCTCTCCGGATCGCCCGGGCGGCAAGCGCTTTCGCGGCCATCATCGCCGTGACGACCGCGTGTACCTCCGCGGCCTCCGCACCTCAGGTGAAGCCGGATGGCCGCTCGTTCACCGTCGCCGCCGCCGGTGACGTGCTGATCCACCCCGAGCTGGTCGACCAGGCCGCCAAGGATGCCAAGGAGACCGGCGAGGGCGAGGCCGGGCTGGACTTCGGGCCGCTGCTCGCCGGGATCAAGCCGGTCATCAGCGAGGCCGACCTGGCCATCTGTCACATGGAGACGCCCGTCGGAAAGCCGCGGGGGCCCTTCGAGGGGTACCCGGAGTTCCTCGTGCCGCCGCAGATCCTGACGACGCTCAAGGACGTGGGCTACGACACCTGCTCGACGGCCTCCAACCACACTTACGACCACGGCCTCGGGGCCGTGCGGCGCACCTTGAACGCCATGGACGAGGCCGGCCTCGGGCACACCGGCTCCGCCCGCACGCCCGAGGAAGCGGAACGGATCAACATCCGTGACGTCAACGGCGTCAAGGTCGCCCACCTCTCGTTCTCCTGGATGTCGTTCCTGAACCCGACGCCCGAAAAGGAGAAGTGGGCGTTCAACCAGATCGGCACGGACGCGATCAAGGACGCCGAGGCCCGCGCCCGCGAGAAGGGCGCCGAGGTCGTCATCCTCTCGGTCCACTGGGGCCTGGAGCACTACAACGAACCGAGTGTTCCCCAGTTGCAGTTGGCGGAGCGGCTCACCGAGGAGACCGGGGTCGACCTGGTGATCGGGCACCACGCCCATGTGGTGCAGCCGATCCAGAAGGTGAACGGCACCTGGATCGCCTACAGCCTGGGCAACCAGGTCGCCCGGCACTCCTCGCCCACCGGGCTCACCGAGGAGGGCGCGATCGGCTGGTTCGAGTTCCGCGAGACGACCGACGGCTGGGACGTCTCGGCCCGCTACGCCACGACGCTGGTGGACATCCCGCCCGAGGTGGAGGCCGGTGAGAAGCCGCCCGCCGGCGCGGTCGAGGACCACCGGGTGGTGGACGTACGGCGGGCGCTCGACGAGCCGGGCGACCTCTCCGAGGAGCGGCTCGCCCGCTACCGGCTGGCGGCCGACCGCACGCGTGGCTTCCTGTACAACCGCGGGGCGCCGGGGGGCGACGGCCTGAAGGAGCTCACGCTGGAGCGTGACTAGCGCCACAGCGCATACGGGGCGACCGGCGCAACTTCGGCGCTCCCCAACAGTCTTGTATACGGCGGTCCGTTGCCACTCCCGCGGGAGCGGTGTTCTGTGCGGCCGTTCTTCACCCAGAGAGGCCGGAGGAGACCACCGGTGACACCCACCCGCGCCGTGCGCCCCGTGAAGGGGGGACGGCGGCGCAGCCGGAGACGCGCGGACATGCCGCTGCTGGGCGGCGTCCGTCCCCCGATCGCGCTGCTGTGCGTGCTGGTGCTGGCCCTCGCCGGCCTCACCGCCCAGGTGCTCGGCCCCGCCGGCGAGCAGGCCGTACCGCAGGCGGTGCTCTCCTCGCAGCGGCACTTCGCGGAGGACGGCGCCATCGCCCTGCGCGCCTCGATCGACGAGCGGGTCACCGACCTCAACCGCACCGCCGCCGCGCTGAACGCGGGGCCGCCGGTGAAGCCCGAGCGCGTCCTGTCCGACCTGGGGAAGACCTACCAGAAGTGGACGGGCACCACGGTCCTGGACCTGGAGAGCGGCAAGGTGCTGGCCGCCAGGGGGGAAACGATTCCCCTCGGGTGGCTCGACAAGGACGTCCTCACCGGGGACACGGCCCTCAAGCCCCGCATGGTGCGGCTGGAGACCGGTGACGTACGCCTGATGACCATGGCCGTCCTGGACTTCGAGGACCGGCCGCAGCAGCTGCTGGTCGCCTCCAACAGCCTGTCCGTGCCCGCCATCAACCTGGGCCAGTTCCGCTCCATGGCGGTCGTCGCCACCGGCGGGGAGATCCTCGCGACGGCCGGCTTCGAGCAGTCCGAGGCGCTCAACTCCGACCAGGAGCGCAAGGAACTCGGCTTCCTCCAGAAGCAGATGAGCGGGCTGTCCGCCAAGGCGGCACGGGAGACCGAGCAGGACCCGGTCAGCGCCAGGGAGCCAGGCTCCCGCGGCTACCCCGGTGTCAGCGGGACCCTGGTCGGAGGGAGCTACAACGGCCGTGTCGCCACGGCCGGTTACGCCTCCCTCTCGTCCGCCGACCCGGAGGAGAAGAAGAGCGTCGGCGCGGGCCTCGGGCTCACCGTCGTCGCCCTGCTGCCCGTGGTCCAGCAGGAGGGCGCCGCTGCGGACCGGGAGCTGTACGGGCTGCTGGCGGCCGGAGCTCTGGTGGTGCTCGGACTGCTCGCCGCGGCCGTGCTGTGGGTGACCGTGCAGCGGCCGCTGCTGCGGCTGTTCCTGGAGTCCCGCCGACTGGCCCGGGGCGACCTGACCCGCCCGGTGGACGTGCCCCGGTGGGGTGAGGCCGCGCGCATCGGCTCCGCACTGGAGAGGCTGCGCGCGCAACTGGGCGGCCCGGCCGATGACCCCGGCGGGCGCCAGCGCGTCAAGGGGCGGTTCGGGGTGCGCGGGCCGCTCGCGCTGACCGCCGTACTGCTGCTGCTGTGGTGTGTGCCCGTCGGCCTCCTGCTGAACCGCACCGACGACTCCGTCAGCATTCCCGCCAGCATGGTCGCGGACCAGCGTGACCGCACCGACCTGGTCGCCGACCGGGTGCGCCGGGCGCTCAACGAGGCGCAGGCGGACCTGGTCTCCACGTCCCGGCTGATCGCCCCGGACGACGCCGACGCCGCCCGCGCACTGCTCGAGGAGACCCTGCGCGAGCACACCCGCTACGAGGCGCTGTACCTCCTCGACGAGGACGGCGAGGTCGTCGCCCGCGCGGGCGAGGAACCGCGCGCCGGTTTCGCCGACGCGGACGAGCTGCCGCTGGTCCGCGTGGCCGGCAAGGGGGAGAAGAAGCCGGTCGTCCAGGCCGGGGCGCCCCTGCCGGACCACAAGGGCATGACCCTGGTCGGCGAGGTCCGGGTCGAGTTCCTCAACTCCCTGCTGAAGCGGCCCGGCCTCGGCGAGGTCCGCGTGGTCGACTCCAAGACGCAGACCATCGCCGCCAGCGACGGCTTCCTGGCCTTCGAGGACCTGCCGCGCGACGCGCTCACCGATCTCGTCCAGGCCGGCAGCGTCCACGTCGGCGCCGGTCCCGTCGAGAACGGCCTGCTGATCCGCGAGGGGCGCGGGACCACGGTCGCCGCGGCCGCCCCGTTCTCCGGCGGCGGTGTGGCGGCCGACATCGGCTGGACCGTGGTCAGCTGGCAGAACGCCAAGGACTTCCAGATCACCCCGTACGAGCGCGAGGACCGCAGCGTCCTGGCCGGACTGCTCGGTCTGGCCCTGATCGTCGTCTGCCTCGGCTGGTTGTACCTGGTCGTGGCCCGGCCGATGCGGGCCCTGGCGGCCGGCGCCGAGAAGCTGGCCGACGGCGACCTCAAGTCCGTGCTGTACCCCCGCTACCAGGACGAGGTCGGCGCCGTCGTGCGCAGCCTCGAACTGCTCCGCCAGCAACTCCAGGCCCGTAAGCAGACCCAGGCGCGCCGGCTCGCGGAGCCGGAAGCCGGCGTTCGGGGAAGGTGACCCAGCCGTGCTCTATCTGTACTTCGTCCTGCTCACCGGCAGTGTGCTGCTGCTGGTGGCGGGCATCGTGGAACAGCGCCGGCACTACGCCAGCCTGCACAGCATCCCGTCGCGCGTGCTCGTGAACGGCATCCGCGGCAAGTCCTCCATCACCCGGCTGTGCGCCGGGGCGCTGCGCGGCGGCGACCTGGTGACCGTGGCGAAGACCACGGGCACGGCGGCCCGGTTCATCCACCCGGACGCCACCGAGGAGCCGGTCTACCGCAAGTTCGGCATCGCCAACGTGGTGGAGCAGATCGGCATCGTGCGCCGGGCCGCCACCTACCGGCCCGACGCCCTCGTCATCGAGTGCATGGCCGTCATGCCGGCCCTCCAGGAGGTGAACCAGAGCAAGCTGATCCGCTCCACGATCGGCGTGCTGTGCAACGTCCGCGAGGACCACCTCGCCGAGATGGGGCCCACCCTCGACGACGTGGCGCGGTCGCTGTGCCGCTCCATGCCGGAGGACGGCATCTGCGTCACCGCCGAGAAGGAGCGCTTCCACATCCTCCAGGAGGAGGCCGACGCCCGTAACTGCCAGCTCATCTACGCCGACCCGGAGACCGTCACCGACGAGGAGCTGCGCGGCTTCAGCTGGTTCACCTTCAAGGAGAACGTCGCGATCGCCCTCGTCGTGGCCGAACTGCTCGGCGTGGAACGGCGCGTCGCCCTCCAGGGCATGTACGACGCCCCGCCGGACCCGGGCGTGCTGTCGGTCGAGCGCTACGCGACGCCCGAGGGCAAGCGGCTCGCCTTCGCCAACGTCTTCGCGGCGAACGACCCCGAGTCGACGCTGATGAACATCAACCAGCTGCTCGACCTCGGAGCCATCCACCGGCCGCTGAACGTCGTGATCAACTGCCGGCCCGACCGCGTGGAGCGCAACGGGCAGATGGGCGAGATCATCCCCGACCTCCAGCCGGACCACGTCTTCGTCATCGGGCACCCCGCCAAGAGCGCGATCGACGCCATCCCCGCCGAGTGGCGCGACCGCGCCATCGACCTCGGGGGTGAGCGCCGGTCGGCCGAGGAGTTCATGCCCGCCCTGCTGGAGCGCCTGGCCGCCGACTCCTCCCTGGTCGCCATCGGCAACATCCACGGCCAGGGCGAGGAACTGCTGGAGTACCTGGCCGAACTCCCGGCGGACGAGTCCGCCCCCGCGGAAGCGGACCGGCCCGCGGACGCCCCGGTGCCGCCGCATCAGCCGGCGCGCCTGGACCCGTACGCCTCATACCCCGTGGCCTATGAGGAGCGCTACCAGGCCTCGCAGACCCAGGAGATCCCGGTGGTCCGCATCCCCGCTCAGCAGCGCCAGCCGTCGTGGGCCCAGCAGCACGCCGCTCAGCACCAGGGCCAGTACGGCCAGGGGCAGGGCCAGTACGCCGCCCCGGTCCAGGAGACCTGGCCGTACGGCGACGACGCGGGCGGCGGTCATCCGTACCCGGCGGCCGACGGCGGTGGGCAGCATCCGCGCCACTGACCTCCACGGGCGGGGACGACACCCCGTGCCCGCACGCCTGAGCCGACCGCCCCGCACCACGACCCGCACCCGTGCCCGGAGACCCCGTTGACCACCGCCGCCCTGACCCCCGAGATGGCCGCCCTCGGCATCGCCATCGGCCTGTTCTTCTCGTTGCTGTGCTACCTGACCACCAACCTGTCGCCCGGCGGCATGATCACGCCGGGCTGGCTCGCCCTGACCCTCATCGAGGACCTCCAGCGGGCGGCCATGGTGGTCGGCGTCACCGCCCTCACCTACGCGGGCACCAAGGTCATGCAGCGGCTGGTGATCCTCTACGGCAAGCGGCTGTTCGCCGCGGTGGTCCTGCTGGGCGTGCTGCTCCAGGCCACCGTGATGATCGTGCTGTCGATCGAGTTCCCGCTGCTGTACGGCAACCAGACCCTCGGCTTCATCGTGCCCGGCCTGATCGCCTACCAGATGGTCCGCCAGCCCAAGGGGGCGACGCTGCTGGCGACCGGCACCGTCTCGCTCATGGCCTACATCGTCGTCGCCGCCGGACTGCTGCTCGGCATCATGCCCACCGTCTGAGACCGGCGTCCCGGCGACTGAGAACCCAGGAGAGAACACATGGCAGGGAAGAAGAAATCGAGGCCGGTCCTCTCCGGCCTCGTGGTGCTGGGGCTCGTCGCGACCTCCGGCTACCTCACCGTGGAGCTCCGCAAGCAGGAGGAGAAGGGCGTCCCGGAGATCACGAACGTCGGCGTGCTGGACGGCTCGGACCGGGCCGGCGGCGCGACGAAGACCCGCGACAAGGGCGGGGAGAGCTGGTCCCGGCTGGAGAACCCCGCCCGCTCCGTGCTGCGCGGCTCCGACGGCCAGGTCAAGGCGGTGTTCACCGACGGGGCGCGCACCGCGACCCTGACCGGACCGGCCCGCACCTTCACCGAGCCCTCGTCGACGAGCTCCAAGGTCTCCACGACGGACTGGGTCCGCCTCATGCCCGAGCCCTGGAAGAACGGCGCGGACAAGGAGAAGTGGTTCAAGGACTGGTACGCCGAGTACGAGTCCAGCAAGGAGGACGACCTCCTGGCCATCTCCTTCCAGTACGTCGCGGGCGCCAAGCAGAAGAAGGACGAGCAGGGCACCGTCTACGCCGGTGACGCCAACTTCGGGCCCCTCAACGCGAACGGGGCGGAGGGCGGCGACCTGCGCCTGGAGCAGTCCGACTTCTACGACTACCTCGGCGTCCAGTACCCCTTCCGGGACGGCGTGATCGGCCAGCCGGAGACCGCGCGCGCCCGGTCGATCGACTGCTCGGGGTACATGCGGATGGTGTTCGGCTACCGCGCCCGCTACCCGCTCATGTCCTCGGACGAGTCGGGCGACGGCCTGCCGCGCACCGCCAACGGCATGGCCCGCTCCAAGCAGGGTGCCGACATCCTGCCGCTCACCGGCATCTCGCCCGAGGACCGGCCCACCGGCATCGACCAGCTCCAGCCCGGCGACCTCGTCTTCTTCAAGCTCGACACCCGGACGAAGCAGCGCCTGGACCACGTCGGCATGGTGCTCGGCTACGACACCGAGGGCCACCTGCTCTTCGTCTCCAGCCGCGAGGAGGTAAACGGCCCGACCATCGGCGACGTCGGCGGAGTGTCCCGGCTGGACGGCAACGGCTACTACGCCAAGACGCTGCGCAGCGCGAAGAGGCTGTGACCGGGTGACCGGCCGCGGCCGGTCACCCGTTGGCCGCGGCCGACGCCTGTGCCTGGCCGCGGCGGTGGATCTGGCGGAACGTGAACAGCTGGAGGTTGTCGCCCGTGGCGAACACCTCGGTGTCCTTCGTCGTGACGTCCTTGCCGCTGGTGAAGCCGGCGTTGGTGAAGTAGGCGTAGCGGCCGTAGGAGTTGCTGGTCGTGCGGCAGAACCCGGACTCGCAGAAGCCCTTCACGCCGCCGCCGGAGAGCGACTTGACGAAGCTCTTCTTGTTGGTCTGGCTCTTGGCCTTGGCGGCCTGTGCCTCGGTGTCGAAGACCGCCACGCCGACCGTCACCGCGATGCCGTCCCTGGTGTAGGTGACGCGTATCAGCCGCGTGCAGTCGTTCGCGGTGAGGATTTTCGGGAGGGTGCCGCCCGAGGCCGAGGCGCAGTTCTCGGTGTCGGCCGTGGGGCCCTTCTTGTACGTCGTCTCGCCCATGGTCAGCTGGGTGCCGGGGAAGAGGGCGTCCGGGCTGAGCGGAGCCGTGTCCTTCTTCGCGCTGGCGATGAAGTCCTTCGGGTCCAGCGGGGGCGGGGCGCTGGTCGGGGCGAACGACGGGGCCGAGGCCGACTCGCTCGGGATGTCGGCCGAGGGCACCTGGGAGGTCGGGCTGTTCGCCTGGTTGTCGCCGCCCGCCGAGACCACGGCCACGGCGACGGCAGCGCCGATCGCGACGGTGGCGAGCGCGCCGCCGCCGACCAGGAACAGCCGGCGTCGTTTGTTACGGGCCTCGGACGCCTCGGCGAGCGCGGCCCAGTCCGGAGACTGGCCGCCCCCGCTGCTCCAGGGCTGCTGCGACTGCGGTTTCCATGGATCCCACTGGGACTGGGGTCCCCCCTGCCCAAAGCTCATGTGGCGCATCTTAGACGGGACATGGTGCGTGCTGGTCCGCGTGGTTGGGCCCTCGAGCCCCTAGCGTTCCTCCCATGCGGACGGGCAAAGGCGACATCTGCGGGTGGTTGGGGCGACTGCTGCCGGCCGGGGTGCTGCTGGTGTGCCTGTGGTCCTGGCCGGTGGCCGCGGTCGGGGTGTGGCCGTCCGTCCTGGTCGGGGCGCTGCGGGCGCTGCGCCGTCCGCGCGGTGGCGGCTCCCTGGCCGGGTGGTGCGCCGCCGTGGCCGTCGACGTGCTGCTGTCGTCCGTGTTCCCGTACGTGCGGCCGGTGCGGCGCCGGACGCTGAGGAGGGCCGTTACCCTGTGTGCGGGCCTGTGCGTCTGCGTGGCGGATCGCCGGCGATGATCCCGCGTTTTGACCCCTGTGGTGAGCCCCGGTATTCTGCTCTTTCGTTGTGTATTGGCTTGCTCATTCTCACGGGACGGGCCCTTACACCGGTCCACCGGGCCGATGACCAGCGACCAGCACGCGGTTTGCGTCACCGCAGTGCGGTCAAGGCTGTCGTGATCGTTTCGGTGACCTGTTATGGACCATTCACTCGAAGCGAAGGCTACGAACCGTGCGTACGTACAGCCCCAAGCCCGGCGATGTGACGCGCCAGTGGCACGTCATCGACGCCCAGGACGTTGTCCTGGGTCGTCTCGCCACCACCGCAGCGACCCTCCTCCGGGGCAAGCACAAGCCGATCTACGCGCCCCACGTCGACGCTGGTGACTTCGTCATCATCATCAACGCGGACAAGGTGCACCTGTCCGGCAACAAGCGCACCCAGAAGATGGCGTACCGCCACTCCGGCTACCCGGGTGGTCTGCGCTCCGTCCGTTACGACGAGCTGCTCGACAAGAACCCCGAGAAGGCCATCGAGAAGGCCGTCAAGGGCATGCTCCCCAAGAACACTCTGGGCCGTCAGATGCTCTCGAAGCTGAAGGTCTACAAGGGTGACCAGCACCCGCACGGCGCGCAGCAGCCGCAGCCGTACGAGATCACCCAGGTCGCGCAGTAAGTCCGGCCACCCCCTAAGACTGAAGAGAATCTGAGGAGAATCGTGGCCGAGACCACTGCCGAGCAGCCGCTCGAAGAGCTTGACATCGACAGCTACACCACCGAGTCCGAGGTCCCCGTCGAGGGTGAGTACACCTCGGAGTCCATGGCCTCCCGCTTCGGCGAGCCCCAGCCGGCCGCCGGCCTGGGCCGTCGCAAGAACGCCATCGCCCGCGTCCGGATCATCCCGGGCACCGGCAAGTGGAAGATCAACGGGCGCACCCTCGAGGACTACTTCCCGAACAAGGTGCACCAGCAGGAAGTCAACGAGCCCTTCAAGGTGCTCGAGCTCGAGGGCCGCTACGACGTCGTCGCCCGCATCGCCGGTGGCGGTGTCTCCGGTCAGGCCGGTGCGCTCCGTCTCGGTGTCGCCCGCGCGCTGAACGAGGCGGATGTCGACAACAACCGCGGCCCGCTGAAGAAGGCCGGCTTCCTCAAGCGCGACGACCGTGCGGTCGAGCGCAAGAAGGCCGGTCTGAAGAAGGCCCGCAAGGCCCCGCAGTACAGCAAGCGCTAATCGCGTCGCTGTCGTTGCGACTGTCTTCGCAACGTTGCGCCTGATTTCGCAACGATCGCCCCGGCGGCACGTTCTGTGCCGCCGGGGCGTTCCCGTACACAACCCCTGCGGATGTCGGACCGTCCCCGGGGATGTACTGGAGCCGCACTCTCTCGCAATTCGGAGGACACCACAGTGGGACGACTCTTCGGCACGGACGGCGTGCGCGGTGTCGCCAACGCGGATCTGACGGCGGAGATGGCCCTCGGCCTCTCCGTGGCCGCGGCGCACGTACTGGCCGAGGCGGGCACGTTCGAGGGACACCGGCCGACCGCGGTGGTCGGGCGGGATCCGCGTGCGTCCGGGGAGTTCCTGGAGGCCGCCGTGGTCGCGGGCCTCGCCAGCGCCGGCGTGGACGTCCTGCGGGTCGGCGTGCTGCCGACGCCGGCGGTGGCGTACCTGACCGGTGAGCTCGGCGCCGACCTCGGTGTGATGCTCTCCGCGAGCCACAACGCCATGCCCGACAACGGCATCAAGTTCTTCGCCCGCGGCGGGCACAAGCTCGCCGACGAGCTGGAGGACCGGATCGAGTCCGTCTACGAGGAGCACCGCACCGGCGCCCCGTGGGACCGGCCGACCGGGGCCGGAGTGGGCCGCGTGCGCGACTCCGAGGAGGGCGCCGACCGGTACGTCGAGCATCTGCTGCGCGTCCTGCCGAACCGGCTCGACGGGCTGAAGGTCGTCCTCGACGAGGCGCACGGCGCCGCCTACCGGGTCTCGCCCGAGGTGTTCCAGCGGGCCGGTGCCGAGGTCGTCACGATCGGGGCCGAGCCGGACGGGCTCAACATCAACGACGGGTGCGGCTCCACGCACCTGGACAAGATCAAGGCCGCCGTCGTCGAGCACGGGGCCGACCTGGGCATCGCGCACGACGGGGACGCCGACCGGTGCCTCGCCGTGGACCACACCGGCGAGGAGGTGGACGGCGACCAGATCCTGGCCGTGCTCGCCCTGGCCATGCGCGAGGCCTCCACGCTGCGGTCCGACACGGTCGTGGCGACGGTGATGTCCAACCTCGGCTTCAAGCTCGCCATGGAGCGTGAGGGCATCCGGCTCGTGCAGACCGCCGTGGGCGACCGGTACGTGCTGGAGGAGATGAAGGAGCACGGGTTCGCCCTCGGGGGCGAGCAGTCCGGGCACGTGATCATCCTCGACCACGCGACGACGGGCGACGGCACGCTGACGGGGCTGCTGCTGGCGGCGCGGGTCGCGCAGAGCGGGCGTCCGCTGCGGGAGCTGGCGTCGGTGATGGAGCGGCTGCCGCAGGTGCTGATCAATGTGCGGGACGTCGACAAGTCCCGGGTGACGACGTCGGCGGAGCTGTCCTCGGCGGTTGCCGACGCGGAGCGGGAGCTGGGCGCGACCGGGCGGGTGCTGTTGCGGTCCTCGGGGACCGAGCCGTTGGTTCGCGTGATGGTGGAGGCGGCTGACATCGAGCAGGCTCGGGCTGTTGCCGGGCGGTTGGCCGATGTGGTGAAGTCCGCGCTCGGTTAGGGAGCGGGCCCGGGGGTGGGGGGTTCTGCTGTGGGCGGGCTGCGGGTCGTGTGTGGCCTGTCGCGCAGTTCCCCGCGCCCCTGAAGACGCTGCCCCTACGGCGTCTGCTTGCGCTGCTTGGACCACAACCACCTCTGTGCCAGCAAGGTCAGCGTGCCGGCGACGATGATGCCCAGCAGGTTCAGCAGAAGCTGCTCCGTGGAACCCCAGGTCTGGTTCATGTCGCCGTAGCTGAGGGCTACGGCGGCGTTCGCGGCTGCCGGGACCGTGGTCACCGAGATGGCCACGCCCACCAGGGCGCCCGACTTCGCCGACGTCAGGGAGAGCGTCCCGGCGATGCCGGCCAGGACCGCCACGACGAACGAGAACCAGTCGGGGGCGTAGATGAAGCCCGTGTTGGGGCGGTCCGCGCTGAGTTGCCGCTCGCTGAACAGGTCGACCGCGTCCATGAAGAGGCTGAAGCCGACCGTCACCGCCATCGCCACCGCGAAGCCCACCAGGAGGGCGATCAGCGAGCGCAGGGCCAGGCGTGCTTTGCTGCGGACGATCGCGGTGCAGATGCCGGCGAGAGGGCCGAACTCCGGGCCCACCGCCATGGCGCCCACGATCAGGATCGCGTTGTCCAGGACGACACCGCAGGCCGCGATCATGGTGGCCAGGGTGATGAACGCGAGGTACGTGGCGGAGAGGGTCGACTCCTCGTGCGTCGCTTCGGTCAGTTGCTCCCACAGGACCGCGTCCGCGCCCTCGCCGGGTGCGTCGGCCGCGGCCTGGTCGGCCCGCTCGGACAGCGACAGGTCGATGGCCTCGACGGCGATGGAGCCATTGGTGTCGATGCCGAGTCCCCGCAGGCCGGTGAGCAGTTCGTCGCCCGCCTCGCGCGCCACGTCGCACATCACGACGTCCCCGGCGGGGTCGCGGGCGGCGTCCGGCAGCACGACGAGGTGCGTGGTGCCGACCGTCTTGTCGATCAGCCGCACCACGTCGTCGGTCTTCTCGGACGGCGTGATCAGGCGCAAGTGGAGCATGACGGCTATCTAACCGGTCTTTCCCCCGACGTCACAGCTTGCGCAGGCTGAGGCGCTGCACCTTGTGGTCCAAGCCCTTGCGCAGGACGAGGGTGGCGCGGCCGCGGGTGGGGGCGATGTTCTCCACCAGGTTGGGCCGGTTGATCGTGCGCCACATCGTCCGGGCGTAGTCGAGGGCCTCCTCCTCCGAGACCTGGGTGTACTTGCGGAAGTACGAGGACGGGTTCTGGAACGCGGTCGCGCGTAGCTTGCGGAAGCGGTTCAGGTACCAGTGCTCGATGTCCTCGACGCGGGCGTCGACGTACACGCTGAAGTCGAAGTAGTCGGCGAGGCCGACCCGGGTGCGGCCGTCCTTGCCGGGGAGGGCGGGCTGGAGGACGTTCAGGCCCTCGACGATCAGGATGTCGGGGCGGCGGACCGTGAGCTTCTTGTCGGGGACGATGTCGTAGATCAGGTGGGAGTAGACGGGTGCCGTGACCTCGTCCTTGCCGGCCTTGATGTCGGCGACGAAGCGGGTCAGCGCGCGGCGGTCGTAGGACTCGGGGAAGCCCTTGCGCGACATCAGGCCGCGGGCCTGGAGCTCCTTGGTGGGCAGCAGGAAGCCGTCGGTGGTGACCAGTTCGACGCGCGGGTGTTCCGGCCAGCGCGAGAGCAGGGCCTGGAGGAGGCGGGCGACCGTCGACTTGCCCACGGCGACCGAGCCGGCGACTCCTATGACGAACGGAGTGCCGGACTGGGAGCCCTGCTCGCCCAGGAAGGTGTTGAGCGCGCCTCTGAGGCCGTCCGTGGCACCGACGTAGAGGTTGAGGAGTCTGGACAGCGGGAGATAGATGTCCCGGACCTCGTCGAGGTCGATGACATCGCCGAGACCGCGCAGTTTCTCGACCTCCTCGGCCGTGAGCGGCAGCGGCGTCTTGTCGCGCAACGCGCTCCACTCGGCTCGGGTGAGGTCGACGTAGGGAGTCGCCTCCGGCCGCTGCCGGTGGGCGCTCCGGGGCATCGAGGAGACCGGAGAGATCACAGTCCATTGTTACGGGCGTACGAACGGACCGTGAGGTGGGATCCGTCACGCAGGGTCCTTAGGTCGTCCTATTTGGGAGAAAACCGGCTAAGGGGAGGAATGTCAGTGGCGTGCGTCACAGTTGTGGGAAGGGTGGGCCCAGGCCGGGGTCCAGGAACGCCGAGGGGTGACCCATGACGTATGCGATAGAGGCGGAAGGTCTGGTCAAACGGTTCAAGGAGACCGAGGCGCTGGCCGGTGTCGATCTGGCGGCCCGCAAGGGCACGGTGCTCGGGCTGCTGGGACCCAACGGTGCGGGCAAGACGACCGCGGTGCGGATCTTCGCCACGCTGCTGCGCCCGGACGGGGGCACGGCCCGGGTGGCCGGCCACGACGTGGTCCGGGAGGCCGGAGTCGTGCGGGCCATGGTCGGGCTGACCGGGCAGTACGCGGCGGTCGACGAGAACCTGACCGGTACGGAGAATCTGCTGCTCATCGGCCGGCTGCTGGGCCTGCCGAGGCGGGAGGCGAAGGCGCGGGCGGGGGAGCTGCTGGAGCGTTTCCAGCTGACGGACGCGGCCGGCCGGGCCGTGAAGACGTTCTCGGGAGGCATGCGCCGGCGCCTGGACCTCGCGGCCAGCCTGGTGGGGCGGCCCCGCATCCTCTTCCTCGACGAGCCGACCACGGGCCTCGACCCGCACAGCCGCGGTGAGCTGTGGGACATGCTGCGCGGCCTGGTCGCGGACGGTGCGACCGCCCTGCTGACCACGCAGTACCTGAACGAGGCCGATGTGCTCGCCGACGACATCGTGGTGATCGACAAGGGCCGGGTGATCGCCGAGGGCACGCCGGACCGGCTGAAGGCCCAGGTCGGCGGCCAGGTGCTGGAGCTCCGGCCGATCCTCGGACAGGACCTCACGCGGGCGCACGCGCTGGTGGCCGGGGCCGCCGGGCCGGAAGCCCGGATCGAGGGCGAGATGATCACCGCGCCGGTGAAGGACCCCGAGCTGATGCCGGCCGTCGTGCGCGCTCTGGACCGGGAGGGGATCGCGGTGGGCGAGCTGGCCCTGCGCCGCTCCTCGCTCGACGAGGTCTTCCTGGCCCTGACCGGCCACCGCGCCGAACCGGGCGAGCCCGAGCAGGACGGCGGCACGGCCGTCCGGGGCGAGGACGAGGAAGAGGACGAGCTGGAGAAGGCGGTGAGCCGGTCATGACCGCCACCACCGTCACCGCGCCCGTCACCGCGTCCGGCCGCGTGCCGCCCCTCGCCGGAGTGCGGCAGACCTTCACGATGGCCTGGCGGAGCCTGGTAGCCGTCAAGCACAACCCGCTCGAACTGGTCGACTACAGCATCACGCCGATCATGTTCGTGTTCCTCTTCACCTACGTGCTGGGCGGGCAGATGGCCGGATCGCCCGACGCGTATCTGAAGTACGCGCTGCCCGGGATCATCGTGCAGAACACCCTGTTCATGACGATGTACACGGCGATGGCACTCAACACCGACCTCACCAAAGGTGTCTTCGACCGGCTGCGCAGCCTGCCCATCGCGCGCTCGGCCCCGCTGATCGGGCGGATCACGGCCGACCTCGCGAAGCACGTGTGGGCGATGCTGCTGATGATCGGTCTCGGACTGGCGCTCGGCTTCCGCGTCACCGGCGGGTTCGACGGGTTCCTGCTCGGCGTGCTGCTGGTGGTGGTGTTCGCCGCGGCCGTGTCGTGGTGCGCGGTACTGATCGGGATGCTGGCCGGTGACGCGGAGAAGGTGCAGGCGTTCGCCTTCACCCTGATCTTCCCGATCACCTTCACCAGCAGCGCCTTCGTCGTCGTCGACACCATGCCGGGCTGGCTCCAGGCGTGGAGCGACGTCAACCCGGTCACGCACCTGTCCGACGCCTTCCGCGGGCTGCTGCTCGGCGGGGCGGTGGCGGAGCCGGTGCTGTGGTCGCTGGTGTGGGCGGCGGTGATCGCGCTCGTGTTCTATCCGCTGGCGATGAGGGCCTATCGGGCGAAGGCGTGAGATCGAGGGGTCAGACCTTCGTACCCCGGTGGGAATTTCCGATTCCGGGCACGCTACGGCCGGTTCGGCGCGGGCATGGACCCTAAGCTGCCGCCCATGTGTGGAATCGTGGGATACGTGGGACCGCAGTCGGCGCTCGAGGTCGTGATGGCCGGGCTGAAGCGGCTGGAGTACCGGGGGTACGACTCGGCGGGCGTCGCCGTGCTGGCCGACGGCGGGCTCGCGGCGGCCAAGAAGGCAGGCAAGCTCCTCAACCTGGAGAAGGAACTGGACGGCAAGCCACTGCCGACCGGTACGACGGGCATCGGACACACCCGGTGGGCCACACACGGCGGACCGACGGATGCCAATGCCCACCCGCACATCGACAACGCGGGCCGGGTCGCGGTGGTGCACAACGGCATCATCGAGAACTTCGCCCTGCTGCGGGCCGAGTTGGAGGAGCGGGGGCACGAGCTGGCCTCCGAGACCGACACCGAGGTCGTCGCGCACCTGCTCGCCGAGGAGTTCTCGTCGTGCGCGGACCTCGCCGAGGCGATGCGGCTGGTGTGCCGGCGGCTGGAAGGCGCCTTCACGCTGGTCGCGGTGCACGCCGACGAGCCGGACGTGGTGGTGGGCGCGCGGCGCAACTCGCCGCTGGTGGTGGGTGTCGGAGAGGGCGAGGCCTTTCTCGCCTCGGACGTCGCCGCGTTCATCGCCCACACGCGGTCGGCGATCGAGCTGGGGCAGGACCAGGTGGTGGAGCTGCGCCGGGACGGCGTGACGGTGACGGGCTTCGACGGCCGCCCGGCCGACGTCCGCTCGTACCACGTCGACTGGGACGCGTCGGCCGCGGAGAAGGGAGGCTACGACTACTTCATGCTCAAGGAGATCGCCGAGCAGCCCAAGGCGGTCGCCGACACGCTGCTGGGCCGGATCGACGGCTCCGGTTCGCTGAGCTTGGACGAGGTGCGGATCCCCGCGGGGGTGCTGCGGGAGATCGACAAGGTCGTCATCGTCGCGTGCGGTACGGCCTTCCACGCCGGGATGATCGCCAAGTACGCCATCGAGCACTGGACGCGCCTGCCGTGCGAGGTGGAACTGGCCAGTGAGTTCCGCTACCGGGACCCGATCCTGGACGCGCAGACCCTCGTCATCGCCATCTCCCAGTCGGGCGAGACCATGGACACGCTCATGGCGCTGCGGCATGCCCGCGAGCAGGGCTCCAAGGTGCTGGCGATCTGCAACACCAACGGCTCGACGATCCCGCGCGAGTCGGACGCGGTGCTGTACACGCACGCCGGTCCCGAGGTGGCCGTCGCCTCCACCAAGGCGTTCCTGACGCAGCTCGTCGCCTGCTATCTGGTCGCCCTGTATCTGGGCCAGGTGCGGGGCACCAAGTGGGGTGACGAGATCCGGGCGGTGATCCGCGACCTGTCCTCGATCTCCGGCGCGGTGGAGCAGGTCCTGGGCACGATGGAGCCGGTGCGGGAGCTGGCGCGCACGCTCGCCTCGAAGAACACGGTGCTGTTCCTCGGCCGGCACGTGGGGTATCCGGTGGCGCTGGAGGGCGCGCTCAAGCTCAAGGAGCTGGCCTACATGCACGCCGAGGGGTTCGCGGCGGGGGAGCTGAAGCACGGGCCGATCGCCTTGATCGAGGAGGACCTGCCGGTGGTCGTCGTGGTGCCGTCGCCGCGCGGGCGGTCCGTGCTGCACGACAAGATCGTGTCCAACATCCAGGAGATCCGGGCGCGGGGTGCGCGGACGATCGTCATCGCGGAGGAGGGGGACGAGGCGGTGGTGCCGTACGCGGACCACTTGATCCGGGTACCGGTCACGCCGACGCTGCTCCAGCCGCTCGTGGCCACGGTGCCGCTCCAGGTGTTCGCGTGTGAGCTGGCGACGGCTCGCGGGAACGAGGTGGACCAGCCCCGGAACCTGGCGAAGTCGGTGACGGTGGAGTAGCGGAGCGACGGAAAGGGGCGAACGGCCGGTCGCCGTTCGCCCCTGTGCGGCTGGTGACTACCAGTTGATGCAGGTCTTCGGGACCCAGCCGTTCACCTTGTCGCCGCCGTAGTACCACATGTTGCTCTTCTTGCCGCAGGCCTTGTACGAGCCGCCCTTGTAGGCCTTGCCGTCGTTGCAGATCCCGCCACGCTTGCCCTTGCCCCAGATACCGAGGGCGGTGGCGCTCGTCTTCGGCGCGGTGCGGACCTTGACGGTCTCCTTGGCCTTGACGTTGACGATCGCCTTGCTGCAGTCCTTCGGCGGGGCCGCGGCGGCGGTGCCGGCGGTCGCGACGGTGCCGGTGAGGGCCGTTGCGAAGAGAGCTATCGAAGTGGCCGCGGTCCCCAGCGACTTGAACCTCATGGTCGTGCGTCCTCCCGTTGTGTGCGATGCAGTTTGCACATCGCGGTCATCGCGAACTGTACAAGGGGGAGGGGGAGTTCACGTTCGGGGGTTCAGTAGGGGAAGGTCCAGGGCGGCGGCGGCTTGGGGCTGTAGGGGAGCTTGGTCCAGCCGTCGGGGGTCACGTGGTAGAAGTCCCCGTTGTCGCCGTCCATCCGCGAGCTGCCGTTCACGTGCACGACGTCCGCGTGGAGGCGGTAGTGGAAGCCGCCCATCATGCCGACCACCCGGAAGAAGATCCGCACGTCCCGACCCTCCGTCAGGGGGGACAGCGGTGGCAGGAGGTGTTCGATCTCGTCGAAGCAGCTGCCGGTGCGCTCCCGCAGCATCGCGTGGAAGTGGCGCTCCAACGCGTCGGCGGGGGCGGGTAGCTGCCGCACCGCGACCGGCTCCAGCAGTTCCAGCAGATGCGTGTGACCCCGCTCCCGCGCGATGTCCGCCGGGCGCCGTCCGTCACGGGTGCGCTGCGTGCGCCAGGCGCCGTGCGCGATCAGCCGGGAGACGACCGCGATCGTGGCGCCGTGCCAGGCGGCCTGGTGCAGCGGGGCGAACCCGCTGCGGTTCCCGGGGCGGGCGAGATTGACCCGCTCGGGATGCTCCACCAGCTCCCCGAACAGGCCGTCCCAGTCGGCGTCCCGGGCCAGGTCCGAGAACCGGTCCCGCTCCTTCAGGTACCAGTCCCCGTAGCGCTCGCGGTCGGTGAGGCCGTCCCATTCCATGCCGATCATGCTAGGGGGTGTCCGCAAAGTCCCGCCTGCGGGCGGACGACGGGACTTTGCGGACACCCCCTGGTCACCGCCGTCGAGGCCGAAGGCGGGGGAGTCTCGCCGTAGGGTGCTGCGCATGAGCATCATCGGGGTCGGGATCGACGTCGCCGAGATCGATCGGTTCGCGGCGTCGCTGGAGCGTACGCCCGCGTTGGCCGGACGGCTGTTCGTGGAGCGGGAGTTGTTGCTGCCCAGCGGGGAGCGCCGTGGGGTCGCCTCCCTGGCTGCCCGCTTCGCCGCCAAGGAGGCCCTGGCCAAGGCGCTCGGGGCTCCGCCCGGGCTGCTGTGGACCGATGCCGAGGTGTGTGTCGAGGACAGCGGGCAGCCCTGGCTGCGGGTGACCGGGACCGTGGCGGCGCGGGCCGCCGAGCTGGGGGTGCGGTCCTGGCATGTGTCCCTGAGCCATGACGCGGGTGTGGCCTCGGCCGTTGTGATCGCCGAGGGGTGACGGGTGGCGCGGGACGGTTGGCGCGGGGACTTACGACATGCCCCACAGGAGCGTGACCGTGCCGATGAAGCCCACGGCGCCCAGGGTGGTGCCCGCCGCCGCGGTCCACATGCGGCCCGTGCCCTGGCGGGCGTAGTGCATGCCCATCACGCCGAACGTGATGGCGAGCGCTCCGGTCAGCACCGTCCAGGGGATCAGGAACGCCCAGGTGCCCGCGGCGGAGAAGGTGCCCAGGACGAGTGCCGTGGGGCCGAGGGCGGTGGCGGGTGTGTCGGTTTCCGTGGGTGTGGGTGATCCGGCCATGTTCTGCTCCCCCTTTTTGAACGAGTTCAAAATGTGTCTCGATGGTAGCGCGTCGGAGGGAATGGCATGACCACGGTGAAGGGCGTCGACCCTCGCGGTACGCGGCACTGCGAGACGTCGGCTCTGGGAGTGTTGCTGCGGCACCAGGGGATCGATCTGTCCGAGCCCATGCTCTTCGGCCTCGGGTCCGGGCTGTCCTTCATCTACTGGGACAGCAAGAACATGGACTTTCCCTTCCTCGGCGGGCGGGTCAAGCCCTTCGAGCTCACCAGGAACCTGGCCGCCAGACTGGGGCTGGAGCTCGCGGTCCAGGAGACCGGCTCCGCCCGCAAGGCGTGGGAGAACGTGGCGACCGCCGTCGACGCCGGACGCCCCGTCGGGCTCCAGCTCGACAGCTACCACCTGGACTACTTCACCTCGAAGGTGCACTTCGGCGGTCACGTCGTCGCCCTGTACGGCTACGACGAGCACGACGCCTACCTGGTGGACACCGACCAGCAGGGCGGAGCGGTGACCACGAGCCTGAGCGGCCTCGCCCGGGCCAGGGCCGCGCGCGGACCGATGACCGCCAGGCACCGGTCCTTCACACTCACCGCCGACGGGAAGGCGCCCTCGCTGGAGAGTCGGATCATTCCGGCCGTCACCGAATGCGCCGACGCCTTCCTCGACCCGCCCATCGCCAACCTCGGCCACCGAGGCATCGACAAGGCCGGGAAGCTCGTACCCGCCTGGCTCCGGCGCACCGACGCCCCCCGGCGGGACCTGCCGCAGGCCGCCCTGCTGATGGAGAAGGCCGGCACCGGCGGTGCTCTGTTCCGCAACCTCTACCGCGACTTCCTCGCCGAATGCGCCCAGCTGCTCGACAACGGCCACCTGCGCACCGGCCACAGGCTGTACTCGGAAGCGGCCGGCTTGTGGACGGACGTCGCGGCGCTCATCACGGACGCCGGTGAGTCGGGCGATGAGCAGTACCTCGGACGGGCAGGCACCCTCCTGCGCGACATCGCGCGCATCGAACGCGAAGCCATGGAGGCGCTGAGCCGCCTGCGCGGTGAAGCCCCCGCCGGGTGAGGGCGAGGGCTCCACGGGACAGGGCTTCGAGGGCTCGGGCGTCAGCAGATCGACTGGCTGCTGTTCACCCGCGTGATGTTGCGGAACGTCGTGTTCTCGCCGCACGGGCTTTCCCTGATGGCCGAGTTGGTGACCGTCAGGTTCTGGATGGTGATGTCCTTGTTGTTCGGGAACTCCGAGCGGGCGGCCAGGCGCAGTTCGCCGCCGCCCGAGATCGTGCCGCTCTGGGCCGCGAGGTTGACGTTGTAGCAGTTCTCGATCAGGACCGAGTTGTTGCCGGTGTTGGAGATCGTCACCTTGTTGATCGTCGCCCCGCCGCTCTCCGACACGCAGAACACCCCGCGTCCGCCGCCGCGCGCGATGACCTCGCCGACGCGGATGTTGGTCGGGTAGCCGCTGCCGACCCGGCCGTTGCGGTTGGCCATGCGGAAGGCCGCGTAGCCGGTGCCCGTGCCCGCGTTCTCCGCGTCCACCTTGGTGACGTTGGCGTTGATGGTCTGGTTGAGCAGCAGGCCGGACTCGCCGACGTTGCGGGCGGTGACCGTGCCGATGGTGATGCCGTCGACGCCGTAGGTCTCGACGGCATGGCTGGACGCGCCGGAGACGTAGACGTTGTCGATGCGGACGTTGCGCGTCCACTGGCTGGTGTCGCCGCGGTTGTCGATGCGGATGCCCAGGCCGCGGGAGAGGCGCATGTCTATCTGGCCGAGCACGACGTTCTGGACGTTGCGCAGGAAGATGCCGTAGAGCGGGGTGCCGGTGAGCCTGAGGTTCTGGACCTCGACGTCGCGGGTGCCGCGGGAGTAGACCGGCGCCTGGTCGCCGGAGCCGCTGCCGGTGACGTTGATGGTGCCGCAGACGTCGAGGACGGTGTAGCTCGGGAGCGAGATGCGTGAGCCGGCCGAGATCGAGCCCGAGCCGCGGACCACGACCCGCTCCTTCGAGGTGCGGCCCGACGTGAGGCTGTTGACGGCCGCCTGGACGGCGGCGCGCATGTCGGTTCCGGTGTAGACCGTGCTGCCGCCGCGCCGGGCGGTCCAGTTGCCGCCGTTCTGCACGGCCTCGGCCTGGAAGGAGCCGTCTCCGCAGGCAGCCGCTCGCGTGGGGGCTGCGGTGGCGGGGGCGGTCAGGGTGCCGGCGGCGGTGAGGACGGCGGTGGTACCGGCGGCGGCGAGGAATGCGGCTCTGCGTCCCATGGTGGCCTCGGTTTCGTCGAATGTGGGGGGTGTGCAAGCGCTTTCTGCGCGGCCGGTGAGTCTGGCAAAGGGCAGGCAAAGCGTCAATGGATGCGACACGGTCCGGAGTTGAGCGAGATACGGGGGAGTGGCCGGGCGGTCGTACGGGAAACTCGACCGCATGCGTAGTGCGTACAGCGTGGACACGGTCAGGACCGCCGAACGGGAGCTGATGGCGCGGCTGCCGGAGGGGGCGCTGATGCAACGCGCCGCCGCCGGACTCGCCGCGGCCTGCGCCGACCTGCTGGGGCGGGTGTACGGGAGCAGGGTCGTGCTGCTGGTCGGGAGCGGGGACAACGGGGGTGACGCGCTGTACGCCGGGGCCCGGCTGGCCCGGCGCGGGGCCGGTGTCACGGCGGTCCTGCTCGCGCCGGAGCGGGCTCATGCCGGGGGACTCGCGGCGCTGCGGCGGGCCGGGGGGCGGGTCGTGGTCGCCGGTGGGGCCGACGGTGCCGGCGGGGGCGTGGAGGAGCTGGTCGAGCGGGCGGATCTCGTCGTCGACGGGATCGTCGGGATCGGTGGGAAGGGCGGGCTGCGGCCGGACGCGGTGCCGCTGGCCGCCGCCGCCGAGCGGTCGCGGGGCGCCGTGGTCGCCGTCGACCTGCCGAGCGGCGTCGACGCCGACACCGGGGAGGTGCGCGGCGTCGCGGTCCGGGCCGATCTGACGGTGACGTTCGGGACGCACAAACCCGGGCTGCTGATCGATCCGGCCCGGGAGTACGCGGGGTCGGTGCGGCTGGTCGACATCGGTCTTGAGCTGCCGGCCGAGCCGGAGCTGGAGGCGTTGCAGCACGCGGACGTGGCGCGGCTGCTGCCGGTGCCGCGGGCCGAGAGCGACAAGTACCGGCGGGGTGTCGTGGGCATCGCCGCCGGGTCCGCGCGCTACCCCGGGGCCGCCGTGCTCGCCGTCGCCGGGGCGCTGCGGGGCGGGGCCGGGGCCGTGCGGTACGTCGGGCCGGCCGGTGACGCCGTCCTCACACGGTTCCCCGAGACGCTCGTGTCGGACCAGGGGCCGAAGCACGCCGGGCGGGTGCAGGCGTGGGTCGTCGGGCCGGGTGCCGGGGACGACGCGGCGACGGTCGGGGAGGTGCTGGCGGCGGACGTCCCGGTGCTGGTCGACGCGGACGGGCTGCGGCTGGCCGAGGCGGGGGTCGTACGGGCGCGGCGGGCGCCGACTTTGATGACGCCGCATGCCGGGGAGGCGGCGGCGCTGCTCGGGGTCGACCGGGCGGAGGTCGAAGGCGGACGGCTGGCGGCGGCGCGGGAGCTCGCCGGGCGGTACGGGGCGACCGTGCTGTTGAAGGGGTCCACGACGTTGGTCGCCGACTCGGGGGGCGGTGCGGTGCGGGTCAACCCGACGGGGACGTCCTGGCTGGCCACGGCGGGGAGCGGGGACGTGCTGTCGGGGCTGGCGGGGTCGTTGCTGGCGGCGGGGCTTTCCACGGTGGACGCGGGGAGTGTGGGGGCGTATGTGCACGGGCTGGCCGGGAGGCTGGCGGCGGACGGGGCGCCGGTGGGGGCGCATGACGTGGCGGAGGCTGTTCCTGAGGCCTGGCGGAATGTCCTGGGATGAGTGAGACGGAGGTGCGGGTGCCTGGGGTGCCGCATCCGGGGGCTGCCGCCCCCGGGCCCCCGCTTCGGCCTGGACGGCCTCGTCCTCGAGCGCCGGACGGGCCGGCCTGTGGCTGATGCCTCTGGGGGACCCGCGCCGTGCGGCGACCCCCGGCCTGCCAAGATCCGCGTTGCTCTGACCACATGACCAGCAGACGTACCACCGGGCGCTCCCTCGCCCTCCTGCTCGCCGCCGTCGCCGCGCTGCCCGCCGGTGTCGCCGGTGCCGCTCCCGTACCGCCCGCCCCGGGGCCCTGGGCGAGCTGGTCCCGGGCGTCGCTCCGGGGCCCGCGCAGCCCTGGTCCGTCGACACGCCCGACCAGGCGCTGCCGCCGGTGGTGTACACGCCGTCGGCCGCGGAGGACGCCGTCGAGCCGCGCAGGGCGGTGGAGGGGACCTACGCGCTCGTCGAGTACGTGCCGTTGGGGGAGGCGGTCGCGCGGGTGAGCTGTACCGGGAAGACCGGGCCGTACCAGCGGCAGGTCGAGCGGTGGCTGGGGCTGAGGGTGGACGGGAGGCAGTCGGCGGCCGACTGCCGGGCCGTCCGGGCGTTCCAGGTGAGGCAGGGGATCAAACCGGCCATCGGGTTCGCCGGGCCCGTGACATGGGCCCGGATGCAGTACCTGTCGGCGCGCCGGAACCCCGATGCCGCCGGTCGGTGCCCGGTGCGGAGCCATCCCGTGATGTGTGTGGATCTCAGCCGGCAGCTGACCTGGGTGCAGAAGGGGCGGAAGATCGTGTTCGGGGCGGTCCCGATCCGCAGCGGGCGGGCCGGGTACCGGACCCGGGCCGGGTGGCACAAGGTCTACTGGCGGCACAAGAACCACTGGTCGACGCTGTACAACACGCCCATGCCGTACTCCCGGTTCTTCAGCGGCGGGCAGGCCTTCCACGGTGTCTACGGCTGTCTCAACACCACCGTCGGCTCCATGGGCTGCGTCAATCTCTCCGTCCCCGACGCGCGGAGGCTGTGGAGCGTGCTGAAGAAGGGTGACCGCGTGTTCGTGTGGGGGCGCAGGCCCGGGACGTAGCCGAGCCGCAGGCCTCGGGCCGTGGGAGCCGCCGACGGGGGCCGCTGCCTCGGGCGTGTCGGGCCCCTCTGAGACACTGGGCGCGATGAGCGAGAGAACAGCCCCGCGGACCGCGCCCCTGCGCGCCCGCGCGGAGATCGACCTGGCCGCCCTGCGGGCCAATGTGCGGACGCTGCGTGCCCACGCGCCGGGCGCGGCCCTGATGGCCGTCGTGAAGTCCGAGGCGTACGGCCACGGGGCTGTGCCGTGTGCCCGCGCGGCCGTCGCCGCCGGGGCGGACTGGCTGGGCACGGCGACGCCCGAGGAGGCCCTCGCCCTGCGGGCCGCCGGGCTGCCGGGCCGCATCATGTGCTGGCTGTGGACGCCCGGCGGACCCTGGCGCGAGGCGATCGAGGCGGACCTCGACGTGTCCGTGAGCGGGATGTGGGCCCTGGCCGAGGTCACCGGGGCGGCCCGGCTCGCCGGGCGGCCCGCCCGGGTGCAGCTCAAGGCCGACACGGGGCTCGGGCGGGGCGGCTGCCAGCCCGGGGACGACTGGGCCGATCTGGTCCGGGAGGCGCTGCACGCCGAGGCCGAGGGGCTCCTGCGCGTCACGGGGCTCTGGTCGCACTTCGCCTGTGCCGACGAACCCGGCCATCCCTCCATCGCCGCCCAGCTCGGCCGGTTCCGGGAGATGGTCGCGTACGCCGAGGAGCAGGGCGCCCGCCCCGAGGTCCGGCACATCGCCAACTCGCCGGCCACGCTCACGCTCCCCGAGAGCCATTTCGACCTGGTCCGCACCGGCATCGCCACCTACGGCATCTCGCCCAGCCCCGAGCTCGGCACCCCGGCGGACTTCGGACTGCGCCCGGTGATGACGCTGTCCGCCTCGCTCGCCCTGGTCAAGCACGTGCCGGGCGGGCACGGCGTCAGCTACGGCCACCGGTACGTGACGTCCGGTGAGACCACCCTCGGCCTCGTCCCGCTGGGCTACGCCGACGGCATCCCGCGGCACGCCTCCTCGGCCGGGCCGGTCCTCGTCGAGGGCAAGTGGCGCACGATCGCGGGGCGGGTCGCCATGGACCAGTTCGTGGTCGACCTGGGCGGCGACGAGCCCGCGCCGGGCGCCGAGGCGGTGCTCTTCGGGCCCGGGGACCGCGGCGAGCCCACCGCCGAGGACTGGGCCCAGGCGGCCGGAACCATCGCCTACGAGATCGTGACCCGGATCGGAACGCGCGTTCCTCGCGTCTATGTGAATGAGGAACAGGACGGGTAACTCGCACAGAGGACCGGTCACGCGAAGAACAATGGGCACCCTGGCAACACAAGCACCAGTACCAGGCACCCTGACCAGCACCATGAGCATCCACAGCAGTACCCCGGCGAAGAGGAGCGGTACGTGAGCGAGAGCAGCGCGGAGGTCGTCGCGAACGCCGCCACCGCGGCCGTCGCGGCCTCCGCCGCGGGGGCGGCGGGAGGCTGGCGCCGGGCGACCGGCATCGCCGGAGTCGCGATAGGCGTGGTGGCCGCGGGCGCGGCCGCCGGTGTTGCCCTGGAGCGGATGACGGTCGGCCGGGGCATGCGCCAGAAGGCCCGGCTCGCCCTCGACTCCGCGGGACCCTACGGCGCGCTGCGCGGCATGCCCGGCAAGGCGTTCGCGGACGACGGCACGGAGCTGTACTACGAGGTCGACGACCTCGACCCGGAGGCCGCCCCCGCCGCCCTCGGCCCGCGCCGCCGCCGGCTCTTCGGCCGCAAGGCCCCCGCCCCCGTCACCGTCGTCTTCAGCCACGGCTACTGCCTCAACCAGGACTCCTGGCACTTCCAGCGGGCGGCGCTGAGAGGCGTCGTACGGACCGTCCACTGGGACCAGCGCAGTCACGGCCGGTCCGGACGGGGCGTGGCCCAGGGGCGGGGCGAGCCGATCACCATCGAGCAGCTGGGCCGCGACCTCAAGGCCGTCATCGACGCGGCCGCGCCCGAGGGGCCGATCGTGCTGGTCGGGCACTCGATGGGCGGCATGACGGTGATGGCGCTGGCCGACCAGTACCCCGAGCTGGTCCGGGAGCGGGTCGTCGGGGTGGCCTTCGTGGGGACGTCGTCGGGGCGGCTCGGCGAGGTCAACTACGGGCTTCCGGTGGCTGGCGTCAACGCGGTGCGGCGGGTGCTGCCCGGCGTGCTGAAGGCGATGGGGCAGCGGGCCGACCTGGTGGAGAAGGGGCGCCGGGCGACCGCGGACCTGTTCGCCGGGATCATCAAGCGGTACTCCTTCGCCTCCCGGGACGTCGATCCGGCCATCGCCCGGTTCGCCGAGCGGATGATCGAGAGCACGCCCATCGACGTGGTCGCCGAGTACTACCCGGCGTTCAACGACCACGACAAGACCGAGGCGCTCGCCCACTTCGCCGACATGCCGGTCCTCGTCCTGGCCGGGGTGCAGGATCTGGTCACGCCGAGTGAGCACAGCGAGGCCATCGCCGATCTGCTGCCGGAGGCCGAGCTGGTGCTGGTGCCGGACGCGGGGCACCTGGTGATGCTGGAACACCCGGAAGTGGTCACCGACCGCCTCGCCGACCTGCTCACCCGCACGGGTGCCGTGCCCGCAGGAGCTACCGTGAAGGGTTATGGAAGCACCAGCAGCACCGCACAACCCGGCTGAGTCCGGATCCGTCCAGATCGTCGTCACGTCCCCCGAGCAGATGCGGGAGCTGGGCCGCCGGCTCGCGAAACTGCTGCGCGCGGGTGACCTGGTGATGCTCAGCGGAGAGCTCGGGGCGGGCAAGACGACACTGACGCGTGGGCTGGGCGAGGGGCTCGGCGTACGCGGGGCCGTCACCTCGCCGACGTTCGTGATCGCCCGGGTGCATCCGTCGCTGGGCGACGGGCCGCCGCTGGTCCATGTCGACGCGTACCGGCTGTCCGGCGGGCTGGACGAGATGGAGGACCTCGACCTCGACGTCTCGCTGCCCGAGTCCGTGGTCGTCGTGGAGTGGGGCGAGGGCAAGGTCGAGGAACTGACCGAGGACCGGCTCCAGGTGGTCATCCACCGCGCCGTGGGCGACACGACCGACGAGGTCCGGCAGATGACGATCACCGGTGTGGGGGAACGCTGGGCTTCGGCGGACCTGAGCGTGCTCGCGGCGTAGATCCCGCCGCGTGGTGTTTTGATGAACGTTCCGACAAGGCGTCGGCAAAATGTTGCGTTCGGCGTCTTGTGCGTGGTCACATGGTATCCAGTCCGTAGTTAGGTGTACCTAACTACGTCCGCCCCGCCTTCGGGAGGCGTCCATGTCGGCTACAGAGAGCAAGGGGCAGCCGCTGCCGTTCGCGGTCGCCGGGGTGTCCATGCGGGACCTGCTGGCGGCGGGCGAGGCGGCGGCACTGATCTCCACGCCACCGCGGGCTCCCGAGCCGGGTTTCGCCGATCCGGTGAGGCCGGTCAAGCCGACGGCGGACCACCGCGAAGCGGCCTAGCGGCGGACCGGGGCCCGGCGGCGGCCCCGTGGCCCGGTGGCCCGGCCTCGCGGCCGACCATGGCCTTGCGGCCTTGCGGCCTTGCGGCCTTGCGGCCTTGCGGACGATCACGACGCGGGGGGCCTCGCAGCCCGGCGGCCTGGCGGCTTAGCGGACGGTCACGGTCTTGCGGCCTGGTGGCCCGGCGTCCTTGCGCGCCCCTGGCGGACCACCGCGGAGCGGCCTGGCGGCCGAGCATGACCTTGCGGTCCGGCGGCCTTGCGGCCTTGCAGTCCGGCGGTCCAGCGGACGATCACGGCCTGGGGTCTCGCAGCCCGGTGGCCTGGCGGCCCAGTGGCTTAGCGGACGGTCATGGTCTTGCGGCCCAGTGGCCTGGCGCCCTTGTGCCCTGGCGGGCCACTGCGGAGCGGCCTCGCGGTCGACCATGGCCTTGCGGCCAGGCGGCCCAGCGGACGATCACGGCCTGGGGCCTCGCAGCCCGGCGGCCTTGCGTCCTGGCGGACCACCGCGGAGCGGCCTCGCGGCCTCGCGGCCTCGTGGTCTAGCGGACGACCACGACCTTGCGGCCGATCGTCGCGAAGGTCCACATCGCCTCGCCGTCCTCGCGTGACTCGCGGATGCCGCCCGTGCGGACGTTCGGGGCCGGTGCGGCGGTCGGGTCGGCGACGGCCGCGCTGAAGCCGATGACCACGCCGTTTACGCTGGTGAAACGTACGACGTGCTCTACGGGGACGCCGTCGGAGCCGGTGATCGCGTTCGAGCGGGACGTGACCAAGTAGTTGCCCGGGGCGGGGTCCACCGCGCTCGGGTGGACCGCGAACGTACGGGTGACCGTCTCGTCCTCGCCGACCAGCCACACCCGGTCGCCGCCCAGGGAGTACACGACCCGTGCGCCCACGCCGGAATCGCCGGGCAGCGCGGCGGGGTCCTTCCTGGCCTGGGCCGGCGCCTTGGAGACGCCGGCCGCCGGTGCGGCACCCGCCTGCCTGCCCAGACCGGCCGGGAGGGTCTGTGACGCCTGGTGGGCGAGGTAGCCGACCGTCGTGAGGGCCACGGCGGTGAGCCCGGCCACGATCCCCGAGCTGCTGAGTGCCACCGGCTCCCACCTCCGTGTCGTACGTCCCTGTCACGCACGGTGCGTATGGCGCGCCGTGACGGTAGGTGACGGTAGCAGCAGGTGACGGCCCGCCAGGTACGTCCGACACGGGCCCCGGGGAGCCGTAGGCTGTTTGCGTGCTCTTGCTCGCTCTGGATACCGCCACCCCCGCCGTCACCGTCGCGCTGCACGACGGCCGGGACGTCATCGCCTCGTCGAGTCAGGTGGACGCGCGCCGGCACGGGGAACTGCTGCTGCCGGCGATCGACCGGGTGCTCGCCGAGGCCGGTCTGAAGCTCGACGCCGTCACCGGGGTCGTCGCCGGCATCGGTCCGGGCCCGTACACCGGGCTGCGCGTCGGACTGATGACCGCCGAGACCTTCGGGCTCGCGCTCGGCGTCCCCGTGCACGGCGTGTGCACGCTGGACGGCCTCGCCTACGCCGCCGACATCGAGGGCCCGTTCGTCGTGGCGACCGACGCCCGCCGCAAGGAGGTGTACTGGGCGCGCTACGCCGACTCCCGCACCCGCGTCACCGACCCGGCCGTCGACCGGCCCGCCGACATCGCCGAGCAGGTCGCGGGGCTGCCCGCGGTCGGCGCGGGCGCGCTGCTGTACCCGGACACCTTCCCCCAGGCGCACGAGCCCGAGCACGTGTCCGCCGCCGCGCTGGCCAGGCTGGCCGCGGAGAGGCTGGCGGCGGGTGAGGAATTCCCCGCGCCCCGGCCGCTGTACCTGCGCCGCCCCGACGCCCAGGTCCCCAAGAACTACAAGGTGGTCACGCCCAAGTGACCGAGTCCGAGACGTGTGTGCTGCGCGAGATGCGCTGGTGGGACATCGACCGCGTGCTGGAGCTGGAACGTGCCCTGTTCCCCGACGACGCCTGGTCACGGGGCATGTTCTGGTCCGAGCTGGCCCATGCCCGCGGGCCGGAGGCGAGCCGGAAGTACCTCGTGGCCGAGGAGGGGGAGCGGATCGTCGGGTACGCCGGTGTCGCCTCCTCCGGCGAGCAGGCCGACATCCAGACCATCGCCGTCACCCGGGAGTACTGGGGGACGGGACTGGGCGGCCGGCTCCTCACCGAACTGCTGCGGGCCGCGACCGCCTTCGAGTGCGCCGAAGTGATGCTGGAGTGCCGGGTGGACAACATCCGCGCGCAGAAGCTGTACGAGCGCTTCGGCTTCGAGGCCATCGGCTTCAGGCGCGGCTACTACCAGCCGGGGAACGTGGACGCCCTGGTGATGCGACTGACCACGAAACCCGACAGCGGCTCCGCCGCGGGTTCGGCTCCCGTACAAGGAACCCAGATCAATGACTGACTCACGCGACGAGCCTCTCGTTCTCGGCATCGAGACCTCCTGCGACGAGACCGGCGTCGGCATCGTCCGCGGCACCACCCTGCTCGCCGACGCCGTCGCCTCCAGCGTCGACGAGCACGCCCGCTTCGGCGGTGTCGTGCCCGAGGTCGCCTCCCGGGCGCACCTGGAGGCGATGGTCCCGACCATCGACCGCGCGCTGAAGGATGCGGGAGTCAGCGCCCGCGACCTCGACGGCATCGCGGTCACCGCCGGTCCCGGCCTCGCCGGTGCCCTGCTGGTCGGTGTCTCGGCGGCGAAGGCGTACGCGTACGCCCTCGGCAAGCCCCTGTACGGCGTCAACCACCTCGCCTCGCACATCTGCGTCGACCAGCTGGAGCACGGCGCGCTGCCCGAGCCGACCATGGCCCTGCTGGTCTCGGGTGGCCACTCCTCGCTGCTGCTGTCCTCGGACATCACCTCCGACGTCCGCCCGATGGGCGCGACCATCGACGACGCGGCCGGTGAGGCCTTCGACAAGATCGCCCGCGTGCTGAACCTGGGCTTCCCGGGCGGCCCGGTCATCGACCGGTACGCGCGCGAGGGCGACCCGGACGCGATCGCCTTCCCGCGCGGGCTGACCGGTCCGCGCGACCCGGCCTACGACTTCTCCTTCTCCGGGCTGA
This sequence comes from Streptomyces coeruleofuscus, assembly GCF_039532725.1. Taxonomy (NCBI): domain Bacteria; kingdom Bacillati; phylum Actinomycetota; class Actinomycetes; order Kitasatosporales; family Streptomycetaceae; genus Streptomyces; species Streptomyces coeruleofuscus. The sequence continues at coordinate 104,723 of NZ_BAAASE010000004.1, forward strand.
AGACGGCCGTGGCGCGCTGGATCGAGGCGAAGCGGGCGGCGGGGGAGGAGGTCCCGGTGCGGGACGTGGCGGCCTCCTTCCAGGAGGCGGTCGTGGACGTGCTGACCCGCAAGGCCGTCCGGGCCTGCAAGGACGAGGGCGTCGACCACCTGATGATCGGCGGCGGTGTGGCCGCCAACTCCCGGCTGCGCGCCCTGGCCCAGGAGCGCTGCGAGGCGTCCGGGATCCGGCTGCGGGTGCCGCGGCCCAAGCTGTGCACGGACAACGGCGCGATGGTCGCCGCGCTCGGCGCCGAGATGGTGGCCCGGAACCGGCCCGCCTCGAGCTGGGACCTGCCGGCGGACTCCTCGCTGCCGGTGACGGAGCCGCACGTGCCGGGCCACCGGCACGACCACGACCATGTGCACGAGATCAGCAAGGAGAACCTCTACTCGTGACGGTCGCCTTGATGTGGGAGGCGCGGGCGGTGCCCGGCCGGGGCGAGGATCTGCTGGCCTGGGCACGGGCGCAGGAACTGCCCCGCGCACCCCTGCGCCGGGAGACCCTGCGCGCTCCCCAGGACCGGGTCCTCGTCATCACCTGGTGGGACGCTCCGTACGACGCCGAGCTGCCCGAACTGCCCGAGCCGGACGGGGAGCTGGTGACCCGGGCCGTGCACCGGTGGCGGTTCGAGTCGGTCGGCGGCGCCTGACTCCGGGCCGGAGAGCCTTCGGCGGATCATCCGGATGCTGCCCGCGCGATGTCGTCCAAGCCGGCGGCGGACCAGGCCCTCGATGCGCTCCGGCATGACAGGGAACTCACGGACAGACAGCGTCATCGCAGCGCCTCCTCCCGGTCCTGCTCCTCCTCGTCGCCGGTGCCGTCCGGGCCGTCCTCGGCCCGGTAGCCGGCCGCCTGGAGGTTGAACAGGTAGGCGTAGATGCCGTCGTGCTCCATCAGCTCGCCGTGGGTGCCCTCCTCCGCCAGGCGGCCGTCCTCGATCACGATGATCTTGTCCGCGATCCGCACCGTCGAGAACCGGTGGGCGATCACCAGCGACGTGGCCCCGGAGGCGATCTCGCGCAGCCTGCCGAACACCTCCGCCTCGGCCTCGGCGTCGATGGACGCGGTCGGCTCGTCCAGCACCAGCACGGGCGCCTGCCGCATGAACGCGCGGGCCAGTGCCACCTTCTGCCACTGGCCGCCGGACAGCTGGGCCCCGTCCTCGAAGTGCCGCCCGAGGACGGTGTCGTAGCCGTCGTCCAGTTTCGCGACGACCTCCGCGGCGCCGCTCGCGGTGGCCGCGCGGGCGATCCGCGCCTCGTCGTCCAGGGCCTCGACCCGGCCGAAGCCGATGTTCTCGCGGGCGGGCAGCTCGTACTTGATGAAGTCCTGGAAGATCACGCCGATGCCGGACCGCAACTGGTCCACGTCGTAGTCCTCGATGGGATGCCCGTCGATGAGGATCCGCCCCGACGTGGGCTCGTACAGCCGGGTCAGCAGCTTGACGATGGTGGTCTTGCCCGCGCCGTTCTGCCCCACCAGGGCACAGCACTTGCCCGCGGGGATCAGGCACGAGAAGCCGTCGAGCGCCTTGGTGTCCGTGCCGGGGTAGACGAACGTGACGTCCTGGAGCTCGATGCCGTGCCGCAGGCGCTCCGGGAAGGGACGCGCGCCGCCCTTGATGATGGACTCCGGCAGGCCGAGGTAGTCAAAGAGGTTCCCCGTGAACAGGGTGTTCTGGTACAGCGTCGCCAGGCCGACGAGCATCCCCGAACTGGCCGCGCTCACCGAGGCGATGGCCTGGAGGAAGCCCGCCAGCTCGCCCACCTCGCCGGTGTCCATCGCGGACAGCATGGCCAGCGCCATGGCGCCGGTCGCGCCGAGGACGCCGATCAGGCCGGCCGCCGCGCTCCAGCCCTCCTGCTTCATCGCCAGCCTGCGGTCCACCTCGTAGAAGCCCTGGACCAGTTCGCGGTAGCGGCGGATGAAGTGGGGGCCGAGACCGAAGAGCTTGATCTCCTTGAAGGTGTGGTCCTGGGTGGTGAGCCACTGGAAGTAGTACGCCCGCCGCCGGTCCTGGGCGCGGTCGTACTCCACCTCGAACTCCCGCTTGCCGTAGGCGGCCTGGACGACCGCCGCGGGCAGCGGCGACAGCAGGGTGATCAGCGCGGCCCACGGGTGCCAGGAGAAGAGCGCCGCGCTGATGGCGATCAGGGTGACGAGGTTCTTCACCGTCTCGACGAGGTCGCTGAAGATCTCGTACGCCCGTCCGGTGGTGCTCTCCTGGAAGGCCCGCTGCAGCCGGTCGTAGGACTCCGGGTCCTCATAGGTCGCGAGGTCCATGCGGGTGCCCTTGGCCATGACCTGTTCGCTGATCCGCGCGGTGAGCTGGAGCCCCACGACCGCCCCGAGGTACTGCGCGTACGCGCCGACCACATGAGCCAGCAGGGACAGGCTCAGAATGCCGGCGAGCGCCGTGATCAGCGCGTCGCGGGCGGTGTCGCCGCCGGCGGCCGTGACACCGTCGGTGACGGCGTCGACCGCCGCCGCGGTGAGCCGGATCTGCAGGCCGGGGACGATCGCCACGGCCCAGGTCAGCAGGGCGAGGACGGATATCCGGGCGGGGCTGATGCGCCAGAACAGGGCCATCAGCCGCAGCCAGTAGGAGGGGCTGCGGGACAGCTTGCGGTTCACCTCTTGCTCGTCGAGCTTTTCGGCGCTTTCCCCGTCGTGGCGGCTGGCGTCACCGGTGGTCATGCCGGTCGGCCTCCTCCGTTCTCAGTACGTTCTTCCAGACCACGTAGATCCGCTCCTCACGGGAGATGTCCACGGGCAGCAGCCGGTCACCGTCATGTGCGCCAGGCTCGCGAGGACGTCCTGCGCGGCTTGGTCGGCGCGGCCCCTGGGGTGCGGCCGGAGATCCCACGGGGCGAGCAACTCGCCCAGGTGGTCGCGGTGCTCCCGGTACAGCGAACGCGCCGCCGTCTCCTCCGGGCCGGCTGGCCCACATCCGGTCGACGACCTGGAGCGCGGTGTCACTGCCAGCCTCGAAGAGCCGCTCGATCGCGTCGTGGACGCGCGGGCCACCGTAGCGGACGACCTCCGGTTCGTACGAGGCGATTTCGAGGTCGCCGGCGAGCCCACGCCGCACCGTGTCCCGCCCGAAGGCGAGGAGTCAGGCGAGGGGTCGGGGACCGGCGTACCGGATGGTCGGCACCGGATGGCCGCGAACGAATTACCGGTCGGCGCGTCCGAAGCGGCGCAGGGCGCGCAGCGGGCCGGCCAGGATCTCGTCGTGCCGGTCGAAGCGGGAGCAGAGCTTCAGCACGACCACCGGTCACCGGGCAGGTGCCGGGACCGGCTCGTCGACCTTCTCGGGTTGTCCCGGGCGGCCGCGGCACGGCAGCGGTTCAACGAACTCGTCGACCTGCTCCGGGACGACCTCGGCGTGGCGCCGATGTTCTCCTGGGAGGAGCTGCTGGAGGACCCGCCGCGAGCGCCCGTCACCGGCCTCCGGGCGTGACCGGCCTCACGTGCCTCACGGCAGCTCCGACACCTCCGTCTCGCAGCGCAGCCGCCGGCCGGCGCCGAGCACCCGGACCGGGCCCGTGAGGGTGAGGCGCGCGGTGTGGCGTATGTCCGCGCTGGACGCCGCCAGCCGCAGCTCCAGGGTGCCGGGTTCGACCACGCGCCTGCACGAGCGGTCGGTGAACGCCGACAGGTCCGCGTGGAAGCGGAACGTCACCCGCACCGCCTCGCCCGGGGCCGCCGCCACGCGCCGGTAGCCCACCAGTCGCACATCGGGCCGGGTCACCGACGCCACCGGGTCGTGCAGATACAGCTGCACGACCTCCGCCCCTTCGCGGTCGCCGGTGTTGCGGACGGTCACCGAGACGTCGTACGTCCCGTCGGTGCCGATCTCCGCCGGCTCCTCGCCGCCCGTGCCGTCCTCCCACACGAACGTCGTGTACGAGCGGCCGTGCCCGAAGGCGTACAGCGGGGTCGGGTCGAGGTTGCTGACCTCGCCCGCGAGGCCGAGGGGCGGCTGGAGGTACGTCCAGGGCTGGCCGCCGGGGACCTGCGGGACGCTCACGGGAAGCCGGCCCGACGGGTTCACGCGGCCCGACAGCACTCCCGCCACCGCCGGGCCGCCCTCCTCCCCCGGGAAGAAGGCCTGGACCACCGCGCCCAGGCGGCCGTGCCAGCGGCCGAGAGCGTAGGGACGGCCGGTCAGCAGCACCAGCACCACGGGGACGCCCGTGGCGACCAGCGCGTCCAGCAGCTCGCCCTGGGCGCCCGGCAGGGCTAGGTCCGTCGCGTCGCAGCCCTCGCCCGAGGTGCCGCGGCCGAACAGGCCCGCCCGGTCGCCGAGGACCGCCACGCACACGTCCGCCTCGGCGGTGCGGGCGACGGCCTCCTCGAAGCCGGAGGTGTCCGGGTCCGTCACGTCGCAGCCCGGTGCGAACGTCACCTTGGCATCGGGCAGTTCGGTGCGCAGGGCGTCGAGGACCGTCGGGATCTCGATGCCGGTCGGGACGTCCGGGTGGTGGGTGAGGACGTGGGACGGGAAGGAGTAGCAGCCCAGCATGGCCAGGGCGTCGGCCGCGCGGGGGCCGATCACCGCGATCCGGGTGTCGGGGGCGAGCGGGAGCAGGCCGTCGGGGTTGTCGAGCAGGACGACCGACTCCTCGGCCAGGCGGCGGGCCAGGATGCGGTTGCGCGTCGAGTCGAGCTCGACCGCGGCGGCCGGCTCGGGGGTCCAGTCCTCGTCCAGCAGGCCCAGTTCGCACTTCTGGAGCAGGACGCGGCGGGCCGCGCGGTCCACCAGCTCCTCGGGGATCTCGCCCGAGCGGACCGCGTCCACCAGCGGATCGCCGTAACACTTGAGGCTCGGCAGTTCGACGTCGATGCCGGCCTCCAGGGCCGCGTGGGCCGCCTCGGCCGGGGTGCCGGCCACCCGGTGGAGGGTCTGGAGGAAGCCGATGCCGAAGTAGTCCGCGACGACCGTGCCGGTGAAGCCCCACTCCTCGCGCAGGAGTCCGGTCAGCAGTTCGGGGTCCGCCGAGGCCGGGACGCCGTCCCGTTCCGTGTACGCGGCCATCACCGAACGGGCCCCGCCCTCGCGCAGCGCCATCTCGAAGGGCGGGAGGGTGACGTCGGCGAACTCGCGGACGCCGGCCCGTACGGGTGCCAGGTTGCGGGCGCCGGCCGAGGAGGCGTACCCGGCGAAGTGCTTCAGCGTGGCGACGACCCCGGCCGACTCCAGGCCCCGCACATAGGCCGCACCGACCGTGCCGACCAGGTACGGGTCCTCGCCGATCGTCTCCTCCACGCGACCCCAGCGCGGATCGCGTACGACGTCCAGGACGGGCGCGAGGCCCTGGTGCACGCCGGCCGAGCGCAGGTCGTCGCCGATGCGGCGGGCCATCTCCTCGACCAGCGGGGGATCCCAGGTCGCTCCCCAGGCCAACGGGACCGGGTAGGCCGTGGCCTGCCAGGCGGTGAAGCCGGCCAGGCACTCCTCGTGCGCGATCGCCGGGATGCCGAAGCGGCCGGCCTCGATGATGCGGCGCTGGGCGCGGGCCAGTGCCTGCGCGCCCAGCGCCGGGTCCACGGGGGCGGTGCCGAAGGAGCGCGTGAGCTGGCCCAGGCCGCGGCTGATCAGTTCGTTCCAGTCGTAGTCGACCGTCATGTCGTGCTGGTGCGGAGCGACTCCGTCGCCGTCCGTCGAAGCGCCCACCCACACGCCGTACAGCTGGGCGGTCTTCTCCTCCAGGGTCATCCGGGAGAGCAGATCGTCGACGCGGGCGGCGGCGGGCAGGGCGGGGTCACGCCAGGGCGCGGTGGTCATGAAGCTCCTGTCGGGTGGACGGACGGCCCTCTCACGAACGGTGCTCACGAGCGTCTTTCACGCCCGCTTTCACGAATGTTTCGGTACGTATATCGAATGTTCCGGGAACCTATGGCGCCCCGGGGACTTCGTCAAGGGGGCCCGCAGGGATACGATCGCCGCCATGACATCCCCGGAGCCGGTGGAAAGCCGGACGCAAAACCGGACGCAGGGGCGCAGCGCGCAGACCGCCACGCTCGCCGAGATCGCCCGTGAGGCCGGTGTGTCGGCACCGACTGTTTCGAAGGTCCTCAACGGCCGCGCCGACGTCGCCCCCGCCACCCGCGCCCGCGTCGAGGATCTGCTGCGGGCCCACGGCTACCGGCGCCGCCGGGCCGAGGCGACCCGCTCACCCCTGATCGACCTGGTCTTCCACGAGCTGGAGAGCGCCTGGGCGCTGGAGGTCATCCGGGGCGTGGAGAACGTGGCCCGGGACGCGGGGCTCAGCGTGGTGCTGTCGGAGAGCGCGGGGCGGCTCACCCCCGGGCGGACCTGGGCCGACCAGGTCGCCGCGCGCCGCCCGCACGGCGTGGTCCTGGTCCTCTCCGGGCTCGACGAGTCGCAGCGGGCGCTGCTGACCAGCCGCGCCATCCCGTTCGTGGTGATGGACCCGGCCGGCGACCCGGGCGCCGACGTGCCCTCCATCGGCGCGACCAACTGGCAGGGCGGTCTCGCGGCCACCCGGCATCTGGTCGAGCTGGGGCACCGCAGGATCGGCGCGATCAGCGGGCCGACGCAGATGATGTGCAGCCGTGCCCGGGTCGACGGCTACCGGGCCGCGCTGGAGACGGCCGGGCTGCCGGTCGACACCGACCTGATCGCGAACGGCGACTTCCATCACGAGGCCGGCTACCGGCTGGGCCTGGAGCTGCTGCGCCGCCCGGACCGGCCGACCGCCGTCTTCGCCGGGAACGACCTCCAGGCGCTCGGGCTGTACGAGGCCGCGCGCGAGCTGGGGCTGCGCATCCCCGAGGACCTGAGTGTGGTGGGGTTCGACGATCTGCCGGTGGCGCCCCTGGTCGGGCCGCCGCTGACGACCGTACGGCAGCCGCTGACGGAGATGGCCGAGGCCGCGGCCAAGCTGGTCCTGGACCTAGGCCGCGAGGCGGGCACCCCGGCCGCCACCCGGGTGGAGCTGGCGACGAGCCTGGTGGTGCGCAGTAGTACGGCGGCGCCCGCGGTTGGCTGACCGCTGACCGCTGTTGCTGTATTGACGGGTGTTCCGAGCGCCTCCACACTGCACCGAAGCCAATCGGTTGCACCACCGAAACTTTCGGAGGCACCCGCGATGAGATCGCTGAGATCGGGCTTACTCGCATCCCTGCTGGCCGGAGTCGTCGCGGCCGGTTCCCTGCTGCTCGCTGCCCCCGCGTCACACGCCGCCGACGTCCCGCTGCGCGACCTCGCCGAAGCCAAGGGCAAGGTCATGGGCACGGCGGTCACCGGCTCGAAACTCACCGGCACCTACGGCGAGATCGCCGGGCGTGAGTTCAACTGGCTCACCCCCGGCAACGCCATGAAGTGGGGCTCCGTCGAGCCGAGCCGGGGCGGCTACGACTGGGCCGAGGCCGACCGGATCGTGGACTTCGCCGAGGCCCACGGTCAGCAGGTGCGCGGCCACACCCTGCTCTGGCACCAGCAGAACCCGGGCTGGCTGACGAACGGAAGCTGGACCCGGGACCAGCTCAGCGCCATCGTCCAGGAGCACATCGCCACCGAGGTCGGCCGCTACAAGGGCCGGCTGGCCGCCTGGGACGTGGTGAACGAGCCCTTCAACGAGGACGGCACCTACCGCCGGACCCTCTTCCACGACACCCTCGGCCAGGACTACATCGCGCAGGCCCTCACCTGGGCCCGGGCCGCCGACCCCAGCGCCAGGCTGTACATCAACGACTACAACGTCGAGGGCGTCAACGCGAAGAGCACGGCCCTCTACAACCTGGTCAAGTCGCTGAAGGAGCGCGGAGTCCCGATCGACGGCGTCGGGCTCCAAGCCCATCTCATCGTCGGCCAGGTGCCCTCGACGATGCGGCAGAACATCCAACGCTTCGCCGACCTGGGCGTCGACGTGGCGATCACGGAGCTGGACATCCGGATGCAACTGCCGGTGACGCAGGCGAAGCTGACCCAGCAGGCCGCCGACTACAAGGCGGTCATGAACGCCTGCGTGGCGGTCGCGCGCTGTTCCGGCGTCACCGTCTGGGGCTTCACCGACTCCGACTCCTGGATCCCGGACACCTTCCCCGGCGAGGGCGCGGCCACGCCGTACGACGAGAACTACCAGCCAAAACCGGCGTACCACGCCATCGCCGAGGCCCTCGGCGGGACGACGACCCCGCCCACGGGCGCCTGCTCGGCGACGTACAGCGTCACCAGCCAGTGGAGCACGGGCTACACGGGCCAGGTGCGGATCGCCTGCTCGGGGGCCTCGCTGTCGTCGTGGAAGGCGGACTGGACGTTCGGCGCGGGGCAGCGGATCACCCAGGCCTGGAACGCGATCTGCACGCAGTCGGGTGCGGCGGTCAGTTGCGTGAACGCCCCCTACAACGGGTCCGTGCCGGACGGCGGTTCGGTCACGTTCGGCTTCAACGGCTCGTGGAGCGGGAGCAACCCGGAGCCCGTGGTGACTCTGGGGTGAGACAGGACCGAGAAGTCTGAGAATTTCCGAAGAAAATCGCCCTGGGGGTCCTGCTCGTAATAATTCGGACTTATGTTCCTGCCCGTGACGGGACGCGACGGGAACGGGGACGCGGGCAGAGCAGCGGGCCGGCGGTCGAGAGCGCTGCGGATCGCCGGCTTCTCCCTCGCGGGTGCGCTGGTGCTGGGCGTCGGGGCGGCGGGCTGGGCCTACCGGCATCTCAGCGACAACATCACCAGCGTCGACATCGACAACGCGCTGGGCGACAACCGCCCGCCGAAGCCGGAGGTCATGCCCTCCTCCTCCGCGTCGGTGCTGCCCGGCGGGGCTCTCAACATCCTGGTCCTGGGCTCCGACTCGCGCAGCGGCGAGGAGAACAGCAGGCTCGGCGGCGGCGACAGCTCCGGTGCGCGCTCCGACACGGCGATGGTCGTCCACCTCGACGCCGGGCGCACCGGCGCGACGGTGGTGAGCATCCCGCGCGACACCCTGGTCACCCGCCCCTCCTGCCCGCGCCCGTCCGGCGGGTCGACGGCGGTCGCGTACAACTCCATGTTCAACAACGCCTACGCGGTGGGCGGTCCGGTCTGCGCGGTCAAAACGGTCGAGGCGGTCACCGGCGTCCGCATGGACCACTACATCGAGATCGACTTCTCGGGCTTCGCGAAACTCGTCGACGCGCTCGGCGGCGTCACCGTCACCACGGACGAGGACATCGCCGACGAGGACAGCCATCTGCGCCTCAAGGCGGGCACCCACCACCTGGACGGCACCCGGGCCCTGGCCCTGGCCCGCACCCGGCACGGCATAGGCGACGGCAGCGACCTGGGCCGCATAGGCCTCCAGCAGAAGCTGGTGAAGGCGCTGCTGGAACAGACCGCCGCGCAGGACCTGCTCACCGACCCGGCGAAGCTGTACCGGGTCGCGGACGCCGTGACCGCCGGCCTCACCACCGACACCGGCCTGGATTCCCTCGCCGAGCTGACCCGGCTCGGGCAGAGCCTGAAGGACCTGTCGGCGAGCGCGGTACGGACGGTGACGATGCCGGTGGTGCGGGCACCGTCGGATCCCAACCGGGTGGTGGCCGAGGAGCCGGAGGCGCGGGAGCTGTGGGAGTCGCTGCGCTGACCTGCACAAACGCGCTCGGGAAAATTCTCGGAGAAAAGTCCGGCGAGCGTGTCGATCCGGACGTCTCCCGATCGACGCAGGGGTGAGAGCGAGGAAAGGCCTCGCTCCGCGCAGCCCCGAGGAGTCACCATGCCGCGCTTTCTCACTCTGATCCGCATCGACGAGAAGAACGCCCCCGCCGAGGGCCCGAGCCCCGAACTCCAGGAGCGGATGGGCAAGCTCCTGGAGGAGATCACCAAGGCCGGGGTCATGCTCGACACGGCCGGGCTCACCCCGACCGCGGACGGCAGCCGGGTGACCTGGGAGGACGGGAAGCTGTCCGTCACCGACGGGCCGTTCACGGAGTCCAAGGAGGTCATCGGCGGCTACTCGATCAGCCAGTGCAAGGACAAGGCCGAGGCGATCGAGTGGACCAAGCGGTTCCTGTCCCTGCACGAGGACTACTGGACGATCACCGCGGAGGTCCGGCAGATCGCCGAGGGCTGACCGGTTCTCCTTGGCCGGGCGGCGCCGGGGGTGTCTGATGGTGGGTTGTGACCCCGCAGCCCACCGCCTCCCCGGCGCCCCGGCCCGACCGGACCGCCGAGGCCATCGAAACAGTCTTCCGCATCGAGTCGCCCCGCATCATCGCCGGCGTCGCCCGGGTCGTCCGGGACGTCGGCATCGCGGAGGAACTCGCGCAGGACGCGCTGGTCGCCGCGCTGGAGCAGTGGCCGCGGGACGGGGTGCCCGACAACCCGGGCGCCTGGCTCATGGCCACCGCCCGCAACCGGGCCGTCGACCTGGTCCGCCGCCGCGAGAACTACGCCCGCAAGCTGGCGGAGATCGGCCGGGACCTGTCGACGGTGTCTCCCTCAGAAGAACCCGCCGACCCGGACGACATCGACGACGACCTGCTCCGCCTCGTCTTCACCGCCTGTCACCCGGTCCTGTCCACCGAGGCCCGCACCGCCCTCACCCTGCGTCTCCTCGGCGGCCTCACCACGGCCGAGATCGCCCGCGCGTTCCTGGTCCCCGAGCCGACCGTCGCCCAGCGCATCGTCCGCGCCAAACGCACCCTGGCGACGCGGAACATCGCCTTCGAGGTGCCCTACGGCCCCGACCGCGAGGCCCGCCTCGGCTCGGTCCTCGACGTCATCTACCTGGTCTTCAACGAGGGCTACGCCGCCACGGCCGGCGACGACTGGCTCCGCCCGTCCCTGTGCGAGGACGCCCTGCGCCTGGCCCGGGTGCTCTCGGCCCTCATGCCGAAGGAACCAGAGGTGCACGGCCTGACCGCGCTCCTGGAGTTCCAGGCGTCCCGCACGGCAGCCCGCACGGGCCCCTCCGGCGAGCCGGTCCTCCTCAAGGACCAGAACCGCGCCCGCTGGAACCGCATGCTCATCACCCGCGGCATCGCCGCGCTGGGCAGGGCAGAGGCCGCCTCCTCCGGCGCCCCGGGCCCGTACCTGCTGCAGGCCGCCATCGCCGCCTGCCACGCGCACGCGTACAGCTACGAGGAGACCGACTGGTCCCGCATCGCCACCCTGTACGGCGTCCTGGCCGCCCGCTCCCCGTCCCCGGTCGTGGAACTGAACCGCGCGGTGGCGGTCTCGATGGCCGAGGGCCCGGAGGCCGCACTGCCCCTCATCGACGCTCTGCGCGGAGACCCCGCCCTGCGCGACTACCACCTCCTGCCCAGCGTGCGAGGCGACCTCCTGTCCCGCCTCGGCCGCACGAAGGAGGCACGGGCGGAGTTCGAACGGGCGGCGTCGCTGACGCGCAACGAGCGGGAAAGGGAACTGCTGTCGCGGCGGGCAGCGGAGCAGTCCTGACGGCTCCTGCCTCCGCGGGGTGACGGCTCCTGCCTACGCGGGGTGCCCGATGAGCATCGCCGGCGCCCCCGCCACCCGCGTCAGGAACACCGTGGCCGAGTGCCGTCCCTGGGGCTTGACCTTCCTGCGGAGCTCCTCCGGCTCGACCGCCGAGCCCCGCTTCTTCACGGTGAGGTTGCCGACCTCCCGCTCCCGCAGCAGCGCCCTCAGCTTCTTGACGTTGAAAGGGAGATGGTCGGTGATCTCGTAGGCGGTGGCGTACGGGGTCGGGTGCAGTGCGTCGGCCGTGACGTACGCGATGGTCGCGTCGAGCAGTCCGCCGCCGACCTCGTCGGCCACCTCGGCGACCAGGTGGGCCCGGATGACGGCGCCGTCGGGCTCGTAGAGGTAACGGCCCGGCGGGCGGACCGCCGGGTCGGGCAGGCCGCGGGAGAGCAGCGTGCGCGGGCCCGGCAGCAGTGTGGCCCGTACCGCCCCGGGCGCGGTGCCGAACCACAGCACCGCCTCCTTCACGTCGCCGCCGTCGGAGATCCACTCGGCCTCGGCGTCCTCGGGGACCGCCTCGTGCGGGATGCCGGGGGCGATCTTCAGCGCGGCGGCGCGAGGGGCGCGGCGGGCGGCGGAGACCGCCCAGGACAGGGGAGGCGAGTACGCCTCCGGGTCGAAGATCCGGCCCCGGCCGCCGCGCCTGGCCGGGTCGACGAACACGGCGTCGTAACCGCCCGTGTCCACCTCCGTGACATCCGCCTCCCGCACCTCGATCAGGCCGGCCAGGCCCAGGGCCTCGGCGTTCGCCCGTGCCGCCGCGGCCGTCATCGGATCCCGGTCGACGGCCAGGACCCGGATCCCGGCCCGGGCCAGCGCGATCGCGTCACCGCCGATGCCGCAGCACAGGTCGGCCACCGAGGCCACGCCCGCGTCCGCGAGCCTGCGCGCCCGGTAGGCCGCCACGCTCGCCCGGGTCGACTGCTCGACCCCGTTCGGCGTGAAGAACATCCGTCCCGCGTCCTCGGCCCCGAACTTCACCACCGCCCGCTGCCGCAGCCGCGCCTGGCCCAGCGCCGCCGACACCAGCTCGGCGGGATGCTCGCGACGCAACCGGGTCGCGACGGCCAGCTCCCGCGCCGGATCGGTGTCCCGCACCTCGTCGAGGAGGGCGCGGCCTTCGGGGCTGAGGAGGAGGGCGAGGTCGTTCACCGGATCATTGTCGGCCACGGGTGATGGCGGCGGTGGGGGCGGTGCGGATGGGTCTGGGCTGGGGTGGTCGGTTCAGCTGCGGGATGCGGGTCGGTTCGGGCTTGGGATGCGGGATTTATCCGGCCCTGCGCCCGCCGGTCGGTCCGGGCCTGGGCGGCGGGCGCAGGGCGCAGGGGCGCCGGGTTCCTGCCCCGCAGGCGTCCGCTGCCCCGGCTGTTCAGGCGCGGCGGCTCCGCCATCCTGCGGCGTCGCCGGAACAGGGCACCCGACCCGGTGGTCCGTCGTCCCGCGGAGGCCCGTCCGGCCTGGGCCTGGGCGGCGGGCCGTGGTCCGTCCGCGTGCGCGCCGGAAGCCCGGCCCCGGTCCCCGGTCCGGCTGTACCGGCGTGGTCAGTCCGCGTGCGCGCCGGAAGGCCGGCCCCGGTCAGGGTGGACCGGCCTGGTCCGTCCGCGCGCACGGAGTCGGACCGGACCGCGTGTGGGCCACTCGGTGGATGGTGCGCCGCCGGTCGCGGTGTCGGGGCCGATACGGGAAGGCCGGCTGCGAGGATCCCGCATCATGCGAGCAGTCGTACAAAATGACAAAAGCCGGGCATCTGGCGGTGTGCGGATCGGCCTCGCGCTGCTCACCCTCGCCGCCATCGCCTCGGGCTGCGCGCAGGGCGACAGCGGCCGGATCCCCCCGGCCGGCGGCCAGCAGCCCCTCGACGCGCCCCCGGCCCGCGCGCTCGACTCCTACGCCTCCAAGCTGCGCGCCGCGCACGCCGCACAAATCGTCGCGGCGCAGCGCTGGGGACTGAGAAGGGTCCCCCTGACCGCCCCGCCGGCCCCCGCGAAGAAGCCGAGGATCAGGACCCGCCAAGGCTTCGAGGTGCACGGCCACCGCAGACGGAACCTGCCGCCCGTCTTCACGACGGTCCCCACCCGGGACAAGGTCGTCTTCCTCACCATCGACGACGGCGCCGAGAAGGACCCGGCGTTCCTGCGGATGATGAGCGACCTGAAGGTCCCGTACAGCGCCTTCCTCAGCGGCTACCTGATCAGGAACGACTACGGCTACTTCGAGAAGATGCAGGACCGGGGCGTGGTCCTGAACAACCACACCCTCCGCCACCGCCTCATGCGGGGCCTGCCCTACCGCACGCAGAAGCGCGAGATCTGCGGCATGCAGCGCCTCATCGAGAAGCGCTACGGCAAGCGCCCGGCCCTCTTCCGCCCGCCCTTCGGCAGCTACGACAGGGCGACCCTGCGCGCCGCCAAGGCCTGCGGAATCGAGTACGTCCCCCTCTGGAACGAGGAGGTCTTCGCCGACCGCTGGGAGTACCGCGAGTGGGACCGGAAACTGCACCCGGGCGACATCGTCCTCACCCACTTCCGCGGTCGCGGCCAGTGGCAGGGCACGATGCCCGACATGATCCGCCGCTTCCTCAACCAGGTCACGGCCGAGGGATACGCGGTGGGCCGGCTGGAGGACTACCTGTGAGGCGGGGGTCACCGGCCGCCATGGTGTGCGCGGGGGTGATCCTGCTGGCCGGCTGTGCCGGGGCCGCGGGGGAGCGGCTGGGGGCGGACGGCCGGGGTCAGTCACCGACGCACGCGTCGAGCGACGTCCGCGGGCCGGACCGGGACGACGGAGACGGCCGAGACGCTCTCCCGCCCGTCGTGGACCACATCCGCACCCGCGACCGGGTGGTCTTCCTGACCTACGACGACGGCGCCGAGCGCGACCCCGGCTTCGTCGGCCTCGTCCGCGAACGGCGGCTCCCGGTCAGCATGTTCCTCACGGACAGCGTCGTGGGGCCCGGCTACGGCCACTTCGCCCGCCTGCGCGCGGTCGGCGCGTCCATCCAGAACCACACCCTCGACCACCCCGCCCTGCGCGGCCTGCCCTACGCAGGCCAGCGCGCCGAGATCTGCGGCCAGCAGCACAAACTCCGCTCCCGCTTCGGCATCCGCCCCCACCTCTTCCGCCCGCCCTACGGCGCGTACGACACGACGACCCTGCGCGCCGCCGCCGACTGCGGCATCCGGGCGGTCGTCCTCTGGAGGGCGTCCCTGGGGCCCGACGGCGCCCTGACGTACACCCGCGGCGAGCCCGGCCTGCGCCCCGGCGACGTCATCTCGGTGCCGTCCGGCGAGACCGCGTCCCTGACGCTGACGGAACGCACGGAGCGCCTGCTGCGAGAGATCGAGGGAAGGGGGCTGCGGGTGGGGCGGCTGGAGAACTACCTCTGACGTCTGAGCGCCGGGTGGCGGCAGCCCCCTGAGGCCGGGACGCCGACGCCGGGTGCCCAGCACAAACGTACGCCGACCCGGCTCCACGGCCGACGCGCCGCCGCCCAATTGGCACTCCGCTTGACCGAGTGCTAATCGCAGTCATAGTCTCGGCCTTGGCACTCCCCACTGGAGAGTGCCAACACAGCGACGGGCAGGTCCGGCACCCGCGACGACGGATCCACCTGGTCGCCACCTCAGACAGTTAACCCCGTGAGATCTCCGAAGGGGGAGGTCGGATCGTGACGACCACCAGCTCCAAGGTTGCCATCAAGCCGCTCGAGGACCGCATTGTGGTCCAGCCGCTCGACGCCGAGCAGACCACCGCCTCTGGCCTGGTCATCCCGGACACCGCCAAGGAGAAGCCCCAGGAGGGCGTCGTCCTGGCCGTGGGCCCGGGCCGCTTCGAGGACGGCAACCGTCTTCCGCTCGACGTCTCCGTCGGCGACGTCGTGCTCTACAGCAAGTACGGCGGCACCGAGGTGAAGTACAACGGCGAGGAGTACCTCGTCCTCTCGGCCCGCGACGTGCTCGCGATCGTCGAGAAGTAATTCACCCCAAGCACGTTGCTTTGAGCTGCGCCCCTGGCCCCCCGCGATCTATGAGAAGCCGGGCGCCCGGGGCGCAGTGCCGTTAACCCACATTCCGGAAGAGGGCTCACGCTCCCATGGCGAAGATCCTGAAGTTCGACGAGGACGCCCGTCGCGCCCTCGAGCGCGGCGTCAACAAGCTCGCCGACACGGTGAAGGTGACGATCGGCCCCAAGGGCCGCAACGTCGTCATCGACAAAAAGTTCGGCGCCCCCACCATCACCAACGACGGTGTCACGATCGCCCGCGAGGTCGAGATCGAGGACCCGTACGAGAACCTCGGTGCCCAGCTGGTCAAGGAGGTGGCGACCAAGACCAACGACATCGCGGGTGACGGTACGACCACCGCGACCGTGCTCGCCCAGGCGCTCGTGCGCGAGGGCCTGAAGAACGTCGCCGCCGGTGCCTCCCCGGCCGCCCTGAAGAAGGGCATCGACGCCGCCGTCGCCGCGATCTCCGAGGACCTGCTCGCCTCGGCCCGTCCGATCGACGAGAAGTCCGACATCGCCGCCGTCGCCGGGCTGTCCGCCCAGGACCAGCAGGTCGGCGAGCTCATCGCCGAGGCGATGGACAAGGTCGGCAAGGACGGTGTCATCACCGTCGAGGAGTCCAACACCTTCGGTCTGGAGCTGGACTTCACCGAGGGCATGGCCTTCGACAAGGGCTACCTGTCGCCGTACTTCGTGACGGACCAGGAGCGCATGGAAGCCGTCCTGGACGACCCGTACATCCTCATCACGCAGGGCAAGATCTCCGCCATCGCGGACCTCCTGCCGCTGCTGGAGAAGGTCATCCAGTCCAACTCCTCCAAGCCGCTGCTGATCATCGCCGAGGACGTCGACGGCGAGGCCCTGTCGACCCTGGTCGTGAACAAGATCCGCGGCACCTTCAACGCCGTCGCGGTGAAGGCCCCGGGCTTCGGCGACCGCCGCAAGGCGATGCTGCAGGACCTGGCGGTCCTCACCGGCGCCACGGTCGTCTCCGAGGAGGTCGGCCTCAAGCTCGACCAGGTCGGCCTGGACGTCCTCGGCTCCGCCCGCCGCGTCACCGTCACCAAGGACGACACCACGGTCGTCGACGGCGCCGGCAACAAGGACGACGTGCAGGGCCGCGTCGCCCAGATCAAGGCCGAGATCGAGACCACCGACTCCGACTGGGACCGCGAGAAGCTCCAGGAGCGCCTCGCGAAGCTGGCCGGCGGCGTGTGCGTCATCCGCGTGGGTGCCGCCACCGAGGTCGAGCTCAAGGAGCGCAAGCACCGTCTGGAGGACGCCATCTCCGCGACCCGCGCCGCGGTCGAGGAGGGCATCGTCTCCGGTGGTGGCTCCGCTCTGGTCCACGCCGCCAAGGTCCTCGAGGGCAGCCTCGGCAAGACCGGCGACGAGGCCACCGGTGTCGCGGTCGTCCGCCGCGCGGTCGTCGAGCCGCTGCGCTGGATCGCCGAGAACGCCGGCCTGGAGGGCTACGTCATCACCTCCAAGGTCGCCGAGCTCGACAAGGGCCAGGGCTTCAACGCCGCCACCGGCGAGTACGGCGACCTGATCAAGGCCGGCGTCATCGACCCGGTCAAGGTCACCCGCTCCGCCCTGGAGAACGCCGCCTCCATCGCCTCCCTCCTGCTCACGACCGAGACCCTGGTCGTCGAGAAGAAGGAAGAGGAGGAGCCGGCCGCCGCGGGCCACGGCCACGGCCACGCCCACTGAGGCACCGGCCTCGTAGCAGAAGCCCCCGTCCCGCCCCGTGCGGAACGGGGGCTTCTCCCGTATGCCCCGCGCGGCTCACAACTCCAGCGGGTCCAGCGCCCCGAGCTGCTGCATCAGCCCCAGCCGGTCGTACTGCCACCAGCCCTCGGCGATCTTCCCGTCGGGCGTGCAGCGGTGGATGGTCGTCCCGGTCATGGTGACGTCCTGCCCGGTCGGCGGGATCCCGAGGAAGTCACCCGTGTGCCTGCCCCGGAAGGTCCACCGGGTGCACACCCGGTCGCCCTGGGCCATCTGGTCCTCGATCGTGAACGAGAAGTCGAAGCCGCCCCGCCACACCTCCACCTCGCGCCGCACCGCGTCCAGCCCGATGGTGTCCTGCACATTGGCCGGGTCGTGGTCGTGGTAGTCCTCGATGAACACGTCGTTCATCGGCGGCGCGTCCCCCTGGCCGGGCGCCAGCTCGAAGAACCTGCGCGCGGTGGCCGAGTACAGCTGCTCGTCCCGCACCACGTCCAGGTCCGTGAACGTCGGCGTCTCGTCGCAGAGCGCCACCATCTCCCGGAAGATCCGGTCGGTCTCCGGGAGCCCGGAGTTCCGCATCGCCTCCTCGTACGACGGGAACTCCACGATCTCGACGATGTGCGAGGCGTCGGCCCGGTCCTTCGCCACCACGCTGTGTGTAGCGGTCCGTTTCCCCTTGGTCTGCTCGACCCACCTGTCCATCAGCCGGTTCATCTCGTCGAGCCGGCTGGTCCTGCATTCGATGAGCTGTACGAAGGTCATGCTCTCGCCTCCGGCCCCCCTGGGTCCGGCTGAACAGCTCCATTGTCCTGGGCGGGGGCGCGCCGTGCCTGTCGGGGCTGCCTTCCGGCCCGCGCCTACTGCGGCCCGTACTTCCGGCCCGTCCGGGACGAGACGGCCCCGAGCACCCCCCGCGGCACCAGCTTCGCGGCCCCCATCAGCGCCTTGTAGCGCGGGTCCGGGATGGACAGCGTCTTGCCGCGGGCCAGGTCGTGCAGTGCCGCCGCCACCAGCTTGTCCGCGTCGAGCCACATCCAGCTCGGGATGTTGTCCGTGCCCATGCCGGCCCGCTCGTGGAACTCGGTGCGGACAAAACCGGGGCAGAGCGCCATCAGCCGTACGCCGCTGCCGGCCAGGTCGCGTGCGGCGCCCTGCGAGAACTGCACGACCCAGGCCTTGGAGGCGCCGTAGGTGCCCCGCGGGACGAACGCGGCCACCGACGCGACGTTCATGACGCCGCCGCGGCCGCGCTCCCGCATGGCCTCCGTCGCCGCGGACGTCAGCCGCAGCACCGCCTCGCAGTGCACCTTCAGCATCCGCAGCTCGTCCGCCATGGGCACGTCGAGATAGCGTCCCTTGTTGCCGAAGCCGGCGTTGTTGACCAGCAGGTCGACGGGGTTCTTCCGGTCGCCCAGCCGGTCGGCCACCGACTCGATGCCCTTGTCCTCGGCGAGGTCGGCCGTCAGCACCTCCGCCTCGATGCCGTGCCGGTCGTGCAGCTCGGTCGCCTGCTCCCGGAGCCGCTTGGTGTCGCGGGCCACCAGCACCAGGTTGTGTCCGTCCGCCGCCAGTCGCCGCGCGAACGCGGCCCCGATGCCTGCCGTCGATCCCGTAATCAGAGCCGTTGTCATGGCAGAAGGTTAGTGACCTGGACCATGTGCGTCCGCTTCCGTGCCGGGACCTCGACGGTGAAGGGTCCGTGGAGACCCGCACAGTGAGCGGCGTCAGGCCCCGTGCTTCTCCGCGTACTCCCGCGCCAGCCTCAGCGACTCGGGGTGCAGCGCCTCGCCGGCCGCCAGCAGCCGCGGCAGCAGCGTCCGCTCGGTGGTCACCGCGCGGAACTGGAGCGCCACGGTCACGTCGTGCTCCGGCCGGTGCGCGATCTCCACCGGGTCGCCCGCCCGGATCTCACCGGGCTCGATCACCCGCAGATAGGCCCCGGGCGCTCCTCGCCGCGTGAACCGCTTCACCCACTGTTTCTCGCCCAGATGGCCCTGGAACGTGCGGCAGGGGATCCGCCCGCAGGTGACCTCCAGCAGCACCTCGGTCCCGACGCGCCAGCGCTCGCCGATCCGCGCCCCGGAGACGTCGAGGCCCTCGGTCGTGAGGTTCTCGCCGAACGCCCCGTGCGCCAGCGGCCGGCCCAGCTCGCGCTCCCACGCGTCCATGTCCTCGCGGGCCATCGCGTAGACCGCCTGGTCGTCGCCGCCGTGGTGCTCCAGCTTGCACACCGCGTCCCCGGCCAGCCCGCTCCCGCCGACGCCCTTGGGCCCGGGCGCCGACACCCGCACCGGCCCGTCCACCGGCTGCTTGTCGATTCCGGTCACACCCTCCGGGTTGTCCGTGTACGGCACAGCCCTGGCACGGCCCAGATTCACTGACAGAAGCCTCATGCCCGCACGGTAGGGGACCCACCCTCAAAGCGTCGACGCATTATTGGGAGCGGATTCAAAGGGTCGCTTATCCTCGAAGGGTGATCGAAGCTCGCCATCTCCGCGTCCTGCGCGCCGTCGCGGCCACCGGCTCCTTCTCCGCCGCGGGGCGCGAACTGGGCTGCACCCAGCCCGCCGTCAGCCAGCAGATGAAGGCCCTGGAAGCCTCCGTCGGCACACCTCTGCTGATCCGCACGGGACGCGAGATGCGTCTGACCCAGGCCGGCGAGGCGCTGGTGCGGCACGCCGCCGGGATCCTCGCCGGGCTCACGGCCGCGGAGGAGGAGGTCGCCGCGATCGCCGGGCTGCGGGCCGGGCGGGTCCGGCTCGTCTCCTTCCCCAGCGGCAGTTCCACGCTCGTGCCGACGGCCCTCGCCGCACTGCGCGACGCGCACCCCGGCACCCGGGTCTTCCTGGAGGAGGCCGAACCGCCCGCGTCCGTCGGCATGCTGCGCGAGGGCGACTGCGATGTGGCGCTCGCCTTCCGCTACGAGGGCGCGGCGGGCGCAGAGGAGTGGGAGGACCTCGTCGTACGTCCGCTGCTGACGGACCGGCTCGTCGCACTCGTGCCGGAGCGGCACCGGCTCGCGGGCGCGGAGTCCGTCGCCATCGGCGAGCTCGCGCGGGAGCCGTGGATCGCCGGCTGCCCGCGCTGCCGCGGTCAGCTGGTCGAGGTCTGCGCGGCGGCCGGCTTCACCCCGCGCATCGACTTCGCGACCGACGACTACCCGGCGGTCGCCGGCCTGGTGGGCGCCGGTCTGGGCGTGGCGGTGCTGCCCCAGCTCGCCGTCGAGTCCGTGAGGCCCCGGGGGGTGCGGGCCGTGACGCTGGAACCGGCGGTGCGCCGGGAGATCGTCGCGCTCACGCTGCCCGACCTCGCACAGGTCCCGGCGGTGGCGGCGACGCTCGACCAACTGGCACGGGCGGGCCGCCGCTAGCCATCACGGTGGTGACCGGCCCGGGCGGCCGGGCGCCGTGGAGGCGCGTCAGATATCAACGGCACGCGTGCGCGTGCCCGTTTCGCAGAAACGTTCCTTCAGGTGTTCGAGGCGGCGTGCCCGCCGGATGTCGACGCCGACACCAGCCGGTTGCGCGCCCGCCCCATCAGCTCTTCGCGTTCATCCTCGGTCAGCCCGCCCCACACGCCGTACGGCTCACGCACCGCCAGCGCGTGGGCGGCGCACTCGGCACGCACCGGGCACCTCATGCAGACCTCTTTGGCCGAGTTCTCGCGAGCGCTCCGAGCCGCACCGCGCTCGCCCTCCGGATGGAAGAAGAGCGAGCTGTCCACCCCGCGACAGGCAGCCAGCAGCTGCCAGTCCCACAGGTCCGCGTTCGGTCCGGGAAGGCGGGAGAAATCTGCCATTACGTGACCCCTTGTAGCCGTTCTGGGCGGATCTGGTGTCCACGACCGTACAACTACGATCTAAGGAGATGAAAATATGACTCATTGCGAATCTAGCTCCAGACACCGGCAAAGCGGAAGAAAAGGGTCTGAATGGGGCATAGCTTGTGATGAAAGTTCGAGGGTCTGTCGCACATATCTGCACCGTGTCCGGCCCCTCACGTAGAGTGCCGAAGATGTCAGCCACCCCCGTAACTCTTTCGAGTGACCGTCGTTGAGAGTGCGAGGCGGTTGAAGGAACAAGCGCTCGGACGGGCGTCCGAGACGGTCGACCGCACAGGTGACGATTTCGTACCAGCCTGGAGGCTCAAGGTGACGCGCATCAGCTGCGGAGGGCGGCCATGACTTCCGTCCTCGTCTGCGACGACTCCCCGCTTGCCCGAGAGGCGCTCCGTCGCGCGGTCGCAACCGTGCCCGGCGTAGAGCGCGTGACGACGGCGGCCAACGGCGAGGAAGTCCTCCGCCGCTGGGGGGCCGACCGCTCGGACCTGATTCTGATGGACGTACGCATGCCCGGACTGGGCGGCGTCGAGACGGTCCGGCGGCTGCTGTCCGCCGACCCCGGTGCGCGCATCATCATGCTCACCGTCGCCGAGGACCTGGACGGTGTGGCCCTCGCGGTCGCCGCCGGTGCCCGCGGCTATCTGCACAAGGACGCCTCCCGCGCGGAGCTCCGCGCGACGGTGACCCAGGCCCTGGCCGACCCGACCTGGCGGCTCGCCCCGCGCCGGCTGCGTTCGGCCGAGATGGGCGCCGCGCCGACGCTCACGGCGCGTGAGATCCAGGTCCTCGAAGGCATGAGCCACGGCCGCTCGAACGCCGAGATCGGCCGCGAGCTGTTCCTCTCCGAGGACACCGTCAAGACGCACGCCCGGCGCCTGTTCAAGAAGCTCGGCGCCTCGGACCGGGCCCACGCGGTGGCGCTCGGCTTCCGGTGGGGTCTGGTGCGCTAGAGGGTGTCCGCACAGTCCCGGCGTCCGCCCGGAGGGCGGGCGCTGCGGCGTTCGGTGCGTGCTCTCGGCGTGCCGGGCGGACGCCCGCGTACTGGTTGCACACCGGGGTCCGCCCGGTGCGGCGAGCGGGGGTTCTTCCTGCTCGAAGAGCTTGGGGCAGTGCCGGGCATCGCGGGGCAGGCGGGACTTCGCGGTGACCGCCCAGGGCCTGTCCTTCGGATCGGGCCGGCTTCCATGCGCGGCACCCGGCGCGAGCCGCACGAATGCCTGCGCGGGCCGACGGCCGACGACAACGCCGGTGGGGGTCCCGCCCTGCCCCGGCGAGGTCGACAGCTCGGGAGGGTGCCCACGAGGACCCACGTCCGCGGGATGGCCCGAACGGCATGCCCGGGGGACGATCGCGGGTGTGGCGGCGGTCGCATCGGGGGCACGGAAAGCCAGGTCGGCGGGGGCGGGCCGGGGGTCCGCCGGATGCCCGCTGCTCGTTTCGCCGCGGATGCCGCATCCTTGAGGGTGTGGAGTTCCTCGGGGACGAGTCGGTCGAGCGGAAGGGGAGGGCGCAGGGTATGAGTTCCGGCGCACCTGCTCATAACGCTTCGGTGCACAACAACGGGCGCGGTGCCACGGACCAGGCGGCCGCAAGGCACCATGGACCGATGCGCGACGACGAGGCGGTCAATGCCCAAGGGGCGATCGGCGCGCTCGTCCACCGCGCCGTCGACGGGGACGAGCAGGCCACGCACGACCTGCTCGCCCATGTCCACCCCCTGGCCCTGCGCTACTGCCGCACCCGTCTGTCCCGCCTCCCGGGCGACGCCCGGCACTTCGTGGAGGACCTCGCCCAGGAGGTCTGCGTGGCGGTGCTCCTCGCGCTGCCCCGCTACCGGGACACCGGGCGTCCCTTCGAGGCGTTCGTCTTCGCCATCGCCGCGCACAAGGTCGCCGACCTCCAGCGCGCGGCGATGCGGCACCCGGGCTCGACGGCCGTCCCCTCGGACGAGATGCCCGAGCGGCCCGACGACTCCCTGGGCCCGGAGGAGCGCGCCCTGCTGAGCAGCGACGCGGAATGGGCCAAGAAACTCCTGGCCAACCTGCCCGAGAACCAGCGGGAGCTGCTGCTGCTGCGGATCGCGGTGGGGTTGACGGCGGAGGAGACGGGTCAGATGTTGGGAATGTCACCCGGCGCGGTGCGCGTGGCCCAGCACCGGGCCCTGAGCAGGCTCAGGGCGCTCGCCGAGCAGTAGTGCCTTCGTTGAACAGGGGGTGCGCCGGTTCCGTACGAAGATACGAAGCCCCCGGTCAGGCGGAACACTGGAATTCGGGCTCTCTGCTTCCCGTTAGCATGGACATCCGCACCGATCAAGGCCATTTGGGGAAGGTGTCATGACTGCCAACGTCGACGGCGTGCCCGAGAAATTCGCGACACTCGGGCTGACCTACGACGACGTGCTGCTGCTGCCGGGTGCATCCGAGGTGCTCCCCAACGCGGTCGACACCTCGTCCCGCATCTCCCGCAACGTCCGGGTGAACATCCCGCTGCTCTCCGCGGCGATGGACAAGGTCACCGAGTCCCGCATGGCGATCGCCATGGCCCGCCAGGGCGGCGTCGGCGTACTGCACCGCAACCTCTCGGTCGAGGACCAGGTCAACCAGGTCGACCTGGTCAAGCGCTCCGAGTCGGGCATGGTCACCGACCCCATCACGGTCCACCCGGACGCGACGCTGGCCGAGGCCGACGCCCTGTGCGCCAAGTTCCGCATCAGCGGCGTCCCGGTCACCGACCCGGCCGGCAAGCTGCTCGGCATCGTCACCAACCGTGACATGGCCTTCGAGACCGACCGCTCCCGGCAGGTGCGCGAGGTCATGACCCCGATGCCGCTGGTCACCGGCAAGGTCGGCATCTCCGGCGCCGACGCCATGGAGCTGCTGCGCCGCCACAAGATCGAGAAGCTTCCCCTCGTCGACGACGCGGGCATCCTCAAGGGCCTCATCACGGTCAAGGACTTCGTCAAGGCCGAGCAGTACCCCAACGCCGCGAAGGACGCCGAGGGCCGTCTGATCGTCGGTGCCGCCGTGGGCGCCAGCCCCGAGGCGCTCGAGCGGGCCCAGGCGCTGGCCGAGGCCGGGGTGGACTTCCTGGTCGTCGACACCTCGCACGGCCACAACAGCAACGCCCTGAGCTGGATGTCGAAGATCAAGTCGAGCGTCGGTGTCGACGTGATCGGCGGCAACGTCGCCACCCGTGACGGCGCCCAGGCGCTGATCGACGCCGGCGTCGACGGCATCAAGGTGGGCGTGGGCCCCGGCTCCATCTGCACCACGCGCGTGGTCGCCGGCATCGGGGTCCCGCAGGTCACCGCCATCTACGAGGCGTCCCTCGCGGCCCGTGCGGCGGGCGTCCCGCTGATCGGCGACGGCGGTCTGCAGTACTCCGGCGACATCGGCAAGGCGCTGGCCGCCGGCGCCGACACGGTGATGCTGGGCAGCCTCCTCGCCGGCTGTGAGGAGTCGCCCGGCGAGCTCCAGTTCATCAACGGCAAGCAGTTCAAGTCCTACCGCGGCATGGGCTCGCTCGGCGCGATGCAGTCCCGCGGCCAGGGCCGGTCGTACTCGAAGGACCGCTACTTCCAGGCCGAGGTGGCCGCAGACGACAAGCTCGTGCCCGAGGGCATCGAGGGCCAGGTGCCCTACCGCGGCCCGCTGGCCAACGTGCTGCACCAGCTCGTCGGCGGTCTGCGCCAGACCATGGGCTACGTGGGCGCGGCCTCCATCGAGGAGATGGAGACCAAGGGCCGGTTCGTCCGGATCACCTCGGCGGGGCTCAAGGAGAGCCACCCGCACGACATCCAGATGACGGTCGAGGCGCCTAACTACAGCCGTAGCAAGTAGTCCCCAGGCCTGCCGAGGGCGGTTCCGGAGCATCCGGGGCCGCCCTCTCCATGCCCGTCGGCGATACTGGAAGACGCTGAAACGCAAAGGGAAAGGCCACCAACGTGACTGAGATCGAGATCGGGCGCGGCAAGCGCGGCCGCCGGGCGTACGCCTTCGACGACATCGCCGTCGTCCCCAGCCGCCGTACGCGGGACCCGAAGGAGGTCTCGATCGCCTGGCAGATCGACGCCTACCGCTTCGAGCTGCCGTTCCTGGCCGCTCCCATGGACTCGGTCGTCTCCCCGGCCACCGCCATCCGCATCGGCGAGCTCGGCGGCCTCGGCGTGCTGAACCTCGAGGGCCTGTGGACGCGCTACGAGGACCCGCAGCCGCTGCTCGACGAGATCGCCGAGCTGCCCGCCGAGGCGGCCACCCGGCGCCTCCAGGAGATCTACGCCGCGCCCATCAAGGAGGAGCTGATCGGCGCGCGGATCAAGGAGGTGCGCGACTCGGGCGTGGTCACGGCCGCGGCGCTCTCCCCGCAGCGCACGGCCCAGTTCTCCAAGGCCGTCGTCGACGCGGGCGTGGACATCTTCGTCATCCGCGGTACGACGGTCTCGGCTGAGCACGTCTCCGGTTCGCACGAGCCGCTGAACCTGAAGCAGTTCATCTACGAGCTGGACGTCCCGGTGATCGTCGGCGGCTGCGCCACGTACACGGCGGCCCTGCACCTGATGCGCACGGGCGCGGCGGGCGTGCTGGTCGGCTTCGGCGGCGGCGCCGCGCACACCACGCGCAACGTGCTGGGCATCCAGGTCCCGATGGCGACGGCGGTCGCCGACGTGGCCGCGGCCCGCCGGGACTACATGGACGAGTCCGGCGGCCGGTACGTGCACGTGATCGCGGACGGCGGTGTCGGCTGGTCCGGCGACCTGCCCAAGGCGATCGCCTGCGGCGCCGACGCCGTCATGATGGGCTCCCCGCTCGCCCGCGCGACCGATGGCCCGGGCAAGGGCAACCACTGGGGTATGGAGGCCGTGAACGAGGAGCTGCCGCGCGGCCAGAAGGTCGACCTCGGCACGGTCGGCACCATCGAGGAGATCCTCACGGGCCCGTCCCACACCCCTGACGGTTCGATGAACCTCTTCGGCGCGCTGCGGCGGGCTATGGCCACGACCGGGTACAGCGAGCTGAAGGAGTTCCAGCGGGTCGAGGTGACGGTGGCGGACTCGCAGCACCGGCGGTAGTCGGTAGTCCCCAGGACGAGGAAGGGCCTGGTCACTCGGGTGAGTGGCCGGGCCCTTTTGCGTGCCCAACTGGCCCTGGAGGGGCGCGTGTTGCCGTAGGGGGGCGCGTGGTTGCCTTCGGGCCGGATGGCGCGGTGGAGGGCGGTTCCGAGGCGCTGGTGTCCGTGATCGGCGCCCCGGTTCTCCTGGGTGCCCCCTTCCAAGGACACGGTTCCGGACCCCGGCCCTCGGGGCCCGGCCCGATTCCGACGTGCTGCCCACCGGGCCAATGGGTGGCGTCGTGGAAGGGGGCGCCCATGGGACGCCACCGCAAGCCCACCCGCTGGGACCGACTCCGTCTTCGGATGGTGCAGTGCCGGAGGAGGTGGGTCTTGCGACTCTTCGGATGGTGAGCGGCCGCCCCCAAGAGAGCTAGGGGCGGACACTCCGTGATCCATCCAGGAGCCTGCCGCAGTACCCGCTGCGGTGGGCTCCACCTTGCTTCGGATGGTGAGCGGCCGCCCCCAAGAAGCCTAGGGGCGGACACTCCGTGATCCATCCAGGAGCCTGCCGCAGTGGCCTCTGCGGTGGGGCTCCGCCGTCTCCCAAGGTACTGGCGGCAGGGTGCCCCGCGCCACCAGCCCAAGGGGCTCAGCGCCCCCACGCGCCCCTCTTCACAACCGATGCGCCGCCCCCGTGGGCGCCGCCCCCCGCGTGTCCAGCAGCAGCTGTGCCTTCACCGACAGGCCTTGCAGGTCGTACGTGCGGTGCTGCTGGAGGAGGATGGTCAGGTCCGCGTCGGCGACCGCCTCGTAGAGGGAGTCCACGCGGGGGACGGGGCGGTCCAGGACGCTCCAGGCGGGGACGTACGGGTCGTGGTAGCTGACCGAGGCGCCCAGTTCCATCAGGCGCAGGGCGACCTCCTGGGCGGGCGTGCCGTGCAGGTCGGCGAGGTCGGGCTTGTAGGTGACGCCCAGGAGCAGCACACGGGCGCCGCGGGCCGACTTGCCGTGCTCGTTGAGGAGCGTGGCGCCGCGCTGGACGACGTAGCCGGGCATGCGGTTGTTGACCTGCTGGGCCAGTTCCACCATGCGCAGGGTGCGGCCGCCGTGGGCGGTCAGGTCCTGCGGGACGGCGTGGCCGCCGACGCCGGGGCCGGGGCGGAAGGCCTGGAAGCCGAACGGCTTGGTCTCCGCGCAGCGGACGACGTCCCACAGGTCGACGCCGAGGTCGTGGCAGAGGACGGCCATCTCGTTGACCAGGGCGATGTTCACGTGCCGGTAGTTGGTCTCCAGGAGCTGCACGGTCTCCGCCTCGCGGGGTCCACGCGCGCGTACCACCTTGTCGGTGAGCCGTCCGTAGAAGGCGGCGGCCGACTCCGTGCAGGCCGGGGTGAGGCCGCCGATGACCTTGGGCGTGTTGGCGGGGGTGAAGTCGCGGTTGCCGGGGTCGGCGCGGCTGGGGGAGTAGGCGAGGTGGAAGTCGCGGCCCGCGCGCAGACCCGATCCCTCTTCGAGGAGGGGGCGCAGGCATTCCTCTGTGGTCCCTGGGTACACCGGGGACTCCAGAATCACAGTGGTGTGGGGACGCAGATGCGTGGCCAGGGTGCGGGCGGCCGCCTCCAGCTGGCTCAGGTCGAGTCCGCCGTCCGTGCCCCGCGGGGTCGGTGCGCAGATGACCGCGGTGCGTACCCGGCCGAGCTCGGCGGCGTTCGTGGTCGGCCGGAAGCCCCCCGAGAGCATCCGGCGCTGTTCGGCGGCGCTGAGGGAGCCGGCCTCGGGGCCGGTCCGGTAGCCGATGGTGGCGACGCCTGCCGCGACGGCGGCCTGGGCCAGGGGCAGGCCGTACGGGCCGAGTCCGATGACGGCGAGATCTGCGGGCATGGCGGCCGTCCTTCCCGATAGCCGAAGTGGGACAGGTGCGCAAGCCCTGTGGACAGGACGGGCGAGCGCAATGTCAGACTAGGAGTAAATATGACCGATATGCGGGATTGCTCGCCCGAGTTTCGGTGAGTGTCCCGTGGGCGTTGTCCACAGGCTGACGGCCCGTGGTGGCTGAAGTCGGGCAACACGGTCAGAATTTGGGCATGGGGGATACGGACGGGG
Organism: Streptomyces coeruleofuscus; assembly: GCF_039532725.1. Taxonomy (NCBI): domain Bacteria; kingdom Bacillati; phylum Actinomycetota; class Actinomycetes; order Kitasatosporales; family Streptomycetaceae; genus Streptomyces; species Streptomyces coeruleofuscus. Next base: position 132,951 of record NZ_BAAASE010000004.1, read on the forward strand.
TCTCACCCGACGGGTGCGGCCGGCGCGACCGAGGCGGCACCAGCCGCCGCGATGAGCGGGAGGCAGCGGTGAGGACAGCGATACTCGGGCCGGCGCAGCGCGTCGAGTCACTCGCATCTATAGCCGAGCGCGAGCTGGACGTGCTGGTGGTGGGCGCAGGCGTGGTCGGTGCGGGCACCGCCCTCGACGCGGCGACCCGGGGCCTGTCCACGGGACTGGTCGAGGCGCGCGACTGGGCGTCCGGCACCTCCAGCCGGTCCAGCAAACTGATCCACGGCGGCCTGCGCTATCTGGAGATGCTCGACTTCGCGCTCGTACGGGAGGCCCTGAAGGAGCGCGGCCTGCTCCTGGAGCGGCTCGCCCCGCATCTGGTGAAGCCCGTGCCGTTCCTGTACCCCTTGCAGCACAAGGGCTGGGAGCGCCTGTACGCCGGGTCGGGCGTCGCGATGTACGACGCCATGTCCATGGCCCGAGGTCACGGCCGGGGCCTGCCCATGCACCGCCATCTGACCCGCTCTCACGCCCTGCGCGTGGCGCCCTGCTTGAAGAAGGACGCGCTGGTCGGGGCGCTTCAGTACTACGACGCCCAGATGGACGACGCCCGCTACGTGGCGACCCTGGTGCGCACGGCGGTGGCGTACGGCGCGAAGGCCGCCAACCGCGCGCGGGTCACCGGCTTCCTGCGCGAGGGCGAGCGGGTCGTCGGCGCGAAGGTGCAGGACGTCGAGGGCGGCGGCGAGTACGAGATCCGCGCCAAGCAGGTCGTCAACGCCACCGGCGTGTGGACGGACGACACCCAGGCGATGGTCGGGGAGCGCGGCCAGTTCCACGTCCGGGCGTCCAAGGGCATCCACCTGGTGGTGCCGCGGGACCGGATCCACTCCACGACCGGGCTGATCCTGCGCACGGAGAAGTCCGTGCTGTTCGTCATCCCCTGGGGCCGGCACTGGATCGTCGGGACCACGGACACCGAATGGGACCTCGACAAGGCCCACCCGGCCGCGTCCAGCGCGGACATCGACTACCTGCTGGAACACGTGAACTCGGTGCTCGCGGTGCCGCTCACGAGGGACGACGTCGAGGGCGTGTACGCGGGTCTGCGGCCGCTGCTTGCGGGTGAGTCGGACGCCACCAGCAAGCTGTCGCGCGAGCACACCGTGGCGCATCCCGTGCCCGGGCTCGTCGTCGTGGCGGGCGGCAAGTACACCACCTACCGGGTCATGGCCAAGGACGCGGTGGACGCGGCGGTGCACGGGCTCGACATGCGCGTCGCCGAGTGCGTCACCGAGGACGTGCCGCTGCTGGGCGCCGAGGGCTACCGGGCGCTGTGGAACGCGCGGGCGCGGATCGCGGCCCGGACCGGACTCCACGTGGTGCGCGTGGAACACCTGCTGAACCGGTACGGCACGCTGGCCGAGGAGGTCCTCGCCCTCATCGCCGAGAACCCGTCGCTGGGCGAGCCCCTGGCGGCGGCCGACGACTATCTGCGCGCCGAGATCGTGTACGCGGCCTCGCACGAGGGGGCGCGGCATCTGGACGACGTGTTGACCCGGCGCACGCGCATCTCCATCGAGACCTTCGACCGGGGCACGCGCAGCGCACGTGACGCCGCCGGGCTGATGGCGCCGGTCCTCGGCTGGGACAAGGACCAGATCGAGCGCGAGGTGCGGCACTACGAGAAGCGGGTGGAGGCGGAGCGGGAGTCGCAGCGGCAGCCGGACGACCTGACGGCGGACGCGGCCCGGCTGGGGGCGCCGGACATCGTGCCGCTGTAGGCGGCTGTTCCCACGCGTCGGGCGGCGCTTTCGACATCACCCGAACGAGTGTCGGGAACCGGGATCTTCGTTCGGAACCCGGTCGTTCTACGAGGTGCGGGGGCAGAACTCGGCCGCGAGCACCGCGGGTTCGAGACCGGGATCCGCCATCGCGTCCGTGTTCACGCGGAAGGTGAGGACGCGTCGGCCGTCGACGGTGGCCGCGGTGCGCACGTAGCTGCCGGATATGTGCCCGTTGTGCCCCCACACCGTGGTGCCGCACGGCAGTTTCTCGGGAAACAGGCCCATGCCGTACGCGCCGTGTGCGGCACGGGTGTCGAGCATCTCGCGCAGCCGGTGCGGGGGAAGCAGCCGCCCGCCGAGCAGGGCCGAGTAGAAGCGGTCCAGATCGGCGAGCGTGGTCACCAACTCGCCCGCGGCGCCGGCCACCCGCGGGTCGAGATCGGTGACGTCGGTTCCGTCGGCGGCGTAGGCGCGGCCGTGCGGAGAGGGCAGCGAGGAGAGGGATCCGGGGAAGGAGGTGCCCTTCAGGTCCAGGGGAGTGATGATGCGGCGCTCGGCCTCGGTGGCGTACGAGTGGCCGGTGACCTGCTCGACGACCAGGCCGAGCAGCACGTAGTTGGTGTTCGAGTAGGAGAAGCGGCCGCGTTCGGCCGGGGGGTGGGTGAGTGCGATGCGAACGGACTGAAGGGGTGTGGCGGGTGTGGTTCCGCCGGTGTCCCTGGTGTAGTCGTACAGGCCGCTGGTGTGGGTGAGCAGGGAGCGCAGGGTCAGCGCGCGGCCGTCGTTGCCCGCTCCCCGCACCAGGCCGGGCAGGTGCTGCTCCACGGTGTCGGACAGTGACAGCCGGTGCTCGGCGGCCAGTTGCAGCACGACCGTCGCGATGAACGTCTTCGTGACGCTGCCGGCGCGGAAGTGGTCCGACCGGGCGATTCCCTGCCCGGCGTGGGCATAGCGGGTGGTGGTTCCCTCCCGGGCCAGCAGGGCCGCGGCGGGTGCTCTGCCCTGGGTGACCAGCAGCGGGAGCACCGCGTCCGTGGGCGGAGCGGAGAGAGCCGACGAGTCGGCCGGAGGCAGGCCGAGGAGGAGGACGGACACGGGCAGGGCCAGCAATGTCCGAAAGGGCGGCACGCGGGCTCCTCCCTCGTCGGGGCGTCGGGGGCCCATCATGCAAGGCGGCGCGCGGTGCGCCGCGGCCGGGTTCCGGTGGGCGGACCGGCGGGGGCGCCTCGCCAGGGGGCCCCTGGGCGCTGGGCACTTGTCGGGTGAGAGACAATGGAGGCTCTGTCAGGGCGGGTTGTATGAGGGGACGCATGTCGGAGGCGGAGCGGGCGGGCACATCTCGTCAGGACACTCGTCAGGACAACAGGGAGCGTCTCCTCGCGGGGCGTTACCGGCTGGGCGAAGTGCTCGGCCGCGGGGGCATGGGCACGGTGTGGCGGGCCGAGGACGAGACCCTGGGGCGGACGGTCGCCGTCAAGGAACTGCGGTTCCCGTCGAACATCGACGAGGAGGAGAAGCGGCGGCTGATCACGCGGACGCTGCGCGAGGCCAAGGCGATCGCGCGGATCCGCAACAACAGCGCCGTGACCGTCTTCGACGTGGTCCAGGAGGACGACCGGCCCTGGATCGTGATGGAGCTCGTCGAGGGCAAGTCGCTCGCCGAGGTCATCCGGGAGGACGGCCTCCTCGAACCGAAGCGGGCCGCGGAGGTCGGGCTCGCCGTCCTGGACGTGCTGCGGTCCGCGCACCGCGAGGGCATCCTGCACCGCGACGTGAAGCCGTCGAACGTGCTGATCGCCGAGGACGGCCGGGTCGTGCTCACGGACTTCGGGATCGCCCAGGTCGAGGGCGACCCGTCCATCACCTCGACCGGCATGCTCGTCGGCGCGCCCTCCTACATCTCCCCGGAGCGGGCGCGCGGGCACAAGCCGGGTCCGGCCGCCGACCTGTGGTCGCTCGGCGGTCTGCTGTACGCGGCGGTGGAGGGAGCGCCGCCGTACGACAAGGGGTCTGCCATAGCGACTCTCACGGCGGTGATGACCGAGCCGTTGGAGGAGCCGAAGAACGCCGGCCCGCTGCGGGACGTCATCCACGGACTGCTCACCAAGGACCCCGCCAAGCGGCTCGACGACGCGGGCGCCCGGGCCATGCTCAACTCGGTCATCCACGCGCCCGAGAAGACCGAGCCGGAGCCCTTGGACGCGACGAAGGTCGTGCCGCTGCCGGCGCAGCCGGACAAGTCCTCCCGCAAGGGGAGTTCCGCCGGGGCCGCGAGCAAGCGGGGCGAGGAGCCCGCGGAGCGGCTGCGCGGGGCGCTGCGTTCCGTGCGCAAGGCCGCCGCCGGCACGGCCGGGGCGTCGGCCGCCTCCCGGACCGAGTCCGCGGACGCCGCTGCCTCTTCCGGACCGGAGGGCGGGAAGGCCGGGGCCGGGAGCGCGGGAGCGTCCGTCTCGAAGCCGGGTTCGGCTTCGGCCGCCTCGGGGGCGGTTGCCGGGGCCGGTGAGCGGGGCACGCAAGGGGAGAAGGCGGGCTCCGGAGGCCGGAGTTCGGGGTGGCCCGTCATGACGCCGCCGGACCTGCCGCCGCGGCCCGCGCCGCCCAGGGCGCCGCTCACCGACGTCGTGCCGCGGCGGACCCTGGTGATCATCGCGGTGGTCGTGGCGCTCGCCGTGATCGGCACCGTGCTCGCCATCGCGCTCAGCGGAGACGACAAGGACCCCAAGGGGGCCGCCGGCGAGAGGGGCGGCAAGACCGTCGCCACCGCGTCGGGCAGCGCCGACACCAAGGGCGACGAGAGCGACGGCACGCGCACCGACAGCGGGGCGACACAGCCCGCGCCGTCGAAGCCCGCCTCGAACAGCCCGTCCGGGGACCAGGCGGGCGGGTCGTCCGGTGGCGGCAAGGGCACCGCCGCGGCGTCGACGCACCAGGGCAGTCAGGGGTACTCGATCGGGCTGCCGAAGGGGTGGAAGTACCAGTCCACGGGCGCCGCGGGCGACCGGTTCACCGGGCCCGACGGGCAGAAGCTGCTCATCGCCTGGACGTCCACGCCCAAGGGCGACCCGGTGGCGGACTGGAAGAGCCAGGAACGCTTCATGCAGCGCGCGCAGTACAAGAAGATCCGCATAGAGCAGGTGGACTACCGCGGCTGGAACACGGCCGACTGGGAGTTCACCTACGTGGAGAGCGGCACCAAGTACCGGACCATCGACCGCGGTTTCGTCGTCGACGACCGGCAGGGCTACGCGCTGATGTACACGGCGAAAGCGGCCGACTGGAGCGGTGAGCTGCGCAAGGAGACCTGGCGGACGCTGACGAAGACCTTCGAACCCAAGTCCTGAGCATGAGCGGCCCCGGGTTTGGGGAGTGAGATCTGGCATCCCCACATTGCGGGTGGCCTGCGGCACGTATCGTAAATGTTTGCGGACCGTACGCAGCCGGAACGGACCGTGGGGCGAACGGATGTGACCGACCAGGCTGCCGGGGGAGGCAACGTGGACGACTATGCGGGACGGGTGCTCGCCGACCGCTACCGCCTGCCGCTGCCGCCGTCCGACGAGTACGAACTCACCGAGTCCCGGGCCTTCGACACCTACAGCGGCCAGGAAGTCCTGGTCAGGGCAGTGCCGTTGCCGGAGGTGGTCGAGGCGGAGGTCCTCGACGCGGAGGGGCTGCCCGACGGCTTCACGGCCCGTGACGGCGGCGCGCGGCGGCCCGGGGCCCGCCCGGGCACCCGGCGGCCCGCGGACCCGGTGGTGCGGCGCGCGGTCGAGGCCGCGCAGGCCGCGGCGGCCATTCCCGACCACCCCCGGCTCGACCAGGTCTTCGACGTGTTCGCCGAGGGCGGTTCGCTGTGGATCGTCAGCGAGCTGGTGGCCGCGCGTCCCCTGGCGGCCCTGCTCGCCGAGAAGCCGCTGACGCCGTACCGGGCGGCCGAGGTCGCCTCCGACGTCCTCATGGCACTGCGCGTGCTGCACGCGCATGGCTGGGTGCACCGGAACGTCACCGCGCGGACGGTCCTGGTCTGTGACGACGGCCGGGTGATGCTGACCGGGCTGGCGGTGGGCGCGGCGGAAGAGGCCCTGTGCGGGTACGACCCCGTTCCGGCACCGGCCTTCGGCGAACCCGGCCAGGAGACCGGCGGCGCCGGGATGACCGAAGGGCCCGGTGGCCAGGGTGGGGCCGGCGGCCCGGGAAGTCCCGGCGGCGCGACCGATCCCGAGGCCGCGCGGCGTGCCGCCATAGAGGCTCGGGAGGCCCGGGGGCTGCCGGCGGCCGGAGCCGGCACGGGGAGCGGGGGCTCGGCCGTGCCGACCCGCGGGAACGTGGAGGACGGCGAGGACCCGAGGGCCGCGCGAGCCGGGGCGATCGCGGCCTACCGGGCGGGTACCCGGGCCGCCGCCCGGGTCCAGGAGACGCAGCAGAACGGCCGCGCGGCGCTGCCCGGTGCCCGGCCCGCCCCGGACGGCGGGCCAGGGCCCCACAGCAACGGCTCGGCGCGGTCGCCCTACGTTCCCGGGCAGAGCACGGGGCCCGGTGCGAACCCGCCGGGGCAGATAGCCGACCCCTACGGCGTCGGCGGCGCCCCCCGCACGGCCGCCTGGCACGGCGCCGCACCCCGCGGCGTGCCCTCGCCGCAGGGACACGAGCAGGCGGCTCTTCCCCCGGCCCCGGACCCCGCCCACAGCGAGCCCACCCGGTGGGACGACCTGGTCGCCCACACCCCCGCACCCCGGCGCGGTCCGGCCACGGCGCTGGCCGCCGAGCGGGCGCGGCAGGCGCGGATGGCCGTGGTGGGGCCCGTGACGGAGCGCTGGGCGCCCGAGCAGGCCGGACCCGTGCACGAGAACTGGCAGTTGGCCGCGCCGATCGGCCCCGCCACCGACCTGTGGGCGCTCGGCGCGCTGCTCTTCCGGGCCGTACAGGGGCATGCGCCCTACCCGGAGGAGTCGACGGCCGAGCTGGTGCAGATGGTGTGCGCGGAACCGCCCGCGTACGCCGAGGAGTGCGGGCCGCTCAGGCCGGTCGTCGAGTCGCTGCTGCGTCAGGACCCGACCGAGCGCCTCGACTTCGAGGAACTGCGCGGCTGGCTGCGCTCGCTCGTACGCTCTGCGCCCGAGCCGGAGGCCGGTGTGCACGTCGTCGCGGCCCCGCCAGCCGACGCGAGCCGGCTGCCCGTCGTACGGCGCCGGGGCGAGCTCGTGCGCAGGCGGCGGGCCGGGCTCCCCGCACATCACGGGCGGCACAAGCGGGCCAAGAAGGAGTCGCGGTCGCCGCACCGGCTCGGCCGCACCCTGCTCCTGCTCGTCCTGCTCGCGATGGCCGCGGCGGTCGCCTACGCCATGCTCTTCATGCCCAAGTCGGGGACCGACGGCGCGCAGGGCACCGACCGCACCGGTGCCGCCGGTGAGGTCAGCCAGGCGCCCGAGCCGGACGCCAGCGGCGAGCCCCGGCCCGACCAGGCGTCGCCCGAGCCGGAGAAGAGCCCGTCGACATCGGCCGGTTCGACTCAGACGCAGACCACCGGCCCCGAGGTCGCCGACGGCTTCACCCTGCGCAAGGACTCGGCGGGCTTCCAGGTCGCCGTCGCCAAGGGCTGGGACCGCACCTCGCGGGGCGGCAGCGGTCAGGTCGTCTACGCCAAGGGCGACTTCGAGCTCATCGTCGTACCGGGCCGGGACAGCGCCTCGGAGTACGGCAGCGATCCGATGGCCTACCAGCGGGAGGAGGAGCGCGAGTTGCAGCCGTACCGCGACTCCAGCTGGGCCACCTCCACCGGGCTGAAGACGATCGAGGTGGGCGGGCGGACCATGGCCGAGGGGCAGTTCACCTGGACCGGCGACGACGGGGGCGAGCTGTACGTGCGCAACCTCGCGATGCTGGTCGACGGGCGGTACCACGTGGTCCAGGTGCGCGGCCCGGAGTCCGAACGGGACGAGGTGACACGGCTGTACGAGCAGGCGGCGGCGACGTACAAGGCGACGAAGTGATCCTCTGAGCTGGTTGCCGTGCACTGCAGTTCACCTCACGGTTCCCTCCAGTCCCAGGCGGCTACAACCGTCACAGTGCGGTCACCGTGGTACCCCGCTTGTTCCCTGGGGAAGGGCGGGTCCTTACGCTGACCCTGTCAAGACCATTGCGGGGCAACGTGAATCAGATGCAGGGCCTGCTCGTCGCGGGCCGCTACCGGCTTGCCGACTCCATCGGCAGTGGCGGTATGGGTCGGGTATGGCGGGCACATGACGAGGTGCTGCACCGGTCCGTCGCCATCAAGGAGCTGACGGCTGCCCTCTACGTCTCCGAGAGCGAGCAGGCCATCCTGCTGGCGCGCACCCGGGCCGAGGCCAGGGCCGCCGCGCGGATCAACCACTCCGCGGTCGTCACGGTGCACGACGTGCTGGAGCACGACGGCCGCCCGTGGATCGTGATGGAGCTGGTCGAAGGCCGCTCCCTGGCCGACGCGGTCAAGGAGGAGGGCCGCGTCGAGCCGCGCGAGGCGGCGCGCATCGGCATGTGGGTGCTGCGGGCCCTGCGCGCCGCGCACACCGCCGGCGTCCTGCACCGCGACGTCAAGCCGGGCAACGTCCTCCTCGCCCGGGACGGACGTGTCCTGCTCACCGACTTCGGCATCGCCCAGATCGAGGGCGACACCACCATCACCCGGACCGGGGAGGTCGTCGGCTCGGTCGACTACCTGGCGCCTGAGCGGGTGCGCGGCCACGACCCGGGCCCGTCCTCCGACCTCTGGGCGCTCGGCGCGACGCTCTACACGGCGGTGGAGGGCCGGTCGCCGTTCCGCCGCACCACACCGCTGACCACCATGCAGGCCGTGGTCGAGGAGGAGGCCGCCGAGCTTCAGTACGCGGGTCCGCTCACGCCCGTCATCACCGCCCTGCTGCGCAAGGATCCGGCCACCCGGCCCGGACTCGCCGAGGCCGAGCAGATGCTCGCCGAGGCTGCGGAGGGGCGGCGTCCGAGCGGAGCGCAGGCGTATGTGCCGACGCAGTACGGGGGATCGTCGCCGTACCGGGACGTGCACAGCGGCACCGGCGCGTCCGGCACGAACCCCTCGGGTACGTACCCGTCCGGCACGAACCCCTCGGGTACGTACCCGTCCGGCACGGGCACGGCCGGTACCGGCTCGGGACCGCACAGCCGGACTCCGCTCCCGCCGCTGGCAGGGGCATCGGCCACCGGGACGCCGACGGCCGGCGCCGCCACGGCCGGCCCTCCTGCGGCCGGGGCCTTCGCCACCGGACACGGAACGACCGGTCCCACCACCGTCGGCCCGACGGCGATGGGCCCGCAGCCGACCGGTTCGAACCGGCGCCGCCGGCTCAGGACCCTCGCCCTCGTCGTCGCGCTGGCGGCCATCATCGGCGGAGGCACCGCGGTGGTGCTCCAGCAGTGGGACGAGACCCGGCAGACGGCGGGCGGCGCATCCGGATCGCCCGGTTCCACGGCCGTGGAGCAGTCCGGGGGCTCGGTTCCCGAGGGCTGGACCCGTCGCGACGACCCCGCGGGTTTCAGCCTCTACCTGCCCAAGGGCTGGAAGCGCAAGACCTTCGGGCCGCAGGGCGAGCTCAAGCAGATCGACTACACGCCCGACGGCGGCCGGCACTTCGTCCGCATCGCCGTCGACACCTCCCCGGACTTCGCCGACCCGTACGCCCACCAGCTCGACCTGGAGCAGCAGTTGCAGCGGCTGGTCGACTACAAGCGGGTGAAGCTGGAGCGCAACGTCTACCGTGACCGGGACGGCGCGCTGTGGGAGTACACCTGGACCGCGCAGGCCAAGGACACCAAGTTCCCCGGGCCGCGCCGGGCCATCGAGGAGACGTACGTCGCCCGCGACGGCACCGAGTACGCGCTCTACATGTCGGCGCCCGCGCAGGACTGGGCGAAGGCGCGCAAGCAGTTCACGTCGCTGTTGCAGGGCTGGCACGAGAAGACCCCCTGACGCGGGAGGCCCCGGACACAGGGCCGTGCGTTTCGGCCACCCGCGGGCCGCTGCCCCGGAGCCCATCCCTCCGTTGGGGCATGATTGTCGCATGGGGACCGAGGGGCACAACACGCGTGTCATCGCGGGCCGTTACCGGCTCGAGGCGAGGCTCGGGCGCGGTGGCATGGGCGTGGTCTGGCGGGCGACCGACGAGCTGCTCGGCCGGGGCGTGGCCGTCAAGGAGCTCCCCTTCGACGAGTCGCTCTCCGCGGCGGAAGCGCGCCGGCAGCGGGACCGTACGCTGCGCGAGGCACGGGCGGTCGCGCAGCTGAGCCACCCGCACATCATCGTCGTCCACGACGTCGTGGAGGACGACGAACGCCCGTACATCGTCATGGAGCTGATCGAGGGCGGCTCGCTCGCCGACCGTCTCGCCACCCAGGGCCCGGTCGACGCCGCCGAGGCCGCACGGATCGGTATCGCCCTGCTCGGCGCGCTGCGCGCCGCGCACGGGGCCGGGGTGCTGCACCGCGACCTCAAGCCCGACAACGTGCTGCTGGAGGACGGTACCGACCGGGTCGTCCTCACCGACTTCGGCATCGCCCAGGTCGCGGGCGCCCCCACGCTCACCGAGAACGGTTCCTTCGTCGGCTCGCCCGAGTACACCGCGCCCGAGCGGATGTCCGGGGTCCGGACCGGGCCCGAGTCCGACCTGTGGTCGCTGGGCGCGCTGCTGTGCGCGGCCCTCAGCGGCGAGTCGCCGTTCCACCGCGACTCGCTGGGCGGCGTCCTGCACGCGGTCGTCGTCGGCGACATCCGCCCGCCCGCGCAGGCCGGGCCGCTCCTGCCCGTCGTACAGGGCCTGCTGGAACGCGATCCGGACCGGCGGCTGGACGCGGACCGGGCGGAGCGGATGCTGCGGGTGTTCCGCGAGACGGGCAGTACGCCGCAGGCTCCGCCGCCCGGGTACGCGCCGACGGTGCGCGGTGCCCCGCACGGACGGCCGCAGGACGACGCCGGTCGGCGATCGCCGGTGCCGCCGACGGACATGCCCGGCCCTGACCAGCGGTACGAGCAGATGCTCCGGCAGCGCACGCGCCGGGTGCTCGTGGCCGCGCTGCTGGTCGCCGCGGTGGCCGGGGCGGGTGTGTCGGCGGCGGCGCTGCTCATGGAGGGCGGCGGGGACGGCGGCCGCACACCGAGGAGTTCCGCGCCGAAGACGCCTTCGGCCGGACCGTCCTCCCACGGCACGCGCATTCCGAGCACTCCGGCGGCCACCAATGCCACCAGGACCGCCGCCACCGCCGCCACCTCACCCTCGCCCTGACACGGCGATCAGCCGATGAACCCCGTACCAGCATGAAGAGGAAATAAGTGTCGTACCGGTGCGAGAGGGAGATAAGCCCCGGCTAGCGTCACGGGTCTGTGACCGGGACGCTTCCGTGCTGGATGCGCAGGCGCTTGGCGCGATAGGGATGACCTCATGAGCAACAACGGGGGAGTCCGATCCGGGGCCGACGAGCCAACGAGTTTCGCTCTGCAACCACCGAATCCGTCGAATTCGCCGGTGCCGGTACCGGGCAACCCGTACGCGACGCCCACCCAGGTCGTACCGACCCAGTCGGTGGCAGCGGTCGAGGATCCCGGTGCCGGGCGGCTCATCGCCGGGCGCTACCGGCTGATCGCCAAGCTCGGGCACGGCGGCATGGGCACGGTGTGGCGCGCCAAGGACGAGACGGTGGACCGGGAGGTCGCCGTCAAGGAACCCCGCGTCCCGGAGCATCTTCCCGAACGCGAACGCGTCAACGCCTTCGAGCGGATGCGCCGCGAAGCGCGTGCCGCGGCCCGGCTCGACCACCCGGCGGTGGTCGACGTCCACGACGTCGCGGTCGTGGAAGGACAGCCGTGGATCGTGATGGAGCTCGTGCAGGGCCGTTCGCTGGGGGACGCGCTCCAGGAGGGCACCCTGTCCGCGCGCGAGGCGGCCCGGATCGGCCTGGAAGTGCTCGGCGCGCTGGAGGCCGCGCACGCGGCGGGCATCCTGCACCGCGACGTGAAACCGGACAACGTGCTGCTCGGCCGGTACGACCGGGTCGTCCTCACCGACTTCGGCATCGCGCAGATCGAGGGCGAGACCAACCTGACCGACACCGGCGGCTTCGTCGGCTCGCCCGAGTACATCGCGCCGGAGCGGGTGCTGGGCCAGCGCCCGGGCCCGGCCAGCGACCTGTGGTCCCTGGGTGTGGTGCTGTACGCGGCGACGGAGGGCGTCTCGCCGTTCCGCCGGAGCAACACCCCCGCCACACTCCAGTCCGTCCTCAACGCCACGCCAGCGCCGCCCGCCTCCGCCCAGGGCCCCCTCGCCGAGGCCATCACGGGCCTGCTGCACAAGGATCCGGCCCGCCGCCCGGACGCCGCCCGGGTGCGAGCCCTGCTGGAGGCCGCCGCCAACCCGCCGGCGGACCGGCCCACGCAGGTCGTCCAGGTCATGGGCGGCGAGGGCCGGGGACTCCGGCTCGGACGCAAGGGGTGGACCGGGCTCGGTGCGGCGGTCGTCGCGGCGGCGGTGACGGTGTACCTGGTGCTCGCGAACCCCTTCGCCGGGCCGCTGCCCGAGGGCTGGAAGACACGCCAGGAGAAGGAACTCGCCGCGTCGCTGGCCGTGCCCGGTGACTACCAGAGGACCGTGCCCGACCGGGAGTCCGACCAGGGGCACTGGGTCACGTACACCGACTGGAGCGGCAGCATCTGGATCAGCCTGACGCTCGAGAAGAAGGCGGAGGACACCGGCAGCGTCATCGCCGGCTCCGCTGCCGCCGAGATGTACGACGACGACAGTGCGTTCAAGGAGAGCGGCAACTACCGCCTGGACATGCCGCAGAACCCGAGGACGGAGCCCAAGGACACCACGTACAAGGGCGGGAAGGCCGCCGAGAACACCGTCACCTACGACACCGACGACAGCGAGAACCCCCGCCCCCGCGAGCTGAGGATCTTCTACTACAAGACCTCCGGCGGCGACATGTACAAGCTCACCGTCAGCTACCCGGGCAAGGGCGACTTCACCGATCGCGGGCGAGAGGTCGCCGACACGGCGATCACGAACCTGGACATCGACGGGACCTGACCGGTGTCCGGCCACTGACCCGCTTCGACAAGCCGCCGCCCCGCGGGGTACTGATGGGGCATGAGCAACGACGGGGGCGGGACGGGCGCCCAGAGCCGGTCGGTCGGCGGGCGGTACCGGCTGATCGAGCGCATCGGCTCCGGCGGGATGGGCACCGTCTGGCGGGCCTACGACGAGCTCGTGCAGCGTGACGTCGCCGTCAAGCAGCCCCGGGTGCCGGGCGACCCGGAGGACGGGAGCCACCGGCGCGCGGCCCACCGGCTCTACCGGGAGGCCCGCGCCGCCGCCCGCGTCGACCACCCCGCCGCCGTCACCATCCACGACGTGGTCCTCGAGCCGGAGCGGCAGCCGGACGCACACGACGGACGGATCGATCGCCACCGGCCGGTCGCACGCGACGGGCTGAACGCGATCGACGCGACGCTCGACGGACTCCCCTGGATCGTCATGGAGTTGGTGCGGGGCGAGTCCCTGCACGAGGTGCTCCGGCGCGGCCCGGTCGACCCGCGCGAAGCCGCCCGGATCGGCCTCGCCGTCCTCGGTGCCCTGCGCGCCGCGCACGCCGTCGGCATCGTGCACCGGGACGTGAAACCGGCCAATGTGCTGCTCGGTCCGCACCGGCGCGTCGTCCTCACCGACTTCGGCACCGACCATGTGCAGGGCGAGGAGTCGCTCACGGACGGCGGGGAGTCCGTCGGCTCGCTGGAGTTCGTCGCCCCCGAGCGGATGTCCGGCCGCATCGCCGGGCCCGCCTCCGACCTGTGGTCCCTGGGCGTACTGCTGTACGCCGCCGTCGAGGGGGCGTCCCCGTTCCGCCGGACCACACCGCAGGCCACGCTCGCCGCGATCCTCGCCGCCGAGCCGCCCGAACCGCAGCAGGCCGGACCCCTCGGCCCGCTGATCGGACGACTGCTGGTGCGGGACCCCGACCAGCGCCCGGACGCCGAGGAGGTCGCGGCGGCGCTGGCGGAGGCGGCCGGGCCGGCGGCGGCCGAGGTGCCGGAAGAAGCTCAGGAGGCGGAGGACATACAGGAGTTCGCGGAGGACCCCGGCACGCCACGGCCCGAGGACGCGGCCGAACCGCCGGAGGCCGCCGAACGACCGGAGTCCGCCGAACCGCCACAGGCCGGCCCCGCAGAGCGGCAGGACCCCGCACCGCCCAAGCGCCCGAGCCTCCTCCGCCCCGCCCCCATCGCCCTCCTGAGCGCGCTGCTCACCGGCGGCATCGGGGCCGTCACCCACCTTGGCGACACCAGCAGCGCGGAGACCGCCGAAACGGTGGAGACCTGGACCCCGCACCGCGATCCGGACCTGGCGGCCGTACTCCATCTCCCGCGCCACTACCGCGAACTGGACCGGACCGGCAGCGCGACCGACCAGCCCCGCACGGTGCTCTACGGCGACGAACAGGGCGGCTCCGTCCAGGTCCGTCTCCTGCTCTGGGACCGGGCTCTCAGCTCCCCGATGGACCAGGTTCGGAACGCACCCGTCGTCCGCGGGGACACGCGGTACACCCGCACCAGCGTCCAGGGTTACGAGGCCGCCCTCGCCGACACCACCTACCACCGGGGCGAGGACACCAGGCGGGTCATGCGGGTGATGATCCGCACCGACGACGACCGCATGTACGAACTGCGCGTCGACATGCCCAAGGGCACGCCCGGGGAGAAGGAGGGCACCTCGGTGTTCGAGGGCGCCCGGGACCGGCTCGGCATCCTAGAAGGCTGAATCACCGGGATCGTAAAAGGCTGAATCACACCAACTCGTCACCGCACAACGCCCTGATCAGGGTGTTCGTTGCCAGTAGCCACTGGCGCCTTGTGTGCACTCGGTGAAGCCGTATTACCGACGGGTACCCAAAGGCTCCGCCGGGGCATACCCTGCGGCTCATGACGGACGCGCACGCCCCGGAGAAGCCCGGCACGGCACAGGCCGGCACGAACCCCCTCGCCCCCGCCCCGGAGGGCGCCCGCACCGCCGCCGACGTGGTGACCCCCGAGCTGGTCGCCCAGCTCACCAAGGGCGTGACCGGCTCCGGCCGGACCGCCAACCACACGCCGTTCACCGGTGAGAAGCTGGCCGACCTGCCCGAGTCGACGCCCGAGGACGTGGCGAAGGCCTTCGAACTTGCCCGCGCCGCCCAGGCCGTGTGGGCGCAGACCCCGATACGGCAGCGCGCCGCCGTCCTGCTGCGCTTCCACGACCTGGTGCTGGAGCGCCAGGCCGAGGTGCTCGACCTGGTCCAGCTGGAGACCGGCAAGGCCCGGCTGCACGCCCACGAGGAGGTCCAGGCCGTCGCGGTCGCCGCCCGGCACTACGGCCGCAGGGCCCCCGCCTATCTCCGCCCGAAGCGGCACGCCGGTGCCATGCCGACCCTGACCAAGGTCATCGAACGGCGCCACCCGCGCGGTGTCGTCGGCCAGATCGCGCCCTGGAACTACCCCCTGGAGCTGTCGGTCGGCGACGCGCTGCCGGCCTTCGTCGCGGGCAACGCCGTCGTCATGAAGCCGGACACGGAGACCTGCCTCACCGCCCTGTGGGCCCGTGACCTGCTCATCGAGGCCGGCCTGCCCGCCGACGTGTTCCAGGTCGTCCTCGGCGACGGCCCGGTCGTCGGCCCGGAGGTCGTCCGGCACGCCGACTACGTCTCCTTCACCGGCTCCACCCGCACCGGCCGCGAGGTCGCCCAGGGCGCCGCCGCCCGGCTGATCGGCGTCTCCCTCGAACTCGGCGGCAAGAACGCCATGCTGGTGCTGGAGGACGCCGACATCGAGAAGGCGGCGGCCGGCGCCGTCCGCGCCTGCTTCTCCTCGGCGGGCCAGCTGTGCATCTCCATCGAGCGGCTCTACGTCCACGAGTCGATCGCGGACGCCTTCCTGGAGCGCTTCGCCGCCCGCACGAAGGCCATGCGCCTCGGCACGTCCCTGGCGTACGGCGCCGACATGGGCTCCCTGGTCGGGGAACGCCAGCTCGAAACGGTCACACGCCACGTGGAGGAGGCCGTCGCCAAGGGCGCGAAGGTCGTCGCGGGCGGTGTGGCGCGCCCGGACATCGGCCCGTACTTCTTCGAGCCCACGATCCTCGACGGGGTCGCCACGGACATGTCCGTCTGCGGGGAGGAGACCTTCGGCCCGGTCGTGTCGGTCTACCGCTTCACAGACGAGGACGAGGTCATCGAGCGCGCCAACGCCACGGCGTACGGCCTGAACTCCTCGGTGTGGACGAAGAACGGCCGGCGCGGCCAGGAGGTCGCCGCCCGTCTGCGCACCGGCACCGTCAACATCAACGAGGGCTACGCACCCGCGTACGGCAGTGTCCAGTCGCCCATGGGCGGCATGAAGGACTCCGGCCTCGGCCGCCGCCACGGCGCCGAGGGCATCCTCAAGTACACCGAGGCCCAGACGGTCGCCCACCAGCGTGTGCTCCCGATGGCCCCCGCGCTGGGCATGGACGACGAGCAGTACGCCCGGTTCATGAGCAGGAGCCTGCGCCTGATGAAGGCGTTCCGGTTCCGGTGACGCAGCGAGGAGAGCACGTGCCTCAGGACGCTTACGACTACGACGTCATCGTGGTCGGCTCCGGTTTCGGCGGCTCGGTGACCGCCCTGCGCCTCACGGAGAAGGGCTACAAGGTCGGCGTCCTGGAAGCCGGCCGCCGCTTCACCCGCGAGTCCCTCCCGAAGAACTCATGGGACCTCAGGAACTACCTCTGGGCGCCGAAACTCGGCATGTACGGCATCCAGCGCATCCACCTCCTGGGCAACGTCATGGTCCTGGCGGGAGCGGGCGTGGGCGGCGGCTCCCTCAACTACGCCAACACCCTCTACGTCCCGCCCGAGCCGTTCTTCGAGGACCCGCAGTGGCGGGACATCACGGACTGGCAGGAGGAGCTGAAGCCGTACTACGACCAGGCCCGGCGCATGCTCGGCGTACGGCTCAACCCGACCATGACCCCGTCCGACGTGCACCTGAAGGCCGCGGCCGAGCGCATGGGCTGCGGCGACTCCTTCCACCTGGCACCCGTCGGCGTCTTCTTCGGCGACGGCGAGGACGCGGACGGCACGGTGAAGGCGAAGCCGGGCCAGGAGGTGCCCGACCCGTACTTCGGCGGGGCGGGCCCGGCCCGAAAGGCCTGCGCGGAGTGCGGCGAGTGCATGACCGGCTGCCGGCACGGCGCGAAGAACACCCTCAACGAGAACTACCTCTACCTCGCCGAGAAGGCCGGCGCGGTCGTGCACCCCCTGACGACGGTCGTCTCGGTCACCGACGACTCGCGCGGGGGGTACGCGGTCGCGACCCTGCCCACCGACGACCGCCGCAAGTCCGAGGGCCGCACCTACAGGGCCCGTCAGGTCGTCCTCGCCGCCGGCACGTACGGCACCCAGACGCTGCTGCACCGCATGAAGGCCGGCGGCCAGCTGCCGCACGTATCGGACAAGCTGGGCGGGCTGACCCGCACCAACTCCGAGGCCCTGGTCGGCGCCCAGACCGACGACCGGCGCTACCGCAAGGCGCACGGCGCGCCGAAGGCCGACTTCACGCGGGGCGTGGCCATCACGTCCTCGATCCACCCGGACGAGAACACCCACATCGAGCCGGTCCGCTACGGCAAGGGCTCCAACTCGATGGGCAGCCTGTCGATCCTCCAGGTCCCGTACGCCGGGAACGACTCGGGCGCCTCCCGGGTCCTGGGCTTCCTCGCCCACGCGGCGAAACACCCCTTGCTGGTGCTGCGTTCCCTGTCCAACCGCCGCTGGTCGGAGCGGACCATCATCGGCCTGGTGATGCAGTCGCTGGACAACTCACTGACGACGTACCTGAAACCGTCGGGTGTCGGCCGGGGCCTGCTCACCGCCCGTCAGGGCCACGGCGCGCCCAACCCGAAGCAGATCAAGGCGGCCACGGAGAGCGCGTCGGCACTCGCCGCCGAGATCAACGGCTTCGCGGGCTCGAACGTCGGCGAACTGATGGGCACCCCGCTCACGGCCCACTTCCTGGGCGGCTGCCCGATCGGCGACTCCCGCGAGACCGGCGTGATCGACCCCTACCACCGCCTCTACGGCCACCCGGGCATCTCGGTGGTCGACGGAGCAGCGGTCTCCGCCAACCTGGGCGTCAACCCGTCCCTCACCATCACCGCCCAGGCCGAGCGCGCGATGTCGTTCTGGCCCAACAAGGGCGAGCCCGACCCGCGTCCGCGGCAGGGCGCGGCCTACGAGCGTCTCCAGCCGGTCGAGCCGAAGTCCCCGGCGGTCCCGGCGGAGGCGTTCGGCGCGCTGCGGCTGCCGTTCCTGGGCATGCCGGCCGTGCCGCCGAAGAACTGACCGGCAGCGGACAGCAGAAGAGGGACCTGCGCCCCCCTCCGAGCGCAGGTCCCTCTTCTGCTTGGCGTCGCCCCTCGCGGGACGATCCGTCTTACGCCTGGGCGCCGGCCTTACGGCGACGCACCACGAAGATCGCACCGGCACCGGCGACGACCGCGGCACCGCCGACCAGGCTGATCACCGGCAGGGCGGAGCTGGAGCCGGTCTCGGCGAGGCTGCCGGTGACCTCCGGCGTGTTGCCGCTGGGCTTCTCGTCGGTGACGGGCGCCTTGCCGCCTTCTTGCGGCTTGGTGCCACCGGTGTCCGTACCGGCCGCCACGATCTGGAACTTGTACGAGACGTCACCGAAGCCGATGCACTCGTCGTCGTTGTCGCCGTAGATCGTCGCGCCGAGCGAGAAGCCGGCGCCGACCGGGGCAGACGGCTTGACGTTGAGGCGCAGCGGGATGTTGACCTGGTACTCGGGCTTCAGCTCGTCGGTGTAGCCGACGTAACCGACCGCGTAGCCGCCCTCGTTGAGGTCGACCCAGATCTTGTCCTGGGGGTCCCAGGCCTGGAGCTGGACCTGCTTGCTGGAGAACAGCTCCTCGCCGTTCTTGTCGGGGGAGGCCCCGGCGAAGAAGTCGAGGTCGTTGAGCGTGGAGTCGGAGTTGTTGGCCACGTTCAGCGAGAACTTGTGCCAGCCGCTGCCCGCGGCGATCTTGCCGGGCAGGCCGGTGATGCTCACGTCGACCTTGGTGTCCTCACACACGGAGGGCTCGGGGTCCGGGGTCTCGGACTCCTCGGGCGCCGACGTGCTCGGCTCCGGGGCGGACTCGCTCACGGAGGTGCTCGGCGAGGGCGACGTCTCCGGGGCGGATTCGCTCACGGAGGTGCTCGGCGAGGGCGACGTCTCCGGGGCGGACTCGCTCACCGAGGTGCTCGGCGAGGGCGACGTCTCGGGAGCGGACTCGCTCACGGAGGTGCTCGGGGTGGGCGTCGTTTCGTCGGTCGCGTACGCGGCCGGTGCCGCGAGCAGTGCGACCGGGGCTATGACCGCCGTAGCGGCCGCTGCTGCCATGGCGCGGCGAAGCTTCATGAAGACCTCGGAGAGTCCGGCGTACCGCGGGAGGCGGTACGAACGTTGGGGGAGGCCTCCGCGTGTGGGGCGCGGGAGTGCCCGTGGTTCGGCAGGTTTGATCGGTGAAGCCTGTGAATGGTTGTGCTGGCATTCACAGAATTTTTATGTGGGCTGGGTCACGTCCAAGACCTTCTTGTGAAGGCGCTTCCCATCCGCTTAGATCTTGACTTCGTGTCTGAAAACCCGTCCGACGATCAGCCGTTGGCCCCGGAGATCCCCGACGACGTCTGGGAGCAGTTCACCCGCGACACCGCGCGGAACACCTCCGCCCCGAAGGAACCCTCCGCGCGGGCGCGCATGGTGACCGAGCGGCTGCGGCAGCAGGAGGCCCGGGGAGAGTCGCCTCCGGGCTGGCGTACGGGCCCGGCCGTGTCGAACGGCCGTGTGGCACGACGTCGCAAGCTGTGGGCCGTTCTCGGCGTGCCGGTCGCCGCCGCCGTCGCTGTGGTGGCCCTGAAACCGACGCTGCTGCCCGGCGATCCCTTCGGCACGGACGAGACGGGCGCCGCGGCCTCACCACTGCCCGCCGAGACCGCCGCCCCCACCGCCGCGCCCGGGGCGTCCGACCCCGGAACCCCCACCCTGGACAAGCCGTTCGCCGGTTCCCCGGCGCTGCGCTGGGCCGACGGTGAGGCCGGCATCGTGCTGCCCGAGGCCAAGGCCGTCGGTTCGGTCACCGAGGAGCGCGTGCGGCAGGCGCTGAAGCTGACGAAGAAGCTGCTGGTGGGCGCCAACCTCGACCCGAAGACGGTGCGCGGCGCCCGGCCCGAGGCCGCGCTCTCCCTGCTCGACCCCAAGCAGCCGGAACTCCTCGACGAGCTCGACACCGCCCTGCGTTCCCCGAGCGCGAAGCACGACCCGGTGACGCTGTTCAGCCGTTTCGACCCCGACGAGGTGCGGCCGGCCGGCGACGTGATCAAGACACGCGGGCACATGACGTTCAAGAAGGGATCCCACGGGGGCGTGGCGGTACGCGCCGACTACACCTTCGTCTACCCCGTCGTGCGCGCCGACGGCCCCGTCGAGGTCACCCGCACCATCGTGCGCCGGGTGCTCGACGTCGAACTCGCCGACCCCGCGCAGTACGAGGTCACCCGGGGCCGGCTGCTGCTCCTGGAGTACGACCAGGAGATCGGCAACTCCTCCTGCGACGTCCACGACGGCTATCTGCACCCGGAGTTTCCGTCGAGCGAGCCCACGGACGCGCCGCCGAGCGGCCCGACGACGGATCCGTACGACCGGAGCAAGGACCTCGACCGCGACCCGGACGAGTGCGGGACGGTGTCGCGCACCTGAGCAGAGCGAAGAGCCCCGCGGGGTGGAGCCGCGGGGCCCTTCTTCTCGTCAGCACCGACGTCAGGGCAGCGCCGGTGCCTGGAAGCGGCGCCGGGGGGGTGCGCCGCTGGTCTCGGCCGCGCCCGACCGGACCATTGGTCTCGACCTCTGGCGGGCGGGCAATGCGGGTGTCCGCGGAGGGACTTGAGCTGTCTACGCATCGTGCTGGATGAATGCGGCGTCCGCAACCGTTCGACCCGGCCTTGGTGCATTTTTGCAAGGTCCGCCGGCCGGCCCCGGGCGTCCCCGGAGCCGGCCTTTCTCTTGGGTGACCGGGCTGCTGTCCCCTGCCGTCCGGTCACTTCCTGGAGCGAGGTCCCACGACGCACGGCACGATCCGTACGTCTCATCGCTCCAGCGAGCCACGCGTGGTTTCTCTCGGGCCCGCGCCTGGCTGGCACGGACACCGGGACCAACGAAGCGGCCCGCGGGACGGTCACGCGCCGTACGGGTGAGAAGGGGGCGCACGTCTGTCCTGGGAACGGGGTTTCAGATCCTGCCGCGGCACAGCTCCAGCAGGGTCATCGCGAGGGCCGTGCCCGGCTTGCCCAGCGCCTCCCGGTAGCGGCCGAGGACCTCCATCTCGCGGGAGAGGTTCACACGCCGGCCGCCGGAGGAGATCCGGGCCTCTTGAATGACGGCGGAGACGGCCGCCCGTTCCTGGATCAGGCCGATGATCCGGTCGTCCAGCGCGTCGATGCGCTCACGCGCGCCGGTGATCACGTCGGCGGCCTCGGTGGTACGGGCGCCGGTCACTTCGGTGGCGTTCATGGGGGCTCCTTGTCGTCAAGGGATGCCCCGGAGCGGCAAGGCCCGGACGACGACAGGCGCCCCGGACCTTGTCGGCCCGGGGCGCCTGGGAAGTCGCTTGTCAGTTGCTCAAGCAGCACGACCATGGCAGCCGGCGGGCCGGGTGCCATAGGTAAAGACGTACGTCTGGTGCTGGAGCATGGGGCCAGTATGCCCCGCTTCCCGGGGGCGTCCAACCCGGTTCGCATCCTGAGACGGCCCCGGTCCCCGGCGCCCGGACGGTGCCCCGCTGCACCCCGGTAGAATCGGGTGGCACAAGACCCCCGCCCCACCGCCGGAAGGCACCCTGTGTCATCAGCGACTCCCGCTGCCAGCGCCACCGACACCGTCCTGGTCGTCGACTTCGGCGCGCAGTACGCCCAGCTCATCGCCCGTCGTGTCCGCGAGGCGCGGGTCTACAGCGAGATCGTGCCGAGCACCATGCCGGTCGCCGAGATGCTCGCCAAGAACCCCGCGGCGATCATCCTCTCCGGCGGCCCCTCGTCGGTGTACGAGGAGGGCGCCCCGAGCCTGGACCGCGAGATCTTCGAGGCCGGTGTCCCCGTCTTCGGCATGTGCTACGGCTTCCAGCTCATGGCGCGGACCCTCGGCGGCACCGTCGACAACACCGGCGCCCGCGAGTACGGCCGCACTGAACTGCACGTCTCCAAGTCGTCCTCCACCCTCTTCGAGGGCACTCCCGCCGAGCAGGCCGTCTGGATGTCGCACGGCGACGCCTGCTCCGCCGCCCCCGAGGGCTTCTCCGTGACGGCCTCCACGGACGTCGTGCCGGTCGCCGCGTTCGAGAACGACGAGAAGAAGCTGTACGGCGTCCAGTACCACCCCGAGGTGATGCACTCCACGCACGGGCAGCAGGTGCTGGAGCACTTCCTGTACCGGGGCGCGGGCCTGACCCCCTCCTGGACCACGGGCAGCGTGATCGAGGAGCAGGTCGCCGCGATCCGTGAGCAGGTCGGCGACAAGCGCGCCATCTGCGGGCTGTCCGGCGGCGTGGACTCCGCCGTCGCCGCCGCCCTCGTCCAGAAGGCCATCGGATCCCAGCTGACCTGCGTGTACGTCGACCACGGCCTGATGCGCAAGGGCGAGACCGAGCAGGTCGAGAAGGACTTCGTCGCCGCGACCGGCGTGCAGCTGAAGGTCGTGGACGCCGAGGAGCGGTTCCTCAAGGCGCTCGCCGGGGTCTCCGACCCCGAGGAGAAGCGGAAGATCATCGGTCGTGAGTTCATCCGGGTCTTCGAGCAGGCCCAGGCCGAGATCATCGCGGACGAGGGCCCGGCGGTGGAGTTCCTCGTCCAGGGCACCCTCTACCCGGACGTGGTCGAGTCCGGCGGCGGCACCGGCACCGCCAACATCAAGTCGCACCACAACGTGGGCGGCCTCCCCGAGGACCTCGAGTTCCAGCTGATCGAGCCGCTGCGCAAGCTCTTCAAGGACGAGGTCCGCATGGTCGGCCAGGAGCTCGGCCTGCCGGACGAGATCGTCCAGCGCCAGCCCTTCCCGGGCCCCGGCCTCGGCATCCGGATCGTCGGCGAGGTCACCAAGGAGCGTCTGGACCTGCTGCGCGAGGCCGACGCCATCGCCCGCGAGGAGCTGACGGCAGCCGGCCTCGACCGTGACATCTGGCAGTGCCCGGTGGTCCTGCTCGCGGACGTCCGCAGCGTCGGCGTCCAGGGCGACGGCCGTACGTACGGCCACCCGATCGTCCTGCGGCCCGTCTCCTCGGAGGACGCGATGACGGCCGACTGGTCGCGCCTGCCGTACGACGTCCTCGCGAAGATCTCGACCCGGATCACCAACGAGGTGCGTGACGTCAACCGCGTCGTCCTCGACGTGACCTCGAAGCCGCCGGGGACGATCGAGTGGGAGTGACCCCTACGTGCGCTTGATCGTGCGCAGGGGTTCGCCGGGGGTCCAGATCTGGACGACGAGGTACTTGTCGTCCTCGACGTAGGTCCGTACGACCTCCGTGAGCTCGGTACGGAAGAGGTGGAACGGCTCAGGCGGCTCCACCTCTTCGACGTATCGGGCCTTCGTCTCCACGTCGTCGACCTCGATCGCCCGGCCGCTGATCCGGACGTCGCCGCCGCCCATGCCGGTGCCCTCCCCGGGGTTCGCCTGGAGCGCGAAGCGGGGGTCGCGGCGCAGGTCGAGCGCCTTGAGCGAGTTCGGCATCATGCCGAGCCACAGTTCGCCGTTCAGGAACCGCACCTCCAAGCCGCTGGTGCGGGGCGAGCCGTCCTTCCGGAGGGTGGCGATGATGTGGTGGGTGTAGGCGCCGAAGCGCTTCTCGACGGTGCCGGCCAGATCCGGTTCGGCGGTGGCGAAAGCCGCCCAGTTCTCTGTCATACGGAGAGTCTGGCGCCGAACCCCGACATCTTCTGTCCGCTATTCGTGGGGTGGGGGAGACTGGGGGCGAAAGGGGTGCGCACGGGTGCGCGCGGGTGCTCACGAGGCGTTCGGCGGGGCACTCGCCTCATCTTCACGAAACGGTTCTGTTCTTCCCGCCCCGACCGGCGGTAGCTTCCGCCCCGTACGCAGAAACAGCGCTGGAGGACCTATGCACGGGCCCACCCCGCCCCTGCCGCTGCCCACCGACCGGCTGCGGTTCGCGATGCCGCCGATGCACGAGTCGCTCGAGGACGAGCGCCGGCACCGCAAGGAACGGCTCGCGGGGGCCCTGCGGATCTTCGGACGGCTCGGCTACGAGGACGGCGTGTCCGGGCACATCACCGCCCGCGACCCCGAGTACAGCGACTGCTTCTGGGTCAACCCGTTCGGGATTCCCTTCCGGCACGTCACCGTGAGCGACCTGGTGCTCGCCAACCAGGACGGCCAGGTCGTCGACGGCCGCTACCACGTCAACCAGGCCGCCTTCACCGTGCACGCCCAGGTCCACGCCGCCCGGCCCGACGTGGTCGCCGTCGCCCACTGCCACTCCGTGCACGGCCGGGCGCTCGCCGCCCTCGGCGAGCTGCTGGAGCCGATCACCCAGGAGAGCTGCGCCTTCTACGAGGACCACGCCCTCTACGACGCCTACAGCGGCGTCGTCGTCGACGCCGAGGAGGGGCGGCGCATCGCGGCCGCGCTCGGCTCCCGCAAGGCGCTCGTGCTGCGCAACCACGGGCTGCTGACCGTCGGCGACTCGGTGGACGCCGCCGCCTGGTGGTTCGTGTCGATGGAACGGTCGTGCCAGGTGCAGCTGACGGCGCAGGTGGCCGGGCGGCCGGTCCGCATCGACCACCGGATGGCGGTGGCGACGCGGGAGCAGTCGGGGGGCGACCTGGTGGCGTGGATCAACTACCAGCCGATGTGGCTGGAGGTCAGCCGGAGTGAGCCGGATCTGATGAGCTGAGAGGCCGGCCCGTCAGAAGCCGCGGAGCACTGCCGCCTTGGTCAGGGCGAACTCTTCGTCGGTGAGCACACCGTCCCGGTACAGCGCGCCCAACTCGCGCAGGCGGCGCAGCAGTACGTCGTGGTGGTCGGCCGCGGGCGGTACGGCGGGCGCCGGGCGGGAGCCGGGCGCGTCGGTCTCGTGGTTCCCGGCCGCGGCACGGGTGGACGGGTGCGGCAGCCTGGCGGTCACCGCCGTCGCGACGAGCGCGGTCAGCAGATCCCGGCGGGTGCTGCCCCACAGGTCCAGGGCGTACGGGTCCTTCTCGGGCGGCAGTTTCGAGAACACCGTCTCGCGGGTGACGAAACGCAGAAAGCCGTCCTCATGGCCGGAGTTCGGCAGCCACTCGACCCGGACCAGCTCACCGAGGCCGATGACGCGCGGGCCGGTGGCGCGTTTGACCCGCTCGGAGGTGTCGGCCCAGTCGATCCGTACCCGGGTCCCGTCGAAGGAGACCGTCCCGTCGGACGAACGCACCGACACCGGAACCGGCGGGCCGGGCAGCAGATAGGCCTTCGCCGGCTCCTTCGTGATCCGGTCGAGCAGCAGCGCGCGGCGGATCTCCTCGGCGACGTACTCGGCGACCCCCGTCCGGTCGACGTCCACCGCCAGCCGGTACGGGTCGGCCGCGTCCGGCAGCCGCCCGCCGGTCGCCTGGAGCAGCGGGTCGGCGCCCTCCCGCAGCCGCAAACGGAGCCGTGCGCGCTTGCGTTCGGGTTCGATGGCGACCCCCGACACCGCCTCCAGCGGCACGGCGACCTCTCCGTACGTCTGCCGGAACAGTGGCACGGAGCGGTGCAGACCGGGCGTGATCCGGACCGTGCTGCCGTCGAAGGCCCAGGTCCCGTCACGCTGGATGATCTCGGCCATAGGGGAATTCTCGCAGCCGGGTCAACACGACACGCGGAAGTTCACCCGTGCTGACCGGACGGGGCGGACGCGGACCGGGTGGTGAAGGGATAATCCGCTGTCGTCGCACAGGAGTTGTACAGCGGTGTTTCCGGGGTCCGGAAGACCGACGGTGGTTGGGTCGCGGGAAGGCGGGCGTCGGGCGTGACGGTGCGCGAGACGGGGCAGGGCGGCGCGGACGCGGGTGGGTATGCGGACGCGGGTGCGTATGCGGGGCGGTACACCGGTGGGGCCGGGAGCGCGTACGGCGGTGGGTATGCGGGCGGCCACGGTGGTGTGCGGGGAGGTGCGCCCGGAGGCATGCACAGCGGTGTGCACGGAGGCGGGTGTGCCTGCGGCGACTGTCCGCACGGGGCACGCGAGGGGCACCGGCGGGCCGTCGCCGCGTTCCTGCGCAGGCGCGACGAGTTCGCGGCCGGGCAGGGGCTGCCGGCCGCGGTGGCCCACTCCGCCTCGGCTTGCCGCCAGTGGGTCTCGGAGGAACTGGCGCAGTCAGAGGAACTCGTCGCCGAGCGCGGCCGGGCCGAGGGCAAGGCCTGGCTGGCCGGCCTGTGGCGCCGCACGGCGGGTGCGGTGTGGGCGGCCGTCGTGCTGTTGCTGCTCGGTCAGTCCCTCACCGCGGTCGGTGCGGGCTGGACGGCGGCCCGCACGGCCGGGCTGGCCGCCGCGCTGGTGGTCGCCGGGGCGCTGACGGCGGCGTCGTGGTTCCACCGGGCGAAGGGCGGTGCGCTGGCGCCCCTCATCGGCGAGGACAACCGGCTGTCCACCTCCCGTACGGTCGCCGGGGCGTGGGTGCTCTTCGTGGCCTACTCGGTGCTCGTGCTGGCCGGACGGCTGGCGGGCGCCTCCCGGCACACGGACCGGGACGCGCTGCTGTCCGGGCTGGAACTCGCCCGCGGGGCGGGGGTGGTGACCGTGCTCGCCGTGCTGTGCGGGATCGCCGTGCTCGTGCGGCGGGTGGTCGGGCTGCGGGTGCTGGGGCAGCGGCTCCAGAAGGTGCCCGCCGACCGGCCGCGAGCCGCCGACCTGCTGACCGACGACGCGGGCCGGGGCACCTTCGCCGACATCCAGTACGTCGTGATCAGCGGCGTCGCCCTGGTCTTCGCGGCGGTACGGCTGGCCAGGCGGCCGGACCAGCTGCCGGATCTGCCGTGGGGGCTGGCGGTGGTGGTCCTGGTGTCGGCGGCGACCTACCTGGCCGGCAAGTACGCGGAGGGTGGCCGGCCGGTCATCCTCTCCGTCGTGCGGTCGAGGGAGGCGGGGGACCTGGACGGGCCGATCCGCACGGGCGACGACATCGAGATCCGGGGCGCCGGGTTCGTGCCGCCGGGCGCACAGGGGGCGGACCGGCTGGCCCGGATGGTCGTCCGGGTCGGCGCCGTGCATGTGCACGTCCCGTTGGTGCCCGTGCCCGGGGGATTCAGCAACCCGACGGACACGCTGCTGACCGTGCCGGTGCCGGCGGATGTGGAGCCGGGGCGGGTGGAGGTGCAGGTGGTCACGGCGGCGGGGGTGGAGACGAACCGGTACGCGGTCGATGTGACGGAGTGAGGGCCGGTCGATGTGACCGAGTGAGGTCCGGCTGTCCTGCCTGGCTGCGAGCAGTCGTGCCGCTCGGGGCCGGGCTCCCGGTAACAAAAGCGGCCGCACAGGGTTGAGCCGGGTCGGTTTGTCGTACGTATGGTCTGTTGAGGGGGTCTCGGCACCGGCGGGCGAGAGGCGGCTAGCAGCGATGACTCACGGCATGAGATCGGACACGCACACCCCCCACTTCGGCAGCGGGGGAGACTGGCGGGACACCGGCGTCCGTTACGCCCTCCTCCCGCTGCGGATCTTCCTCGGTGTCACCTTCGTCTACGCCGGCCTGGACAAGCTCACCGACAGCGCCTTCATGCAGGACGCCGGTTCCGGCTCGATCGGCGACATGATGCGTGCCGTCCGCGACTCCGCCGCCATCCCCGCCCTGGTCGACCTCTCCCTGAAGAACCCTGTCGCCTTCGGCTACACCATCGCCTTCGGTGAACTGGCCGTCGGTATCGGCACCCTGCTCGGCCTGTTCGCCCGCCTTGCGGCAGTCGGCGGCGCGCTGATCTCCCTCAGCCTGTGGCTGACCGTGAGCTGGGCCTCCGACCCGTACTACTACGGCAACGACCTCGCCTATCTCATGGCCTGGATTCCTCTCGTCCTCGCGGGTGCTCCCCTCTTGTCCATGGATGCCGCCCTGCGGTCGCGGCGACGGCAGAGGACAGGCGGTTACCGGTAGCGAGCGACAGCGGGCTGGGCGGCGGGCGGGCCTCTCGTCAGGCCGCCCTGTCCGGGCCCGGCTCGTCGGTGGTGGTATGGCCCGACGCGCGGCGCCGGCGCACACGGCCCGTCAGGAACCCCACCGCGCCGGCCAGGAACAGCCCGCCCGTGACGAGGGGTATCGCCACGAACCAGGGTGTCTCCCAGGCACCGCGCGCGTCACCGGCGTAGAGGACGCCCACCACGATGAGGAGGGTGCCGGCGACCAGCTTTCCGGGCTGGAGTTCATGACGCAGCACGGGCCACCTCCGCCTGTCCCATGCCGACCTGGAGATCCAGGTCGATGGTGCCCGACTTCTCGACGCCCTCGGCGGGGGAGAGGGTGATCTCCTTGTGCCGGCCCGGTTTCACGTCCACGTCCTTCTTGTCGTCGCCCGGCAGCTGAAGGTCCCCGAGCCCCACGTCGACGTTCAGCCGCACGGTCACGTCCTCGGGCACGATCACCTTCACCTGGCCCACGCCGACGTCGGCACGTGTCGTCACGGTCTGGTCCCGGTCTATGTCCACCCGGGTCAGGTCCAGGGTGCCGACGCCTGTGCCCAGGTCGTACCGCTGTCGTACGTCCGTCACCGAAGCGGGCTGCCAGGTCGTGCGGTCCCACTGGGTGCCGATGTTCTTGGGCAGTGCCGCCGAGCCGGCGAGCAGACCGGCCGTGATGATCGCCAGGAGGATCGAGCCGGCGCCGGTCCGCCCCAGGAAGGCGCTGACCGCTATGCCCAGGCCCAGGACGGCGAGTGCGCAGGACAGGCCGGTCTGGAGACTCGTGCCGAGCGGCTGCTGCTCCCAGGTCAGGCCCGTGCCCAGGGCACCCGCCAGCAGGGCCAGCAGGAAGACCCAGCCGCCGATCCAGCGGGGGCCGCGCGGCTTGGACGGTCGGGTGTGCGGGGCGGGGATGTCCTCGCGGTCGCGGGGCTGGACGCCGAGGCCGATGTTGACGGCTGCCGCGACGTCCAGGTCGCGGGAGTCGCGGGGACCCCAGAGGTATCCCGTGCCGCCGATGTGGGTGCCGTCCTTGACGATGGGGTCACGCCACCAGGAGGGGTACGTGATGAACACCGGCGGCGCCTGCGGCTCCGGCGGGGCATCGGCGACGGCCTGGGCGGCCAGCGGGTCGGGGCTCGGGGCGCCGCGCTGCCGTGACCAGTAACCGGCGCCCGCGAGGAGGAGGGAGAGGACGACGGCGAAGGTCAGCACCCCGCCGTTGTTCAGCAGGGTCAGGAACACTCCGCAGCCGACCAGCGCGAACAGCACGGCCGTCAGGGCCTGGCCGTCGACGCGGCCGGTCAGCAGCTTGCGCACCTCGTTCTCGTCCTCGTCGTCGTAGGGGACGAGGAGCCAGGCGAAGCCGTAGAAGATGAGGCCGATGCCGCCGGTGGCGGAGAGCACCGCGAGGGTGATCCGGAAGATCACCGGGTCCATGTCGCACTGCCGCCCGAGCCCGGCGCAGACGCCGGCCAGGGCCTTGTGGCGGCGGTCGCGCCGGAATCTGTGCGGTGGTCCGGGCGGGACGGCCTCCCCGGCCGGGGCGGCCGCGTCGGGCGAATCCCTTCCCTGTTCCTCCGCGCCCGCGCCCCCGTGCCCGTGCGCGCCCGGGGGAGCGGGGGAGCCGGCGGGGGCGGTGCCCGCGGCGGGCGCGGCATCCTGCGGCCCGGCGCCCGGTGCGGGGCGCGGGCCGGAGCCGGGTCCCGGACCCGTCGCGGCGTGGTCGTGATCGGTCATGGGTCCATGGTGACGGGCGCGGCGGTGCGGCGGCAGTCGGAATGACCCTGGCCGGACCCTGATATCGGCCCTGAGGGACGGCCCGGGAGGCGTTCGAGGGGCCCGGGTCCGGAGATCAGGGGAGTCTCCGGGGTCGACCCTGATGCTCCGGCCTTGCGGCCGTGTGACCATCAGTGACATGTCGGAAGCCGCAGCAGCGCCACTCGCCGAACCGCGGCCGCCGCGCAAGCTCTACCGCAGCAGTGACGGACGCTGGCTCGGTGGTGTGGCGCGAGGGCTCGCCGGGCACCTCGGGCTGCCCGTGATCTGGGTACGGCTCGTCTTCGTCGGCCTGTTCATGGCCGACGGCCTCGGTGCGCTGCTGTACGCCGCGTTCTGGTTCTTCGTCCCGCTCGGCGTCGGTGGGGTCGAGGCACAGAAGCCACCGTCGCTGGTGGCCTCGGAGACCTCTCCCGACGGCCGCCGCAGACTCGTCGCCCGCAGACCCGACAAGGGCCAGATCGTGGCCCTGCTCCTCATGGTCGTCGTGGCCATGGTGTTCGTGGGCAATGTGAACCTCGGCGGTGGGGCCAGGGCGTATCTGTGGCCGACCGTGCTCGTCGGCGCGGGCGTCGCCCTGGTGTGGCGGCAGGCGGACAACGCCCGCCGGGCCCGCTGGGTCGAGGTCGGCCGCCGCCGGCGGACGGTCACGCTGCTGCGCTCGGTGGGCGGTGTGCTGCTGGTGACCGCCGGCGTCTCCGGCATCTTCGTGCTGCAGGGCTCCGCCGCCCACCTCGGCTCCGTCCTCCAGGCGGCCCTCGCGGTCCTCGTCGGGATAACGCTTCTCGCCGGGCCGTATCTGGTGCGCATGACGCAGGACCTCTCCGAGGAGCGCCTGATGCGCATCCGCGCCCAGGAGCGCGCCGAGGTCGCCGCGCATGTGCACGACTCGGTGCTGCACACCCTCACCCTGATCCAGCGCAACGCGGAGAACGCGAGCGAGGTGCGCCGCCTCGCCCGCGCCCAGGAGCGCGACCTGCGCACCTGGCTGTACAAGCCCGAGGGCACCGGCAAGGACGAGGCCGACGAACCCACCACGCTCGCCGACGCCGTGCGGCGCAACGCGGCCGAGGTGGAGGACAAGCACGGCGTGCCCATCGAGGTCGTGGTCGTGGGCGACTGCCCGCTCGACGAGAGAATCGCCGCACAGATGCAGGCCGCGCGCGAAGCAATGGTGAACGCCGCCAAGTACGGTGGCGAGGGCGGAGCCGTCCAGGTCTTCGCCGAGGTCGAGGGGAAGACGGTCTTCGTGTCCGTCCGGGACCGCGGCCCCGGCTTCGACCTCGACTCGATACCCGCCGACCGGATGGGTGTCAGAGAATCGATCATCGGCCGCATGGAGCGCAACGGCGGTACGGCGCGGCTGCGCGCGGTACCGGACGGCGGCACGGAGGTCGAGCTGGAGATGGAGAGGGCGGAGAAGACGTCATGAGCGACCCGACCGAAGCGAACAGTACGGCGGGATCGGCGGAGGCGGCCGGGCCCGGGGAGCCGGGCGGTGGCACCGGCGGGCGTCGTGTGCGCGTGGTCCTCGTGGACGACCACCGCATGTTCCGCACGGGGGTCCAGGCCGAGATCGGCCAGACCGAACAGACCGGTGTCGAGGTCGTCGGCGAGGCCGCGGACGTCGACCAGGCGGTCACGGTCATCACCGCGACCCGGCCCGAGGTGGTCCTCCTCGACGTGCACCTGCCCGGTGGCGGCGGTGTCGAAGTGCTGCGCCGCTGCGCCCCGTTGATGGCCGACGCCGAGCAGCCCGTCCGTTTCCTGGCGCTGTCCGTGTCGGACGCCGCCGAGGACGTGATCGGCGTGATCCGGGGCGGGGCCCGCGGGTACGTCACCAAGACGATCACCGGCACGGACCTCGTCGACTCCATCTTCCGTGTCCAGGAGGGCGACGCGGTCTTCTCCCCGCGGCTGGCCGGGTTCGTCCTCGACGCCTTCGCCTCCACGGACGCGCCGCCGGTCGACGAGGACCTGGACCGCCTCACCCAGCGCGAGCGCGAGGTGCTGCGGCTCATCGCCCGGGGATACGCGTACAAGGAGATCGCCAAGCAGCTGTTCATCTCCGTGAAGACGGTCGAGTCGCACGTCTCGGCGGTCCTCCGCAAGCTCCAGCTCTCCAACCGGCACGAGCTGACGCGGTGGGCGACTGCTCGCCGGCTGGTGTGACGCGGGAGCCCCGGGCCGCCTGACGGCGGTGGGAGAGGCCGGATCGGCGACGGTGGCGCCGCCACGCCCGGTCACACCACCCGGGTGGCGCCCGTGAACGGCATCTCGTCGAGCGGGGCGACCCGGACCGGCGCGGAGGGGCTCGGGGCGTGGATCATCCGGCCGTCGCCCACGTAGATGCCGACATGACTGATGCCGGCGTAGAAGAACACGAGGTCCCCGGGGAGCAGTTCGGAGCGGGAGACGCGGCGGCCCGCGTCGATCTGGGAGTACGTCGTGCGGGGCAGGGAGACGCCCGCGGACCGGTACGCGGCCTGGACGAGGCCCGAGCAGTCGAAGGCGTTCGGGCCGGTCGCGCCCCAGACATAGGGGCTGCCGAGCTTCTGGTAGGCGTAGGACACGGCGGCGACCGCGCGGGCGTTGGGTGCCTCGGCGTTGACGGACCCGGGAGCGGTCAGGCCGTCACGGGCACCCGTCGAGGAGCGTGAGGCGCGGTCCGCGCCCCCCGGGTCGCTGATGCGGGCACGTTCCTGCGCGCTGAGCCGGGACAGCAGCCGGCGCGCGGAGCCCAGCTTGCCGGTGATCGTCTTCTTGTGCCGTCTCAGCTCCGTCTGCCGTGATTTCAGGGAGGTCAGCTCGATGTGGGCGGCTCCGCGCAGCTGCTCGATCTCCCGGAGCTGCCGGCGTACGCGCGCGACGTCGGCCTGCTGCCGGTTGCCGGCCCGCTCGACGAACTCGGCGTTCTGGAGGTACCGGTCGGGGTCGTCGGACAGGACGAGCTGGACCGCGGGGTCGAGGCCGCCCCCGCGGTACTGGGCGGCGGCGACCGAACCCAGTGCCTCGCGGGCGGCGTTGAACCGTTCCTCCTTGCGTGCCGCCTGGTCCTGGAGGTCCTTCAGCCGCTGTCCGGCCGCCTCTGCCTTCTCCTTCGCGCCGTTGTACTTCTCGGTGGCGACCTCCGCCTCCTGGTACAGCTCGTCCACCTTGGCCTTGACCTGGCCGGGGGTGAGCTCGGGTTCGGCGTGTCCGGTGCCGTCGAAGCCCGTCGCGGTCGCCGCGCCCGCCAGGGCGATCGTGGCGGCCGTACGGGCCTTGTTGCCGCTCGCGGAGCGCTGGCGGGGCTTGCGGTGCGCTGCCACCTGGGGGCCACGTCCTTTCCTGCGACCGCCGGCGGGTGCGTACGGCCGCCAGGGGGAGCGGACGGGCGGCCTGCGCGTCCGGCGACGGCCCGCACAGGGGGAGCGGACCGCCGCCGGGCCTTCTCGGCGGTGGTGTCCGACTGCCGCCCCTGGCCCGGGCGGCGGTGGGGAGCCGGGCACCTGGGGGAGGACGCTAAACCTCGTCGCGGCGGCCCGGTGGCGGGTGCGCGGAAGTGTCCCGAGAGGACCGGCGGTGACCGTATGCGACCGTGAGCTGGTCTCGCCGTCGTCGCCTTAACTCAGCGTGATGACCGATGCGCCGAATCATGGGCGCGGGACGGCGGACGGGTGCTATGGGCGCATATATGCATCCGACGGGCCGGTGTCGGGCGGCTGTGGAGCCCCTGATTAGGCTCCGGCCTCATGGACGTACTCATCCACCTCTTCGTCGGCCTCCACATCATCGGCATCGCAGCCCTCCTGGGCGGTTTCCTCACCCAGATGAAGGCGATGGGCGCGGGCACCGCCCGCTACACCCCGGCGATGCTGCACGGCGCGCTGACGATGCTGGTCACCGGTGTGATCCTGGTCGGCCTCAACCAGGCCGACGACCAGACCGTGAACAACATCAAGATCGGCGTGAAGCTGGCCCTGCTGATCGTGATCCTCGGCCTGGTCTACGTGAAACGGGACGACGAGAAGGTGGACAAGAGCCTTTTCGGCCTGGTCGGGGCGCTGACCACGGCGAACGTTTTCATCGCCGTGCTCTGGACCTGACCCGGCCGGGCAGGACGTAGGTCCGGGCCGAGGCGACCGCCCAGGCGGTGACCGCGAGCCACGCGGCCACCGCGACCCACAGCAAGACCTCCCCGAGGCCGTCGAGCCAGGAGACGTCGAGGGCGGCGGCGACGGCCAGTGCCGCCGCCGCCGTCTTGGCCCAGGCGAACACGGTCGCCCAGCGGCGGATGTCGTGACGGGGGCGGGGCCGTAGGAACTCGGCGGCGAGCAGGACGGCGCAGCCGGCCAGTGCGAGCACGAGCAGCACGACCGTCACATGGCGCAGGACGCCGCGGTCGTCGTCGTTCCACAGGTACAGGCGTGCGCTGTCGGAGCTGATCAGCCGCGCCCCGGCCAGCGCCGAGATGGCGAGCGCCCCGCCCGCGAGCCAGTGGTCGCCGCGCCCTTCGGCCACCTGCCGCACATCGAAACGGGCCAGGGCGAGGACGTACAGCACGAGCCCCAGCCAGAAGAGCACCAGCGCGGCGTGCGCGAGCCAGGCCGCCGACTCGGCAGCGGCGAGCGTGGCGCCGAGCACGGCGAGTCCCTGCGTGGCCATGCAGCGCGCGAACACCGTGCCGGGCCGGCGCCGCTCCCCGTCCTGCGCGGGGAGGGCCAGCGGCACGGGCCAGAGCAGCACGGCCAGCACCAGCAGTGCCGCCGCCAGGGACTGCGAGCCGGCCGCCGAGAAGCCGGTGCCCAGGACGGCCGTCGCCGCCACGGTGGTGAGGGCGGCCGTCGCCACGGTGTCCAGGAGGCCCGGCAGGGCCGCGTACGCCCGCCGTCTCGTGCCGGCGAGCAGCAGCCGCAGGGTGAAGTCCGCGGCGAGCATCAGCCAGGCCGCGCAGGCCAGGCCGAGGACGATGCGGGAGAGGACGCCGTACCCCGCCAGATCCAGACCGACCGCAAGGGTGCCGGTCGCCAGCACGGCGGCACTCGCGGACGGCGCTCGCTGCGCCCACCAGGCGGTGGAGGGGGAGGGGCCGGGCATGGAGCCGATGCTAGGAGGCGCCGCGTCCGTTCCAGGCGGGGCACGCGCGCGTGCGCTGCCAAAAGCGTGAGTGCCCTCACGCGCGCGTGCCCGCGGTGACGTGCGGGCCCTCAGGCCGGCCGCACCACGCTGTGGATCGACGACTCGCCGTCGTAGTAGATCGATTCCTCGCGCACATAGGTGCCGGGCTTCGGGGCGTGGATCATCATGCCGTTGCCGATGTAGATGCCGACGTGTGAGAGGTCGTCGTAGAAGAAGACCAGGTCACCGGGCTGCGCATTGGTCAGGGAAACGGTCGTGCCGGCGTTGACCTGGTCCCACGTCGTGCGCGGCAGGGTGACACCGGCGGCCTTCCACGCGGCCTGGGTGAGGCCGGAGCAGTCGTAGGAGCCGGGGCCGACGGCGCCCCAGACGTACGGCTTGCCGATCTGGGCGCGGGCGAAGGCGAGGGCCTTCTCGGCCTTGGTGGCGTACGAGGAGTCGGCCGGGGCCGTCGAGGAGGACGAGCCCGTCGAGGAGGACGCTCCCGACGACGAGGACGCTTCGCTCTCCTGCTGCTGGGCGGCCTCCTCCTGCGCCTGCTGCTGTGCGGCCTGCTGCCGGGCCAGCTCGGCGGCCTTGCGGGCGGCCTCCTGCTGCTTCTCCCTCTCGATCGCCGCGAGCCGCGCCTTCTCCTCGGCGGTCAGCTTCGACAGCAGTTCGCGCGCCTCGGCGAGCTTCCGCTGGACGGTCGCCTTGGCCGTCTTCAGGTCGCCCTGCGTCTCGTTGAGCGTCTCGAGGCTCTCGGTGGCCTCCTGACGCTTCTTCATCGTCTCGGACTGCTGGGTGACGTAGTCGTCGACCGCGATCTTCTGACGGCCGGTCATCCGGTCCATCAGCTGGGTCTGGTCGAAGTAGTCCTGCGGGGTGTCCGCGAGCAGGAACGTCGCCGTGTCCGGGGCGGAGGCACCGGTGCGGTACTGGGCGGCGGCGAACGAACCCAGTTTCTCCCGCGCCTCGTTGAGCTTCTGGGTGCGCTGCGCGACGCCGTCGAGGAGGGTGTCGACGCGCTTGCGCTGCTTCGCGGTCTTCTCCTTGGCCGCGTTGTACTTGTCGGTGGCCGACTCGGCCTGGCGGTAGAGGTCGTCGACCTTCTTCTCGACTTCCTCCAGGCTCGGCTTGTCGTCGGCCTCGGGGGCGGCGTTGGCCGACTGGGACAGCAGGGCCACGGACGTGAGGGCCGCCGTTGCGAGGGCGGGGGTCCGTATGCCTGCGACGCGCGTACCCGCGGGACGCGACTTGCGGTGCGACGCCAAGGGAGGCGACTCCTTCCATGCTCCGCCTACCGGGTTAGCTGTCGGGTTCGGGCGGGTACATCGGAAGGGTTGCCCTACGGCCGTCTCCGCGAAGGGCGGAGTGGGGCCGATTCACCCCAGAGTTCTCGGTTGGGTCCCCGGCTCCGGCTGCCGCTGCGGCACACCGGACTCGGCGGAGGCCGCGCGGCCCGGCGACGTTCGCCGGTGGGGGTCGTGCGGCCTGCCCGCACGGTAGCCAACTGGTGTGGCCCTTGTGAAGGTTGATGGGCGATATGCCCGATACATTTTCGTGACCTTAGCCGAGAGTGTCGCCGAGCGTCACCGGTGGAGGGGGGTTGGTCATGAGTTCGTCATAATTGTGACGGCGTAGCGGGCTGTGATCGTGCGTGGATGCAGGGTGACGAGGGGATCCTTTCGGCGATGTTCTCAGGGCGGCGGCGGGCTGTCAGTGGGGCGCCCTAGACTCGGAGAGCGATGAGCAGCCTCTTTGACGACAGCTTCCTGGCGGACCTCCAGGCCCAGCGGGGCCCCGCGGACGAGCCCCCGCCGCCACCCGAGGACGATCACGTACCGGAGCCGGTTCCGGACGATCTGTTCGGCGGGAAGTTCGACGTGCCCCCGGACCGTGACGCCTATTACCGCGACGGCGCCCCGCGCCCGGTGGTGGACACCGCCACCCTCCTGGAGGGGCTGAACGACAACCAGCGCGCCGCCGTCGTCCACTCCGGCTCCCCGCTGCTCATCGTGGCCGGCGCCGGCTCCGGCAAGACCCGCGTGCTGACGCACCGCATCGCCCACCTGCTCGCCGAGCGGGGTGTGCACCCGGGCCAGATCCTCGCGATCACCTTCACCAACAAGGCCGCGGGCGAGATGAAGGAACGCGTCGAGCAGCTCGTCGGCCCGCGGGCGAACGCGATGTGGGTGATGACCTTCCACAGCGCGTGCGTGCGCATCCTGCGGCGCGAGAGCAAGAAGCTCGGCTTCACGTCCTCCTTCTCGATCTACGACGCCGCCGACTCCAAGCGCCTGATGGCCCTGGTCTGCCGCGACCTGGACCTCGACCCCAAGCGCTTCCCGCCGAAGTCCTTCAGCGCCAAGGTCAGCAACCTGAAGAACGAGCTGATCGACGAGGAGGACTTCGCCGCCCAGGCCTCCGACGGCTTCGAGA
This sequence comes from Streptomyces coeruleofuscus, assembly GCF_039532725.1. Classification (NCBI taxonomy): domain Bacteria; kingdom Bacillati; phylum Actinomycetota; class Actinomycetes; order Kitasatosporales; family Streptomycetaceae; genus Streptomyces; species Streptomyces coeruleofuscus. Next base: position 170,290 of record NZ_BAAASE010000004.1, read on the forward strand.
AGACCCTCGCCCAGGCCTACGCGATGTACCAGTCGCGGCTGCGCGAGGCGAACGCCCTCGACTTCGACGACCTGATCATGACGACGGTCAACCTGCTCCGCGCCTTCCCGGACGTCGCCGAGCACTACCGCCGCCGCTTCCGCCATGTCCTGGTGGACGAGTACCAGGACACCAACCACGCCCAGTACGCCCTCGTCCGGGAGCTCGTCGGCACCTCCGAGCACCCCGTCGACGTACCGCCGGGCCCGGACGACGTCCCGCCCGCCGAGCTGTGCGTGGTGGGTGACGCCGACCAGTCGATCTACGCCTTCCGCGGTGCGACGATCCGCAACATCCTCCAGTTCGAGGAGGACTACCCGGACGCGACGACGATCCTGCTGGAGCAGAACTACCGCTCCACCCAGACGATCCTCAGCGCGGCCAACGCGGTCATCGAGCGCAACGAGTCCCGCCGCCCCAAGAACCTGTGGACCAACGCGGGCACGGGCGCGCAGATCACCGGCTACGTCGCCGACACCGAACACGACGAGGCGCAGTTCGTCGCCGACGAGATAGACCGCCTCACGGACGCCGGCGACGCCAAGGCAGGCGACGTCGCCGTCTTCTACCGCACCAACGCCCAGTCCCGGGTCTTCGAAGAGATCTTCATCCGCGTCGGCCTGCCCTACAAGGTCGTCGGCGGTGTCCGCTTCTACGAGCGCAAGGAAGTCCGGGACGTCCTGGCCTACCTGCGGGTGCTCGCCAACCCGGAGGACTCGGTGCCACTGCGCCGGATCCTCAACGTCCCCAAGCGGGGCATCGGCGACCGCGCCGAGGCGATGATCGACGCCCTGGCCCAGCGCGAGAAGATCAGCTTCCCGCAGGCGCTGAAGCGCGTCGACGAGGCGTACGGCATGGCCGCGCGCTCCACCAACGCCGTCAAGCGGTTCAACACGCTGATGGAGGACCTCCGTACGATCGTCGAGTCCGGCGCCGGACCGGCCACGGTGCTGGAGGCCGTCCTGGAACGCACCGGGTACCTCGCCGAGTTGCAGGCCTCCACCGACCCGCAGGACGAGACCCGGATCGAGAACCTCCAGGAACTCGCCGCCGTCGCCATGGAGTTCGAGCAGGAGCGCGGCGAGGGCGCGGAGACCTCAGGGGCTGCCGCCCCGGGTGGCACACTGTCCGACTTCCTCGAACAGGTCGCGCTGGTCGCCGACTCCGACCAGATCCCCGACGAGGAGGACGGCGACGGCGTCATCACGCTGATGACCCTGCACACCGCCAAGGGCCTGGAGTTCCCGGTCGTCTTCCTGACCGGCATGGAGGACGGCGTCTTCCCGCACATGCGCGCCCTCGGCCAGACCAAGGAGCTGGAGGAGGAGCGGCGCCTGGCGTACGTCGGCATCACGCGCGCGCGGGAACGGCTGTATCTGACGCGGTCCACCCTGCGCAGCGCCTGGGGCCAGCCGTCGTACAACCCGCCCTCCCGGTTCCTGGAGGAGATCCCGCCGGCCCATGTGCAGTGGAAGCGGACGGGAGCGACCGCGCCCGCGTCCTCCGGACCGGTCTCCGGGGTGGCGGCCTCGCTGTCGTCGTCCCGTTCCCGTTCGTCGGCGTCGGGCGCGTCCGGTTTCGCCACGCGCCGCACCTCGGAGAAGCCGGTCGTGGGACTGGCGGTCGGGGACCGGGTCACGCACGACCAGTTCGGGCTCGGGACCGTCGTCGCGGTCAAGGGCACGGGCGCGAACGCCGAGGCCACCATCGACTTCGGGGACACCAAGCCGAAGCGGCTGCTGCTGCGGTACGCGCCGGTGGAGAAGCTGTAGGCCGGAGAGATCGGCCCCTGCCGGGCGACCGGCGGGGGCTGCCGGGACGTTACGTCGGGTCGATGCCGTGGCTGCGCAGCCACGGGAGCGGGTCGATCGCCGAGCCGCCGGCCGGGCGCACCTCGAAGTGCAGATGGGGGCCGGTCGAGTTGCCGGAGTTGCCGGAGCGCGCGATCGGATCGCCGGCCTTCACGGTCGTACCGGAGGGGACCGTGTAGGTGGAGAGGTGGCAGTACCACGTCTCCGTGCCGTCCTTCGCGGTCACGATCATCATGTTGCCGTACGCGCTGTTCCACTGCGTGCGCACGGTGCCGTCGGTCGCGGCCATCACGGTCGTGCCGTACGAGACGGGGAAGTCGATGCCGGAGTGCAGGGACATCCAGTTGATGCCGGACTGGCCGTAGTAGGCGCTGAGTCCGTGCCGGGCGACCGGCAGGGCGAACTTCGGGCGCAGCCGCTCCTTGCGGGCCGCCTCCTCCGCCGCCCGCTTCCGCTCGGCCGCCTGCTGGGCCTTGAGGTCGATGCGCTCCTGCGTGCGGCTGGCCCGGTCGGCGAAGTCGTCGGCGCCGGCGGCGAGGCTCTGAAGCTGCGTGTCCAGCTTGTTGTTGGCGGTGGCCGGTTGCACCGGCTGCGCGTCCGCCGCGGTCGTCTGCGCCTCCACGGCGCCGTCGTCGGTGAGGCTGCCGACGGAGGCGGCGGCGATCCCCGCGACGCCCATCACACACGCCGAGGGCACCGCGAGGGTCATCAGCGCCGAGCGCTTGGGGGGCGTGCGGCGGCGGGAACGGGATCCGGCGCGGGAGGCCGCCCGCGAGGCGGCGCGCGGGCCGGCCTCTTCCTGGTCGTCCAGGAGCGGGGTGACGGTGGGCAGTTCGCCGGTGGCGGCCGACTCGCCGCCGTCCGTAGCGGGGTCGTGGCCGGCGGCCCCGGCGGCTTCGTCGTAGGCGACCTGCTCGAACGTCGCCGTCTCGTGCTGCTCGAAGGTTTCGCCGTGCTGCTCGTACGCGTCGGGCGCCGGTGCGGCGGCGCCGTCGGTGTTCCACTGCGTGGCGTCGTAGGCACCGGTGTCGAAGGCCTGCGTGCCCCATTCCCACTGCTGGGTCTGGTCGGCCGCATTGCCGGACTGGTCGGGCTGGAGCCAGGCGTCGGCGTCCCACTGCCCGGTGGCGTCCGGGGAGGTGGCCTGCTGCGGGATGACCGAGAGCGGCTGCTGCTCGGCCGTCCAAGAAGTCGTGTCGTAGACGCCGGTGTCGTAGGAGGCGTGGTGCTGGGCCGCGTACGCGTCGTAATGCGGGTTCTCGTGCGTGCCGGTGGGCCAGTGGCCGGTGTCGTACGTGCCCGTGCCGTGGCCGCTGCCCGGCATGTCACCGAAGAGGGGATCGGTGGCGAACGTCGCGGTGGTGTGGCCGGTGGCGGCGAAACCGCTGCCGTCGGTACCCGTGGTGTCGAATCCAGTGGCGGCGTGGTCGCCGTACGTGGTGAAGTCGCCGTACTGGGCTTCCTGGGTGCCGTACGACGCGTAGTGCGCCGAGTCGGCGTCGGAAGCCGGAGCCGGGGTCATGGTCCCCGACGGGTGACGGTCGTTCACCAACTTCTCTTTCGCCTCGACAACAGGGGCTGCCAGAGCAGTGCGGCGACTGTACCCGGCGGTACGCGGGCACGACAATCTTCGGCAGGTTTCGCGCGCGCAGGAAACGGGCATTCGGCCGTGTTTTGGCGGACTGCGGGCACGAGCTTGGCCCTGTGTTCGAAGTTTGTTCGAGGCTGATCGGTGCTTCGACGCTGTGTGCCGGCTGTATGACGAGTCTCAGGCCACCGTCAGACCGCCGGTCCGGCCGGCGGACGGTTCACCCGGGCGGGCCGTGTCGAGGACCTGCCGTATTCCGTTGGCGACAGCGGGGTGCACGGGCAGGGCGAGATGGCCGATGCCGGTCACCCGCACGTTCTCGGCCGTCAGATCGGGATGGTCGATACAGGCCGTCTCCAGCGGATCCATCACGTGGTCCAGGTCGCTCCAGAAGCTGACGAAGTGTGTACGGCAGCCCGGGGCAGGCCGAGTGAGCTCCTCGAGCACCGGTGAGCCGGGGCGCATCTGGCGCACGATGGGGTGCGCGTCGGCCAGGGGCACCACTCGGGTGCCCGAGTGCGGCGTGCCGAGTGTCACGAGGGTCCGCACGCGCGTGTCGCCGCCGAGCCGCTGCACGTAGTAACGCGCTATCAGGCCGCCGAGGCTGTGCCCGACGACGTCGACCTGGGGCGCGCCGGTGCGTTCGCAGACCTCCTCTATGTGCCGGCCGAGCAGCTCGGCCGCGACGCGTATGTCGCAGGTCAGCGGCGAGTAGTTGAGGGACTCGATCTGCTGCCTGCCGTGCTGGGCGAGGCTGCGGCGCAGCAGGACGAAGACCGAGCGGTTGTCGATGAAGCCGTGCAGCAGGACGACCGGGGGCTTGGCCTCCGTGGGCAGTTGGGCGGCGCCGGTCGTGGGCAGGGCCGGAGCCGGGGCCCGTCGCTCCTGTGGGATGCCGGAGGGATAGAGGAGGAGATGCCCGGCCAGAATCGCGATCTCCAGGGCCGTGGCCTTCAGGAGTGCCAGGGAGAGTCCCGCCAGCCGGCTCGGCAGCAGACGCTGGCAGAACGGAAGAAAGGGCAGAGCAGCCCTGGTGACCTTCATGGCCGACCTCCTGTCGGCGCGCGGGAGGACAGCCGCCCCCCGTGCGCCCTCGTGGAAAGCAGCGGCGAAGACGGCCGATGACTGCGTGAGCGGCGTGAGCCGCGGGGAAGGAGCGCGGCTTGTGGCGCGTGTGACGCCAGTGGTGCGACGAGGTCCCCTGCCGGTGCGGCGACGAGGCTCCCCGCTGTTGCGCCGTGTCTGCCCTGCGTGCTGTGCGTGCCCTGCGTGTCCCGCGTGCCTTCGCCGAAGTGCCGTACCGCCGCTGTGCGTGGTGGGTGGGGCGGCGGTACGGCGACTCCGTCGCGGCTCCCCTTGCGCTTGTCCCATCGTGTGATTTCCCCCTCGGTCCGCACCGCGAAACTGCCGGTCGCGGGATCGTGGAGATAACGTTCGTTCACTTGCCCGGACATATCGGGGCGGGGTGTCCGTGCTGTACGACGTGCGCGATGTGTGCGGTACTTGTCGGTACGGATGGATGTAGTCGCTTCATGGAGGCAGTGATGGGTGTGGCAGCCGGTCCGATCCGCGTGGTGGTGGCGAAGCCGGGGCTCGACGGCCACGATCGCGGGGCCAAGGTGATCGCACGGGCCCTGCGCGACGCCGGTATGGAGGTCATCTACACCGGGCTCCACCAGACTCCCGAGCAGATCGTCGACACGGCGCTCCAGGAGGACGCCGACGCGATCGGGCTGTCCATCCTGTCCGGCGCGCACAACACGCTCTTCGCTGCGGTGATCGACCTGCTCAAGGAGCGGGACGCGGAGGACATCCTGGTCTTCGGCGGCGGGATCATCCCCGAAGCGGACATTCCCCTGCTGAAGGAGAAGGGCGTCGCGGAGATCTTCACGCCCGGCGCGACGACGGCGTCGATCGTGGACTGGGTCCGGGCGAACGCGCGCCAGCCGGCTGGCGCGTAGGCCTCCGGCGGTGGCGCCGGGGTCCGGGTCGGTGGCGCCGGAGTCCGGGCCGGTGGCGTCGGGGTTCGGGCCGGTGGCCCGGGGTGTCGTCGGTGCGTGATGGCCCTCTGCCGTGACGGCAACGCGCTCGGCCGCTGCGGCTCCTGTCGGCCCCGTGAAGCGGGCCGTGGTCAGGGAGTGTTCAGCTCCTCGGTCATCGCCGCCCGCAGGCGCAACGTCGTGACCAGGCGCTGGAAGGCCTCCGCCCAGTAGCCCCCGGCGCCGGGTGAGGCGTTCTCCGGCTCGTCCGGTACGGCCAGCAGGGCGTCGAGGCGGCCGGCCTCGGACGGATCGAGGCAACGCTCGGCCAAGCCCATGACTCCGCTGAAACTCCATGGATAACTCCCCGCGTCCCGCGCGATGTTGAGCGCGTCCACCACCGCCCGGCCGAGCGGCGGCGCCCACGGCACCGCGCACACCCCGAGCAGCTGAAACGCTTCGGACAGGCCGTGCGTCGCGATGAAGCCGGCCACCCACTCGGCCCGCTCGGCGGCGTCCAGCGTGCCGAGCAGCTTGGCGCGTTCGGCCAGGGACACCGCGCCCGGGCCGCCCGCCTCCGGTGCCGAGGGCTCCCCGAGCAGCGCGCGCGACCACTCGGCGTCCCGCTGACGCACGGCGGCCCGGCACCACGCCGCGTGCAGTTCGCCCTGCCAGTCGTCCGTGACCGGCAGCGCCACGATCTCCCGGGGCGTCCGCCCGCCCAGCCGCCGGGACCAGGTCCCGAGCGGGGCCGCCTCCACCAACTGGCCGAACCACCAGGACCGTTCACCCCGCCCCGCGGGCGCCTTCGCCACGACGCCGTCGCGCTCCATGTCCGCATCGCACTCGTGCGGCGCTTCGACGGCGATCGTCGGCGTGGCCACAGTGGCTCCCGAAGGCTCGGTGCCCCCTGCTGCCTGGGTGGCTTGGGTGGCCTGGGTGTGGTCGATGGCCACGCACGCTTCCGCCCTGACCGCCATCCGCGCGGCGAGCGCCGAACCGGGCAGCGCCGACAGCAGTTCCGCCGCCGTCGCCCGGACGTTGCGGCTGCGGTCGGCCAGGGCCTGCTCCAGGAACGGCTCGTCGTCCGGGCCCAGTCCCGTGCGCAGGGAGTCGAGGAACATCAGCCGGTCCTCGGCCCGTTCCGTCGACCAGGTCGTCGCGAGCAGATCGCGCGCGGCGGCAGGGTCGCGGGAGCGCAGGGCGGACAGCAGGGCGACCCGTTCGGCGAACAGACCCTCCTGCCACAGCTGCCGGACGCCGTCGTCGTCCTCGAGATGCGGCAGGGCCGCACCGCCGCCCGGTGTCGAGCGCAGGGCGAACCGCCAGTCCGGGTTCAGCCGCGCCAGCCACAGGGCCCGCGGCCCCGCGAACTCCAGCGCCGACGGACGCAGGTCGGTACGCCCCCGGGCCGCGTCGAGCAACGCGGGAAGCACCTGCGGAGGCGGTGCAAAACCACGGGCGTTGGCCGCCGTGAGCCACTGGGGCAGCAGCTCCGTCAGGTCGGGCGCGGTGCCCCGGCGGCCGCCGCCGGACGCGCCGGGGCGGTCGGCCAGCAGCAGCGCGAGTCTGCGGCCGGCCGCCGGCGGCAATTGCGGACGCGGGTCCTCCGGGGCGGGCTGCGGACGCTCCGCCGCCCGCGCCGGACGCAGACCGGCCCGTCGGCGTACGGTCTCCACGGCCGCCGCGTCCAGCAGGGCCACCGGTGCCTCCGGGCCCGGCCCGGCGCCCGGCGGGGTGCGCCGGTCCGTGCCCAGCAGAGCCGTGGTGACGAGCCCCTCCCAGGCGCCCGTCGCGGGCGCGTCCACAGGAGCGGAGGTCCTGTTCATGAGCTTCCTTTCCGTGGGGCGCCCGGGGTGGTTGAAGGCTCACCCTTACCGGTTGTCCCGGGATGCCTGAAAAATTCGCGGATTCGAGAGAAGGGTGGGTCGGGTCGGAAAGCCGGGTCGGCGGCGGCGTTGGCGTCGGGGCGTCGGTGACGGGATTGCCGCCGGTGTCGGGATCGGCGTCGGTGTCGGGATTGCCGTCGGTGTCGGGATTGCCGTCGGTGTCGGGATCGGCGTCGGTGTCGGGATTGCCGTCGGTGTCGGGATCGGCGTCGGTGTCGGGATTGCCGCCGGTGTCGGGATCGGCGTCGGTGTCGGGCTCGGCGTCGGCTCAGCACAGGGCTATCGCGTCGCCCGGGCCCTCGGGCCAGGCCGTCAGAGGCGTGAAGCCCTGGTGGCCGCATTCGCCGAAGACCCTGACCGGCGCGCCGCCCGACAGCGCGACGAGCCGCCAAAGACCCGGCCGGGAGCGCGCGGAGGGAGTGAGCGGCAACGCCGCGTCCTCGTCCGCGTCCGCCAACTGCCAGGAGCCGCCGTCCGGGGTGGGGACGACCCGGCCCAGCGTCACCGGGACGGACTCCAGCCAGGGGTCGTCGCGCAGGGCGTCGCCGTAACGGGCGGCCGCCTGGGACGTCGTCACCCCCCGTGGGCGTATCGCCGTCGGCGCGGGTGGTGCGAACTGTTCGCCCAGGGCCACCCGCAGCTGGCCGGCGCCCGGATAGGCGGACACCTCGGCCTCCAGCGCCAGCCCCACCGGCAGCGCCAGCTCCGGGGCGCGGCCGGCGGCGCCGTAGGAGAGGAGCAGAACGGTCCGGTCCGAGTCGGCGCCGTACAGCCAGATCCGGCGGGTCGTCAGGCGCGTGTCCGCCGTGTCGTACTGGGCGAGCACCAGCCAGCGGTCCCGCACCGGCGGGCCGTCCGCCGAGGCCGGCAGGCCGATGCGGGAGCGGACCGTGGCGGCGAGGGCCTCGGGCAGCCGCTCGCGGCGCAGCCAGCCCTGACCGAGAAGATGCAGCAGCGCGCACTCCTCCAGCAGACGCACCGGCCAGCCCGGCCCGGTGGACGGGATCGTCCCCAACTCCCGGACCCGGCCGGCCAGGCCCTGCGCCTGGGCGTCGACCATGCGGGCCGCCGTCTCCTCCCACAGGCCGTAACCCGACTGCTCCGCCGTCGCCAGGCCGGCGCGCAACAGGTCCGCCAGGCGCTGCTCCAGCTCCACCGCACCCGCCGTGACCCGCTCCGCCCGCCGCTCCGCCCGGCGGCGCGCCGCCTCCGGATCAGCGGACCCGGACGGCGAACCGGAGCTGTCCGCGGCCTTCTTCTCCTCCGCGCGGCCACGCCTCCCCGCTATCCACTGCCCGGCCCACTCCGGCGCCTCTCCCGTCGGCACAGCGGCGTCGCCGCCCGCCCAGAGCAGCATCAGCCCGAGCGCGTGCTTGCACGGGAACTTGCGGCTCGGACAACTGCACTTGTACGCGGGCCCGGAGGCGCCCGCGATGTCGACGACCGTCTGATACGGCTTGCTTCCGCTGCCCTTGCACAGGCCCCACACCGTCCCCTCGTCGGAACTGCCCGCCTCGGACCACGGCCCCGCCGCGCCGAGTTTGCTCCCCGCTTTGCGTGATGCCGCGTCAGGCGCCAGTGCCAGCACCTGGTCCGCGGTCCAGCGCACCCCCTGCTGAGTCATGCCATCGAAGGTAGATCCCACCACTGACAATCGGGTCGGTGAGCGCCTCAGGCTGGGCGTTTGCGCAGGTCGGAACGCATTGTCAGTGGTGTGGTGCAACGTGGATGCCAGATCCGAACCGGCCGAGCTGGAGGGGGACTCAGCCATGCCTGTGTCCGTAGAACCGACGTCCGTCGACCCGAGCCAGAACGGGTCCGCGCCCGCGAACGCGAGGGCGGGCGCACCCGCGGACGTAACCGAGGCGGAAGAGCTGCGGCCGCACGCCGAGGACGCCTTCGCCGGTGAACTCGCCGCGCTGGCCGCGCAGGACGACCGTCCGCGTCCGGCCCGCTGGAAGCTGTCGCCCTGGGCGGTGGCGACGTACCTGCTCGGCGGCACGCTGCCGGACGGCACGGTGATCACACCCAAGTACGTCGGCCCGCGCCGCATCGTCGAGGTCGCCGTCACCACACTCGCCACCGACCGCGCCCTGCTCCTGCTCGGTGTGCCCGGGACGGCGAAGACCTGGGTCTCCGAGCATCTGGCCGCAGCGGTCAGCGGCGACTCCACCCTGCTGGTGCAGGGCACGGCCGGCACACCGGAGGAGGCCATCCGGTACGGCTGGAACTACGCGCAGTTGCTCGCCCACGGCCCGAGCCGCGACGCCCTCGTGCCCAGCCCGGTCATGCGGGCCATGGCCGACGGCATGACCGCCCGCGTCGAGGAGCTGACGCGTATCCCGGCCGACGTGCAGGACACGCTCATCACGATCCTGTCGGAGAAGACACTGCCGATACCGGAGCTGGGCCAGGAGGTGCAGGCGGTCCGCGGCTTCAACCTGATCGCCACGGCCAACGACCGCGACCGCGGGGTCAACGACCTGTCCAGCGCCCTGCGCCGCCGGTTCAACACGGTGGTGCTGCCGTTGCCGGAGAGCCCCGAGGCCGAGGTCGACATCGTCTCGCGCCGCGTGGATCAGATCGGCCGCTCCCTCGACCTGCCGGCCGCGCCCGACGGCCTCGACGAGATCCGCCGGGTCGTCACGGTCTTCCGCGAGCTGCGCGACGGTGTCACGACCGACGGCCGGACGAAGCTGAAGTCGCCGAGCGGCACGCTGTCCACGGCCGAGGCGATCTCCGTCGTCACCAACGGACTCGCCCTGGCGGCCCACTTCGGCGACGGCGTGCTGCGGCCGGGCGACGTGGCCGCGGGCATCCTCGGCGCGGTGGTCCGCGACCCGGCGGCCGACCGCGTCATCTGGCAGGAGTACCTGGAGACGGTGGTCCGCGAGCGGGACGGCTGGAAGGACTTCTATCGCGCCTGCCGGGAGGTGAGCGTGTGAGCGACGCGGGGCGGGGGTTGGTTGCGGGGCCGGGACAGGGATGGGAGGGGAACAAGTGACGGGCGTGGAAGAAGCCGTGGGCCGGGCGGCCGGAGCGGGGCCGTTGCTGCTCGGGGTGCGGCATCACGGGCCGGGGTCGGCGCGCGCGGTGCGGGCGGCGCTGGAGGAGGCCCGGCCGCGGGTCGTCCTGATCGAGGGGCCGCCCGAGGCCGATGCCCTGATTCCGCTAGCCGCCGACGAGGAGATGCGGCCGCCGGTCGCCCTGCTCGCCCATGCCGTCGACGAGCCCGGCCGTTCGGCGTTCTGGCCGCTGGCCGAGTTCTCCCCGGAGTGGGTCGCCATCCGCTGGGCCCTGGAACACGACGTCCCGGCTCGCTTCATCGACCTGCCGGCCACGCACACGCTGGCCTGGGGGAGGCAGGAGGACGAGGCCGGAGCGGAGGGGGAATCCCCTCTGGACGCCGAGACGGCGGACAGCGAGGGCGATTCCGGCTCCGACCCCTGCCCCGGCCCCGCCGACCTGCGGATCGATCCGCTCGGGATGCTCGCCGAGACCGCCGGCTACGACGACCCGGAGCGGTGGTGGGAGGACGTCGTGGAGCACCGGGGCGTGGGGAAGGGGGACGCGCTCGCGCCGTTCACCGTGCTCGAGGAGGCGATGGGGGCGCTGCGGGAGACCTACGGCAGCGGGGGACACGACCGGGACCTGGTGCGCGAGGCGTACATGCGGATCCAGGTGCGGGCCGCGCAGCGGGAGTTCGAGGACGGGGTGGCCGTGGTGTGCGGGGCGTGGCATGTGCCCGCCCTGCGGCGGAAGGCCACCGTCGCCGCCGACAAGGCGCTGCTGAAGGGGCTGCCCAAGGTCAAGACGGACATGACGTGGGTGCCGTGGACCCACCGCCGGCTGTCCCGGATCAGCGGGTACGGCGCCGGTATCGACTCGCCGGGCTGGTACGGGCACTTGTTCAGCGCCCCGGACCGGCCGGTCGAGCGGTGGATGACCAAGGTGGCGGGGCTGCTGCGGGCCGAGGACCGGCTCGTCTCCTCCGCGCACGTCATCGAGGCCGTGCGGCTGGCCGAGACGCTCGCCGCGATGCGCGGCCGTCCGCTGCCCGGCCTGAGCGAGACGACCGACGCGGTGCGGGCGGTGATGTGCGAGGGCTCGGACGTGCCGCTGGCGCTGGTGCAGGACCGGCTGATCGTGGGGGACGTGCTGGGGGAGGTGCCTGCGTCGGCGCCGGCTGTTCCGTTGCAGCGGGACCTCGCCCGGCTCCAGCGCCGGCTGCGGCTGAAGCCGGAGGCGCTGGAGCGGGAGTTGGAGCTCGACCTGCGCAAGGAGACCGATGCCGCCCGCAGCAGACTGCTGCACCGGCTGCGGTTGCTCGGCGTCGCGTGGGGCGAGCCGGCCGCCTCGCGCGGCAGCACGGGCACGTTCCGGGAGACGTGGCGGCTGCACTGGGAGCCCGAGCTGTCCGTACGGGTCGCCGAGGCCGGGGTGTGGGGGACGACCGTCCTGTCCGCCGCGACCGCCAAGGCCGAGGCGGACGCCGTGGCCGCGCGGGGGCTCGCCGACGTCACCGCACTCGCCGAGCGCTGCCTGCTGGCCGAACTGCCCGACGCGCTGCCGACGGTGATGCGGATCCTCGCTGACCGGGCGGCCCTCGACAGTGACGTCGGCCAGCTGGCCCAGGCGCTGCCGGCGCTGGTCCGCTCCCTGCGCTACGGCGATGTGCGCGGCACGGACACCGGGGCGCTGGGAGAGGTCGCGGCGGGTCTGGCCGAGCGGATTTTCGTCGGCCTGCCCCCGGCCTGCGCCGCGCTCGACGCGGACGGTGCCGAGGAGATGCGGCGTCATGTCGACGCGGTGCACGGGGCGGTGGGGCTCCTGGGGGACGCGCCCGCAGCAGGACAGGGTCACTTGCGAGCCCGATGGCAGTCGGTGCTGCGTGTGCTGTGCGGGCGGGACACCGTACCCGGGGTGATCAGGGGGCGCGCCGTGCGGCTCCTGCTCGACGACGGGGAGCTGGCGCAGGACGAGGCGGCGCGCCTGATGGGGCTCGTCCTGTCCCCGGGCACGCCACCGGCGGACGCGGCCGCGTGGATCGAGGGCTTCGTCGGAGGCGGCTCCGGGGGCGGAATGCTCCTGGTGCACGACGAGCGGCTGCTCGGGCTGGTCGACGCGTGGCTGACCGGGGTTCCGGCGGAGGCGTTCACGGACGTGCTGCCCCTGCTGCGGCGGACGTTCTCGGCGTACGAGCCCGGGGTGCGGCGGACCCTCGGCGAACTGGTCCGGCGTGGACCGGGGGCCGGGAGCGGTGTGGCAGGAACAGGCTCCGGCATACCCGGCTTCGCGGCGGAGCTCGACATGGTGCGCGCGGACGCCGTGCTGCCGGTCGTGCGGCTGCTGCTCGGGCTGGACGAAGGGGAAGAGCACATCGGCAACGACCTGGTGGGGGTGACGGGATGACGACCGACGGACTGAGGCGATCGACTCCGAGCGCGGACACGGGAGACACCGTGGGGGACGGGTCGTCGGCGGAAGGCCGGCCGACGACGGCCGTGCCGGTGATCCCGCTGTGGGAACGGCCTCGCGAGGGAGGACGGGGATGACGGCCGAGGTGACGGACCCGGCGCGGGAGCGGTTGCGGCGGTGGCGGCTCGTGCTCGGGGGCGACGCGGCGGACGGCACCGGGTGCGAACTGTCCGGGCGGGACGCCGCGATGGACGGAGCGCTCACCGCGCTCTACGGCAAGGGCGAGAAGCCGCAGGGAGGCCGGGACCGTTCGGCGGGGCTCGGGGCGTCGGCGCCGTCCGTGGCGCGCTGGCTCGGCGACATCCGGACGTACTTCCCCTCCTCCGTCGTACAGGTCATGCAGCGCGACGCCATCGACCGGCTCGGTCTCGCCACGCTCCTGCTGGAGCCGGAGATGCTGGAGGCGGTGGAGGCCGACGTGCACCTCGTCGGCACGCTGCTGTCGCTCAACAAGGCCATGCCCGAGACGACGAAGGAGACGGCACGGGCCGTCGTGCGCAAGGTCGTCGAGGACCTGGAGAAGCGGCTCGCCACCCGCACCCGGGCCACCCTCACCGGCGCCCTCGACCGCAGCGCCAGGATCAGCCGGCCCCGCCATCACGACATCGACTGGAACCGCACGATCGCGGCCAACCTCAAGCACTACCTGCCCGAGTACCGAACGATCGTGCCGGAGCGGCTCATCGGGTACGGGCGGGCGTCCCAGTCCACGAAGAAGGAGGTCATCCTCTGTATCGACCAGTCGGGATCCATGGCGGCATCCGTCGTGTACGCATCGGTGTTCGGAGCGGTGCTCGCCTCGATGCGGACGATCTCCACGCGACTCGTCGTCTTCGACACGGCGGTCGTCGACCTCACGGACCAGCTCGACGACCCTGTCGACGTCCTGTTCGGGACGCAGTTGGGCGGTGGCACGGACATCAACCGGGCACTCGCCTACTGCCAGTCGCAGATCACCCGGCCCGCGGAGACGGTGGTCGTGCTGATCAGCGACCTCTACGAGGGAGGCATACGGGACGAGATGCTCAAGCGCGTCGCGGCGATGAAGGCCTCGGGGGTGCAGTTCGTGACGCTGCTGGCGCTCTCGGACGAGGGAGCGCCAGCGTATGACCGGGAGCATGCGGCCGCGCTCGGCGCGCTGGGGGCACCGGCGTTCGCCTGCACGCCCGATCTGTTCCCGGAGGTGATGGCGGCGGCGATCGAGAAGCGTCCGCTGCCGATACCGGATGCGGCGTGACGTGCCGGGGACCGCGGTGGTGAGGGGCGACCGGATGTCGGATGGCGATGTGCCGATGTGTCGTCGTCCGACTCCGGTCGGCCGAACGGATATGACTGGCCATCAGCGGGAAAGGGCTTGCGTAACCTCCGCACTCCCGTGCGAGGATCGGCGCCTGCTCGGCGGTGCGTCGTGCCGCGCCGGGCAGCACCGCGTCGTGCCGACTCGTCGCTCGTGACGCGTGATGCGTTCCGCGCTTGTTCCGTAGCACGGGAGGAAACTCTCCCCCTTGACCTGGTCACCAGTCCTGCCCGGTGCCGCTGCGCGCATGCCGCGCACAGCGGCCGGGTGGTGTGCGCTCCGAGTGGTGCTGCTGGTGGGCGGCATGCTCGTCATCGGGCTGCTGTGCGGGGAACGGGCGTATGCGGCGGACGGCGTGCGGGCGCTGACGGACGGCGCGGCGGGGTGGGTCGCCGGCGAGCAGAGGCCTTTGGCCCGATCTGACGCTCATGTCCTGGCAGGCAGGGGCCGGCCGGACGCCCACGCCCGGGAGCCCCGGCAGCGGCCCACCGCGCACGCCTCGGCCGGGTGGATCGACTCGCGGGACCCTCGCTCCGTGTCCGGAGCGGACGGGGTTCCGCTGGCGGGGGTCGACGCGAGAACCGCGGGAGAGCGGGTCGTACGGGTGGCCGGTGACACCGGCGAGGCGGTGTCCGAGGGGCTGGGAGAGGCGCGGGCGAAGGCGTCGTCCTCGTCGTTGCCGTCGCCCAAGCTGCCGGTGTTGTCCGAGCTGCCCGCACCGCCCGATCCACCAGCGGCCCCGAAGCCGCAGACGCCGCCGAAGCTGCCGGACCTGCCCGTGCTCCCCGAACTGCCAGTGCTCCCGGAACTGCCGGACTTGTCAGACCTGCCAGACCTCCCGAACCTCCCGGGGCCGTCGGAGCTCCTCCCACCCCCGCCCGCACCCCCCACCGGCGAAGTCACGCTCCCGGAAGCGCCCGGGCTTCCCGGCCGCCCCAGCTACCCCGCGCTCCCGGGCCACCCCCTCCTCGCACCAGTCACCGCCGACCCACAGCCGGGCAGAAAGGCGCCGTCCCCGGCCGACAGGCCCGCCTCCGTCGGACGGGCCGCTGGGGCGGAGTTCGCCGCCGCCGGGTCGGACACCGTCGTGCGCGGCGCCGGACACCATGCCGCCGTCTGGACAGGGCACGCCGGCCACACCGGACCCGCGGACCGCACCAGACCCGCACACCACGTCGGACCGTCCGACCACGCCGGACACGGCCCGGGCGGGCACGCACCCGCAGGTCGGCCCGACCACACGCTCGGCAACCGGACCACGGCCGACAACGGCCCGTCGCGCCACGGCGACCCGCACGCCGTCACGGTGAGCCACCGCGCCCCGCTGAGGCTCCTGCCCGGTGTCGCGGCCCGCTCCCGCGCGGCCGACACCCGGGACGGTCACCAGGACATCCCCGTCTTCCCCGGCTAGCACGGGGAGACCGCCGCTCTTCGGTCCCGCTCATCAGGCAGCCCTCGGCATCGTCCCGGGCACGCGAGCGCCAAGGCCGTGCACCAACCCCTGACTCACCGACGAGCACACCCCGCGCCCTCACCTCACCCCACCGACTTCACGAGGCATCGCCTCCAGACGGTCGAAAACCATCGGTCGTCCGAGGCCGAAACCTCGTGGATGGGGTCGGGTGGTCCCCATCGGGGTGGGGACCAACCGCCCCGCGCCCCGGAGCGCCGGGCCCTAGAACAGGGGCTTTGTGGTCCTCCGGGGGTGTCAGTCGGGCCTCACCGGGTCAACCCCAGCCCGGTGAGGCCCCTCACCCCAGGCACGCCGTGCCAGAGAGTGCGGCATCATGTGACAGGTATCACCGCTCAGGTGTGACCCTCGATTTAGAGGCCCCCCGCAAGCAGCGATAACCTGCGAGACGGACATGCCGCGCGCTCGGACACCGTGTGCGCCTCCCTTGTGACAGACGGCGGACGTCACGTTGCCCTCGCGGCACGCCCACGCAGACAACGAACCGCGAGATCACTGATAGGGACGGAAGCGCGTGGACCTGTTCGAGTACCAGGCGAGGGACCTCTTCGCCAAGCACGATGTACCGGTGCTGGCCGGTGAAGTCATCGACACGCCTGAGGCGGCCCGCGCAGCCACCGAGCGCCTCGGTGGCAAGTCCGTCGTCAAGGCCCAGGTGAAGGTCGGCGGCCGTGGCAAGGCCGGCGGCGTGAAGCTCGCCGGCACCCCCGACGAGGCGGTCGAGCACGCGACCAACATCCTCGGCATGGACATCAAGGGCCACACGGTCCACAAGGTGATGATCGCCGAGACGGCCCCGGAGATCGTGGAGGAGTACTACGTCTCCTTCCTCCTGGACCGTGCCAACCGCACCTTCCTCTCCATCGCGTCCGTCGAGGGCGGCATGGAGATCGAGGAGGTGGCGGCCACCCGCCCCGACGCCGTCGCCAAGACGCCGATCGACGCCAACGAGGGTGTCACCGAGGCCAAGGCCCGCGAGATCGTCGCGGCCGCCAAGTTCCCGGCCGAGGTCGCCGACAAGGTCGTGAACGTCCTCGTCAAGCTGTGGGACACCTTCATCAAGGAGGACGCCCTCCTGGTCGAGGTCAACCCGCTGGCCAAGGTCGCCTCCGGTGAGGTCATCGCCCTCGACGGCAAGGTCTCCCTGGACGAGAACGCCGAGTTCCGTCAGCCGGAGCACGAGGCCCTCCAGGACAAGGAGGCGGCCAACCCGCTCGAGGCCGCCGCCAAGGAGAAGAACCTCAACTACGTCAAGCTCGACGGCGAGGTCGGCATCATCGGCAACGGCGCGGGTCTCGTCATGAGCACCCTGGACGTCGTCGCGTACGCCGGTGAGGCGCACGGTGGCGTCAAGCCCGCCAACTTCCTCGACATCGGCGGTGGCGCCTCCGCCGCCGTCATGGCGAACGGCCTGGAGATCATCCTCGGCGACCCGGACGTCAAGTCCGTGTTCGTCAACGTCTTCGGCGGCATCACCGCCTGCGACGAGGTCGCCAACGGCATCGTGCAGGCGCTTCAGCTGCTCAAGGACAAGGGCGAGGAAGTCACCAAGCCCCTCGTCGTCCGCCTCGACGGCAACAACGCCGAGCTGGGTCGCAAGATCCTCTCCGACGCCAACCACCCGCTGGTCCAGCGCGTGGACACCATGGACGGCGCGGCCGACAAGGCCGCCGAGCTCGCGGCTGCGAAGTAAGGGACGAGGGACTAAACAGCCATGGCTATCTTCCTCAACAAGGACTCCAAGGTCATCGTCCAGGGCATGACCGGTGCCACGGGCATGAAGCACACCAAGCTCATGCTGGCCGACGGCACGAACATCGTCGGTGGCGTGAACCCCCGCAAGGCGGGCACCTCGGTCGACATCGACGGCAACGAGATCCCGGTCTTCGGCACGGTCGCCGAGGCGATCGAGAAGACGGGCGCGAACGTATCCGTCCTCTTCGTCCCGCCGGCCTTCGCCAAGGCCGCCGTCGTCGAGGCCATCGACGCCGAGATCCCGCTCGCGGTCGTCATCACCGAGGGCATCGCGGTCCACGACTCAGCCGCGTTCTACGCGTACGCCGTGTCCAAGGGCAACAAGACCCGGATCATCGGCCCGAACTGCCCCGGCCTCATCACGCCGGGCCAGTCGAACGCCGGCATCATCCCGGGCGACATCACCAAGCCGGGCCGCATCGGCCTGGTGTCGAAGTCCGGCACGCTGACGTACCAGATGATGTACGAGCTGCGGGACATCGGCTTCTCCTCCGCCGTCGGCATCGGTGGCGACCCGGTCATCGGGACGACCCACATCGACGCCCTCGCCGCGTTCGAGGCCGACCCCGACACCGACCTGATCGTCATGATCGGTGAGATCGGCGGCGACGCCGAGGAGCGGGCCGCGGCCTTCATCAAGGAGAACGTGAAGAAGCCGGTCGTCGGCTACGTCGCGGGCTTCACCGCGCCCGAGGGCAAGACCATGGGCCACGCCGGCGCCATCGTCTCCGGCTCCTCCGGCACGGCCGCCGCGAAGAAGGAGGCCCTCGAGGCCGCCGGCGTCAAGGTCGGCAAGACGCCGACCGAGACGGCGAAGCTGGCGCGCGCGATCCTCGCCGGCTGAGCAGCCGCGCGGGCTGAGCAAGGGTTCAGCGCCCTGCGGCTCAGTCGTACAGCTCACAGGTGGGCCCGCTCCCTGCACGGGGGCGGGCCCACCGCCGTTGCGCGGAGCGGAAGCGGAAGCTGAAGCTGAAGCGGAAACAAGCGCCCAGGCAGGCGTCGTCACCGTGGCTGCGGCATCAGCCGGACCGGCCCCCGCAGCTCCTCCTCGCGCAGCTTCGCGCGCAGCTCCTGCTCCGACTCCGACAGCGGCCCGGGCGCGATCGGGGGCGGCACGTCCTCGACGGTCTCGCCCTGCGGCACCGGTGGCTCGTAGTGCGTGGGGGCCGTGCGGGCGGTGAGGGCCGTGGCTCCGATCAGGGCGATCGTGAAGGCGATGGCGGCCCGGGTCCAGAAACGGGCGCGGCGTTCCCCGGCGCGGCGCACGACGAGCGGTTTGGCGGCCCGCAGCCGCTCGATGGAGGCCAGTTCGACCAGCCGCCAGTGGAGCACCTCCGGGTCCGCCAGCTCCGGCAGCCGTTCGGCGACCGCCTCCCGCGCGTGCCTCAGCCGGTTCGCGGCCGCCCGGCTGCTCGCCTCCGTCTCCGCGGCCGTCTCCGGCAGGCCGAGACCGACACCGTCGTACAGCAGCAGCGTGCGGCGGTACGAGGGCGGCAGCTTCAGCAGGGTGTCCAGCAGCGCGCGGTCGAACGCGTCGGAGGGCGGTGGCTCGGGGCGCCGGTGGCGGAGGCGGAACCGGTGCCACGGGGAGAGGGCGCAGTCGTACGCCACCGCCCGCACCCAGCCCGCCGGGTCACGGTCGCGGGCCACCTCGGGCCAGCGGTGCCAGGCGATGTGAAAGGCCCGCTCGACCGCCTCCCGCGCCAGCTCGCGGCGGCCGGTCAGCAGATAGGTCTGCCGGACGAGCGCGGGCGCGCAGAACGTGTAGAGCGCGTCGAAGGCCTGAGCGGGGGTCAGGGCGGCGGCCGCGTCATCCGGCCGCCGCGGGGCCGCCGCACGGGCCGGGACGGGACCACGGCCGGTGACGGTGGTGCGGCCGCGACCGGTGACGGTGGTGCGGCCGCGGTCGGCGACGGCGGTGTAGTCGCGGTCGGTGACGGTGGTGTGGCGATGGTCGGTCACGGAGGTGTGGCCGTGATGGGTGGCGATGGCGTGGTTCCGGTCGGTGACACGGCTGTGTTCGGAGGCCGAGGCGCCGCTGCGGTCGGTGACGCGGCTGTGTTCGGAGGCCGAGGCGCCGCTGCGGTCGGTGACGCGGCCGTGCTCGGTGGCCGAGGCGCGGCTGCGGTGGCCGACGGCGGTGTGGTCCTGGTCCGTGACAGCGGTGCGGCCGCCCCGGTTCCTGCCGGAGTCCCGGCTCCGGTCCCCGGCCGAGGTGCGGCTCCGATCGCCCGCGGTGGCGGTCTCGCCCTCCGTATGAGGCGGTGTCACTTCCGCCTCCGCACCCAGTGAGTTCAGCAGCTTCGCGTACTTCTCCCCTTTCCGGCCGCGCGGCGTCGAGCGGCCGGTCTCCCACCCGCGCACCGTCTCGCTGGTGACGCCCACCCGGGAGGCCAGCTGAGCCCGCGTCAGAGAGGCGGCCTCGCGCAGGCGTCGGCGTTCCTTGGGCGGGGGGAGCGGGATGGCAGGGCTCTGTGTCACAGGGCGCCCCTCCGTACGGAAAAGTACATAAACGTATATTGAGCGACACAGCGAGGCTTCGCCTGTTACGACGGGAAAGCGCGTGTCGTTGGCAGCATGGCGGGCGTGATCGAGATGACCGCTCGCCGACGTCAGCCGTCGCCCCTGCTCACCCGGATGCGCGACCGCTCGCCCGGACTGGCCGACGCCCTCGTGGGCGGCGCGGTCGCGGCAGGACTTGGACTCGCGGCGTTCGCCGTGCTGGTGATGATGCTGTGGATCACCTCTCCGTATCCCGACAGCGGGCCCGGCGGCGCGCTGCATGTGGCGGCGGCGCTGTGGCTGCTGGCCCACGGAGCCGAACTGGTCCGCACCGACACGCTCGCCGGCGTCCCGGCTCCCGTGGGTGTCCCGCCGCTGCTGCTGCTCGCGCTGCCGGTGTGGCTGCTGCACCGGGCGGCGCGGGACGCCACGGACGGCGGGACGGTGGACGGGGGCGACGGCTTCGACGACGGAATCGAGAAGGTCGTGGCCATCGCGATGGGGGCCGGGCCACCGCTGGTCTCCGCCCGAACCGCGTGGACGGGTGTCGTCCTCGGCTACCTCGCTGTCGCCGCGCCCGCCGCCCTGTACGCCGCGGGCGGTGTGCTGCGGCCGTCATGGGTGTGGGCCGGGGTGTGCGTGCCGCTGGTCGCCGTCATGGCGGCGGGGGCGGGAGTGTGGTCGGCCTACGGCCGTCCGGGCGGGCCGCTGCGGCGGCTGCTGGGCGTGCTGCCGGTGGGCGTACGGCCCCTGGCCCTCGGGCCGGAGGGGCGCCCGGGTGTCGCCGCACGGGCCGCGGCGGCCGGTGCGGCGGTGCTCCTCGGGGGCGGTGCGCTGCTGGTGGCGGTGTCACTGCTGGGGCACGGCGCTGCGGCCCAGGCGGCGTTGCTGCGGCTGACGGAGGGGTGGTCGGGACGCTTCGCGGTGCTGCTGCTGTGTGCGGCCCTGCTGCCGAACGCGGCGGTGTGGGGTGCCGCCTATGCCCTCGGCCCCGGTTTCGCCCTCGGCGCCGGCCATGTCGTCAGCCCGCTGTCCTCCGCGCCGGCTCCGTTCCTGCCGCCGTTCCCGCTGCTGGCGGCGGTGCCCGAGGCGGGGGAGGGGCGGCTGGTGCACTGGACGGCCGGTGCCGTGCCGGTGGCCGCCGGGGTGGTCGTCGGCTGGGTCGTGGCGCGGGGGGCGGCCTCCGGAGAGCACGGCGGGACGCGGCCGGGCGGCGGGTGCGGTGCCGTCTGGCCACCGGGGCGCACCGCTCGTGCCGCCGCCTTCGCGGCCGTGCTGTGCGCGGCCGCACTCGCGGGTCTCGCCGCGCTGGCGGGCGGGCCGCTCGGAGTCACCGTCCTGGCCCGGTTCGGTCCGGTGTGGTGGCAGGTGGGTGCGGCGGCACTGGCGTGGCTGGTGCTGGTGGCCGTCCCGACGGCGGTGACGGTACGGGCCTGGAGATGCCGTGCGCCCGAGGCGGACGGTCCGAGGATCGGCAAGCGAAGGGAGGAACCGGCGGCGGGCGCCCGAAAGGCCAGGCGACCGTGGAAGAGCACGCGCTCCGCCCGGGCTTGGTTCACACGCACAGGAATCGCCGGGATCGCCCGAGTCGCCGGGGGCGGCGCCTCCCCGCCCGACGGGGACGCGAAGCCGAACCCCTCACCCGCCACAGCGGAGGCCCCCTACGCCCCTTTCGGCCACGACCCCCTGTACGGCCTCCGGGAGCAGCGGGACGACACCGCGTTCGATCCGTACGACTTCCTGCCGACCGACCCGGCCTCCGAGCCCTACGGCGCCTTGCCTCCGCCTGACTCCGCGCCCGAGCCGGAAACCCCGTGAGGCGGCGGGCCGCCCGTCAGTCGTTCGCCCCCAGCAACCCCCGCAGCTCCTTCGGCAGAAGCTCCGTGCAGGACTGCCTGGCCTCGTTCGTGAGGGCGTCGTTCGTGCAGGTGTAGTAGTCGCGGTAGACCAGCTGGGCCGTGAAGGACGCGGCGACCAGGGCGATGGCCAGGGATGCCGTGACCAGGCCGCTCACCGCCGCCGTCGTCTGGGGGCGGCCCGTCTGCTCGGGGGCCGGGCTGTCCGGGTCGGCCCTGCGGGGCTTGGCGCGCAGGGCGCTGATGCCCCAGTAGAGGGAGAGCGCGCCCAGCAGCAGTGCCACGTAGGGCCAGCTGAAGAGGGCGAAGAAGAAGGCCCACATGCCCGAGAGCAGGGCGTAGCGCGCATGGCGCTGGGCGGGGTCAGTCGGGTCCCAGCGCGGGTTCTGGCCGCCCTTGGGGTCGCCCGGTCCCTCGGGGCCGCCGCGGGGGCGGTCGCCGAAGCCGCCGGACGAGCGGCCGGGCTGCCGGTCGCTCCACTTCCTGGCCCACGGCCCGCGCTCCCCCTCCCCGCCGTCCTGGGAGTCGTCGCCCGACGGGCGCCGCGGCTGCCAGGGCCGGTCCGGGGTGCCCTCGGGCGGCGGGGCGAACGGGTTGTCCTCCTGGGACCCGCGCCCCCGCTCGTCGCCGCGGTCGCCGTCCGAAGGCGCGTCGGGTGGTGAGCTGGGGCGCTCCCGCAGCAGCACGCTGCCGCGCTCCCCTCCCTGCGCCGAGAGCTGGGGGAACGTGAGGAGTCGCATGCTGCGGTCCGGCATCAAGTGAGCGTCTTCCCGTGGATGAGTAGGAATGAATCGAAGAGTAGGGACGAGTGGACAGAACTGAACGGTGTCGGACCCGGGCCCGCCACCTCTTGAACGCATCACGTCCGGACGGCGTTCCCGAACCGGCTCCGCCCAGACGCTACCTTCCGGCCGTCCCCCCGTCCCGTGGGGGCCGCCCGGTGTGCCGGTATCGTTGCTGACGGTCGGCCGGTTCGTAGGCTTCCCCGTATCCGGGGGCGCGAAGCATTCGTATGAATGCACAAAATGCCGGGGCCGGCCGCCTGGACAGACGCTCCCCCGAGAAAGGCCCCCACCGTGGCCGCCAAGCCCGTGGCCCAGCGCGCCAAGCGCCTGGTCGTGCTGGTCTCCGGATCCGGCACCAACCTTCAGGCGCTCCTCGACGAGATCGACGCCGCCGGTGCGCGGGCGTACGGGGCCGAGGTCGTGGCCGTCGGCGCCGACCGCGAGGGCATCGAGGGGCTGGCCCGCGCCGAGCGCGCCGGGCTGCCGACCTTCGTGCGCAAGGTCAGGGACTACGGCAGCCGCGAGGAGTGGGACGCCGCTCTCGCCGAGGCCGTCGCCGCCTTCGAGCCCGACCTCGTCGTCTCCGCCGGGTTCATGAAGATCGTCGGCAAGGAGTTCCTGGCGCGGTTCGGCGGGCGGTTCGTCAACACGCACCCCGCCCTGCTGCCGAGTTTCCCGGGGGCCCACGGCGTACGGGACGCGCTCGCGTACGGCGCCAAGGTCACCGGCTGCACCGTCCACTTCGTCGACGACGGCGTCGACACCGGACCGATCATCGCCCAGGGCGTGGTGGAGGTCCGGGACGAGGACGACGAGAGCGCTCTGCACGAGCGCATCAAGGAAGTCGAGCGAAGGCTGCTCGTCGAGGTCGTGGGGCGGCTCGCCCGCAACGGCTATCGCATTGAGGGACGAAAGGTAGTTATCCAGTGACCGCCGAGAGCAACAAGCGGCCCCTTCGCCGGGCGCTCGTCAGCGTCTACGACAAGACCGGGCTGGAGGAGCTCGCCCGCGGCCTGCACGAGGCCGGTGTGGAGCTCGTCTCCACCGGGTCCACGGCCGCCCGCATCTCCGCTGCCGGCGTCCCGGTCACCAAGGTCGAGGAGCTCACCGGCTTCCCCGAGTGCCTGGACGGCCGCGTCAAGACGCTGCACCCCAGGGTCCACGCCGGCATCCTCGCCGACCTGCGCCTGGAGGACCACCAGCGGCAGCTCGCCGAGCTGGGTGTCGAGCCGTTCGACCTCGTCGTCGTCAACCTCTACCCGTTCCGCGAGACCGTCGCCTCCGGGGCCACCCCCGACGAGTGCGTCGAGCAGATCGACATCGGCGGTCCGTCGATGGTCCGGGCGGCCGCCAAGAACCACCCCTCGGTCGCGGTCGTCACCAGCCCGGCCCGCTACGCCGATGTGCTCAAGGCCGTCCAGGGCGGCGGCTTCGACCTCGCCACCCGCAAGCGGCTCGCCGCCGAGGCCTTCCAGCACACGGCCGCGTACGACGTCGCCGTCGCCTCCTGGTTCGCCTCCTCCTACGCGCCCGTCGACGAGTCGCAGTTCCCCGACTTCCTCGGCGCCACCTGGGAGCGCGAGCACACCCTGCGCTACGGCGAGAACCCGCACCAGCCCGCCGCCCTGTACGTCTCCGGCAGCGGCGGCCTCGCCGAGGCCGAGCAGCTGCACGGCAAGGAGATGTCGTACAACAACTACACGGACACGGACGCCGCCCGCCGTGCCGCGTACGACCACGCCGAGCCCTGTGTCGCGATCATCAAGCACGCCAACCCCTGCGGCATCGCGGTGGGCGCGGACGTCGCCGAGGCGCACCGCAAGGCGCACGCCTGTGACCCGCTGTCCGCGTTCGGCGGCGTGATCGCGGTCAACCGGCCGGTCAGCAAGGAGATGGCCGAGCAGGTCGCGGAGATCTTCACCGAGGTCATCGTCGCGCCCGACTACGAGGACGGCGCCCTGGAGGCCCTCACCAAGAAGAAGAACATCCGCGTGCTGCGCTGCCCCGACGGGCCCTCCGCCCCGGTCGAGGTCAAGCCCATCGACGGCGGCGCGCTGCTCCAGGTGACCGACCGGCTCCAGGCCGACGGCGACGACCCGGCCAACTGGACGCTGGCGACCGGCGAGGCACTGGACGCCGACGAGCTCCAGCAGCTCGCCTTCGCCTGGAAGGCCTGCCGCGCGGTGAAGTCCAACGCGATCCTGCTCGCCAAGGACGGTGCCTCGGTCGGCGTCGGCATGGGGCAGGTCAACCGGGTCGACTCCTGCAAGCTGGCGGTGGAGCGGGCCGGGGCCGAGCGGGCCCGGGGCTCGTACGTCGCGTCGGACGCGTTCTTCCCGTTCCCCGACAACATCGACGTCCTGGGCGCCGCCGGCGTCAAGGCCATCGTGCAGCCCGGCGGTTCCGTCCGTGACGAACTGGTCGTCGAGGCCGCGCAGAAGGCCGGCATCACGATGTACTTCACGGGGACGCGGCACTTCTTCCACTGACGGCGGCGGAGCGGGCCGGCGGCACCGCCGGCCCGCTCTCCCGACGGCTCAGCCGTCCACCTCGTACTGCCCGACCTCCAGGAAGTACCGCAGCTCCTCCGGCGTGCCGTCGATGACCTCCTCGGCGGCGGCCCGGAGCGCGTCGCTGATGGTCGGGTCGGCCAGGATGCGCGCGACGGCGACGCGGTCGTCCTCGGCCTGTGCGAGGCGGTAGCCGGTCTCCAGGAACGCGCGCAGGGCTTCCGGGGTGTTCACGTCGAGGGCCTTGCCGGCCTCTCTCTTGACGCCGCGGCCGGAGTCGGGGTCGCTCAGGATGCGGACGATGGCGACGCGGTCGTCCTCGGCCTGTGCGAGGCGGTAGCCGGTCTCCAGGAACGCGCGCAGGGCTTCCGGGGTGTTCACGTCGAGGGCCTTGCCGGCCTCTCTCTTGACGCCGCGGCCGGAGTCGGGGTCGCTCAGGATGCGGACGATGGCGACGCGGTCGTCCTCGGCCTGTGCGAGGCGGTAGCCCGTCTTCAGGAACTCCCGCATGTCCTCCACGGTGCCGTCGAGCGCCTCGTTGGCCTCGCGTACGACTCCGCGGCCGCTGTCCTCGTCCGCCAGGATGCGCAGGATCGCGATCCGGAGGTCCTCCTCCGACATCTCGTCCACCGGCGTGCCGTCCGCCGGGGACGCCGTCGCCACGGCGGCCGACGCGGGAGCCGTCCCGGTGGCGAAGGCCGGGGCGGTGAGCAGCAGGGCGGGGGCCAGGGCGCCGGCGGCGACGATCAGGGCACCACGGGTGAGTCTCATGCGCGAACCATCCTCCAGGTCAAGGGAATCGAGAGCATGTTCGCATATCCGGGGCAGGGGGACGGATGGTTTTCGGAGCCGTCCGGCACCTCGAACTGCCTGCGGCCCGCCGGGTGTTGACCGGCGGGCCGCAGGACGTGGCGCGGGCGGGTGCCTGGTGGGCGGGACGTCAGTCCATGAACTTTGAGCAGGTGTTCGAGGCCAGCTTCTTGTGGGAGGAGATGCGGTTGTCCGCTGTCTCGCCGTTGCTGAACACGTCGTCCGACTTGAGCGAGGAGACGTACTTCTTGTCGGAGGCGATGCAGATGTGCCCGCCCTTGTAGTCCTTCAGCCGGTAGAACGCGACGTACTTGCCGGTCTTGTTCAGGAGTGAGGTCGCCCTGTTGTCGTCGTCGCCCTGGAAGGAGCGGGAGCTGTTCCCCCAGTTCTCGTCCCACTCCTTGGACGAGCCGAGGTAGCTCTCGCAGTAGGACAGGCGGTACGCGTACATGTAGCCCGACTTCGCCTCCTCGTAGTTGTCGTCACAGTTGGCGGTGGGCGCCGCCTGGACGGAGGCGGCGGGGACGAGGGCTCCCAGACCGGCGAGGGTGAGGGTGGCCAGCGTGGCGGTCAGTTTGCGCATGACGGATCACTCCTTGTGGATTGCGGTTGGTGTGCTTGCGTGGTGGCTTGTGGAGGTGCGCCGACGGCACGGGCCTCAGGAAGCGGAGCCCGTGAGGTCCTCGGCGCGGGCGAGGGCGGCGAGGCTCAGCCGCTGATGGGTGGCGATGGTGTCGGCGTAAGGCGCGAGCTTCTTCGCGCGGTACTCGCGTTCCAGGTCACGGGCGGTGGCGGCGAGCCCGGAGGCGTCCTCGCCGGCGCAGACGGCCTCGGCTGTGGCGAGCTCCACCTCGACGGCATGCGCCTTCCCGTCGCCCATTCCCTCCGTCGACCGCGCGAGTTCCAGGCGCAGGTGCTCGGGAGAGCGGTAGTCGTGCCCCTCCTCGCGCATACAGGACGACCATGACGCCAGGGCGTGAACGAAGCGCTTGTCCTTCATGAGGTCCGGAAGGAACAGCGGGGCGAGGTTCTCGGTGATCGTCGAGACGCGGAACCAGGTCTCGTGGTCACCGTAGAGCTCGCCCTGAGCCTCCGCCCGGCACCCGCCGGAGGGGCCCTCCACCGTGCCGCCGCTGGGCAGTTCGACGCTGACGGTGTCGGAGGGCATGCCCTCCAGGGCCCTCGTGTAGCGGACGCGGTCCTCGCGCGGGAACGCGTTGGAGTACGCGAAGTTGGGATTCCCGGCCCTTTCGGCGGCCCTGAGGAGCCGACCGCCGTAGCCGTGCTTCCTCACCCAGGCGAGGTCGTCGAGGACGTAGACGGCGGTCCTGCGCTCGTCGACGCTCGCGATCGGCCCCACCCAGTACGAGAAGCCGCGCGCCGCCATGCACTTCTTCGTCAGCAGCCCCTCGGCCCGCTCGACGACCACCTGCTCGGCGTCGGTCAGGTCGCGGACCTGCCCCGGGCTCCGGCTCCCGGGGTTCCCGGACGGCCCCGTGGTGGCGGAGGCCGTGCAGCCCGCAGCCGTGGCGGTGACGATCACCGCCGCCGCGAACCGCGTGGCGAAGGCTCGCCTCATGGTCGTACTCCCCCGTGTCCCCCCCGCACCTCCCCTGTGGCGGTGCGTGGTCTCCACTGTGCAGGGGGTGGCCGGCGAGCAGTACCTGCAATGTTCCAGGGTCGTGCCGGGAGCCCTCCGGGCGGCTGCGTCAGCAGTTCTTGCTGACGACGTCCCTCCACGTACTCCCCGTCCCGGTGTACTGCTTGCCGTTGAAGTGCACGGGCTTGCGGTCGGCCTCCGTCGGGATGCCGTTCGTCTTGTAGCGCTGCTCGTAGTGCAGGTGGGCCCAGCCGCCGCTGTTGGCGCCGGTGGCGCCGATGTGGCCGATCCTGGTTCCCGCGGTGACGCTGTCGCCCTTCTGGACGTACTTGTCGTGCTTGTCCCTGAGGTGGTAGTACGCCGTGTACCAGCCGCTGCCGTGGTCGATGACGATGACGTTGCCGGCGCCGCGGTCCCAGAAGGTACGGGCCACCTTGCCCTTGTAGCCGGTGAGCACGTTCTTGCCGGACGACCCCGTGTTGCCCTTCACCACGATGTCGAGGGCGGGGTTGTGGCCGCCGTCGTAGGTGTCGAGCCGCCAGTGGGTGTCGCAGGCGAACGGCATCTGGAACCTGGGCTTGGCCGCCGCGACCACGTCACCCTGGGCCGAGGCCGGTGCCGCCGTGGCCCTGCCGCCGGACTCGATGCCGAGCGAGAGCGCGAGCGCGCCGGCCGCGAGCACCACGGCCGCCTTGCGGTGCCGGGCCGCGTGTGTTGTGTGCATCCGTATCTCCCCGTCGTCGTTCTTCTGCCGCTCTTGGCTGCGGACGCGTCAAGCATTCGGTGGCAGCCGGGAAAGCGGTACCTCGAAAGTTGTAGGGCGGTCGGCGCGGCGGCCGTCGGTTCAGCAGGCCGGGACCCACTCGTGAGAGCGGATCACCAGGCCACCGGGGTCGGGAAAGTTGACCTTCTGGAGAGAGCCGACGCAGCCGAACGGCGCCTTTCTGCCGGGCTCGCGGAAGAGCCGGACGTCGTCGTGCGGATCCCCTGTGAAGCCGTTGTTGAAGGCCGACCTCGGTTTCGTGGTCTTCGCCCAGTCGCAGGTGATGATGCCGCCGGTCCAGTCGTCGTCGTACTCGTACCAGGCGCACATCTCGCCCTGTCCGTCCGGCTTGGTGAAGAAGCAGACGTCACCCTGGTCGCAGCGCGCGTACCCCTGCGGTGCGGGTTCGCGCAGGGCGAGGAGGCCGGCGGTGGCCAGCGACACGGCCGTGACCGCGGCGAGCGACCCGAGGACGGCTGGATGCGGGCCGCGCCTCGGCTTCAGCCGGGGCAGCCGCGGGGAACGGGCCGCTCCGGCCGCGGTCTCGACCCGGCGGAGCAGGGACTGAGCCGAGTGCGGGGCCCGGGCGGCGTGCGTGGGGGCGAGGCAGTCGGTGACGATCTGCCTCCAGGCATCCGGCAGTTCGGGCGACAGGCGAAGCTCTTCGCGGCCCTTGGCATAACGCTGGACCGCTTCCCGGCGGGCGGCCGGGTTCGCCCCGGGGAACGGCAGGCCGCCGGTCAGGACCAGGTGGGCGAGGACGCCGAAGGCCCAGATGTCGGCGGTGGGACGGGTCTGGTGGCCGCGTTCGCCGACCTCGGCCCACAGGAGTTCGGGCGGGGTGTAGTCGGAGGTGGTGAACGCGGGGGAGTAGGCGTGGGTGCCGTCGAGTTCGGCGGCCAGGTTGAAGTCGGCGAGCCGGACCGAACCGTCCGCCATGAGCAGCACGTTGGCGGGTTTGAGGTCGCCGTGCACCCAGCCCGCGTGGTGGAGATGGGCCACCCCCTCGCAGATCTGGGCGACCAGGGACGGTCCTCCGGGGACGGCTACGGCACGCTCCGCCGCGGTGTCCCCCCGGCCCCGGCACCGGTACCGGGCCGCGAGCTGGTCGAGCAGCTGATCGAGGGAGCCCTCGGCGCGTTCCAGGACGAGGACGGTGGCGCCGTCCAGTCCGGGGCGGGCGGGATCGTCCACGGTCAGGGTCTCGTACATCCGGATCAGGCGCGGGCGTTGCAGCCTGCGCAGTAACTCCGTCTCCCGCTCGGCGAGTTCGCGCAGGTGACGGAGCCGGCGCGGAGTCTCGGTGCCCGTCGGCAGGAACTTCAGCGCGGCCTCGGCCGGCAGGCCCTCGACGGGCTCGGCGAGGCGGGCGGCGTACACGCTGCCGAAGGCCCCGGAAGCGATGGGCTCGCGTACGTCCCAGGCGCCGACGCGGTAACCCCGCGGGACCTGAACGGCGTGCGGCCATGACTCCCCGCTCACCGGACGGGCTGCGCTTTCCCGCTCAGCAGGGCCAGGTCGGCCTCCCGCACCAGGTCGAAGCGCAGGGCCAGGGACACCAGGCGTTCCTTCTTGCCGTTGAGGCGCGGGCCGCCGCCCGCTGCCGAGTCCGGAGCCGGTTTCAGGCGCAGCTTGACCGCCAGGTAGTCGATGTTCCACGCGACCGACGCACGCGAGACCGACGGCCACAGCGGGCGGAGCCGCTCGACGAGTTCCTCGGCGGTGGGCAGGGGGGCGTGCGGCTCACCCCTCAGGCGGGCGGCGCACAGGGCGACCAGGACCTGGAAGTACCGCTTGCCGCGGTCGAGCGGGAAGGCCGAAGCGGTGGGCGCCCCGCCCCTCGGGCCGGCGCGGTCGAGATAGTCGTGGCGCGGCGCCCACACGTCGAAGCTCAGCAGCTCGCTCCCGGCCGGCAGGACCACGCGCGAGAACTCGAAGGGCACCGGGGCGTCGAGCCGGCCCGGCGGGACCTTGATGTGCTCGCCCGCGCCCTCCGGGTTCTCGACCACGTACGTCTGTGCGCCGCTCAGATTGCTGAGCCTCCAGTAGGCGCCGGCGGCCGTGATCTCGCCGGCCTCCCTGGAGACGCCCTCGTGCGGGATGGACAGGTACGGGCCCCGGGGCCGTACGGCACGGCCGAAGGCCAGGGACTCGCAGGGATCGAGGTGGATGTGATCGTCCGGGCATGTGCTGTGCATGGGCACGACAACAATGCTGTGCATGGCGGCTTCCTCCCCCGAAAGAAACTCCGCCCAGAGTAGGAGGGAGGGGACTGGAAAGCTCAAGGCAAGGCAAAAATCGGCGTGTCGTGAACGATGGGTGCGGTGTCGTGCGGTAATGGCCGCCCGGTCACCTTTTCCCGGGCGGCGCGTACTCCTCCAGGTAGTGGGCGACGCGGTCGGCGTAGCCGCGTACGTCCGGCGGCACCCCGCCCGCCTTGTTCACCGTCCGGTACGACCTGCGGTAGGCGGTGGCGATCAGGACGCGGCGGTCGCCAGGGAGGTCGCCGTGCAGGCGCGGGGCGATCCAGCACAGGTAGCGGCCCATCGCCGGGATGGACTCGGCGGGTGGGAAGGGGGGTTGCGGGACGGTCTCGCCGGGCGTGCCGTCCTCGTTCATCCACCAGCGCAGGACGCGCGGGGTCCAGCGGGCGATCCCGTACTCGTCGTTGGCGGGGTCGGAGAGGTCCGGGTCGAAGCCGCTCTCCACCTTCAGCATGGCGGCGATCAGGACCGGCGTGACGTCCTTCTGGTCGCAGTCGTGTGCCGTCTCCACGATCAGCAGGCGGTAGGCGGGAGGGATGCCCCGGTCGGTGCGGAGCTCCGAGGCGCCGTACGCGGCGGAGACGTTCGCGGTCGATCCGGAGCCGCTGCCGCCCGGGGCGCCGCCGGACCAGACGCTGATGCCGTAGGCCAGGGCGGCGAGAGCGGACGCGGCAGCGGCCAGCGCCGCCGCGAGGGACGCACGGCGGATGCGGCGGCGGGCCGGGTGCAGAAGGGGCAGGCGGAATGGGCGGTGCGCGGTGCCGGCTGCCGCGCGGACGCGGCCCAGCAGTGCCCCGGCGGTGATGCGGTCCTTGTGGGTGCGGGTCAGGCAGGCGGTGATGATCTGCCGCCAGTCGTCGGGCAGTTCGGGCGACAGGCGCAGTGCGTCCGTGCGGCGGGCGTACGCCGCCGCCGCGTCGCGGCGGGCCGCCGGGGTGGCGCCGGGCAACGGGAAGGAGTCGGTGAGGACCAGGTGCGCGAGGACGCCGAAGGCCCATACGTCGGCGGACGGGCGGATGCGGCGGCCGCGTTCGCCGATCTCGGTCCACAGCAGTTCCGGCGGGGTGTAGTCCGGGGTGGAGAAGGCGGGCGTGTAGGCGTGCGTGCCCTCCAGTTCGGCGGCCATGTTGAAGTCGGCGAGCCGGACCGAACCGTCCTCCATCAGCAGCACGTTGGCCGGCTTCAGGTCGCCGTGCACCCAGCCGGCGTCGTGCAGCTGGGCCAGGCCCTCGCAGATCTGCGCGAGCAGGGCGGGGCCGGCGGCGGGCCGGGGTGTGGCGGCGAGCAGGGCGGACAGGGAGCCCTCGGCCCGCTCCAGGACGAGGACGGTGGCGCCGTCCAGCTCCGGGCGGCCCGGGTCGTCGACGGTCAGCGTCTCGTACATCCGCACCAGCCGCGGATACCTCAGCCGCCGGTACAGCTCGACCTCCCGCTCGATCAGCTCGCGCAGATGGGTCAGCCGGCGGGGCGTGGCCGTGCCGGTGGGCAGGAACTTCAGGGCGGCCGTGGGCGGCAGCTCGGTGCTGTCGCCGATGCGCCGGGCCGCGTACACGCTGCCGAAGGCGCCCGTCGCGATGGCCTCGCGCACCTCCCAGACGCCGACCCGGTACCCCTTCGGTACGGGCACGGCGTAGGGCTCGGTCACCGGGTCACCTCACCCGGCGGGGCGGCCGGACCGTCCTCGCGTGCCGGGGCGAAGTGGTGGGCAAGGTCGTCGGGCGCCGACCGGCCGAACGTGAGGCGTTCACCGGGCGCGAGTGGGATCTGGCTGCGGTCTCGCTGGTCCTCCGTGGTCGGCGGAGGTACCACGATGATGCTGTACAAGGTGCTCTCCCCGTGCCTGACGGCTATGCACGTCAGACTAGGGCGACGCACCAGGGCCGTGCCCCCCTCGTACGGGTGAGACACGGCCCTTGGATGTGATTGGCGCGAACTGGTCCGCTCGCCGGGGTCCGTTCAGTAACGGGGGCGGTTGAACCAGGCCTTGCCGTTGGCGTTGCCGACGAACACCGCGACCAGGATGGCCAGGACGGTGTGCACCAGGCCCACGAGGATGAACGGGTAGATGCCGAGGACGGCGGTGATGATGGCGAAGACCAGGATGGTGATACGGGCGCCGTTGCCGCCGTTCTTGAACTTCGTCGCCAGGACGGCCGCGAACACCAGCCAGGCCAGGCCGAACACCACGTAGCCCCAGATCACGCCGGTCGACTGGCCGACCAGGTCCTGGAAGGCGGTGTTGTCCTTGAGGGACTCGTCGTCCTTCGCGGCGTTGAGGGCCACGGCGGCGAAGGCGAAGAACGCCACGCCGAGGACCTGGAGACCGACGATGACCCACATCATCACCTTGGCCGCGTTCACCGAGCCCGGCATCGTCGTCGGCGCGGCGGGACCGCCGTAGGGGGACACCGGAGGGGCCTGCGGGTAGCCGTAACCGGGGGCCTGCCCCTGCTGCTGCGGGTAGCCGTAGCCCGGCTGCTGCGGCTGCTGCGGCTGTCCCTGGGGAGCGCCGTAGGGGTTGTTCGGGTCGCCGTAGCTCATGGGGGCTTTCCTCCGTTGGTCCGAGTGCGGGGACGACGCGTGGCATCCGCGCGGAGGAAAGTTCTTCAGATTGCGACCGTCCCCCCGTTGAGCTGCCCGCGGCACTTGTCAGGTCATCGTTCTTCACCACTGACGGGTTGTCCAGCCGCATTCCCGATGTGTTGTGCAAGTGCAACATCACTGATCATGGGCGGATACGGGAGGACGGGCCCCGCGGTGCCCGTATTGCGGCCGGATTGGAACCGTGGGCGGGTCATCCGCGAGGATGGGGGCATGACCGCCCAGATTCTCGATGGCAAGGCCACCGCAGCCGCGATCAAGTCCGATCTGACCGCCCGCGTGGCGGCGCTGAAGGAGAAGGGCGTCACGCCCGGCCTCGGCACGATCCTGGTCGGGGACGATCCCGGCAGCCAGAAGTACGTCGCCGGCAAGCACCGTGACTGCGCGCAGGTCGGCATCGCCTCCCTCCAGCGCGAGCTGCCGGCCACGGCGACGCAGGAGGAGATCGAGGCGGCCGTCCGCGAGCTGAACGAGGACCCGGCCTGCACGGGTTACATCGTGCAACTGCCGCTGCCCAAGGGCATCGACGAGAACCGCATCCTCGAACTGATGGATCCGGACAAGGACGCGGACGGCCTGCACCCGATGAACCTCGGGCGTCTGGTCCTGAACGAGCCGGCCCCGCTGCCCTGCACCCCCAACGGCGTGCTGACCCTCCTGCGCCGCTACGGCGTGGAGATCAAGGGCGCGGAGGTCGTGGTGGTCGGCCGGGGTGTGACCATCGGCCGGCCGATGCCGCTGCTGCTGACCCGGCGCAGCGAGAACGCGACCGTGACCCAGTGCCACACCGGCACGCGTGACCTGTCGGCGCACCTCAAGCGCGCGGACATCATCGTGGCCGCGGCCGGTTCCGCCCATCTGATCCGCGCCGAGGACGTCAAGCCGGGCGCGGCCGTCCTGGACGTCGGCGTCTCCCGCAGCGCCGAGGGCAAGATCGTGGGCGACGTCCACCCCGACGTGGCCGAGGTCGCCGGCTGGATCTCCCCGAACCCCGGCGGAGTCGGCCCGATGACCCGCGCCCAGCTGCTCGTCAACGTGGTCGAGGCGGCGGAGCGCAGTGTCGGCTGAACGGGACGCGGGGAGCGCGGACAGCGCCCCGGGCGCCGGGAGCACGGAGAGCGCGTCGGCCGTCCGGAGCGCGCGGAGTGGCGCGGGCGCGGAGGGCGCTCCGGCGGGCCGGAGTGCGCAGGACGATCAGGGTGCCCCGGGCGTCGCCCCGAGCGCTGCCGGAGTGTCCGGCGGCCGGAGTGCCCGGAACGGTGCCGGCGCGGAGGGTGCCACGGCCGGCCAGGGCGTGCGGGACGCCCGGAGCGCCCCGGCCGCCGTTCCGAGCGCTGCCGGAGTGTCCGGCGGCCGGAGTGCCCGGAGCGGCGCGGGCGCGGAGGGCACACAGGCCGGCGGGAATGCGCGGGCCGGGCAGAGCGAGGCGGACGCGCCGGGTGCGGGCGACGGTGACGCCGACCCGGGTGCGCGCGACGGTGACGCCGACCCGGGTGCGCGCGACGGTGACGCCGACCCGGGGGTGCGGGTGGAGGGCGACGATCTCACCGTGCGGGATCCCGTCAGCGCGCCCGATGCCGAGGGGCGGCCGCGGCGGGTCACCCGGCGGTTCCCGTTGTTCACCAAGGACACCGCGCGGCCCGAGGGCGGTGGCCGGGCCGCGCCCGGGGACGCGTTCGCGCCGGCGCGGCAGTGGCCAGTCCTCGCCGTGCTGGGGCTGGTCGGGCTCGGGCTGCTGGTGACCGCGTTCGGTCAGTTCCGGCTCGGGACGCTGCTGATCGGCATCGCCCTGCTGGGCGGTGGCGCGATGCGGTGGCTGCTGCCGGACGTCGGTATGCTCGCCGTCCGCTCCCGGTTCACGGACATCGTCACGTACGGCGTCATGGGCTCGGCGATCGTCCTGCTGGCGATGATGGCGCAGCCGAATCCCTGGCTCCAGATCCCGTTCCTGAAGGACACGCTGCACTTCACGGTCACCAGCGAGTGACCGGACGGCGGCCCGTCCTCTCCCCCGAGGAAGGACGGACCGCCGCCACGCCCAACCCTCCTGCACGGCGAAGAGCCTGTTCAACGGCTGTCAGCGCGCTGTGGCACGGAAGTGACGGTTCCGGTACTGGTTCCGGTACTTCCTCCGGCAGATTCGGCACGAACTGGTGCAACCACGGGGTTGGCATGGACAATCGGGACGGTCCAGGGTGTATCGCGCGCGGCTCCCGTGCTTCTGTGCGCCCCCGCTCAGGGAACTGAGATCCTGAGTGGACGCATCCCTGTGGGTAGCCAGAACGGGGACTCGGCCAAGGCCGCCGACGCGCGGGGCGAACAGCGCGGGTAATAACAGCACGTACCGGGGGGAAGAGGGGGGACGCAATGCCTCGTTGGAGGGCCTTGCCGGATGAGCTCGATCCACAGATCAGGGAGTTCACGAGCCAGCTGCGCAGACTCGTGGACCGCAGTGGTCTGAGCATCGCGTCGGTGGCGGACCGCACGGGCTACAGCAAGACGTCGTGGGAGCGTTATCTGAACGGCCGGCTGCTCGCGCCCAAGGGCGCGATCGTGGCGCTGGCCGAGGTCACGGAGACCAATCCGGTGCACCTGACCACCATGTGGGAGCTCGCCGAGCGCGCCTGGAGCCGCTCGGAGATGCGGCACGACATGACGATGGAGGCCATACGGATCTCCCAGGCGCGCGCCGCGCTCGGGGAGTTCGGCGGGCAGGACTTCGGGAGCTCCTCGGCCGGTTCCACGGGCGACGGCAAGTCGGCCCCCGCGGGCGGCGGCCGGCCTTCCCGCAGAAGCGGCAGCGCCACGGTCACGCCGGGGATCGCGGGTCCGGCAGGCGTGGTTCCGACCGTGCCGCCGCAGCCGACGGCCCCCGAGGTGCAGGACTCCACCGGCAGCGGTTCGACCGGGGTCAACTCGTGGGGAGTGGCCGGGTACCAGCGCCCCGCCCAGGGCCGCGGGCGCACCGCCGGCCCGGGAACCGGCTCCACGCCCGCTTCGGGTCCCGGAACCGTCCGGACCCCGGGCGCCGGGGCGGGCTCGTACGGCACCTCGCCGCAGGACGCCGTCCCGGCGGGTGCCGGTGGGGCTGGTGGTGCCGGTGGCACTGGCGGCTCCGGTCGTTCCGGTGGTTCTGCTGGTCCTGGCGGGAAGCGCCGGACCGCGACGTTTCTCGCGGGTGTCGTGGGCGTGCTCGTGGTGATCGCCGGCGCGTTCTACCTCACCGGTGGCGGCGGCGACGACGAGGCCAAGGGCGGCACCAAGTCGCCCAAGCCGACCGCCAGCACGAACCCGGATCTGCCGCCCGGCGTGAAGTGCAGTGGCGACAGCTGCACCGGCAAGGACGCGGAGAGCATGGGATGCAGTGGTGACCTGGTCACCACGGCCCAGACCGCGACCGTCGGCACGACCGTCGTCGAGGTCCGCTACAGCGACACCTGCAAGGCGGCCTGGGGCCGTATCACCCAGGCGGCACAGGGCGACGAGGTCCAGGTCAGCGCGGGCAAGGCGAAGCAGACCGGGAACATCACCGTCGCCGGAGACACCATCGCGTACACCCCCATGGTGTCCGTCGAGAACGCCGCCGACGCCAAGGCCTGCGCCACACTCGCGTCCGGTCGGCAGGGCTGCACGGAGTAGCCGGCAGGGCTGCACGGAGTAGAGGGACGCCTGGTCCCACGGGGACGCGTGACGTCCGGCGGGCGCCCGGGTTGCGGGTGTGGGTCGGGGGCTGGGATCCGGCGGGTGCTGGGCGTGCGGCGGGTGTTTTGGGCCGGCGGGTGCTGGGCGTGCGGCGGGTGTTTTGGGCCGGCGGGTGCTGGGCGTGCGGCGGGTGTTTTGGGCCGGCGGGTGCTGGGCGTGCGGCGGGCATTTTGGACCGGCGGGTGCCGGGCGTGCGATCGGGTTGTCTGCCGTTGGCGGGGGGCGGCCTGGCCTGCGGCCGGGGAGGTCGGATCCGGCGGTGCCGGCATGCGGCGGGGCGCGCGGCTTGCGGAGGACGTCTGGCTTCGGCCGGGGAACTGGGCGCGGGCGTTCGGCGTGCCGTGGGCTGTCTTGCACCGGCCCGGTGCCTGGTGTGCGGGCGGGTCGTCTTGTCCCCGGTGGGGCACGCGGGTTTCGGCTCGGGGCTGGGATTCGGCAGGGCCGCGCATGCGGCCGGCCGCCCCGCGTCCCGGCGGGTGCCTGGGCTTCCGGCTCGGCGAGAGACTGGGATCCGGCGGTGCTGGTTTGTATTGGGACGGGTTGCCGCTGGTGGGGCGCGTGGATTCCGGTTAGGCGCCCCGCGTTCGGACGGTGGCGCGGGGGTCCCGAGGCGGCCGGCGACTTCGGGGCCGCCTCGCCCCGGGGGAATCCAGCGCGCCTCGACGCAGCGCCCGGCCCGGGCTGCCCCGGGTGTCAGGTGCTCACCGCCTGGGACCCGGCAGCGGAACCCGTCGGGGAACGAATTTCGGAAAGGGAGGATTGCCCGGCGCAATCGCGGGCACGCGAACCGTACCCCCACGGGAGTCCGGCTTGGTCGGTTCCCCCCAGGCGGCCGCCTTCGTCCTCCTCTCCCGGACGGGCGGCCGCCTTTTTGTGCGGGTGCGGGGTGAGTTGTGGGGTGGGCCACACCGACCCGGCCGTCCGGGATCCCGGATGCGCGATAGCCTGACCGCTGGATGGATCTCTTGACGCCAAGAGATCGATCAAACGTCCGGGGCAGGGACGCCCCACCGCCAGCTGTCATACGGAGAACGCCATGACCCGCACTCCCGTGAACGTCACCGTCACCGGCGCGGCCGGCCAGATCGGTTACGCCCTGCTCTTCCGCATCGCCTCCGGTCAGCTGCTCGGCGCGGACGTGCCGGTGAAGCTGCGCCTGCTGGAGATCACGCCCGCCCTGAAGGCGGCCGAGGGCACGGCCATGGAGCTGGACGACTGCGCGTTCCCGCTCCTGGCGGGCATCGACATCACGGACGACCCGAACGTCGCCTTCGACGGCACGAACGTGGGCCTGCTCGTCGGCGCCCGCCCCCGCACCAAGGGCATGGAGCGCGGCGACCTGCTGGAGGCCAACGGCGGCATCTTCAAGCCGCAGGGCAAGGCGATCAACGACCACGCCGCGGACGACGTGAGGGTCCTCGTCGTCGGCAACCCGGCCAACACGAACGCGCTCATCGCGCAGGCCGCCGCGCCCGACGTACCGGCCGAGCGGTTCACCGCGATGACCCGTCTGGACCACAACCGCGCCCTGACCCAGCTCGCGAAGAAGACCGGCTCCACGGTCGCCGACATCAAGCGGCTCACCATCTGGGGCAACCACTCCGCCACCCAGTACCCGGACATCTTCCACGCCACGGTCGCCGGCAAGAACGCCGCCGAGGTCGTGAACGACGAGAAGTGGCTGGCCGAGGACTTCATCCCGACCGTCGCCAAGCGCGGCGCCGCCATCATCGAGGCCCGTGGCGCCTCGTCGGCCGCCTCCGCCGCCAACGCCGCCATCGACCACGTCCACACCTGGGTCAACGGCACCGCCGAGGGTGACTGGGTCTCCATGGGCATCCCGTCGGACGGTTCCTACGGCGTCCCGGAGGGCCTGATCTCCTCCTTCCCGGTCACCTGCAAGGACGGCAAGTACGAGATCGTCCAGGGCCTGGAGATCAACGAGTTCTCCCGCGCCCGGATCGACGCCTCCGTCAAGGAGCTCGAGGAGGAGCGCGAGGCGGTCCGCGGCCTCGGCCTCATCTGAGTCGCCCGGCTCTTCCGACCGGAGTCTCTCCGCGTCGCCGCGCAGGCCCCGTACCGGTTCCGTCCGGTACGGGGCCTGCGGGCTTTCCGTGGTCCTCGAGCGTGCGGCGCCCGATCGGCGCCCGTTTCCGCCCTGATTGCCCGCATCTCCAGTGACACAGCGCACTTTCGGCCACCGATCGCGCATGCATCCGGGGGACCAGGGCATGCGCACTCGGTCTCTTAGTGACACATCTGTGACACAGGGGCGCTGATCAGGAACGGAAGGCGAAAGCGATCATGGCGGAAAGCAACGAACTCCAGGCGCGCAGCACCATCCACGCGGGAGGGGAATGGCGTGCGGCCGTCTCCGGCGCCACGCGCGAGATCCTCGACCCCGCGGACGCCCTGCCGTTCGCCGTGGTCGCGGAGGGTGACGAGAAGGACACCGATCTGGCGATCGCCGCCGCCCGGCGCGCCTTCGACGAGGGCGAGTGGCCGCGGACGCCCGCCGCCGAGCGGGCCGCGCTGCTGAGGCGCGTCGCCGACCTGCTCGTGCGGGACCGCGAGGAACTGGGCCGGCTGGAGGCCCGCGACGCGGGCAAGACCGTCGAGGAGGGCCGCGTCGACATCGACTGTGTCGCCGACGCCTTCCGGTACTTCGCCGACCTCGTCGCGGCCGAGAGCCCGGGCCGGGTCGTGGACGCGGGCTCGTCCGACATCCACAGCGTCGTCGTGCACGAGCCCATCGGCGTCTGCTCGATGATCACGCCCTGGAACTACCCGCTGCTCCAGGCCAGTTGGAAGATCGCCCCGGCCCTGGCCGCCGGCAACACCTTCGTCGTCAAGCCGAGCGAGATCACCCCGATGACGACCATCGCGCTGATCGAGCTGCTCGTCGAGGCCGGACTGCCCGCCGGAGTCGCCAACATCGTCACCGGGCCGGGCCATTCGGTCGGCGCGCGCCTCTCCGAGCACCCCGACGTCGACCTCGTCTCCTTCACCGGCGGCCTGATCAGCGGCACCAAGGTGGCCCAGGCCGCCGCGCCCACCGTCAAGAAGGTCGCCCTCGAACTCGGCGGCAAGAACCCCAACGTCGTCTTCGCCGACGCCTGCGCCACCGACGAGGGCTTCGACACCGCCGTCGACCAGGCCCTCAACGCCGCCTTCATCCACAGCGGCCAGGTCTGCTCGGCCGGCGCCCGCCTCATCATCGAGGAGTCCGTGCGGGACCGCTTCGTCACCGAACTCGCCCGCAGGGCCGAGAAGATCCGGCTCGGCCGCGGCACCGAGGACGGCGTCGAGTGCGGCCCGCTGGTCTCCGAGCAGCAGCGCGCCAAGGTCGAGATGTACGTCGAGTCCGCCCTCAAGGAGGGCGCCGTGCTGCGCTCCGGCGGCAAGCGCCCCGAACCCTCCCCGCAGCGCCCGGAGAGCGGCTACTTCTACGAGCCGACCGTCCTCGACCACTGCCACCGCGAGATGCGCGTCGTGCGGGAGGAGGTCTTCGGGCCGGTCCTCACCGTCGAGACCTTCCGCACCGAGGACGAGGCCGTCGCCCTCGCCAACGACACCGAGTACGGGCTCGCGGGCGGCGTCTGGACCACCGACGCGGGCCGCGCCCGGCGCGTGGCCGGCCGGTTGCGGCACGGCACGATCTGGATCAACGACTTCCACCCCTACCTGCCGCAGGCGGAATGGGGCGGTTTCGGCAAGAGCGGAGTAGGCCGCGAGCTCGGCCCGGCCGGTCTCGCCGAGTACCGCGAGACCAAGCACGTCTACCAGAACCTCGCGCCGAAGCCGGTGCGCTGGTTCGCGGGCTGACGCGCCCCCTGACGGCACCCTCCGCACCTCGCTCCCCGGA
Organism: Streptomyces coeruleofuscus; assembly: GCF_039532725.1. Lineage (NCBI taxonomy): Bacteria > Bacillati > Actinomycetota > Actinomycetes > Kitasatosporales > Streptomycetaceae > Streptomyces > Streptomyces coeruleofuscus. The sequence goes on from NZ_BAAASE010000004.1 coordinate 210,855, forward strand.
TCCCCCACTTCACGCAGACCTCAGTCCCCTCCTGGAGTACCACGCCCATGCCCGATAACACCCACGAATTCGACTACGTCGTCATAGGCGGCGGGACCGCCGGTTCCGTCATCGCCTCCCGACTGACCGAGAACCCCGACGTCTCCGTCGCCGTCATCGAGGGCGGCCCGAGCGACGTCGGCCGCGACGACGTGCTGACCCTGCGCCGCTGGATGGGCCTGCTGGGCGGCGAGCTCGACTACGACTACCCCACCACCGAGCAGCCGCGCGGGAACTCGCACATCCGGCACAGCCGGGCCCGGGTCCTGGGCGGCTGTTCCTCGCACAACACGCTGATCGCCTTCAAGCCGCTGCCCGCCGACTGGGACGAGTGGGAGACGGCCGGCGCCAAGGGCTGGGGCGCGGTGCAGATGGAGGCGTACTTCGCGCGCCTGCTCAACAACGTCGTCCCGGTCGACGAGAAGGACCGGAACGCCATCGCCCGCGACTTCGTCGACGCCGCCCAGGAGGCGCTGGGCGTGCCGCGCGTCGACGGCTTCAACAAGAAGCCCTTCACCGAGGGCGTCGGCTTCTTCGACCTCGCCTACCACCCCGAGAACAACAAGCGGTCCTCGGCGTCGGTGGCGTACCTGCACCCGGTGATGGACGAGCGCCCCAACCTGACGATCCTGCTGGAGACCTGGGCGTACAAGCTGGAGCTGAACGGCAACCGTGCCGAGGGCGTGCACGTCCGCACCAAGGAGGGCGAGGAGATCCTCGTCAAGGCCCGCAACGAGGTCCTGCTGTGCGCCGGCGCCGTCGACTCGCCCCGGCTGCTGATGCACTCCGGCATCGGCCCGAAGGCGGACCTGGAGAAGCTCGGCATCCCCGTCGCGCACGACCTGCCGGGCGTCGGCGAGAACCTGCTCGACCACCCCGAGTCGGTCATCGTCTGGGAGACCAACGGCCCCATCCCGGAGAACTCCGCGATGGACTCGGACGCGGGCCTGTTCGTGCGCCGCGACCCCGAACTGCCGCACCCGGACCTGATGTTCCACTTCTACCAGATCCCCTTCACGGACAACCCGGAGCGACTGGGCTACCAGCGGCCGGAGTTCGGCGTCTCGATGACCCCGAACATCCCCAAGCCGAAGAGCCGCGGGCGGCTGTACCTGACCAGCGCCGACCCCGAGGCCAAGCCCGCCCTGGACTTCCGCTACTTCACCGACGAGGACGACTACGACGGCAAGACCCTCGTCGACGGCATCAGGATCGCCCGCGAGATAGCCAAGACCGAACCGCTGGCCGGCTGGCTCAAGCGCGAGGTGGCCCCGGGCCCGGACGTCACCGGTGACGAGGAGCTCGGCGAGTACGCCCGCAAGGTCGCGCACACCGTCTACCACCCCGCGGGCACCTGCAAGATGGGCGCCGCCGACGACGGGCTCGCGGTCGTCGACCCCGAGCTGCGCGTCCGCGGCCTGGAGGGCATCCGCATCGCCGATGCCTCCGTGTTCCCCACGATGACCACCGTCAACCCGATGATCGGCGTGCTCATGGTCGGGGAGAAGGCCGCCGAGCTGATCGGTGGTGGTTCCCAGTGACCGCGACCCTCGAACCCCCCACGGAGCAGACCATGGACACCACACCCGTCTTCTCGGTGGAGGGCCTGTGGAAGGTGTTCGGCCCCAAGGCCGAGCGCGTTCCCGCCGACACCGAGCTCACCGCCCTCGACCCCGCCGAGCTGCGCGCCCGCACCGGCTGCACGGCCGCCGTCCGCGACGTCAGCTTCGACGTGCGCAAGGGCGAGGTCTTCGTCGTCATGGGCCTGTCCGGCTCCGGCAAGTCCACGCTGGTGCGCTGTCTGACCCGGCTGATCGAGCCGACCGCCGGCACCATCGCCATCGACGGCGAGGACGTCCGCGCCATGGACCGTTCCCGGCTGCGCGAACTGCGCCGCCACCGCGCCGCCATGGTCTTCCAGCACTTCGGCCTGCTGCCGCACCGCACGGTCCTCGACAACGTCGCCTACGGCCTGGAGATCCAGGGCATGGGCAAGGCCGAGCGGCGCGAGCGGGCCGCCGAGGTCGTCGCCAAGGTCGGCCTGGAAGGCATGGAGCACCGCCGCCCCGGCCAGCTCTCCGGCGGCCAGCGGCAGCGCGTGGGCCTCGCCCGCGCGCTCGCCGTCGACCCCGAAGTCCTGCTGTTCGACGAGCCGTTCAGCGCGCTCGACCCGATGATCCGGCGCGACATGCAGGAGGAGGTCGTCCGGCTGCACCAGGAGGAGGGCCGCACGATGGTCTTCATCACCCACGACCTCCAGGAGGCCCTCAAGCTGGGCGACCGCATCGCCCTCATGCGCGACGGCCGGGTCGTGCAGCTCGGCACGCCCGAGGAGATCGTGGGCTCGCCCGCCGACGACTACGTCCGCGAGTTCGTCCGGGACGTCCCGCGCGAGCAGGTCATGACCGTCCGCACGGCCATGCGCCGCCCCTCGGCGGACCAGGACGGCAGCGGACCGGCGGTCCGGCCCGAGGCGACGGTCTCCGAGGCGATCGAGGCGGTCGCCCGCGCCGGCGCACCGGCCCGTGTCATGGACGAGGGCCGCTGCGTGGGCGTGATCGACTCCGACACCCTGCTCGGCGTCGTCGCCGGCACGGAGCAGCCCGCCCCGCCGGGGACCGAGCAGCCCAAGGAGGCGGTGTGATGGCGACCATCACCGCCTCCCCGCCCCGTATCGGCCTGCCCGCTCTGCTCAGGAGCCGTGCCTTCCAGAAGCTGCTGTTCCTGGCCGTCGCCGCGGCGATCCTCGTGCCGCTGGCGAACGCCCGCTGGGCCAGCGGCACCTGGCCGAGCGCCCTGACCGTCGACTTCTCCGAGCCGCTCGCCAAGGCCAGCGACTGGATCATCGACAACCGCGACAGCCACCCGCTGTTCCTGTACTTCTTCGGCCACGTCAGCAACGTCGTCGTGATCGCCGTACGGGCCGTCTACCTCGCCCTCCTCGCCATCGGCTGGGCGGGCGTCACGGCCCTGGGCGCGCTGGTCGCCTGGCGCGTCGCGGGCGTCCGGCTCGCGCTCGGCACGGCCGTCGCGTTCCTCGCCTGCGGCCTGCTCGGCATGTGGGTGCCGACCATGCAGACGCTCGCCCTGATGGTCGTCGCGGTCGTCGCGTCGGTCGTCGTCGGCATGCTGCTCGGGCTCGCCGCCGGTCTCTCCGACCGGATGGACCGCGTCCTGCGCCCGGTCCTGGACACCATGCAGGTGCTGCCCGCCTTCGCCTACCTGCTGCCGGTCGTGCTGGTCTTCGGCATCGGCGTCCCGGCGGCCGTCCTGGCCACCGTCATCTACGCCGCCCCGCCCATGGCCCGCCTGACCTCGCTCGGTCTGCGCGGCGCCGACAAGGAGGTGCTGGAGGCCGTCGAGTCGCTCGGCTCCACCGCACGGCAGCGGCTGCTGACCGCCCGGCTCCCGCTGGCCCGCAAGGAACTCCTGCTCGGCGTCAACCAGACGATCATGATGGCGCTGTCCATGGCCGTCATCGCGGCCGTCATCGGCGCGGGCGGTCTCGGTGACCGCGTCTACCAGGCACTGGCCTCGGTCGACGTCGGTGCCGCGCTCGCCGCCGGTATCCCGATCGTGCTGCTGGCCGTCGTCCTGGACCGCGTCACCGGCGCGGCGGGGGAGAAGCTCGGCGCCGAACCGGAGCCCCGCAGCGGACTCGGCTGGCTCGTCGCCCTCATCGGCGTGGTCGCCGTGGCGGTCGCCGGGCGTCTCGCGGGCCGGCTCGACTGGCCCGAAGCCTGGATCGTCGGCATCGCCGAGCCCGTCAACCGCGCCGTCGACTGGATGACCGCGCACCTGTACTCCGGCGTCCCCGTCATCGGCGGCACCGCCGACTGGGCCGGCCACTTCACCACCTGGGTCCTCGACCCGGTGCGCGGCGGCCTCCAGTGGCTGCCCTGGTGGTCGGTCCTGCTCATCGTCGCCGCCCTCGCCTGGGTGATCGGCACCTGGCGCACCGCGCTCACCGCCGTCCTCGCCATGGCCGCGATCGGCGTCCTCGGCGTCTGGAAGCCCTCCCTCGACACCCTCTCCCAGGTCCTCGCGGCCGTCGCCGTCACCCTCGTCGTCGGGTTCGCCGTCGGTATCGCCGCGGCCCGCAGCGACCGCCTGGAACGGGCCCTGCGGCCGGTCCTCGACGTCTTCCAGACGATGCCGCAGTTCGTGTACCTGATCCCGGTCGTCGCCCTGTTCGGCGTCGGCCGCGCCCCGGCCGTCGCGGCCGCGATCGTGTACGCGCTCCCGGCCGTCGTCCGCATCACCACCCAGGGCCTGCGCCAGGTCGACCCGGCCGCGCTGGAGGCCTCCGGCTCGCTCGGCGCGACCAGCTGGCAGCAGCTCAAGCAGATCCAGCTCCCGCTGGCCCGCCCGGCCCTGCTGCTCGCCGTCAACCAGGGCCTCGTCCTGGTCCTCGCCGTCGTCGTCATCGGCGGCCTGGTCGGCGGTGGCGCACTCGGCTACGACGTCGTCTTCGGCCTCGCCCAGGGCGACCTGGCGACCGGTCTGGTGGCCGGTGGGGCGATCGTCTGCCTCGGCCTGATGCTCGACCGGGTGACCCAGCCCACCGAACGCCGCGCGAAGAAGGGAGCGTGACATGCGAGTCCGCAAGACGGCCCTCGTCGCCGCCCTGAGCTCCCTGGCGCTGCTCACCGGCTGCGGCGCCGCAGACATGACCAAGCAGGCCTCGCCCTTCGCCAACGCGCAGGGCGCCAAGACCGTGACCCTGTCCGTGCAGTCCTGGGTGGGCGCCCAGGCCAACGTGGCCGTCGCCCAGTACATCCTGGAGCACGAGCTGGGCTACCGCGTCGACACCGTCCAGGTCGACGAAGTGCCCGCCTGGGACGCGCTCAGCCAGGGCCGCGTCGACGCGCTCCTGGAGGACTGGGGCCACCCCGAGCAGGAGCAGCGGTACGTCAAGGACAAGAAGACGATCACCGACGGCGGTGAACTCGGCGTCACCGGTCACATCGGCTGGTTCGTCCCGACGTACCTCGCCAAGCAGCACCCGGACATCACGAACTGGAAGAACCTCAACAAGTACTCCCACCTGTTCCGCACCCCGGAGAGCGGCGACAAGGGCCAGCTGATGGACGGTTCGCCGTCCTACGTCACCAACGACAAGGCGCTGGTGAAGAATCTGAAGCTGGACTACCAGGTGGTGTTCGCGGGCTCCGAGGCTGCGCAGATCACGCAGATGAGGCAGTTCGCCAAGGAGAAAAAGCCCTTCCTCACCTACTGGTACACGCCGCAGTGGCTCTTCAAGAAGGTCCCCATGACCGAGGTGAAGCTGCCGCCGTACAAGGAGGGCTGCGACGCCGACCCGGAGAAGGTCGCCTGCGCCTATCCGCACACACCGCTGAAGAAGTACCTGAACTCGGGCTTCGTGAAGAACGGCGGCAAGGCGGCGGCCTTCCTGAAGAAGTTCGAGTGGACGACCGAGGACCAGAACGAGGTCTCCCTGATGATCGCCGACAAGAAGATGACGCCGGAGGACGCGGCGAAGAAGTGGGCGGACAGCCACAAGTCCACGTGGAAGAAGTGGCTGTCCTGAGCGTCCCTACGGTCGCAGGCCTTCGGCGATCTCCCGCAGGGCCCGGGCGGCCCGCCGCTGGAGACCCGGCCCGAAGGTGATCCGGGTGGCCCCCAGCGCGCCGAGTTCGGCGGGCGTGGGGCCACCCTCGGTCGGGGCACCCACGTTGATCGGCCCCTGGATGCCGGCCCGCAGCAGCGGCAGCACCTCCGGCGGGGCCCCGATCGGGTAGACGCAGTCGGCGCCCGCGGCCACGTACAACGCGGCCCGCTCGATGGCCCGTTCCGGATCGGCGACCCCGCGGGCGAAGGTGTCCACGCGCGCGTTGAGGAAGAGCCGGTCCGCCGCGGCCGACCGTACCTCGGCCAGCCAGTCGGCGTGCGCACGCGGGTCCTTGAGCACCCCGCCCTCGGAGTCCTCCAGGTTGCAGCCCACCGCCCCCGTCTCCAGCAGCCGCTCCACCAGCTCCTTCGGGGCGAGCCCGTACCCGCCCTCCACGTCCGCCGAGACGGGCACGTCGACGGCGCGGACGATCCGGGCGACCGCCGCGAACATCTCGTCGGCCGGGACCTGCCCGTCCTCGTAGCCGAGGGAGGCGGCGACCCCGGCACTGGGCGTGGCGAGCGCCGGGAACCCGGCCTCGGCGAACACCCGGGCGCTGGCCGCGTCCCAGGGGCCGGGCAGCACCAGGGGATCGCCGGGCGCCCGGTGGCGGTGCAGGTCGCGGAACACTTCAGCCTTGCTCATGGTGTGTACCCCCCAGGCGGGATCCGGCGGCTGACCATCACCCGGTTCCAGTTGTTGATGGCGACGACCAGGCCGGTCAGATGGGCGAGTTCGGCCTCGTCGAAGTGTTTCGCGGCCTGCTCGTACACCTCGTCCGGCACAAAACCGGCGGTGAGGACCGTCACGGCCTCGGTCAGCGCCAGCGCGGCCCGCTCCCGCTCGTCGAAGACGTCCCCGGCCTCCTCCCAGGCCGCCAGCAGGTCGAGCTGCTTCTCGCTCACCCCGTACTCGCGGGCGATCGCGAGATGCATGTCGAGGCAGAACGCGCAGTGGTTGAGCTGCGAGGCGCGGATCACGACGAGTTCGGCCAGGGCCGGGTCGCCCAGGCCCTGCTTGGCGGCCTTGCTGAGGGCGGACAAGGCCCGTCCGACCGCCGGGTCGAGCAGGCGCGTCCGGGCCGTCACTTGTACTGGCCCGGCTGGTAGTGCCCCGGCGCCATACGGCACGTCACCCCGAAGCGGTTCCAGGCGTTGATCGTCGTGATCGCGGCGATCAGCTGTGCCAGCTCGGCCTCCTCGAAGTGCTCGGCTGCGTTCTCGTACACCTCGTCCGGCACGAAACCGTCCGTCAGAACCGTCACGGCCTCCGTCAGCTCCAGGGCCGCGATCTCCTTCGCGGTGTAGAAGTGCCGCGACTCGTCCCAGGCGCTGAGCTGGAGGATCCGCTCGACGCTCTCGCCCGTCGCCAGGGCGTCCTTGGTGTGCATGTCGATGCAGAAGGCGCAGTGGTTGATCTGGGAGGCGCGGATCTTCACCAGCTCGTACAGCTTGTGGTCGAGGCCCTGCCGGGCGGCGATCTCCAGCCGGACCATCGCCTTGTAGACCTCGGGCGCGTGCTTGGCCCAGTCCAGGCGGGCGGGCTGCTCGGGGGCGTACCTCACGGTCGTCGTGGTCGTCGTGTCAGGGGTAGGCGTCGTCATGTCCTCGACCCTAGGAAGGAAGCAGCCCAGGGGTATGGTCCATTTCCATGGCGGAACAGTGGGCCACTTTGGGCATCGACCTGCACCTGGAGCCGACCGGCCCGGGTCTGCGCCGGGGGCTGACCGACGCCCTGCGCGAGGCGGTGCGCTCCGGCCGGCTGGCCCCCGGCACCCGGCTGCCCTCCTCCCGCGCGCTCGCCGCCGACCTGGGCATCGCCCGCAACACGGTCGCCGACGCCTATTCCGACCTGGTCGCCGAGGGCTGGCTCACCGCTCGCCAGGGCTCGGGGACCCGGGTCGCCGCCCGGACGGTGGTCCGGCCGGCGGGCACGGCACCCCACGCCCGCGAACGCGGCCGACCCGCCTACGACCTGCGCCCCGGCAGCCCCGACCTGGCCTCCTTCCCGCGCGCGGAGTGGCTCAAGGCCGCCCGCCGCGCCCTGACCGCGGCGCCGCACGACGCCCTCGACTACGGCGACCCCCGCGGTCGCCCCGAGCTGCGCGCCGCGCTCGCCGGCTACCTCTCCCGGGCCCGGGGCGTACGCGCCGAGCCCGGACGGATCGTGGTGTGCGCCGGGTTCGCGCACGGCCTGAAGCTGCTCGGCACGGCCCTGCGGGCGCGCGGGGCACGGACGGTCGCCGTCGAGTCGTACGGGCTCGACGTGCACTGGAGGCTCCTGGCCGCGTCCGGTCTGCACACGGTCCCGCTGCCCTTCGACCGACTGGGCACCGACCCGGGCGCGTTGTCCGCCGCCGACGCGGTCCTCCTCACGCCCGCCCACCAGTTCCCCATGGGCGTCCCCCTGCACCGCGACCGTCGCGCGGCCGTCGTGGACTGGGCGCGCCGCACCGGCGGGCTGGTGCTGGAGGACGACTACGACGGCGAGTTCCGCTACGACCGTCAGCCCGTGGGCGCGCTCCAGGGGCTGGACCCCGACCGGGTGGTCTACCTGGGCACCGCGAGCAAGTCCCTGGCGCCCGGGCTGCGGCTGGCCTGGATGGTGCTGCCGCCGGGCCTCGCGGAGGAGACCGTGGCGGCCAAGGGCGGGGTCGACACCTGCGGGGTGCTGGACCAGCTGACCCTGGCCGAGTTCCTCACGTCCGGGGCCTACGACCGCCACGTCCGCGCGACCCGCCTGCACTACCGGCGCCGCCGGGACGCCCTGGTCGCCGCCGTCGCGGCCCGGACCACCGAAGCCCGGGTCACCGGCATCGCGGCCGGCCTGCACGTCCTGCTGCGGCTGCCGCCCGGCACCGAGCAGTCGGTGCTCCAGGCGGCCCACTGGCAGGGCCTGGCGGTCCACGGGCTCACCCGCTACCGGCACGCCGCCTCGGTCGTCGAGCCGGCCGACGCCCTGGTCGTCGGCTACGGGACACCGCCGGACCACGCCTGGTCGGGGGCGCTGGACGCGCTGTGCGCGGTACTGCCCGGATAATCGCGCGAATTCTCCTTCGGAATGCCGTTCAGCGGATATGGTCACCGCGGCGAGCGGCCCCTGGACCCGGAGCGCTGGCGGCGGGCCGGTAGCCCATGTCGCCCATCTCCCACCAGCCGTCGGTGAGCTGACGGTCGTAGCGCTCCGGCATGCCGAGGTAGGTGAGGATCCGTCCCCGGGTGCGGGCCTCGATCCGGCCGGGGGCGCCGGGCCGGTACCCGCCCGCCCCCGGCGTCGGTGACCCGGACCCGGGTGAAGCCGGGTATCCCGAACCCGAGGGCGGGGGCGACGTCCAGCGGCCGGTCCAGGGTGACGAAGACGGCACCGTGCCGGTCGGCCGCACGCCGGAAGACCGGTCCGGGACAGAAACCGCGGTCCGTGAACAGGGATGCTCGCATGGGGGCGTTCCTCTTTGCGGGGTTCACCAGGCGCCCCGGCGGACCAGATGGCGGCGGAGCTTCCCGGTCGCCGTGCGCGGCAGCGACGGGACGAAGCTGACGCTGCGGGGAACCTCGAACGCGGCGAGGCTCTCCCGCGCCAGGCCGACGAGCTCGTCCGCCAGGCCGTCCCGCACCGGCGACGCGGGGACCACGAAGGCCCGCAGCCGGCTCGCGCCCCGCCCGTCGGGCACGGCCGCGACCACCACCTCCCGCACCGCCGGATGGCCGCGCAGCACGGCCTCCACCTCCAGCGGGGAGACGGTGATGCCGCCGACCATCTCCATGTCGTCGGCCCGGCCCAGATGCCGGTAGGAGCCGTCCGGTTCGCGGCACGCCCGGTCGCGGGTGGCCAGCCAGCCGCCGACCAGGGCCTGGGCGGTCTCCTCGGGCCGGTTCAGATAGCCGGGCGTCACCGTCGGCCCGCGCACCCACATCTCGCCCGCCTCGCCGTCCGGCACCGGGTGGCCGTCGCGGTCCCGCAGCTCCACCTCGAAGCCGGGCACGGGACGGCCGACCGTCCCCGGGTGGTTGTGGGCGAAACCGTTGGCGCAGAACGCGTGACCGGCCTCCGTCGAGCCGATCTGTTCCAGCACGGGCGCGCCGAACAACGCGGTCACCTGCCGGGCGAGCCCCTCCGGCAGCCCCTCGCCGGCCGACACCGCGGCCCGCACCGAGGCGAAGCGGCCCTCGTGCCCGTGGCCCCGCTCGGCCACCAGCGCGGCGTACGCGGACGGCACGGAGTACAGCAGCGTCACCCGGTGCCGGGCGACGAGCTCGTCGATGGTCGCCGAGGTGGGCCGGTCGACCAGCACCGCGGACGAGCCGGAGAAGAGCGGGAAGACGAAGGCGTTGCCGAAGCCGTAGGCGAAGAACAGCTTCGACACCGACAGGGTGACGTCCTCCGGGGTGATCCGCAGCACCCGCCGGCCGACGAGGTCGTGGTACGTCCGCGGATCGCCGTGCGTGTGCACGACCCCCTTGGGGCGGCCCGTGGCGCCGGAGGTGTACTGGACGTAGAGCGGGGTGTGCGCGTCGACCTGGTGGGCGGGCGCGGGCTCGGCGGCGGGGGCGAGCGCCATCAGCTGGTCGGCACCCAGACGGGCCCGTCCGGCGAACCGCCCCTCCAGGCCCGGCCCCGTCACACAGAGCACGGGCCCGGTGTCCTCGGCCAGGAACGCGTGGTCGGCCGCCGGGAGTTCGGGGTTGACCGGAACCGCGACGGCGCCGAGACGGGCGGTGGCGAGGAAGGCCGTCACCCAGGCGGGGCAGTCGGGCAGGGCCAGCAGCACACGGTCCCCGGGGCGTACCCCCTGCCCGGCGAGCACGGTGGCGGCCCGGGCCGCGAGGTCGTGCACCTCGCCGTGGGTCCAGGCCCGGTGCCCCTGGTGGAAGGCGATCCGCCCGCCCCACCCACGCCGCTCGGCGAGCTCCGCGAGCTGGGCCGAGAGGTTCCCGGGCGCCTCGGCCTCGGCGGGGTGCAGCACGGCCTGCGGACTGGTCATCGCCGCGCCTCCCCGGCGGCCCCGGCCCGGTCTCCCGGCGGGGCCTGCCGCCGGATCCGGTCGGCCGTGTGCTGGTGCAGGGCCCGCATCGGGGCCGCGGTCTTCAGCAGCATCTCCTCGTACTCCGCGTCCGGATCGGAGCCGAGGACGATCGCTCCGCCCGCGCCCAGATGCATCTGGCCGTCGGCGAGGACGGCGGTACGGATGACGATGCTGAGATCCGCGCCGCCGCCGCACCCGAAGTAGCCGAGGGCGCCGGAGTACACGCCCCGGGCCTCGGACTCCAGCGAGTCGATGATCTCCAGCGCGCGCAGCTTCGGTGCGCCGGTCATCGAGCCGCCGGGAAAACAGGCCCGGACACAGTCCACCGCGTCCGTGTCCGCCCGCAGCCTGCCCTGAACGGTCGAGACGAGCTGGTGCACGGTGGCGTACGTCTCCGTGGCCATGAGCTTGGAGACCCGCACCGATCCAGTCCGGCAGACCTGCCCCAGGTCGTTGCGGATCAGGTCGACGATCATCAGGTTCTCGGCCCTGGTCTTGGCGTCCGACGCCAGCGCGTCCCGCAGCCGGGCGTCCTCCTCGGGCCCGTCGCCTCTCGGCGCGGTCCCCTTGATGGGCCTGGCCTCGGCGGTGCCGTCCCGCCCGATCCGCAGGAACCGCTCGGGCGAGGACCCGGCCACCTCCAGCGCGCCGAGCCTCAGGAACGCCGCGTACGGCGCCGGGTCGTCGCGGCGCAGCGTCCGGTAGAACTCGAACGCGTCGTGCGGTGCGGGCAGCCGGGCGGCGTTGGTCAGGCAGACCTCGTAACTGGTGCCCGCCCGCAACTCCCGCTTGCACGCCTCGATGTCCGCGAGGTACGTCGCCCGGTCGCGCACCAGCCACGGTTCTGCGGCGCCGGGGTCCGCCGGACCCGCCGGCACGGGCAGGGGCGGCCGCTCCGTCGCCACGCACGTGAGGTCGGCCAGTGCGCTCTCCAGCCAGTCGGCGGCCTCCCGGGCGGCCTGCGGGGTGTCCTCCGCCAGGCAGACGGCGTACGTGAAGCCCTCCTGGTGGTCCACCGCGATCACCCGGTCGGCGAACAGCCAGGCGGCGTCCGGGGCCGGGGAGCGGTGGCGGTTGGGCGACCCGCAGTCCGCCTTCACCTCGTAGCCGAAGTAGCCGACGTAGCCCCCGGTGAAGTCGAACGGCAACCCGGTCGCGTCCACCCGTCGGCTGGTCAACTGCCGCTTGAGGTAGTCGAACACACTGGCCGCGACCTTCCGCGCCGGCCGCCCCGCCCGCTCGATCTCACAGCGCCCGCTGCCGACGTCGTACCGCACGAACTCGGCCAGCGGCCCGCTGTCGTCCCCGAAGAACGAGAACCGCGACCGCCCCGGCTCCACCAGCGAACTGTCCAGCCAGAATGCCCGCGAAGACCCCGCGTACATCCGCGCGAACGCCGCCTCGGCATCCACCGCACCAGCGATCCGCCGACTGTGCAGCCGGTACCCGACGCGCTGGGGGCGACGGGGGCGGGGGATGGTGGCGGCGGGCGGGGCGGCCGGCACAGAGGGAACCAGGGCGTCGTCGGGCACGGCCCGGGACCGGGGATCGGTCGTGACGAGGGCCCCTGCCGGTACCCAGCCCGCCGAATCCGCCGCGGGCCGCCGCGACACCCCCGCCTCGCACTCCGGTACCACCACGCGGCGCCGGGCCGACGACTCGTGCGACGGCACCGCAGTGTTCTTCGTGCGCAGCTTGCCGGCCCGTTTCGCGGTCAGGTTGCGGAAGTTCACGAGCATGCGATGGCCGAACTCCGTGAGGACGGACTCCGGGTGGAACTGCACGCCCCACAGCGGCCGGGTGCGGTGCCGCAGGCCCATCAGGACGCCGTCCTCCGCCCAGGCCGTGGCCTCCAGCATCTCCGGCAGCGGCTCGCGCACGGACAGCGAGTGGTAGCGGACGGCGGTGAAGTGCTGCGGCAGGCCCTGGAACAGGTCGCGTTCGTCATGCCGGATCGTGGACAGGTGCCCGTGCCGCGGCTCCGGAGCGGGCCCCACCACCCCGTGCTCCCCGAGCGCGATGCCCTGATGGCCGAGACACACGCCGAGCACGGGAAGCGGGGAGGTCGCGACCAGCCTGGCCGCGATGCCGAAGTCACGCGCGTCCGCCGGGTGCCCTGGACCCGGGGACACCACCAGGTTGTCGAACTCCCGGAGATCCGGGACCCCGTCGACGGTGGCGTCGTTGCGGACGACCACCGGCTCCTCGCCGTTGACCTCGGCGATCAGCTGGAACAGGTTGTACGTGTACGAGTCGTAATTGTCGATGAGCAGGGTCTTCACCCGCCCACCTCCCTCTGTTCGTTCGCGGGCCTACGTGGCCCGGCGTTTGTGCCGTCCGCGGAGCGCCTGGAGCGACGGGTACAGCCATTTCCTGAAGAAACGCTGGAGTCGCGGCATGAGAATCCAGGTGACCAGGGCCGTCACGCACAGACATAACAACAGCGTGCGGAACAGTGCATTGAGGTCACCGAGATAGGGAAGCACCGTCGGATTGAACAGGAGCACCGGCGGAAAAACCGCGCTCATATTCACGAACCACAGTTTCCATTTCGACGGCGGAGCAGGCGGCGCGGGTGTCAGAGTCTGCGCCTCGAACCAGGCCCGGGCACCCGGCACCCGTCTGCTCTCCGCCTCCTGGGCGAGCCCCTCCAGCCGGGCGTCCCACTGTGCCCGGGAGGGCGATTTCTTCCAGGCCAGGGCCGCACCCTCGCTGGCGAAGCGATAGACGACATGCCACTCCGCCCCTCCGTCGACAAGTACCCCACCCCCCAGAAACCCCGGTTGCCGCGCGGTCGCGCCCAGCATGACCCACCCCCAGGAGTGGAAGTCGGCCGCCCGGCCCGGCATCACGTGATAGGCCACGGTGACCGTGACGGGATTACTGGTCACGCCGTCCCATACGGAAAGCGGTTCACCCGCGTTCAAGATTCAACAAACAATTTTCCGGTCGTCCGGAACGTGAAGCTTTTGCAGATGGGAAACACCCCACCGCCACCACGAACCCGAGGACCGCCGGCCACCCCAGCCCCGGCCGCGTACGGTCCCCGAGCCGTCGCCGTACCGAAGCAGACCGCCGCACCAAGGGCGCAGACCATTCCAAGGATCACAAAAGGACAGTAGGGGCGGGGGCGTGAGCCGGGGGGGTGATGCGCGCCCGCTCCCACCGGTCTCTAGGCTGACCGCTCAGCAGTACATGACAGGCATACGTAGTACACGACGGGGACACGGGGAGACACGCGCATGGCTGAAACACGGCGACGACTGCGTTCGAGCACGGTGGTGCTGGGCGGCATGGGGGTCCTCGCGGCGGCCCTGTCCGCGTGCGGTTCCGACCCGGACCGCCGCTGCGTGGACCGGGACAGCTACGACTACCTCAACGGCTACAAGATCGTCGCCGACAAGAACTGCAAGTCCGGCTCCTCGTCCTCCTCCTACGGCAAGGGCCGCAAGAAGACCGGCAAGACGACCACCACGGACGCCGACTGGTACTACGACGCCGACGTCAGCGGCCGCTACGCCGACAACGGCACCTTCAGCCGCAGCGAGGCCGTCGACCGGGGTGGCTTCGGCTGCTCGGGCTCCGGCAGCGGCGGCGGCTGACCGGGGTCGTACGCACATGGAACGCCACACCATCACCCCGCGCCCCGGCTGGCAGCAGACCGTCGAGGAACAGGGCCTGATCTACCCCCTGACCCGCTACCCCGACGACTCCCTGCGCCCCTACTGGGACGAAAGCGCCTACTACGTCTTCACTCTTCCGGAGGTCGAGGCCCTGGAAGAGGTCGTCGAGGAACTCCACCGCATGTGCCTGGCGGCGGCCGGCCACATCGTCGCCGAGGACCGCTTCGCGGACCTGGGCATCACCGACCCTCGCGTGGCCCGCACGGTCGCCGAGTCCTGGCATCGCCGCGCCGAACTCCCCTCCGTCTACGGCCGTTTCGACCTCCGCTACGACGGCACCGGCCCGGCCAGACTCCTGGAGTACAACGCCGACACCCCCACCTCACTGGTGGAGGCCGCGTCCCCCCAGTGGTTCTGGATGGAGGACCGGTTCCCCGGCGCCGACCAGTGGAACTCCCTCCACGAACGCCTGATCGACGCCTGGCGGAAACAGGCGGCCCTCCTCCCGCCGGGCAGCCCGCTCTACTTCGCGTACTCCTCCGCCGACGAACTCGGCGAGGACATGATGACGGTCGCCTACCTCAAGGAGACAGCCGAGCAGGCGGGCATGGAAACCGACTGGATCGCCATGGAGGAGATCGGCTGGGACCGCCTCTCCGGACGCTTCGTCGACAACCGCCTCCGCTTCATCCGCAGCATCTTCAAGCTCTACCCCTGGGAGTGGCTCACCACCGACCGCTTCGCCGACCACGTCCTGGACACCCTCGACAACGGCGGCGGCACCGGCTCCACCCTCTGGATCGAGCCGGCCTGGAAAATGCTCCTCAGCAACAAGGCGCTCCTGGCCATCCTCTGGGAGCTGTACCCCGGTCACCCCAATCTCCTCCCGGCCTACCTGGACGGCCCCCGCGACCTGTCCCCCGAGGGATGGGTGGCCAAGCCCCTCCTGGGCCGGGAGGGCGCGGGAGTCACGATCCACGAGCCCGGATCCGACCCCGTCCTCCGCGACGAGCCCTGCTGCTACCAGCAACTGGCACCGCTGCCCGACTTCGACGGCAACCGTGTGGTCCTGGGCGCGTGGGTGGTGGAGAACGAGTCAGCGGGCCTGGGCATCCGGGAGAGCTCGGGCCTGATCACGGACGAGTACGCCCGCTTCCTGCCCCACGTGATCCTTTAGCCGGGGGCCGGGGGCCGGGGGCCGGGTGCACGTCCCTCAAGGACGCGGGGCTATGACATATGCGGCTCCGCCGCGTGGGCGCGATCAACCACAAAGCACCCGCACCCGGCAACGAAGAGCAACCCGGCAGACGCCCCTCCGCCCCCTCACCCGGTACTCTGATCCACGGGCCGTGACTGGCGCGCTGGGATGGGACGAACCATCGGGGAGCGGCCCGAGCAGAGAGAGCCGTGCGCCTGGGCCGTACCGTGAACGCTGAACGCAACGTCCGGAGGTCCATTCATGCCAGCCGAGCCCCTCTCCACCGCTTCCACCGCCTACCGCGCCGCCCTCGACGTCATCCGCGCCGTAGAGCCACGCGTAGCCGACGCCATCGGCCAGGAAGTCGCCGACCAGCGCGAGATGCTCAAGCTGATCGCCTCGGAGAACTACGCCTCCCCGGCCACGCTGCTGGCGATGGGCAACTGGTTCAGCGACAAGTACGCCGAGGGCACCATCGGCCGCCGCTTCTACGCCGGCTGCCGCAACGTCGACACCGTCGAGTCCCTCGCCGCCGAGCACGCCAAGGCACTCTTCGGCGCCCGCCACGCCTACGTCCAGCCGCACTCCGGCATCGACGCCAACCTCGTCGCCTTCTGGTCGGTCCTCGCCCAGCGCGTCGAGGTCCCGGCCCTGGAGAAGGCCGGCGCCCGCCAGGTCAACGACCTCTCCGAGGCCGACTGGGCGGAGCTGCGCCGCGCCTTCGGCAACCAGCGCATGCTCGGCATGTCCCTGGACGCCGGCGGCCACCTCACCCACGGCTTCCGCCCGAACATCTCCGGCAAGATGTTCGACCAGCGTTCCTACGGCACGGACCCGGCCACCGGCCTCATCGACTACGAGGCCCTGCGCACCTCCGCCCGCGAGTTCAAGCCGCTGATCATCGTCGCGGGCTACTCGGCCTACCCCCGCCTGGTGAACTTCCGGATCATGCGCGAGATCGCCGACGAGGTCGGTGCCACGCTCATGGTGGACATGGCGCACTTCGCCGGCCTGGTCGCGGGCAAGGTCCTGACCGGCGACTTCGACCCGGTCCCGCACGCCCAGATCGTGACGACGACCACCCACAAGTCGCTGCGCGGCCCCCGCGGCGGCATGGTCCTGTGCGACGACTCGCTCAAGGACCAGGTCGACCGCGGCTGCCCGATGGTCCTCGGCGGCCCGCTCCCGCACGTCATGGCCGCCAAGGCCGTCGCCCTCGCGGAGGCCCGCCAGGAGTCCTTCCGCGACTACGCCCAGCGCATCGTCGACAACTCCCGCGCCCTCGCCGATGGCCTGATGCGACGCGGCGCGACCCTCGTGACCGGCGGCACGGACAACCACCTGAACCTGATCGACGTCGCCTCCTCCTACGGCCTCACAGGCCGCCAGGCCGAGGCCGCCCTGCTCGACTCGGGCATCGTCACCAACCGCAACGCGATCCCCGCCGACCCGAACGGCGCCTGGTACACCTCCGGCATCCGCATCGGTACCCCGGCCCTGACCACCCGCGGCCTCGGCACGGCGGAAATGGACGAGGTCGCGGCCCTGATCGACCGTGTCCTCACCACCACGGAGCCGGGCACCACCAAGTCGGGCGCCCCCTCCAAGGCGGCCCACGTCCTCGACGCGAAGATCGCCGACGAGATCAGCCACAGGGCGACGGACCTGGTGGCGGGCTTCCCGCTCTACCCCGAGATCGACCTGGGCTGAGATCCGCGGGGCTCACCGCGAGCGGGTCCTCGACGCGCTCACCGGTGTCAGGGCTCCCAGATCGATCAGCTCAGCCAGTGGCTCCTCACGTGGCGGCGGTCCGGCTTCGCGCCGGGCCGCCGCGCGGCGTATCGCATGACTGCCGCCGAGCCCCAGGATCAGGCCCCCGGCCGCCCACCAGACGCCGCCCTGCACCGGGCCGGACCCCTCCGCGGCGGACAGGCCACCGGTAGACCCGCCGGGCGCGGGGAGGACTTCGGCGACCCGATTCACCGGCTCACCGAGCAGTCCAGCTCTGTCCATCTGTGTGTAGATCGTGCGCGGCGCCCGATGCCAGCGGATGTTCTCGTCCGCCACGTCCGGCGCGAGATCGGAACGCACCCACGGCGTGCCGTCCTCGGCGAGGAACAGCTGGTCATGCCGCTGCAGGACCATCCCGCCGCCCGCCTGTCCGCCCGTCTGCGGTCGGCTGCCAGTCCCCGCAAGCCCCCACACCACGGTGATCCGCACGGACGGATACCCACCCTTGACCCAGGCGCCCGACACTCGTTCCGTCCCGGTGTACGTCGGTTGCAGCAACTGCCACAGCCGGGCGAATCGGTTCTCGCCGGAGCGCATGGCCGTCGTCCCTCCCTCCCTGTTGACGACCAAGGCGATGTCGGGCGTGTCCCGGCCCGCAGGCTGCGCGGCCGCGCCGGCCACCGGAAATCCGAGCGGGGCGACCACGGCGACCAGCACCACTGCGAGCCGCTCCCTCCAGCGCAGCCGCAGCCGTGCCGGCACACCCTCACCTCCGTGAAACACCGTCCGTCCCCCCTTCGCACCGCACCCGACCCCCTTCGCCGGGCCTCCGGCCTCACGCATCGAGCAGCTCCCGCTTCGGCTCCCCGGCCCGGTCCCGGCGGAGGAACGGTGTCCGTGCGGCGAATGACCGGAACACCAGTGCAAGCACCGCTCCGCCGGTCGCGCCGGGCAGTACCCACCACCAGTCCGTGCCGTCGTCCACCGTCGGCGCCTGCGCCCGAACCGTGGCCGCCGGCTCCGGAGCCGTGGCCCCGGCCTTCTCCGTCGCCCAGGGCGCCGACATGACGTCGGTAAACCCCGTGTCGTCGGATGCCCTGCCCAGCACGCCCAGCTCCTTCAGCAGGGCGCTCAGCTCGTCGGGGCGCTCGGCACGGTGCCAGGAGCCGTTCACCGACCGGGGCAGGTTCGCCGCTGTGTGTATCCACATCTCCCCGCCCTCGTCCGCGGAGAAGATCTGGTCCAGGCGCCACGGCGAGATGTCGTGCACCATCCATGTGACGGTGACGCGCCGGGTCAGGTCGGCCTCCGGAGGCTTGCCGCGGGTGCCCGCCACCGGGTTGCCGAGGAGCCGCTCCAACTGCTTGTACTCCCTGTCGTCGTAGTACAGGGAAGCCGTCTCCGCGCTCGCCGGCGAGACCACCAGGACGCTGGTCGGGCCCCCGGCCGAGGCGGGCGGCGCACCCCACACGAGAAGGATCATCGACGCCGCCAGCGCTCCCGCCCCTGCGATCAGTCCACGAACACTGCCCCTCCATTGACGCATCCGAGCCCCCAGCCAGCCGATCTGCGCGGCTCCGAGAGCCGCCGGTCACTTCTGGTACACCGCTCGGCCCGCCGGGGTTCCCACCCCGCGTGCTATCCCGGGGACTCGCCGCGCGGAGCCGTGGCCGACCTGGCGATCTCCACCGCCCGGGCCTTCGACGCGACGCCCTCCAGCCGCAGCGTGACGACGCCGTCAACGCCCGGGGAGGTCCACAGCAGGGTCGGCCCGGCCGTCCGCTCCTCACGCGTGTAGCGGTCACCGTCGGCCTCGACCAGCCAGAAGTTCAGCAGATGCGGCCGCGGGAACCACAGGGCCGAGTCCGTCGCATCGCCGTTCTCGGGCCCGCCCCGCAGCGTCACCCACGCCGGCTGCTCGCGCACGCTCTTGACGAAGCCGGCGTCCAGGCGCGCCCGGTACTCGTCCAGCCGTATCGTGCGCCCCTGCTCACTCCAGCACAGGCTGATCAGCGACCGTCCATGCGGCTGGCTGCTCACGGTCACCGCGTCCGGCGTCCCGAGACCCTCCGGCACCAGTGGCGCGAACCCCGCCCGCTGCTCGGCCTGCGCGAGGGAGACCGGCTGTCCGCAGCCGGGCACCTCGGCGCTGGGAGCGGGCACCGCGGACGGGTCGTACCTCACCTCGACCCCGCCGAAGTCGAACCAGTCGGCCACCGCGGCCCGCACGGGGGGCGTGAGCGCGAGTACCGTCAGCAGCCCGCACAGCGCCGCGGTCAGTGATCGCCACCGCGCTCGCGCCCAACGCCGGACCGACCGCAGACGCTCCAGGACCCTGGGCGGCTCGGCCACCGGCACCGGCGCCTGCTCGGCCAGTAGCTGCGCCAGCACCCGCTCCGCCATCGACTCCGGACCGGCGCCGCCCGGCGTGTCGAGCGACCTCCCCAGCGCCCGCAGCTCCTCCCGCAGCCGGGCGGCTTCCGCGCGTCGGCGCGGCGCGTTGTCGGCGGCGTCGTACCGCCCGGCGCCGCCGTCGTGCGCACCCCGTCCGTCACTCACGCTCCTCACCCCCCTCCCGAGGCTGGAAGTCCGGCAGCAACCTGGCCAGCTTGCGCAGGGCCCGGTTCAGACGCGACTTCACCGTCCCGCGCGGCCAGCCAAGGGCCTGAGCCGTCTCCGGCTCGTCCATCTCCAGCAGGTACCGGTAGGTGACGACCAGTCGGTGCTCCTCGCTCAGTTTCTCCAGAGCGGCCAGTAACGCCGCGCGGCGCTCCGCCTCCAGTGTCGCCACCGCGGGGTCCGCCGACTCCGGTATGAGCGGCTCGGCCTTCACAAGCGCCGCCTCCCGGTCGGCGAGCGTGCGCTGGCGCGCTGCCCTCCGCACTGTGTTCCTCGTCTCGTTGGCCACGATCGCCAGCAGCCACGGCTTGAACGCCATGCCGTCCCGGAACCTGCCCAGGGCGCAGTACGCCTTGACGAACGCCTGCTGCACCACGTCCTCGGCGTCCGCTCCCGCTCCGAGCGCGGCGGCCGCCCTGAGCGCGATTCCCGTATGGGTCCGCACCAGCACCGCGTACGCCTCCGGCTCGCCGGCGCGTACGCGTGCGATCACCGCGGCCTCATCGACGATGCGGCCCCCCTCCCGCGTTCTCACACTCTTGTTACACCGCCGAACAGGGATCGGTTCCCACCTGTTTCGGACCAGTTCCGGATCGCCCCACGAGACCTGAGAGAATGGTGGACATGGCCTCTGACCGACCTCGCGTGCTCTCCGGGATCCAGCCCACCGCCGGCTCGTTCCACCTCGGCAACTACCTCGGCGCCGTGCGCCAGTGGGTGGCCCTCCAGGAGACCCACGACGCGTTCTACATGGTCGTCGACCTGCACGCGATCACCATCCCGCAGGACCCGAAGGACCTGCGCGCCAACACCCGCCTGGCCGCCGCCCAGCTGCTGGCCGCGGGTCTGGACCCGGACCGCTGCACGCTCTTCGTCCAGAGCCACGTGCCCGAGCACGCGCAGCTCGCCTGGATCATGAACTGCCTCACCGGCTTCGGCGAGGCCGGCCGGATGACCCAGTTCAAGGACAAGGCCGCCAAGCAGGGCGCCGAGCGCGCCTCGGTCGGCCTGTTCACGTACCCGATCCTCCAGGTCGCGGACATCCTGCTCTACCAGGCGCACGAGGTCCCGGTCGGCGAGGACCAGCGCCAGCACGTCGAGCTCACCCGCGACCTCGCCGAGCGGTTCAACGGCCGTTTCGGCCAGACCTTCACCGTCCCGAAGCCGTACATCCTCAGGGAGACGGCGAAGATCTACGACCTCCAGGACCCGTCGATCAAGATGAGCAAGTCGGCGTCCACGCCGAAGGGCCTCATCAACCTCCTCGACGAGCCGAAGGCCACCGCGAAGAAGGTCAAGAGCGCGGTCACCGACACGGACACGGTGATCCGCTACGACGCCGAGGACAAGCCGGGCATCAGCAACCTCCTCACGATCTACTCGACCCTCACCGGCGAGACCATCGGCGAACTGGAGGAGAAGTACACGGGCAAGATGTACGGCGCGCTCAAGACGGACCTCGCCGAGGTCATGATCGAGTTCGTGACGCCGTTCCGCGAGCGCACGCAGCAGTACCTGGACGACCCGGAGACGCTCGACTCGATCCTGGCCAAGGGCGCCGAGAAGGCCCGCGCCGTGGCCGCGGAGACCCTGGCGCAGGCGTACGAGAAGGTCGGCTTCCTGCCCGCCAAGCACTGAACCCGCTCCCGCGCACAGCCGTACCACCGAACAGCGCTGTACATCACTTCGGTTGCGCCTGCCTGTAACCGGGTCGTGGCCGTACAGTCGATAACCGGGTGGTCGTATCAGCGACCCGTGAACTTGACGACAGGAGACGACGTGGGGACCGTAACGATCGGTGTCTCGATCGCGGTCCCGGAGCCTCACGGCAGCCGGCTTCAGCAGCTGCGCGCGGGCTTCGGCGACGCCGCGGCTCACGGCATTCCCACGCACGTCACCCTGCTGCCGCCGACGGAGATCGACGAGTCCGCCCTGCCGGCCGTCGAGGCGCATCTGGCCGAGGTCGCCGCGACCGGCCGGCCGTTCCCGATGCGGCTGTCCGGCACCGGGACGTTCCGGCCCCTGTCGCCGGTGGTGTTCGTCCGGGTCGTCTCGGGTGCGGAGGCCTGCACCCGGCTCCAGGAGCAGGTCCGCGACCCCGCCGGGCCGGTGGTACGCGAACTTCAGTTCCCGTACCACCCGCACGTCACGGTGGCGCACGGCATCGACGAGGCCGCGATGGACCGCGCCTTCGAGGAGCTCGCCGGCTACGAGGCCGAGTGGCCGTGCACCGGCTTCGCCCTCTACGAGCAGGGCGCCGACGGTGTCTGGCGCAAGCTCCGCGAGTTCCCCTTCGGCGGCTCGGTGGTCCCGCCCCAGGCCGGGCATGTGGAGCGCGGCTCGGTCCCCACCTGGTGATCCGCCCGTAGGTCAGATCGGCAGGCGCCGGAACACCCCCCGCGGCAGGTGCCGCAGCGCCGACATCACCACGCGCAGCGTGCCCGGCACCCACACCGTCTCCGAGCGGCGGCGCAGCCCCACCTCGACCGCCGTCGCCACCGCCTCTGGCGTGGTCGCGAGGGGCGCCTCGGGCAGGCCGGCGGTCATCCGCGTCCGGACGAAGCCGGGGCGTACGACCATGACGTGCACGCCCGTGCCGTGCAGCGCGTCGCCCAGGCCCTGCGCGAAGGCGTCGAGGCCCGCCTTGCTGGAGCCGTAGATGAAGTTCGCGCGGCGCGCCCGCTCGCCGGCGACGGAGGACATGACGACCAGCGAGCCGTGCCCCTGGGACTGGAGCGCGCGGGCGCACACCAGGCCCGCCGAGACCGCGCCGGTGTAGTTGGTCTGCGCGACCCGCACCGCCGCCTCCGGCTCCCGCTCGTCGCGGGCCTGGTCGCCGAGGAGGCCGAAGGCGAGCAGCACCATGTCGATGTCGCCCTCGGCGAAGACCTTGCCGAGCACGGCCTCGTGGGAGGTGGGGTCGAGCGCGTCGAAGGCGACGGTGTGCACGTCCGCCCCGAGTCCGCGCAGCTGCCCGGCGGCCTCCTCCAGGGCGGGCGACGGGCGGCCGGCCAGCCAGACCGTACGGGTGCGGCGGGCGATCAGCCGGCGGGCGGTGGCCAGCGCGATCTCGGACGTCCCGCCGAGGACGAGCAGGGACTGGGGGAGACCGAAGGCGTCCTTCATGACAGCTCCTAGAGGTTGCCTGGTGTGCCTGTGCCTGTGCCTGCGCCTAGAGGCCGAGGCGGCGGGACAGGTCGGACGTGAAGACCCCGTGCGGATCCAGTTCCGCGCGCAGGGTCCGGAACTCGTCCAGCCGCGGGTACATGGCCGCGAGCAGTTCCGGGCGCAGCCGGGCGTCCTTGGCGAGGTAGACGCGTCCGCCGGCGGTGGCGACCTCCTCGTCGAGTTCGTCGAGGAACGCGCCGAGGCCGGGCAGGCCCGCCGGGATGTCCAGCGCCAGCGTCCAGCCGGGCACCGGGAAGGACAGCCAGCCCGGGTCGGACGCCCCGAAGCGCTTGAGGACGGCCAGGAAGGACGGGCAGCGGCGTTCGGAGATGCGGCGCACGATGCGGCGCAGGGCGTCCTCCTGGCCGTGGCCGACGACGAACTGGTACTGCACGAAGCCGCCCCGGCCGTAGACGCGGTTCCAGTGGGGCACACCGTCCAGGGGGTGGAAGAAGGCGGAGATGCGCTGGAGTTGGCCGGACCGCGCGCGGGGGGCCTTGCGGTACCAGAGCTCGTTGAAGAGGCCCACGGTCGTGCGCGTGAGCAGGCCCTCGGGGAGGACCGCGGGGGCGGAGGGGAAGCGTGAGGTGCGGAAGGACAGCGGGTCCCGGCGCAGGCGGGCGGGGAGGGCGTCCAGGGGCGCGTGGTCGCCGCGGGTGAGGACCGCGCGGCCGGTGGCGGTGCCCCGGGCCAGCAGGTCGATCCAGGCGACCGAGTAGCGGTAGCGGTGGTCGGTCGCCGCCAGCCGGGCCATCAGATCGTCGAGGTCCGTCGCACGTTCGGTGTCGACCGACATCAGTGAGGTCTCGACCGGCTGGAGCCGGATCGTCGCGGTGAGGACCACACCGGTCAGTCCCATGCCGCCCGCGGTGGCGTCGAACAGGGGCGTGCCGGGGAACACCGTGCGGATCTCGCCGTCGGCGGTGAGCAGTTCGAAGGCCGGCACGTGCCGCGAGAAGGAGCCCGAGACGTGGTGGTTCTTGCCGTGGATGTCGGCGCCGATCGCCCCGCCGACGGTGACGTAGCGGGTGCCTGGGGTGACCGGCACGAACCAGCCGAGCGGCAGGAGCACCTCCATCAGCCGGTGCAGGGAGACGCCCGCGTCGCACAGCACGGTGCCGCCGGCGGCGTCGATCGCGTGCACGCGGTCCAGGCCCGTCATGTCGAGCACGGACCCGCCCGCGTTCTGCGCCGCGTCCCCGTACGCCCGTCCCAGGCCCCGGGGGATCCCGCCGCGGACCCCGCAGTCGCGGACGGCCGCCACGGCCTCCTCGTAGGTCTGCGGGCGGATCACCCGGGCGACGGTGGGAGCGGTGCGCCCCCAGCCGGTGACGGTGGTGTGGTCAAGGCCCAGGACGTCCGGGACGGAATCGGTGTCGGCAGACATGTCCGTGACCGTATCGCCCCTATGTTGGCTATTAGTTCGAGAACATGGCATCCCTCCCCGAAACGGGTGATTAATGGGATGTCGCTCAATATTGCCGGAGTTCAGGCCAGGTGGGCGTGAACAGTGAGTCCACATGGACGACCTCGACGACCTGCACGACATGGATCACCGGATCGTTTCGGCGCTCAGGGCGTGCGGCACCGACCCGCGCGTGGCCGGTGCCGCGCGTGCCCTGTCCTGGGCGGGGGAACACGCCGCGCTGTGGCTGGCGGCCGGGCTCGTCGGAGCCGCCGTCGACGGCAGGAGACGCGGCGCCTGGCTGC
Source organism: Streptomyces coeruleofuscus (assembly GCF_039532725.1). Taxonomy (NCBI): domain Bacteria; kingdom Bacillati; phylum Actinomycetota; class Actinomycetes; order Kitasatosporales; family Streptomycetaceae; genus Streptomyces; species Streptomyces coeruleofuscus. The sequence goes on from NZ_BAAASE010000004.1 coordinate 235,598, forward strand.
GCGGCACGGCGCTCACTGCGGGGGCGCACCTCGTCAGCATGGGGGTGAAGCGGGTCGTGCGCCGCCCGCGCCCCGCGCACGTCGAGCCCCTGGTGCGCACCGCCGGCCGGCACTCCTTCCCCAGCTCGCACGCCACGTCCGCCGCTGCCGCCGCCGTCGCCTTCGGCGCCCTGGGAGCGCGCGCCGTCCCGCCGCTCGCCGCCGCCGTGTGCGTCTCGCGGCTGGTGGCCGGCGTCCACTACCCCTCGGACGTCGCGGCGGGCGCTGCCCTCGGCGCGCTCACGGCCCGGCTCGGCGCCCGCTGGATGAGGGGAGAGGCCCACCATGGCTGAGACGGCCGTCCTGCCGCAGCGCACCCACGAGGACCCGTCCGCGCCACCCCGCAAGGGCGGTCTCCTGGCCGGTCTCCTGCGGACCGCGCGGCCCAGGCAGTGGATGAAGAACATCCTGGTGGCCGCCGCCCCGGCGGCCGCCGGCGAGCTCTTCTCCCGGCACGCCCTGACCCAACTGGCCCTCGTCTTCGTCCTCTTCACCGCCTGCGCCGCCGCCGTCTACCTCGTCAACGACGCCCGCGACGCCGAGGCCGACCGCGCCCACCCCACCAAGCGGCACCGCCCGGTCGCCGCCGGACAGGTCCCCGTGCCCGTCGCCTACGCCGTCGGCGGCTGCCTCGGCCTGCTCGCGCCCGCCGCCGCGGCCTGGCTCTGCTCCCCGGCCGTCGCCGCCCTGCTGACCACCTACCTCGGCATGCAACTGGCCTACTGCGTCAGCCTCAAGCACGTCCTCGTCGTCGACCTCGCCGTCGTCACGACCGGCTTCCTGATGCGGGCGATGATCGGCGGGCTCGCCCTCGGCATCCCGCTGTCGCGCTGGTTCCTGATCACCACCGGCTTCGGCGCGCTGTTCATGGTGTCGGCCAAGCGCTACTCCGAGGCCGTGCAGATGGCCGGAAAAGCGGGCGCCACACGCGCCTTGCTCACCGAGTACACCACCGGCTACCTCCGCTTCGTCTGGCAGCTCGCGGCCGGTGTCGCCGTCCTCGGCTACTGCCTGTGGGCCATGGAGGAGGGCGGCGTCCCGCACACCAGCGTGCTGCCCTGGCGGCAACTGTCCATGGTCGCCTTCGTCCTGGCGATCCTGAGGTACGCGGTCTTCGCCGACCGGGGCACGGCCGGCGAACCCGAGGACGTCGTCCTGCGCGACCGGGCGCTCGCCCTCATCGGCCTGGTGTGGGTGGCGATGTACGGCCTGGCGGTGGCCAATTGGTGACCACGCGCGCGTGGTCGAGCCGGACGATCCCCGGCCGCCGGGAGCTCCTGGGGTTCGCCACCGTCGGTCTCCTCGCCTACGCCGTCGACCTGGCCCTGTTCACCTGCCTGCGCGGCCCCGCCGGACTCGGCCCGCTCACCGCCAAGGCCCTGTCCTTCGTGGCGGCCTGCTCGGTCGCCTACGCGGGCAACGCCCTCGGCACCTACCGGACCTCGCGGGCCCGGGGCCTGCGCCCGTACGCCGCCTTCTTCCTGGTGAACCTCGCCGGGGCCGCCGTCCAACTGCTCTGTCTCGCCGTCAGCCACTACGGCCTCGGGTTCACCTCGCAGCGCGCGGACACCGTCTCCGGCGCGGTCATCGGCATGGCACTGGCAACGATTCTGCGGTTCTGGGGTACCCGTACATGGGTCTTCCGGGCGGAGGGCAGAGTCGGATCATGGACTGGCTGAAAAAGCTCCCGGTCATCGGGCCGTGGATGACACGGTTGATGATCACCCACGCGTGGCGGTCGTACGAGCGGCTGGACCGCGTGAAGTGGACGCGGCTGGCCGCCGCGATGACCTTCACGAGTTTCGTGGCGCTGTTCCCGCTGCTGACGGTGTCCGCCACGATCGCCGCCGGCACGCTCAGCACGGAGCAGCAGGACAAGCTCCAGGACAAGATCGCCGAGCAGGTGCCCGGCATCTCCGACCAGCTGGACATCGCAGGCCTGGTGGACAACGCCGGCACGATCGGCCTCATCGCGGGCGCCCTGCTGCTGTTCACCGGCATCAGCTGGGCCGGTTCCATGCGCGAGTGCCTGCGGGCGGTGTGGGAGCTGGACGACGAGGAGGAGAACCCGGTCCTGCGCTACGCCAAGGACGCGGGCGTCCTGATCGGCCTCGGCGGCGCGCTCCTCGTCACCATCGCCGCCTCCGCCGTAGCCTCGGCGATGGTCGGCTGGATCACCCGGCAGCTGGGCATCGACGAGGGCGGCTGGAGCGGTGTCCTGCTGCACATCGCCGCGTTCCTGATAGCCGTACTCGCCGACTTCCTGCTCCTGCTCTACGTCCTGACGCTGCTGCCCGGCGTCGAGCCCACGCGCCACCGCCTGGTCGTCGCGGCACTGACCGGCGCGGTCGGCTTCGAACTGCTCAAGCTGCTGCTCAGCGGCTACTTGCAGGGCGTGGCCGCGAAGAGCATGTACGGCGCGTTCGGCGTGCCCGTCGCGCTGCTGCTGTGGATCAACTTCACCTCGAAGCTGGTGCTGTTCTGCGCCTCCTGGACGGCGACGCAGAGCAAGGAGAACGAACTGCCGGACGTCACGGGCGAGTCCGGCGGCGCACCAGATCCGGCAGCGGCCACCGGCGGTTGACCAGGAAGGCACCGCCCGCGAGCAGCACCAGCACCCCGCCGGTGATGCCGAGCGCGATGCCGATGCCGCTGGAGCCGTTCGCGGCCGGGGCGCTGGCCACCGGCTTGGCACCGGTCCCGGCCGTGCCGCCCGCGCCGTTCCCGGAGCCGCCGGCCTCACCGGAGGGGTTGGTCCCGGGCTGGGCACCGGCCTGCGCGGCGCTCGTCGGCGGCACCAGCTCGCCGACGGGCTGGACCTTGCCGGCCGCCTTGAAGCCCCAGTCGAACAGCCGGGCGGTCTCCTTGTAGACCTCGTTGTGCTCGGGCTTCTCCGGGTTCATCACCGTGACCAGCAGCACCTTGCCGTTCCGCTCGGCGACGCCCGTGAAGGTGGCGCCCGCGTTGGTGGTGTTGCCGTTCTTGATACCGGCGATGCCCTGGTAGACGGGCAGGTCCGCGTCGCCGCTCAGCAGCCGGTTGGTGTTCTGGATCTCGAAGGACTTGCGGACCGTCTTGCCCTTCTTGTCCTTCTTCGTCTCGCCGGGGAACTTCGCGCTGACCGTCGAGGCGTACTCGCGGAAGTCCTTCTTCTGGAGCCCCGAGCGGGCGATCAGCGTCAGGTCGTACGCGGAGGAGACCTGTCCCTCGGCGTCGTAGCCGTCCGGGCTGACGACGTGCGTGTCGAGGGCCTGGAGCTCCTCGGCGTGCTCGTTCATCTCCTTGACGGTGTTCTCGACGCCCTTGTTCATCGCGGACAGCACGCGCACGGCGTCGTTGCCGGAGCGCAGGAAGACGCCGAGCCACAGGTCGTGGACGGTGTACGTCTCGTCCTCCTTTATCCCGACCATGCTGGAGCCCGGGCCGATGCCCGCCAGGTCGGAGGGGGCGACCTTGTGCTTGGCCGTCCTCGGGTACTTCGGCAGCAGCGTGTCCGCGAACAGCATCTTCAGCGTGCTCGCCGGGGCCAGCCGCCAGTGCGCGTTGTGCGCGGCCAGCACGTCACCGGACTCGGCGTCGGCGACGATCCAGGAGCGGGCGCTGACGTCCTTCGGCAGCACCGGCACGCCGCTCGCGAGGTTCACCTGCGTCCCGGGCTGCCCGAGCCGGGCGCCGCCCACGGTCGACATCGACGCCGGGGGAGTGGCCGACGGGCTGCCCGAGGGGCTCGCCGACGGACTGCCCGAAGGGCTCGGGGCCGCGACGGCCGCGGGTGCGGCCAGGGCGAGGGACGACAGGAGGGCGGAGGTGACCAGCAGGGATCGCCTGGCGGTCTTCTTCGGAGCGGGCACGATCGGAAACGTACATGCCGTACGGGGTGAAGTCCCGCCCGTGCCCCCACCCCGGGAACGGAACCGGACAGCCTCTGGCGATACTGGACTCATGCTGTGCTCATCCGGGGGACAACCCCCGGACCCCCGGCCGACCCCGGGAGCCCGGCGTTGTGATGAAAGGTCTGATTTTGTGAAGCTCAGCCGCCCCGTGTCCTGGTTCCTGCTCGCCTTCGGGGTGTGGAGCTGGGTCATCTGGATCACTTTCGTCAAGAACCTTGTCAAGGACAGCAGCGGGCTCGCCTTCGACGACGGTCATCCCACGGCGTACTTCTGGGTGCACCTGCTGCTCGCAGTCGTCTCCTTCGTATTGGGGACGGCCGTCGGGGCCATCGGGTTGCGTGGTCTGCGCGCACTGCGCCGGACGTCATAACGGCAATCGGGAGACACGACACCGTGGCCATCGCCTTCTTCGTCCTCGTGGCACTGCTCGTCCTGGCCGTCATCGTGACGGCCAACTGGTACGTGTGGCGCCGCCTGTTCCGCGACACGACCCGCGGCCCGGGCCTGGCCCGCCGCGCGGGCGCGGTCCTGATCGCGGGCGGCTGGGTCCTCGCGATCACCGCCCTGGTCGCCGAACGCTCGGGCGCCCCCTTCTGGCTCCAGCAGACCCTCGCCTGGCCGGGCTTCCTGTGGCTGGCCCTGTCGATATACCTGCTGCTGGCGGTGGTGGCGGGGGAGGTCGTACGACCTCTGCTGAGACGGTTCCTGGAACGGCGGGCGAGAGCGGCGGAGCCCGGCCCGGCGACGCAGGCCCCTCTGGCCGAGACGGACCCGGGGACGACGCCCGGCACTCCGGCGACAACCGGCCCGCCCTCCGACGCGGAGCACCTGCCCGGCACACCTGCCGTGCCCGGCGGGGCGGCCGCACCGCAGAAGGGCGACGCCGGCGTGCCCGGCGGGGCGCCTGCTGCGGCGGCGGTGGTGGACGGCCAGGAGGAGGCCGGAGCGTCCGCTTCCGCCACCGCCCCCGACCCGCAGGCCGATCCCGCGTCCGCCACACCCGTCACCCCCGACAGCTCACCACAGCTGCTCAGCACCCCGAGCACCACCGACACCACCGACACCACAGCTCCCGCAGCCACCGGCCCTTCCCGCCGCCTCTTCGTCTCCCGCGTCGTCGCCGGGGCCGCCGCGGCCGCCGCTGTCGGGACCGTCGGCTACGGGACGTACGGCGTGCTGCGTGGACCCGAGGTGAAGCGGGTCACCGTGCCGCTGGCCAAACTGCCGCGCGCGGCGCACGGGTTCCGGATCGCCGTGGTCAGTGATGTGCACCTCGGCCCCGTCCTGGGCCGCGGCTTCGCGCAGAAGGTCGTCGACACCATCAACGCGACCCAGCCCGACCTGATCGCGGTCGTCGGCGACCTGGTCGACGGCAGCGTGAAGGACCTGGGCCCCGCGGCGGCCCCGCTGGCGCAGCTGAGGGCCCGTCACGGGTCCTACTTCGTCACCGGGAACCACGAGTACTTCTCCGGCGCGGAGCAGTGGGTCGAGGAGGTCAGGCGCCTCGGCCTCGACCCCCTGGAGAACGCCCGCAGGGAGCTGCCGCACTTCGACCTGGCCGGAGTCAACGACGTGACCGGCGAGGACGAGGGCCAGGGCCCCGACTTCGCGAAGGCCCTCGGTGACCGCGACACGGCCCGCGCCTGCGTGCTGCTCGCCCACCAGCCCGTGCAGATCCACGACGCCGTCGAGCACGGCGTGGACCTCCAGCTCTCCGGCCACAGCCACGGCGGCCAGCTCTGGCCCGGCAACTTCATCGCCGCCGCCGCCAACCCGACCGTCGCGGGCCTGGAGCGCTACGGCGACACCCAGCTCTACGTCTCACGCGGCGCGGGCGCCTGGGGCCCGCCCACCCGGGTGGGGGCACCGTCGGACATCACGCTGATCGAGCTGGCGTCGAAGCAGGCCTGACCCTGTGAGAACGCTGTGAAAACGGACCGAAACGCCCATCGGTAAGTTCTTTCCCAACTCGGCAGATCTTCCTTCCGCCAGCTCGAACACCTGTGATTGGGTGAGGCCGCCACAAAGGGGTGTGGCACTGGCACAAGGGCCCAAGGGCCTCGGGAGGGCGAGGCCGATGCGATCGGTTCGCTTGCGGATACTCGCGGGACTGCTCGTCCTGGCGGCCGTGGCGGTGGGCGCCTGGCAGCTCGTGCCCTCGAAGCGGGACGGCACGACCGTCACGGTCGGCACGACGGACGCCGTCACGTCCCTCGACCCGGCCGGCGCCTACGACGCCGGTTCCTGGGCGCTGTTCAGCAACGTCTTCCAGTCGCTGCTCACGTTCGCCCCGGGCGGCACCACGCCCGTGCCGGACGCGGCCAGGAGCTGCGCGTTCGCCGACGGCGACCTCACCACGTACCGCTGCGAACTGCGCTCAGGGCTCACCTTCCCGAGCGGCCGGACGATGACCGGCGAGGACGTGAAGTACTCCTTCGACCGGATCATGAAGATCAAGTCCCCGGTCGGCCCGGCGTCCCTGCTCGACACCCTCCGTTCCGTGGACGCCGACGGGCGGACCGTCACCTTCCACCTGTCGTCGCCCGACGCGACGTTCCCGTTCAAGGTGGCCACCGGCGCGGGCTCGATCGTCGACCGCACCGCGTACCCGGCCACCAAGCTGCGCACGGGCGACGGAGCCGACGGCACGGGCCCGTACACCCTCACCTCCTACACGAAGGACGACAAGGCGGTCCTCACGCCCAACAGCCGCTACCGGGGCGCCGTCAAGGGCGGCGCGGACCGGCCCGTCGCGCTGCGCTACTACGCCACCCCCGGCGCCCTGGACACCGCCTGGAAGGACAAACAGGTCGAGGTCGCGACCCGTCAGCTGCCGCCCGGCGTCCTCGCCGGCCTGAACCCGAGCGACCCCACGCAGCGCGTCTTCGAGGCGGACGGCTCAGAGACCCGGAACCTGTACTTCAACACCCGCGCGGGCAAGCCCCTGCACGATGCGAAGGTCCGGCAGGCCATGGCCTGGCTGGTCGACCGCGAGCGGCTGGCCGCCACCGTCTACGACGGCACCGTCGACCCGCTGTACTCGCTGATCCCGGCGGGCATCACCGGGCACACCGCCTCGTTCTTCGACGACTATCCCGGGCCGGACCCGAAGAAGGCGCGGCAGCTGCTCACCCGGGCGGGCGTGACCCTGCCGGTCCGCTTCACCTACGGCTACGCCGAGGGCCGCGGTGCCGGTGCGCAGGAGGCGGCCGAAATCAAGCGGGAGCTGGAGGCGAGCGGCCTGTTCAAGGTCACCCTCCGGGGCTACGGGTGGACCGACTTCCAGAAACGGTGGGCGAGCGGCGAGCTCGACGCGTACGCCGTCGGCTGGGTCGCCGACTTCCCCGACCCCGACACCTTCCAGGCCGCGCTCGTCGGCACCGGCAGCGCCATGAACACCGGCTACAGCAGCAAGACCGTCGACCGGCTCATCAAGGACAGTCAGCGTTACGCCGACCGCGGCGAGGCCGACCGGGACTTCCGCTCGGTGCAGCAGACCGTCGCCCAGGACGTGCCGGTGCTGCCGCTGTGGCAGGCCAAGGAGTACGTCGTGACCACCGAGGACGTCGGCGGCGGCCAGTATCTGTCGGACGGCACGGGCGTGTTCCGCCTCTGGAGCCTCACCGGGATCTGACGCCGTGCCTCAGGAGCCGGTGCGCCGCGGGGCCGCCGGGTCCGGGACGGCCCGCGTCATCCCCGGCAGGAAGTCCGTGAACAGCTCGTGCACCTCGCGCACCAGCGGCCGCAGCACTCGGAAGCGGGCCAGGGCGACGCCCCGCGCGGTGAGCCGTGCGCCGCGCTCGGCGAGCCGGTAGCTGCGCTCCCGTCCCTCGGTCCGGTCGAAGATCCAGTACAGGACGAGCCCCATCTGGGACAGCCACATCAACTCCGGCAGGATGCCCCGCAGTTCCTCGGGCACCTTGGTCTTGGTCGCCCCGGCCAGTACCTCCCGGTGGACGCTGATGGCCTCCTCGCGCGCGTGCTCCGACTCCGGGGAGAAGGGGCTGAGCGGGCTGTCCGGGTCGGCGGCGTTCTTGAAGAACTGCACCGCGAACTCGTGGTAGGGGGCCGCGATGTCCAGCCACGCCCGCAGCACGCCCGCGAGCCGGGCCTCGAGATCGGTCTCCCGGTCCAGGATCTCGCGGACCGCCACCTGGTGCTCGGCGGCGATCCGGTCGTAGAAGCCCTGGATCAGGTGCTCCTTGCCCGCGAAGTAGTAATACGCGTTGCCGACGGAGACCCCGGCCTCCGTGGCGATGGCCCGCATCGTCGTCTTGTCGTAGCCGCGCTCCTGGAACAGCCGCATGGCCGTCTCCAGGATCAGGGCGCGGGTCTGCTCGGACTTGCTGGGGGTGGCGCCGTCGTCGGGGCCGTCGTTCTTCGCGGGCACGGGAAGAGAGCCTAACGTCAGCGCCCCGGCGCCGGGTGAGGGGCGCAGGTGCCGTCGGTGCAGCCCGGCGCGGTGTAGGTCCAGCCGAGGGCCGGATCGTAGGACCACCCGTCCGCCCGCCGGTACACCCGGCCACCCCACCGCGCCCCGCCCTGCTGCCCCCGGTTCCACTGCGCCCCGCGCCACTTGGCGGCGGCCAGCACCGCGCCCCTGGCGAGCCGGGCGCCGGAGGGAGTGCTCAGCCGGTGGGCCAGCGGCCGGTGCTCGCGCAGCGCCCACAGGGTGACGACCCAGGCGGCGGGGCCCCGGTAGACCTGCCCGGCGTCGCCGATGACGGTGATCTCGTCGAGGGTGGCGCCATGGTCGAGGCCGGGAAAGCGCCGCCGGGCCTCCTCGGAGCCGGCCGGGACCAGCTCCAGCGGCACCAGCTGAGGCTGCCGCAGGAGCCAGTCGCGCAGGAACGCGCACAGGGAGCACTCGGCGTCGTACAGGACGGCGAGCCGGTGGACCGGGGCGGGTGTGTTCGTGCCGGTCGCGTTCGTGCCGGTGGCGTTCATGCCGGTCTCCGCTCAGGCCCGCGCCGACGGGGCGACCCAGCCCTGCGGCGGCACCGGCGGCACTTGCTCCCGCTCCATGGCGCCCCGGCGCCGGATCCGGTTGAGCACGTAGACGTTGGCCAGGTGCATCACGCCGAGCACCAGCAGCACCACGCCGAGCTTGGTCGACAGGGCCTCGAAGACGCCGCGCGTGTCGGTGATGGTCTCGTCGCCGCTCAGGTACAGCGCGACGAACCCGAGGTTGACGAGGTAGAAGCCGACCACCAGGAGGTGATTCACGGCCTCGGCGAGCTTCTCGTTGCCGTGCAGCACGTCGGCGAGGAAGATCCTCCCGTTCCGGCTGAGCGTGCGGGCCACCCAGATGGTCAGACCGACGCTGACCAGCAGGTAGATGACGTAGGCGACGACCGTGCGGTCCATTGCCCCACCCTTCTTGAACATGTTCAAAACGCTGTCGGGGATGACCCTAGACCTCTTTTTGAACATGTTCAATACGTGCTCCGGGGTGATTGTCAGTGGTGCCTCGTACTGTCGTCGGCATGGCAATCGTGACGTTCGTCGACGAGACGACAGCGGGGGAGCGGCGGGCGGCCTGGGGGCTGGAGATCGCCGAGGAGCGGCTGACCGCACGGGAGTTGATCCGGCGCCGGGTGTTCCAGGAGGTCGCCGAGTTCAACGCCCGTACGCCGGAGGTGTTCCAGGGGCTCGTCCAGCCCGAGGACGCCGAGCGCGTGCTGAACGGATACGCGCTGCGCACGCCCCGCCGGATCGACCCCGAGGCACAGACGGCCCTGGCCCTGCGGGCGTTCGCGGGGAACGGCTTCCTGGTGCTGGTGGGGGACCGTCAGGTCACCGACCTAGACGAGGAGATCGAGCTGACGCTCGGCACCGAGGTCACGTTCCTGAAGCTCGTGCCCCTGGTCGGTGGCTGATGAGCGCCTTCCGCACGCCCCGGTCGCACACGGACCGGCTGCGCAACAGGATCGCCGACGGCGACATGGTCCGGGTCGCTGAAGAGGCGCTGCGCGTTGTGGACTTCAGCCGCGGCACCTGGGGTGGCCGCTGGGAGCAGGTGCTGAACCAGCTCCGCGACCTGCCGGCCGAGCGCCGCCGTGAGCTGCTGCACGCCCTGGCCGACCGCTTCGGGCAGGCCGGTGACGACACGGAGGACCGCTGCCGCCATCTCGCCCTGTGCGGCCTGGTGTCCGAAGACCTGGACGACGACCCACTGGCCGCCGAGCGGCACCGGGCCCTGGACGACCTGGCCCGGCGGCAGACCTTCTGGTATGCGGCCCGCTTCGACGTCCTGGCCCGGGCCGAACTGGCGGCGGGCCGCCCGCTCCCCCCGCCTGTAGTGGCCGTCGTCCGCCGTGCGTCCCTCGACGCCTACCGAGGGGACGACCTGACGGTGCTGGCCCGGCAGCTCACCGACCCCGTCCTCAACGTCGGCGAGGCATGGGCCGAACAGGCCATGCGCGATGCCACGACTCCCGACTGGCAGGCCCTCCTCAGACACCTGCTGACGGCCACGGCGTCCAAGCCCACGGCCAAGTGGGACAAGGGGGCGCGTGCCCTGCTGGAAACGCTGGGCACGGAGGCCGTCCGCGAGAGGCTCCTGTCCTGGCTCGCTCTCGTCGGCCGCCCCCGCACCCTCCAGCTGGAGCCCCGCGCGTGGGATCCGGACATCAACAGCGCCTACGACCCGTACAACGCGACAGCCCTGCGCGGCCTGGCCTGGCTCCTCTCCCTCCTGCCGCCCCACCCCGGCACGGCCCGGGCCCTCGGCGCGCTGGTGGAGACCTCACTGCGGAAGGTCGCGGGCATCGGCCCCCGCAACCCCAAGGTCGCCAACGCGGGCGTCGTCGCGCTCGCCCGCATCGACTCCGAGGCCGCCCTCGCCGAACTCGCCCGGCTGGCCACGCGGGTGACGTACAAGAACACCGCCAAGCTCCTCGACACGGCCTTGGAGGCCCGGGCCACCGCGCTCGGCCTCAGCCGCGAGGAGATCGAGGAACTGGCGGTCCCGGCCTACGGACTCACGGAGGTCGGCCGCGCGACGCACCGCCTGGGCGAGGCGACGGCCCTGCTGGAGATCCAGGGCACCCGGGCCGTGCTCGTCTGGCGCAACGCGGTCGGCAAACCGGTCAAGAGCGTGCCCGCAGTGGTGAAGCGCGACCACGCCGACGAGCTGAAGGAACTGAAGACCGCGGTCAAGGACATCGACAAGATGCTCTCGGCGCAGAGCGAACGCCTGGACCGCCAGTTCCTGGCCCGCCGCAGCTGGTCGTACGCCGTCTGGCGAGAGCGCTACCTCGACCACCCATTGGTGGGCACACTGGCCCGCCGCCTGCTGTGGACGATCGACGGCAGGACGGCCGGATACGCGGACGGCGAGCTGCGTACCCTGGCCGACGAACCGCTCACGCGGGGGACGCGGGTCGAACTCTGGCACCCGGTCGGCCGCGAACCCGCCGAGATCGTCGCCTGGCGCGACTGGCTGGAGCGGCACGGCATCACGCAGCCGTTCAAACAGGCCCACCGCGAGATCTACCTGCTCACCGACGCCGAGCGCGCCACCCGCACCTACTCCAACCGCTTCGCGGCCCACGTCCTGCGCCAGCATCAGTTCAACTCCCTGGCCGCGATCCGCGGCTGGCGCAACAAGCTCCGCCTGTGCGTCGACGACTCGGCCCCACCCGCCACCCGGGAGCTGCCGCAGTGGGGCCTGCGCGCCGAGTACTGGATCGAGGGCGACGGCGAGGAGTACGGCGTCGACACCACCGACTCCGGCAGCTATCTGCGCCTGCGCACCGACCAGGTCCGCTTCTACCCGATCGACGCCCCGGAGAACTGGGCCCACTGCTACGGCGGCGAGTACGCCATGTGGCTCCGCGACGGCCAGGATCCCGTCGCCCCGGTTCCCCTGGAGGACATCCCGCCCCTGGTCCTCTCCGAAGTCCTGCGCGACGTCGACCTGTTCGTCGGCGTCTCCAGCATCGGGAACGACCCGACCTGGCAGGACGGTGGCCCCGGCGGCCGCTTCCAGGAGTACTGGACGTCGTACGGCTTCGGCGAACTCAACCAGAGCGCCGAGACCCGCAGGCTCCTGCTCGAACACCTGGTCCCCCGCCTGGCGATAGCCGACCGCTGCACCCTGGAGGGCCGCTTCCTCCATGTGAAGGGCGACCGCCACACGTACAAGATCCACCTGGGCTCGGGCAACATCCTCAGAACCCCGAACGACCAGTACCTCTGCATCGTCCCGAAGTCCGACCCGTCGGCCCCGCGGACGGGCTACCTCCCCTACGAGGGCGACCGCATGCTGGCGGTGATCCTCAGCAAGGCGATGCTGCTGGCGGAGGATACGAGGATCACGGACCCTTCGATTCTCAGCCAGTTGTGATGGAGCCCGCGATGGTGCTGCGGCCTCGGCTCATTCGCTCGTTTTCGCCTGGCCGGCCCTGAGGATCTCGGCCGCGTCGAGGGTCACCTTCGCGCCGATGGAGTCGGGGAGAGTGACGAGCTCGCCGGCGGCATGAGGACGGTGGTTCTCGTATCCGCTTCCCACCGGGCCGGTCAGGACGTGGAGGCGCTGGTGCTTGCGGTCGACGACGACGTAGACCGGAACCTTGGCCTCGGCGTAGGCGGCGACCTTGGTCTTGAGGTCGTCCTTCCAGTTCCCGGACGTGACTTCCAGGACGAGACGGAAGCAGGCCGGATCGTAGGCGTTGTTCTCGACGAGGTGGTCGTCGATGTCGGCGTCCACCACCACGAGGTCGGGGATGGCGTAGTCCTCGGCGCCGGTGGGGAGCCAGAGGCCGACGTTCTGGAGGACCTCGGTCTCGCCGCCATGCAGCCCTGCGGCGATGAACGGGATCATGAGGCCCGTGAGGGCACGGGCATGAGGTGCATCCGGGGACGGGGTCACGAGGAGATGGCCTCCGATGATCTCGACGCGGTAGCCCGGATGGCGCTCCATGATCTCGTCGGCGATGGTCGTGAGGGTGACCGGCTCTTCGTCGTGGAAGGGCTGCTCGACGGAAGCTGCGGACATCAGGTGCCTCCTGGGAACTGGTGTCGAGAGCATCATGGTAGGTCGGACGACGCCTGCGCGGCCTTCACGACCCCTTTCGCCCGATGGTGTGGCATATGCCAGAAGGCCCCGTCTCCAGCGGAAACGGGGCCCTCATCAGCAAGCGATCGGCTCAGTAGCGGCGCGTGATCAGCGCCCGCTTCACCTCGGCGATCGCCTTCGTGACCTCGATGCCGCGCGGGCAGGCGTCCGTGCAGTTGAAGGTCGTGCGGCAGCGCCAGACGCCGTCGCGGTCGTTGAGGATCTCCAGGCGCTGCTCGCCCGCCTCGTCACGCGAGTCGAAGATGAAGCGGTGCGCGTTGACGATGGCCGCCGGGCCGAAGTACTGGCCGTCGTTCCAGAAGACCGGGCACGACGTCGTGCAGGCCGCGCAGAGGATGCACTTCGTCGTGTCGTCGAAGCGCTCGCGGTCCTCGGCCGTCTGGAGACGCTCGCGCGTGGGCTCGTTCGTGTCCTTCGTGATGAGGAAGGGCATGACGTCCCGGTACGCCTGGAAGAACGGCTCCATGTCCACGACCAGGTCCTTCAGGACCGTCAGGCCCTTTATGGCCTCGACCGTGATCGGCTTCTCGGGGTTGATGTCCTTGATCAGCGTCTTGCAGGCGAGGCGGTTCTTGCCGTTGATCCGCATCGCGTCCGAGCCGCAGATGCCGTGGGCGCAGGAACGGCGGAACGTGAGGGTGCCGTCGAGTTCCCACTTGATCTTGTGGAGGGCGTCGAGGACGCGCTCCTTCGGGTCGATCTCCAGCTGGAAGTCTTCCCAGCTCGCCTCCGCCGCGACCTCCGGGTTGAACCGGCGGATGCGGAAGGTGACCGTGATGTAGGGGGAGTCGGCGAAGCCGGGCTCGGGCTTTCCGGCCGCGTCCGACTTGTCCAGAACGGGGGTAGCCATCAGTACTTACGCTCCATCGGCTGGTAGCGGGTCTGGACGACCGGCTTGTAGTCGAGACGGACGGTTTCGGAGCCGTCGGCGCCGACCTCGCGGTACGCCATGGTGTGCCGCATGAAGTTGACGTCGTCGCGGTTCGGGTAGTCCTCGCGGTAGTGACCGCCGCGGGACTCCTTGCGGGCGAGCGCGGAGACCGCCATGACCTCGGCGAGGTCGAGCAGGTTGCCCAGCTCGATGGCCTCCAGCAGGTCCGTGTTGAACCGCTTGCCCTTGTCCTGGATCGAGACGTTCAGGTAGCGCTCGCGCAGCTCCGCGATCTTCTCGACCGCCGTCTTGATCGTCTGCTCGGTACGGAACACCATGACGTTGGCGTCCATGGTCTCCTGGAGCTCACGGCGCAGCGTCGTCACGCGCTCGGTGCCGGTGGAGTCGCGCAGCATCTCCACCTGCTTGATCACGAACTCGGCCGGGTTCTCCGGCAGCTCGACGAAGTCCGCCGTCTGGGAGTACTCGGCCGCGGCGATGCCGGCCCGCTTGCCGAAGACGTTGATGTCCAGCAGCGAGTTGGTGCCCAGGCGGTTCGCGCCGTGCACCGACACGCAGGCGACCTCGCCGGCCGCGTACAGGCCCGGGACGACCGTGGTGTTGTCCGCCAGGACCTCACCCTCGACGTTCGTCGGGATGCCGCCCATGGCGTAGTGCGCGGTGGGCTGGATCGGGATCGGGTCCGTGTACGGCTCGATGCCGAGGTACGTACGGGCGAACTCCGTGATGTCGGGCAGCTTGGCGTCCAGCTGCTCCGGCGGGAGGTGGGTGAGGTCCAGGTAGACGTGGTCGCCCTCGGGGCCGCAGCCACGGCCTTCGCGGATCTCCGTGTAGATGGACCTTGACACCACGTCTCGCGACGCCAGGTCCTTCATGACCGGCGCGTACTTCTCCATGAAGCGCTCGCCGTCCTTGTTGCGGAGGATGCCGCCCTCACCACGGGCGCCCTCCGTCAGCAGGATGCCCATGCGCCAGATGCCGGTCGGGTGGAACTGGAAGAACTCCATGTCCTCCAGCGGGATGCCCCGGCGGTAGACCGCCGCCTGGCCGTCACCCGTCAGCGTGTGCGCGTTCGACGTCACCTTGAAGAACTTGCCGCAGCCGCCGGACGCGTAGATCACGGCCTTCGCCTGGAAGACGTGGATCTCGCCGGTGGCGAGCTCGTACGCCACCACACCGGCCGAGCGCTTGACGCCGTCGACCTCGGTGATCAGCTGGTCCAGGACGTAGAACTCGTTGAAGAACTCCACGCCCTCCTTGACGCAGTTCTGGTACAGCGTCTGGAGGATCATGTGGCCGGTGCGGTCGGCCGCGTAGCAGGAGCGGCGGACCGGGGCCTCGCCGTGGTTCCGGCTGTGACCGCCGAAGCGGCGCTGGTCGATCGTGCCGTTCGGCGTGCGGTTGAACGGCAGGCCCATCTTCTCCAGGTCGAGGACGGAGTCGATGGCCTCCTTCGCCAGGATCTCGGCGGCGTCCTGGTCGACCAGGTAGTCACCGCCCTTGACCGTGTCGAAGGTGTGCCACTCCCAGTTGTCCTCCTCCACGTTGGCCAGCGCGGCGGCCATGCCGCCCTGCGCGGCGCCCGTGTGGGAGCGGGTGGGGTAGAGCTTGGTGAGCACGGCGGTGCGGCTGCGCTTCGTCGACTCGATGGCGGCGCGCATACCGGCGCCACCGGCGCCGACGATGACGGTGTCGTACTTGTGGATCTTCATGATTCTCGCAGCCCCGTGCCTAGCGGATGTTCGGGTCGAAGGTGAAGATCACCAGCGTGCCCAGCAGGATGGTGAACACCGTGGCGGTGTAGAGCAGGCCCTTGAGCCACAGCCGGGTGTTCGCGCGCTCCGCGTAGTCGTTGATGACCGTGCGCAGGCCGTTGGCGCCGTGCAGCATCGCGAGCCACAGCATCAGCAGGTCCCAGACCTGCCAGAAGGGGCTCGCCCAGCGGCCCGCCACGAAGGCGAAGCCGATCTTGGAGACACCGCCGTCCAGCACGAGCTGGATCAGCAGGTGGCCGAGGACCAGCACGACCAGCACCACGCCCGACAGGCGCATGAACAGCCAGGCGGCCAGCTCGAAGTTGCCCCGGGTGGTCTTCGGGGTCTTCCTGGTGCGCTTGCGCGGGGCCTCGATGAAGGGGGCGGGGTTGTCGACGGTGTAGACGGCGCCGCCCTCGACGGGGCCGACGCCCGCGGCGGTCTTGTCAGTCGTGGACATTGGCGTCAGCTCCCGAACAGTTCACGAGCGGCGTGGCCGAGGACGGGGTAGATCGCCCCGAGCATCAGCACGAGCCACAGGGCGACGACGGTCCAGAGCATCTGCTTCTGGTAGCGGGCGCCCTTGATCCAGAAGTCGACGGCGATGACGCGCAGGCCGTTGAGCGCGTGGAAGAGGATGGCGGCGACGAGGCCGTACTCCAGCAGCGCGACGATCGGCGTCTTGTACGTGGCCACGACGGTGTCGTAGGCCTCGGGCGACACACGGACGAGTGCGGTGTCCAGCACGTGAACGAACAGGAAGAAGAAGATGAGGACGCCGGTGACTCGATGAGCCACCCAGGACCACATTCCTTCCCGGCCGCGGTACAGCGTTCCAGCCGGCACGGAAGTTTCCTCCGGGAGCGGGGATTGGGGCCGCGCCGGCTTGGTGTGTCGGTCGGGCCCGGCCGGGTACGGTCCACCGGCCCCCAGCATCGTAGCGAGACGCTGCCGCTGGGCTGAGCCGGGGTCTGGCTGTGTGATCAAACTGGCATGCGTACGGGCTAGCCTGCGGCGGCTTCTGGGGTGGGGTGTCCTGTTATCTGCCGGGCGCGGGTTCGCTGTGGCTTGTCGCGCAGTTCCCCGCGCCCCTGAGGGTGCTGACCAAACGGGCCCTTGCGAGGTGCCGGAGTTCTTCCGCCACCACCACGCGTTCCTCCTCTGGATCGTTGGTCAATCGTGACCGGATGCCCTCCAGGATGTGGTCCAGGCATTCACCCTGAGGCACCCCCTCCAGGCAAATGACGAACACATGCCCGAAGCGGGCCTCGTAGGCGGCATGGGCCGCGCTGAGGGCCGTGTGGGCCGCGGTGTAGGTGTCCGGCGGGAGGGTCGGCAGGGACTCGGCCGCCAGGGCCTCGGTCAGGTCGGGCCAGGTCAGGTCGTAGGCCGCCTCATCGGCCGCGGCCAGCAGGGAGTCCAGGTCCGGATAGGGGCGGTGTTCCGCGACGCGCCGGGACCAGCGGGGGCTGCGCAGGCAGGAGAGGAGCGTCTGCTCCAGGGCCTGGGCGGAGGCTGCGTTGAAGTGCTCCACCGGTATGGCGAGTCGGCCGGGGAGGTCTGGGAGACGGTGCGCAGGCAGCGTGGGTCCTCGTGGGCGTCACGTGTGTCGGCAGGGCATGTTGTGAGAGATGTGACGTCACGCTATCGAGTGCGACCGTGACGTGTCCGACGGATGCCCGAATTTCACCCGGGAGAGAGAGATTCGGAACGCGTGGTGGACGCGCGTGGGACGGCGTCGCGTCTTAGGTTGGCGGGGTGAGTCAGCACAGGCGCCGGGTTCCGGCGAAGCAGACGAAGCAAGGGAAACAGCGGCAGGTGCTGGTCGTGGCCATGGCCGTCGCCCTGGTCGTGATCGCGGCCGGGGTGAGCCTGGGGCTCTGGGCGGCCTCGGGCGGCGACGGCGGGGCCACCGGGCCGGAGGCCAGACCCTCCCAGGGCCGGACCGCGGCCGCCCCGCACGGCACCTCGCCGGAGGACAGCCCGAGTCCGAGCCGCTCGTACGCCCTGTCCAAGGCCCCGCGGACGATCCCCGCCGTGCGCGAGCACACCGCGGCGCGTGGCCCGGGCTGGCGTCCCGCGAGCGGGAACCGCGTCGTCGTGGACGACCCGGCACTGGCCGACGAGGGCCGGCTGGTCGCCGGTGAGCTGGGGCTGGCGTACGAGGGTGAGAAGGACGACCGGCGTGCCGGGGACCTGCGGCTGACGCTGAACGAGGACAAGGGCGCGAACCCGGAGTCGTACGTCATGACCGTGCGCGGCGGGCGCGTGGAGATCAGCGGGCCCGCCGACGCGGGCGTCTTCTACGGCACCCGCACCCTCAAGCAGGAGGTGCACGACGGCGGCACGGCGCCCGAGGGCGTGGTGCGGGACGAGCCGGCCAAGGCGCAGCGCGGGTTCATGCTGGACATCGCGCGCAAGAACTTCACGGCCGACTGGATCGAGGACCGGGTCCGCGAGCTGGGCGATCTGAAGTTCAACCAGCTCGGTCTGCACTTCTCCGACGACCAGGGGTTCCGGATCGAGTCCGACTCGCACCCGGAGATCGTGTCCCAGCAGCATCTGACCAAGGCGCAGGTGCGGAAGATCGTCGACCTCGCGGAGAGCCGCCACATCACCGTCGTGCCCGAGATCGACTCCCCGGGGCACCTCGGCGCGGTCATCGACGCCCACCCCGACCTCCAGCTGCGCACCGCGCAGGGGTCGGCGGTGCAGGGGGCCATCGACATCTCCAAGAGCGAGAGCGCCGACATCGTCGACGACCTGCTGAACGAGTACGCGGATCTCTTCCCGGGCGGGCCGTGGCACCTCGGCGGTGACGAGTACCAGGCGCTGGTGCGCTCGGACCCGGAGGCGTCGTTCCCGCAGCTGGCCTCCGCAGCGCGGGAGAGGTACGGCTCCGGCGCGACGGTCGCCGACCTCACCACCGGCTGGCTCAACGACCGGGCCGACACCGTCCGCAAGCACCAGCGCACCCCGCGGGCGTGGAACGACGGTTTCTTCCGCGGCACCTCCGTCAAGGCCGACAAGGACATCCAGGTCGCCTACTGGACGGGCAAGGAGATCGGCGCCCGGCAGCCGGCCGAGTATCTGGGCGAGGGCCGGAAGGTGATCAACTACAACGACGAGTTCCTGTACTACGTGCTGGGCCAGCCCCAGACCTTCGTCTATCCGACGGGGCAGCGGATCTACGAGCAGTGGACGCCGCGGGTGCTGCGCGGCACCACGGCCGTGCCGGAGCGCTACGACGGGCAGATCCTCGGCGGGTCCTTCGCCGTCTGGTGCGACCTCGCCGACTCGCAGACGCAGGACCAGGTCGCGGCCGGGATCCGGATGCCGCTGCGGGCGACCGTCCAGAAGCTGTGGGACCCGGACAAGCCGGAGCTGTCCTGGGCGGAGTTCCGGGCGCTTGCGGACAGGCTCGGCTGACCGCACACGAATTGGCCCGTACGGCTGCGAACTGCCGTACGGGTGTGGTGGTCTTCTGGCGGGAGCCGAATCGAATATGCCGGGGGGAACCGGAGCATGGGGTACTGGGGGTACTTCGTCGTGGGCCGTGGGGAGCGGCCGCTGGCGGAGCTGGACGCGCTCGCGGGGGCGACGGACGGAATGGTGCGGCGCACCTCGGCGCCGGACGGGTGGCAGGTCTGGGAGTACCCGAGCAGCGACGGCGACGTCGGGACCATGAACGCCCTCGCCCGGGAGACCGGGGCGCCCGCGCTGTTCGGGTACGTCATGAACAGCGAGTGCGTGGTGCTGGAGGCCGCGGCGCCGGAGAGCGGGACGTGGACGACCTGCCTCGCCCGGGCCGCCATGGCCGGGTACCTGGGGGCCGGCCGGGAGGGCCTCACGCTGGAGGACTACTTCCTCG
Source organism: Streptomyces coeruleofuscus (assembly GCF_039532725.1). NCBI lineage: Bacteria > Bacillati > Actinomycetota > Actinomycetes > Kitasatosporales > Streptomycetaceae > Streptomyces > Streptomyces coeruleofuscus. The sequence continues at coordinate 255,129 of NZ_BAAASE010000004.1, forward strand.
AACCCCGCGACGCCGCCGAGCGCGCCGTCCGCTGGGCCTCCGAGGCCGGGCGCGAAGTGAACGTCGACGCACTGGTGGACGTACTCACTTCAGACCCCGATCCCCTGGCCGAAAACCTCTTCTTCAGCTTCCTCGACCGACTGGGTGTCGTGCCCCTGTGACGTTCCGGGGCCGTTGCGCGCAGTAAGGGGAAGTGCGGGTTCCGTGAGGGGTGAGGGCTGGAAGCGGCCTGGTAGGGCCCTGGACAAGGCCCGCGGAGGGAGGCGTGGATGAGCCTGGTGGAGTTGATCGCACAGGCCGACGAACGCGGGCTGGCCGCGAGCGGGCTGGCTTGTTTGGATCGGTGCGTGCCCCTGCTGGGCGGCGACGACGAGATCCTGCGGCCGCTGTGGGCGAGCCTCACCGACGATGCCGGTACCGGTGACTGGGGAGAGGGGCTGGAGCAGGTGCGCGGGAAGCTGGACGCCGCCGGCACCGGGGACGAGGCGGTCGTGCTCGCCCAGCGGATGCTCGAGGCCGCCCCCGCCGAGCGGTCCCACGCCGGGGTACGGGTGTGGGCCGACGCCTGTTCCGTCGCCGCCCTCCAGATCCACCGCCTCCTCGACACCGCCCAGGACGACGCCTCCTCGGTCGACGTGCGCCGCGAGGGCCGTACGGAGGGCATGTCGCCGCTCGTCGCCGCGGAACTGCGTCGCCAGATCACCGTCCTGGAGGTCCTGGCCGGACACGGCCCGGCCGGGCTGCGGCGCGCGCTGGAGGTGTCGATCGAGGGGCGGCGGGTGCTGCGCGCGGTCGTCTCGCGCCGGAGTCGGCAGCGGAGCTGAGGGCCGGGCCGCCGAGGCTCCTGACCGGCCTAAACCCCCGTTCCTGGGAGAGTCCTGTGACCGTCCCCCGGGTGAGGTGGGGCGGTCCTGCGCCGCTTCCGGGAAGTCGCCGGATCCGGGTGACGAATCGCTTCGCCGCAGCGCTTTCCGGAGTGTGACGACTCAAGCGGAAACCAGGCCCTCGGCCGCGTCGAAGCCGCTGCGGTGGGCGGCGGACACGGTGGCGACGATGCGCGAGGGAGCACGGCTGCACCTCGACTACTCGGCACAGAGTCTGTGGAGCATCGACCGGATGATCGAGGGGATACGGCGGGAGGGAGCGCCGTTGGCCGCCGTGCAGGAGGTGCTGCGCGGGTTCGGGGCCTACGCCGGTGAGGTGATGGCGCGTCAGGCCGGGGCCGAGTGGTGGGCGACGGGCGGCGACCACTGGATCCGCACCCCCGACGGCCGCCTCTGGGACCCGATCGACGAGGCCCGCCGCTGCTACGCCGGGCACGGCTCGCTGCGGCTGATGTGCCGGGACGCGACGACTGCCGGGCCCCGGCCCTAGCGTCGGCGATCACCGCGCCCCGGCAACGGCGTCAGCGACTGCCGGGCCCCGGTGCCGGTGTCAGCGATCGCCGCGTCCTGGAGCTGGCGTCAGCGATCGCCGCGTCCCGGTGTCGGCGTCAGCGATCCCCGCGTCCTGGCGCCGGCATCACCGACCGCCCCGCCCCGGCGCTGGCCTCAGCGATCGCCGCGTCCCGGTGCCAGCGTCAGCGATCACCCCGCCCCGGCGCTGGCCTCACTGATCGCCGCGTCCCTGTGCCGGTGTCAGCGATCACCCTGCCCGGGCGCTGGCCTCACTGATCGCCGCGCCCCGGCGCTGGCCTTAGCGATCGCCGCGTCCCAGCACTGGCGTCAGCGCGGGAGCGTCACCGTGGTCTCGACCTCGGGTCCGGGAGCGGTCGGCTCCGGGGCCGGGTCTTCGAGCTTCCTCGCCTTCCCGGCGAGGGTGCGGATCTCGGGCAGGTCGTCGTAGAGGTGCTGGCCGGGGCACTCGGTCGGGTAGCCGTCGCGGTGGCCGGGGATGCGGGGCAGCGTGGCCTTCTGGCCCGCCTTGTACTTGCCGTTGTCGGCACCGGCGGTCAGCACCACCGTCCCGGTCGGGTCGATGCCGTACAGGCCGAGCTTCCAGGCCGCGACCTTGGCGACCGACTCGCGCACCGCGGTGTTCGCGGTCGTCTTGCTGTAGTCGCCGAGCACCGAGACGCTGCTGGTGCCGGTGTTGAAGCCGTAGGTGTGCGCGCCGAGGACGGGTTTGTCGATGCCGCCCGCGCGCCCCTCGAAGACCCTGCCGCACTTGTCGACGACGAAGTGGTAGCCGATGTCGTTCCAGCCGTTGCTGCGCACGTGGTAGAGGAACACGCCGCGCACGACGGACGCCGACTCGGCGCAGGTGTAGTCGTTGGTGCCCGCGGTGTGGTGGACGAACATCGCCCGGGTGCCGGTGGTGTAGGTGGGCGGGTCCTTCACCAGGGACTCGTCGGCGCCCCAGCCGGAGCGCGACGTGACGGCGGGACGTTCGGCGTTGGGCCCACCGGCGGCCGGTTCGGCCGCGGCCGGTTCGTCGATGTCCGGTACGTCGATGTCCGGTACGTCGACGTCCGGTTCGTCGATGTCCGGTTCGACGAGCGCGGCGTGCACGGCGTCCGGCCCGCCGTCCGGGTCGATCAGCTCGACGCGCAGCCCCTCGGGCAGCCGCGCGCCCGACACCCGCACCTGGACGCCGTCCGAGGGCCCGGTCCACAGTGGCTGGGTGCCGCCGCGGACCCCGGCGCGGAGGCGGTCGGGTCCGGCCTCGGGCGTACGGACGTCGGTGTCGAGCGCGCGCCACGTGCTCCATTCGCCGCTCTCGCGGGAGCGGGTGCGCACCAGCGCGGTGCCGTCCAGGGCCACGTCCGGGTCGTCCCAGGTGACACCGATCATGCTGAACGGCTCGGTGGTGCGCGGGGCGAGGGACCGCTCGTGCCCCTCGCCGTCCGGCACCCGGACGGTGTGCACGCCGTCGGAGGAGGAGGCCCGGGCGGGTGGGGTGAGGCCGAGCGCGCCGGCGGCCAGCGCGGTGGCGACGGCGGTGTGCAGCAGGAGGCGTGTCATTCGGGGCTCGATTCCGGTCCTCTTGGGGGCGGCGTGATGTCGTGAACGTCATTCCCGCCCGCCGAGCCGTCCGTTCGCGCGCCCGGAGAAATCCGGCGAACGGAGGACGGGCCGCCGACGACGACAGGGGCCCCGCGCGGTGCGCGGGGCCCCTGTTCTCACCTGGACTGACGACTTGTCACGGCGTCAGCGTCTGGCCCAGGCGGGCGTCCGTCGGGGTGCCCAGCGTGGACTTGCTGAAGATGACGGAGTCGGCGTAGCCGAGGCCGATGCTGTTGCTCGGCAGGTGCAGCAGGATGCCGTCCGTGCTGTCCTCGCCTTCCGCGCCGAACGTCAGGTCCGCTCGGCCGTAGCCGGACAGGTCCGTCAGCGACACCGCCGAGCCGAAGGTGTCCCCGCTCTCGGAGACCCCGGGGACGCCGGAGGTGTCCTGCGAGATGCCGATCGAGCCGGACCCGGTGAGTCCCGAGGACGTGCCCTTCAGCAGGACCGCGTTGCCCGCGTTGACGCGGTTCGCACCGTCGCGCGCCCAGTCTTCGTCCGGGACGCCCACGAGTGCGTCCGCGTAGCCGTCGGCGTTGTAGTCGCCGACCGAGACGGAGCTGCCGAAGGCGTCGCCGGACTCGTTGCCGCCGGGCACGTACGCCGTGTCCTGGTGGACGACCTTCATGCCGGTCGTCGTGAATCCGGTGGAGGTGCCCAGGAGCATGGTGACCTGACCGGCGCTGGATCCGCCCGACTCGGACGCGACCGGCTGGCCGATGACGAGGTCGTCGTAGCCGTTGCCGTCGATGTCACCGGCCGCGAGGGCGCGACCGCCCTTGACGGAGATGACGCCCACCTTGGTCAGGCCGGTCGCCGAGCCCGCGAAGCGGACGACCCGGCCGATGCCGCCGGTGTCGCGGTAGTTGAGGGCGATGTCCGCGTAGCCGTCCCGGTTGAAGTCGCCGGTCGCGGCGTCGAGGTAGGAGACGGCGCCCGTGGCCGTGGTGAGGGTGCCGTACTTGGTGGCACCGCCGGTCAGGCGGGCGTTCCAGTTGCCGCCCTTGCCGGTGCCGGCGGAGAAGACGTCCGCCTTGCCGTCGCCGTTGAAGTCGCCGACGGCGACCGTGGAGCCGAGCTTGGCGCCCGTGGAGGTGATCCCTGACGTGGTGTAGGAGAAGCCGGAGTCGAGGGCGGGGCCGTACAGCACCGTGACCGCGCCGCGGTCGGCGTGACCGCTGGTGTCGTCCTCACCGGGTGCGCCGATCGTGAGGTCGGCGTGGCCGTCGCCGTTGACGTCGCCCCACGCCGTGGACGTGCCGAAGCCGTCACCGGACTCGTGGGAGCCGGGGACGCCGGGGCCGCTCTGGCCGAGCGTCACCTTGGCGGCGGTGACCGGGCCGTCGATCCCGCCCGGGACGACGGTGACGGTGCCGCCGCCGCTGAGGGCCCGGGGCGTGCCCGCGACCAGGTCGGTGACGCCGTCCCGGTTGTGGTCGGAGGTGGCGAGGGCGTGCGAGATGCCCGGGGTCTTGGCGACCTGGGCGATCCGGGAGAGCTGGGAGTAGAGGTTCGCGCCGGGGCAGGCGGTGGCGTTGGTGTCCCGGTGGCCGAAGACCCGGGGCAGGGTGATCGAGGTGTCCTTGGCGACCTTGTTGCCGTCCTGGCCGGCCGGGCTGCCGGAGGTGAGCGTCACCTTGCCCGTCGGGTCGATGCCGTACATCCCGAACTTCCAGGCCACGAGCCGGGAGATGGCGTCGAGCGCGGCGCGGCTCGGCCGGGCCTTCTCGAAGTTGCCGATGTACGAGATGCCGACGGTGTCGGTGTTGAAGCCGACGTCGTGGGCGCCGGTGACCGGCAGGTCCATGCCGCCGCTGCGGCCCTCGAAGATCTGGCCGCACTTGTCGACGAGGAAGTTGTAGCCGAGGTCGTAGTAGCCGCGCGCGAAGTGCTCCTGCTGGATGGAACGCAGCCGGGCGCGGGACTGGGCGCAGGACAGGGTGTTGTCGCTGTCCATGCCGGTGTGGTGGACGACGGCGGCCTTGATCTCGGTGCCGTAGGCCGGAGTGCCGTCGTACTCCGTGGAGGCTCCCCACTCGGCCTGCGTGATGATCGGCGGCTTGACGACCGTCGAGGGGCGGGGCGCGGGGACCGTGGGGGTCGGGGACGCGGAGGCCGTCGGGGAGGGGGAGGCGGGTGCCGACGGGGACGCCGTGTCGCCGGGGGTGCCGGTCGGCGAGGCCGTCTCGGTGGGGTCGGCCGTCTCGGTCGGGGTGGCCGTATCCGTCGGAGTGGCCGTATCCGTCGGGGTTTCGGTGGGGACCGTCGGCTCCGTGGTCGGGGAGGCGGTCTCCTCGGCGTAGGCCGCGGGCCGGATGCCGCCCTCCGGGTCGGTGCCCGGGTCGAGGAGTTTCACGTCCATGCCGGCGGGCTGGCCGCCCGCTTCGGTGCCGTCCGCGTTCACGACGCGCACCTCGACACCGTCGGCGTCGCCGGTCCAGAGGGACTCGGTGCCGCCACGCAGCGCGGCCCGCTCGCCCTCCGCGCCGTCGGCCTGGCCCGGTTCGGACGACAGCTTCTGCCAGCCGGACCAGCGCCTGCTCTCCAGATCCCTGGTCCGCACCTCCGCCGTACCCCGCACCGGGGCGTCGGGGTCGTCCCAGGTCACGAGCACCGCGCTGAACCGGTCGGTGTCCTGCTTGGCCAGGCCCTTGCGTCCGGACCCCTTGTCCTTGAGCTTCACGGTGTGGACGGCCGGCTCGCGGCTCTCGGACGCCCCGCCGGAACCGCCGGGCGGATCGGCCATCGCGTAAGTGACGACCCCTGCGCCGCTCAGGACGACGGCGCCGACGGTCAGCCACACCCGTCTCTTCAGACCGAGCGGTTTGTACGCACGCGTGCTGCGAGGACTCAACTACCCCACCCCTAGAACTGGACACATAGGCACCCGCTGTCACACAGGTGCCACTCACCCAGCGCACACCTGTGGCCAAACATCACCCGGTTGTGCCGCTGTCCCGGTCCGTGGTGCGTGCGGAAATCCCGCCTGCTGTGACATTTCTCCGGAGCCCGGCGCTGATGATCGTGGAGGACGTGGCACGGACGCGTTCCCCGCGGTACGGGCGCACAGGGCAGGGCATGCCGGGCATCCGGGATGTCCGGGCCGGAGCGCACCCGCCGTGAACCCGGTACGGACGAGGACGGTTTTTGGGCCAGCGAGGGGAACCCCGGCGCGAGCAGCCGCGCGACGGGGAACTGGGCGCGGCCGTCGCGCGGGCCCAGGACGGTGACGAGGCGGCCTTCGCGGTCGCCTACCGGATCGTGCAGCCCGGACTGCTCGGCTATCTGCGCGGACTGGTCGGGGAGGACGCGGAGGACGTGGCATCCGACGCCTGGCTGGAGATCGCCCGGGACCTGGGGCGGTTCAAGGGCGACGGTGCCGGTTTCCGCGGCTGGACGGCGACCATCGCCCGGCACCGGGCGCTGGATCATCTGCGCCGCCAACGCGTACGGCCGAGGTCGTCCGCGCTGGAGCAGGACGTCCTGGACCTGCCCGGGCCGCACAGCACGCACGACCAGGCGCTGGAGGCCATGTCCACCGAGCAGGCCCTGCGGCTGGTCAGGGGCCTGCCGCAGGACCAGGCGGAGGCCGTGCTGCTCCGCGTCGTGGTGGGGCTGGACGGGCCGGCCGCCGCCCGCGTCCTCGGCAAGCGGCCGGGTGCCGTGCGGACGGCCGCGTACCGGGGCCTGAAACGCCTCGCCACCCGGCTGGGTGCCGAAGGTGTGACGGATGAGGCTCCCCGGACGCTGGGGGAGTCGAAATGAAGGATGACGGCGGGCCGGGCGGAACCTCCGGGTCCGGTGCCCTGAACAGGGCGGACGAGCGGGACGTATGGATCGGAACCGGAACGCCAGGCCGGTCGGCCGGACCGGTCGGGTCGTACGGGTCATACGGGCCGTACAGGTCATACGGGTCGAACGGACCCGGCGGGTATCGCGGGACGTGTGGATCGAGCAGGGACGGAACAGAACATGGGTGAACATCAGAGCGACGGCGGGTTCCCGGGCCGCCGGCGTGTGCACCCTGGGGGTTCCGCGTACGGCCACCGGGCGGCGCGGGACGCCGACGGCCGGCTGCCCGGCCACCGCGGGACGGCCGGCCTCGACAGCCTCGGCTCCCGTCGCGTCCTGGACGAAGCCGAGCTGGAGGCGCTGCTCGCGGCCGCCCTCATCCGGGACCGGATCGACGGCGAGGCCGAACAGCGGGCCGTGGCCGCGTTCCTGGCCGCCCGGGACGCCGGCGCCCACCGGGCCCGCAGCCGCCGCCGGGACGACTGGCGGCCCAGGGAGCGCCGGCATCCGGGACGTTCGCTGAAGACCACGCTCTCCGTGCTGCTCGCCAGTCTCACGCTGGGCGGGGTCGCGGTCGCGGCGATCGGCTCGGTCGGATCCACGGACGGCGCCGACGACCGCGGTCGCCCGCCCGCCCCCACGCGTGCCCCCGGCACCTCGGCGGGCGAGTCCAACGGCACGGCACCCGGTTCCGCGTCCGCGCGCCCGGACCGCCCCGCCCCCGCCCAGGACACCGAGGCCCGCTGCCGCGCCTACGAGCAGGTCGACGGCCGGGGCAAGGCCATGGACGCGACGGCCTGGAAGCGCCTCGTCGAGGCCGCGGGCGGTGAGAGGAACGTCACGGCGTATTGCGCCGAGCAACTGGCCCGGGCGGAGGCGAAGCCCGGCAGCACCGCGAAACCGGAGAAGAGCGCGGAAGCTCCGGGTTCCACCGGTGCCGGCAGCCGCTCGGGCAACGCGGACACCGGCGCAGGCAACGCGGACAACGGATCGGGTGGCGCCGCGCGGAGCGGCGGGGACGGCGCCGCCGACGGCGCCTCGTCCGACGGCCAGGGCAGGCCCGCCCAGCCCGCCCAGCCCGGCGACCGCCGTCCGTAGCGGAATTCGCCAACAGGAGCGGGAGCGTCACGCGTCGGAACCCGGCCCGCACCGCCCAGACGCCCGGCCGCACCGCCCAGGTGCCCTTGCCCAACCTTGTCAGGCAGCTCGCCGACGGGTGAGGTGGGCGCCATGACCTCCTCGCATCCCGCCGCCCTGCCCCTGCTCATCGGCATCATCACCGCCGCCGTCACCGCCTTCGGTCTCACCGGATACGGCTTCTCGGCGATCGGCAGGGGCGGCCGGGGGGCCGTGGCACGCGGTGGCGCCGCGCTCGCCGGAGCCCTCGCCGCAGTCGCGTACGTCTGGGGCCTGATGTCGCTCTTCCTCGACGAGAGCGGCACCGCCCAGGCCTGCCAGGACGCGAACGCTCCGCTGTACGGGCAGGTCAGCGGCTACAGCGTGTCTTATCTGCCGCCCGCCCTCGACTGCCGCATGTCGTCGGGTGGTTCGTACTCGGCAGCCGTCCCCGGCTTCCTCACGCCCGTGATGACGGCGTGTGCGGTGATCGCGGTGACGCTCGCCCTGATCGCCGTCGCCGAACGCCGCCGAATCCCACCCGTCGAAACGCCGGGCCGCTGATGCCGGTGTGAGACAGCACTCATCGGACTACGCCATGGACCAGTGCGGGAAGTGCCGCTCCGAAGGCGCTCACACGCTGACGGTGGGCGGCCTGAGCGATGCGCGCGGAGACGGCCGAGGCCGCCACCCCCCACAGGAGAGGCCCCGGCCGTCGCGCGGTACGGGCCGCGCGGCGGCCCGTACTACCTACAGCGCCCGCGGTGCGTTTTCTGTCACACCCCACCGTGTCACGGCTTAGTTGCATCCTGGGCGGACATGGACGGGGAGTGGTTTCAGGTCGTAACGTGCCTTTCGCGCCAACGCGGAGGCACGAAGACCACCGCAACCACCTGCGGTCTTGCTACCGCAACGACCTGCGGTCCTGTTACCGCAACCATCAATTGAGGAACCACGACGGCGAGAACCCGGTCCGCGGAAGCGGCGCCGGTTTAGGCGCAGAAGGGCGCGCGGTGCTGGGGGACGACGCGGAGCTGACCGCCGCGGTACGCGCGGCACAGCACGGAGACGAGACCTCGTTCCGGACTGTGTACCGGACCGTGCACCCGCGGCTGCTCGGGTATGTACGGACGCTGGTCGGCGACCCCGACGCCGAGGACGTGACGTCCGAGGCCTGGTTGCAGATCGCCCGGGACCTGGAGCGGTTCACCGGTGACGCGGACCGCTTCCGCGGCTGGGCCGCCCGTATCGCCCGCAACCGCGCGCTGGACCACATACGCATGCGCGGGCGCCGCCCCGCGATCGGCGGCGACGAGACGGAACTGACCGGCCGGGCCGCCGAGTCCGACACCGCCGACGAGGCCATCGAGGCGCTCGCCACCGACGGCACGTTCTCCCTGATATCCCGGCTGCCGCAGGACCAGGCCGAGGCGGTCGTGCTGCGCGTGGTCGTGGGGCTCGACGCGAAGACCGCCGCGGAGACCCTCGGCAAGCGTCCGGGCGCCGTCCGTACTGCGGCCCACCGGGGCCTGAAGCGGCTCGCCGAACTGCTCGGCGAGAATCCGGAGGCCGATCCGGAATCGGCCGGGGTGCTCGACGCTCTGCCGCCGCAGCGAGAACCGCGCGGCGGTGCCATGGCGTCCGCACGTGTGACGCAAAGCGTCGCGCGGACGCAGAAGGATGTGTGATGGCCGACGAGCAGTACTGGTGGCTGGACCGTGAAACGGCGGAGCGTTTGCTGAGCGGAGAGCCACTCGAAGCTGTCGACGGCGCCACGCCGGACGAGGTCGAACGGCTCGCCGCAGCCCTCCGCGCGCTCTCCGCCTCACCCCCGCTGACCAGCGAGGAACTCCCCGGTGAGGCCGCGGCGATGGCCGCCTTTCGCAAGGCCCGCGCGGAACGCGCCGACACCGGAGCTGCCCCCGCGGCCGACGGCGTGCAGGCTCGTACCGAGGTCGCCGACGCCGGGCTGGTCCGGATCGCGACCCCGCGCGGCAGCGGCTCCGGCGACGTCCGGCGGCCGCGCCGGGCCCGCCCGGCGCGCCTCGCCCTGGCCGCCGTGCTGGCCGTCGGCATGGCCGGCGGTGCCGCCGTCGCGGCCGGAACCGGAGCCCTGAAGGCACCGTTCGGCAACGACGACCCCCACCCCGGTTCCTCCGTCTCGGCCGCTGCCACTCCGCCCGAGCGCCCGCTGGTGTCACCCTCGCCGAGCGACGCCGCGCAGGGCGGGTCCACGCCCGAGGAAACCCCGAGCGGCGGCTCGACGGGCGGCGCCGGTGACACCGGACGGGACGCGGCGGGCGACGACCCGGCCCCGAAGCCCGACTCCGGCGACCGGGGAGACCGCCCCGGCGACAGCCGCGGGAAGATCGCTTCCGCCTGCCGCGACCTCCGCGACGGAAAACGGCTGGACGCCGACCGCAGGAGCGTCCTGCGGGACGCGGCGGGCGGCTCCCGGGTCTGGAAGTACTGCAAGGGCGTCCTGTCCGGGTCCGGTGGCCGCTCGGGAGAGCGGCAGGACGAGGACACGGACCGGCGCCACCGCGAGGACCGGTCCGGGAAGCAGGACCGGAAGCGGGACGAGGACGGGAAGAAGGCCGAGCGGAAGGCCGGGCAGCGCGCCGACAGGCGGGACGGCGACGCTGACGCCGCGGACCGCGGCCGGTCCACGCGCTCTCTCGCCCCTCTCCGACCTGCGGTTTCGTACTCCGTGGAAATTTCCTCGCCGAGGGTGTGACGTTTTCGGCCGCCCTGGCGCAGTAATGAGTGAGCCGACTGGTCATCGGCCGTCGCACAGAGCCGGGGTTCCCCCCGTACCTACGGCTCGTGCACCTGAGCGCGGGCGGGACACGTTCCCCCGGTCCCGCCCGCGCCCCAATCCCCCTGCCGCGTCCTCACCAGGACACGACGACCTTGTCGCCGTCGCGGACCTGCGCGTACAGCTCGGCGATCGCCCCCTCGTCCCGTACGTTGACGCAGCCGTGCGAGGCGCCCGCGTAGCCCCGGGCCGCGAAGTCGGGGGAGTAGTGCACGGCCTGGCCGCCGCTGAAGAACATCGCGTAGGGCATGGGCGAGTCGTAGAGCGTCGACACGTGGTCGCGGGACTTCCAGTAGACGGAGAACACGCCCTCCCGCGTCGGTGTGCCTTTCGAGCCGAAGCGGACCGCCATCGTCGACACGGTCCGGCCGTCGATCATCCAGCGCAGCGTCCTGCTCGTCTTGTCGATGCACAGCACCCGCCCGGTCGTACAGCGCGGGTCCGGGGGATCGGCCGGCTGGCCGCCCATCAGGTACAGGTCCCAGGTGCCCGGCTCGCGGGTCATCCCCAGCAGCCGCTGCCAGGTGACGGTGTCGGTCCGCCCGGTGCGCGGCAGCCCCCGCTTGCCCTGGAAGCCGCCGACCGCCCGCTCCGTCGACTCGTCGTACGTCCCGGTCGGGCCGTCGAAGAGCCAGGCGACCTGCCGCAGCCGGGCCTGGAGCTCGCGGACGTCCCGGCCGGTGTCGCCGCGGGACCACAGCACGCGGGACGGGGCGGGGGCGGCGCTCGGCTTGTCGTCGCCGGGCGGGGCGGGAGCGGTGCTCGGCCCGCCGCCGTCGTCGGGGGTACGGTCCGGGGACGGGGTGTCGCCCGGTAACTCGATGTGCACCGGTGAGCGGCGCTTCCCGTCGCCGTCGGGAGCCTGCACGGTACAGCCGGCCAGCACGGCCGCCCCGGCGACTGCCACTGCGATCGCTGCTCTCCCCATGCCCGTGGTACGCACGCGGCCCTCCGTCGTCTCACCGGTGTGCCCGGATGTCACCTGAGATGTTCCCCTGGGGTGACCCTTCGCGAACCAGGGGGCATGGTGGTGAGCGAGGTCCCTTCAGTCCGTCCTGCGGGAGGCATCAGACCATGGCGCGCGAGTCGGAGTCCGGACTGCCCATCGAACCGGTCTACGGGCCGGACGACCTGCGGGGCTGGGACCCGGCACAGAAGCTGGGCGAGCCCGGGGTGTATCCCTTCACCCGCGGCGTGTACCCGAGCATGTACACCGGCCGGCCCTGGACGATGCGCCAGTACGCGGGCTTCGGCACGGCCGCCGAGTCCAACGCCCGCTACCGGCAGCTGATCGCCCACGGCACGACGGGCCTGTCGGTCGCCTTCGACCTGCCCACCCAGATGGGCCACGACTCCGACGCCCCGCTCGCGCACGGCGAGGTCGGCAGGGTGGGCGTCGCCGTCGACTCGATCGACGACATGCGGGTGCTGTTCGGCGGCATCCCGCTGGACCAGGTCTCGACGTCGATGACGATCAACGCCCCCGCGGCCCTGCTGCTGCTCCTCTACCAGCTCGTCGCGGAGGAGCAGGGCGTCGGTGCCGGCCGGCTCACCGGCACGATCCAGAACGACGTCCTGAAGGAGTACATCGCGCGCGGGACGTACATCTTCCCGCCGAAGCCCTCGCTGCGCCTGATCGCCGACATCTTCAAGTACTGCCAGGCCGAGATCCCGAAGTGGAACACGATCTCGATCTCCGGTTACCACATGGCGGAGGCGGGCGCGAGCCCGGTGCAGGAGATCGCCTTCACCCTCGCCGACGCCATCGAGTACGTCCGCACGGCGGTGGCGGCCGGCATGGACGTCGACGACTTCGCGCCCCGCCTGTCCTTCTTCTTCGTCGCCCGTACGACGCTCCTGGAGGAGGTCGCCAAGTTCCGTGCCGCGCGCCGGATCTGGGCGCGGGTGATGAAGGAGGAGTTCGGTGCGGAGAACCCCAAGTCGCTGATGCTGCGCTTCCACACGCAGACGGCGGGCGTCCAGCTGACGGCCCAGCAGCCGGAGGTGAACCTGGTCCGCGTCTCGGTCCAGGCCCTGGCGGCGGTCCTGGGCGGCACCCAGTCCCTGCACACCAACTCCTTCGACGAGGCGATCGCGCTGCCCACGGACAAGTCCGCGCGCCTGGCCCTGCGTACCCAGCAGGTCCTCGCCCACGAGACGGACGTGACGGCGACCGTCGACCCCTTCGCGGGCTCCTACGTCGTCGAGAGGATGACGGACGACGTGGAGGCCGCGGCCGTCGGGCTGATGGCCAAGGTCGAGGAGCTGGGCGGCGCGGTGGAAGCCATCGAGCGCGGCTTCCAGAAGAACGAGATCGAGCGCAGCGCCTACCGCATCGCCCAGCAGACCGACTCCGGCGAACGGGTCGTCGTCGGCGTCAACCGCTTCCAGCTCGACGAGGAGGAGCCGTACGAACCCCTGCGGGTGGATCCGGCGATCGAGGCCCAGCAGGCGGAACGCCTCACCAGGCTGCGCGCCGAGCGCGACCAGCCGGCGGCCGACGCGGCCCTGGCCGCCCTGAAGAAGGCCGCCGAGGGCGAGGACAACGTCCTGTACCCGATGAAGGACGCGCTGAGGGCCCGTGCCACGGTGGGCGAGGTGTGCGACGCCCTGCGGGAGGTGTGGGGGACGTACGTCCCGAGCGACGCGTTCTGATGCTCCCGCCGCCCCCGTGCCTCAGGCCTGCTGCTGAGGCAGGGCATCGACGATGCGGGCCGGTGAGGGCAGGACGGCGGGTTGGTGTCCGGCATCCACGGCGAGCACGCCCTGACGGTAGAACCGCGCGTGTTCCCGGCACAGCCAGTACGTCGGCCCCTCGGGAGTGGTCACCTTGTTCAGCCCGGCCCAGCGCTCCTCGGGGTCGAGCCGCTTGAGCAGGGCGTGCAACTCCCGGTACTCGGCATGATCCGTTGCAACGACCATGGATTGTGACTCCCGGTCGCTCAGCTGCCTGCGGGCCTCCGGGGGAAGTCCGTCCAGGAGCGCCTTCATCAGATCGAGGTCGTCCTTCATCACCTTGCCCAGGTCCTCGGACGCCGCTCCGAGGGCCGCTCCGAGCACGGGCACGACGTACTTGAGCACCTTGAGCGACTGGTGCACGTACGGCAGCACGACCCGCGTGAAGTCTGAGTCAGCGGGCACCTCGTAGGGCTCGGCTCCTTCCAGCAGGTGCCACTCGCCGGGCGCCTCGCAGCACAGATGCAGCTGGAAGACGTCCCCGGGCCGCAACCGGCGCCCGGCCTCGCGGCGCGAAGCGCGGCGTACCCAGACCACGCTGGGGCAGATGGCCTCCTGCTGGCTCTGCCCGCGGCGCAGCAGTTCGAGGAAGCCCCGCTGCTGCTCGGCGACCATGGCGGACACCTCGGCCCGGGTCTGTTCAATCCCGCCGCGGACCTCGGCGTGCTGACGCTGTCCGATGATCTCCAGCTGGTCGAGTTTCGCGAGAACCTGCCGTGTCATCTGTTCGGACCGGTCGGCGGCCGGCCGCTCGATGCCTTGGAGCAGGAAGGACACCTCGACGCTTTCCAGGTGCTCGGGGCACTCGATGGTCTCGAGAGGAGGAATGCGGTCGAGCCGGGCCCGCAACTGCTCGTGACGGAACTCGTGCGGGCATAAAGTCCCGTCCTCGTTCCGGTGAGGGCAGGGCACAAGACGTGTGATGTCGAGGCCGGGGTAGCGCTGGAGCGTCTGCTCGAACCCGTCCTTGAGGACGGCGAAGAAGTCGTGCGGATACGAACCCCGTACACGCAACTCGGCTGTCTTGGCGTGGCGGTCCACTGTCACCAGCGCGGCGTGCACACCGTCCGGATGCTTCAGCAGAGCTCCCGAACGCCAGCGCACAGGGGTGGAGAAGCGATGCTCGCGGGCGATGAACCAGGTGGGGATGCCCGGGGGAACCGTGTGCAGCCGGTATCTGAGGCGCAGTTCACGCTGGCGAAGGCGCTCCGGGGAGTTCCACTCGTCCTGGTAGGGAGGCGGGTTCCACGGCAGCAGTTCCACCACGAGACTCGCGGTCTGGTCCTCGGTCCGGTACGAGAGGTCGAAGTTCTCCATCATGCGGATGAGGTGCCGCCGCATGGAACGCTCGACGTCCCTCCAGAGCGTCGCTCCGAAGGCGTGGTGGAACAGGCCTCCCTCGTTGAGGACCTCCTCGGAATCCAGCACTCGGCTGATGTAGGCCGTCAGCCACTGGGGGCGCAGGACGACGAGATCGCACAACTCCTCGTCCTGCGGGTAGTAGAGGAGGTCGCCGAGGCTGTGCAGCGCCGCGGTGAGCGAGGCCTGGTGCGAGGGCTCGCGCACGCCGGCCGCCGAGAGTAGATCGTTCAGTCCCTCGGGCGTGATGTGCTTCTCCTCGGCCGCCCGTACTGTGTCCGCGGCCCGGAGCCAGGTCCGGGGCCAGGTCACGCCCATCAGGGGCAGCCGGGCGACCTGCTGCCGAATGACCTCAGCGACGTCCGCGACCCCCACCCCGGTCGCGCTGTCCGCGCTGAGACATTCGACGATCAGCCCCGGATAGGTATCCTGCAACTCGTCGAGGGGCAGGTCCGGGGGCCTCGGGCCAAGATGCGTCGCGACGAGCACCACGGGGGCCTGCGGGGCCCGGGCCTTGATCATGTCCAGCCAGTAGTGCAGCTTGCTGCCCTCCCAGCCGATCTGCGCGTCCCAGAGCAACAGGAAGAGGGAACGGTCGGTCAGGAAGAACTGGTGAGTGGCGTGGTAGATCTCCTGGCCGCCGAAGTCCCACGTGCTCAGCTGCATGGTCACGTCTTCCCCGGTTGGGGGATGCGGATGCGGCATGTCCAGCGTGCTGACGGTGAGCCCGTGGGTGCTGTCCTCGTTCGGATTGTGGGTCTCGCCGCGCAGTGCACGCAACAGCGATGTCTTCCCCACTCGGCCCTCGCCGACCACGACGACCTTGGACGACCACTGGCGGACGGGGTCGGCCTTCGTCTCGGCGAGGAACGTGACGACACCCTGAGCACCGGCGGCTACCACCTCGGGGGGCGGGCTGGTCAGGGGATTGCCGTCAAGCCCGAGTTTCGCGAGCTGTCGCAGGCCGCCCATGCTTTCGGGCAGTTGCACGAGGCCGTTCATGGCCAGTTCCAGGCGACGGAGCCGCGTGAGGCGGCCGAACTCCTCGGGGAGGGTCGTCAGCCAGTTGTCGTTCAGCCACACGGTGGTGAGCCCGACGAGATCGGTGAACCCCTCGGGCAGGGCTTCGAGCAGGTTGTGGCCCAGAGCGAGGAAGTTGAGTCCGGTGAGGTTCCGGAACGTGCTGGGCAACGAGGAGAGACGATTGGCGTAAAGCCTCAGCTCGGTCAGCCGGCTCAGATTACCGAGACTGTCCGGCAGAGCGCGCAGAGTGTTGAAGTCCAGGTTGAGCCTGTTCAGTTGGGCCAGGCTGCCGATGGACCCCGGAACAGTCACGAGCCTGCTGTGCTCGGCCGACAGCTCGGTGAGCTCGGTGAGGTCGCCGATCCACTCGGGTAACTCTTCGAGCCGGTTTTCGTCGAGTTTGAGGCTTCTGAGGTGACGCAGTTCGGCCACCGCTTCCGGCACCTCCCTCAGAGCGAGGCCGGAGAGATCGAGGTCCAGCTCCCCTGACAATCGGCACCGCTGAATCAGCTCTTGCGCACGCCTGACGTTGCCGTCGTCGACCGAACTCACCTGTAGCCCCCGCCCTGTTCGTGCCACCGGGACCGCAAGCCCCCCTGCGGCACACTGTAGGGACCAGGCCATTTCAAGGCAGGGTATTCCGGGAACCTGAGGGCATGGCTCCCTCGTGCGACACTCCCTTCCATGTTCGGTGTCATCGATCTGCCCACCTACCTGGCGGGCCTCGTCCTGATCGTTCTGCTGCCCGGTCCCAACTCCCTGTACGTCCTGTCCGTCGCCGCCCGGCTCGGTGTGCGTGCCGGGTACACCGCCGCGGCCGGGGTGTGGTGCGGGGACGCCGTGCTGATGACGCTGTCGGCGGCCGGGGTCGCGTCCCTGTTGCAGGCCAACGCCGTGCTGTTCGGAATCGTGAAGTACGCGGGGGCCGGCTATCTGGCGTGGCTGGCCGTGGGCATGCTGCGGGCCGCGTGGGGCATGTGGCGGACGCGTGCGGAGCGGTCCTCCGGTGCGGAGGCTTCCGCGCCCGCCGGGGAGCGGCCCTTCCGCCGTGCCTTCGTGGTCAGTCTGCTGAACCCCAAGGCGATCCTCTTCTTCGTCGCCTTCTTCGTGCAGTTCGTCGACCCCGGGTACGCCTATCCCGCCCTGTCCTTCGTCGTCCTCGGCGCTCTCGCCCAGTTCGCCAGCGTGCTCTACCTCAGCGCGCTGATATTCGGCGGCACCAGGCTGGCTGCCGCCTTCCGCCGCCGGAGGCGTCTGTCGGCGGGGGTGACCTCGGCGGCGGGCGCGCTGTTCCTCGGGTTCGCCGTGAAGTTGTCCCTCGCGAGTGCGTGACTAGAGCCCGGCGCGCCCCAGGTACTGCCGCAGTCCGTCGCCCGTTTCGCCCGCCCAGCCCACATAGCCGTCCGGCCGCACCAGGAACAGGCCCTTTCCGTACGTCGCCTGCTCCGCCCCGCTGACCCCGTGCACCGGCTCCGGCAGCGCCGGTGCCTCCGTCCCCACCGCCACCAGCGTCCAGTGCGGTCCCCGGAAGGCGTCGAAGAGCCGTACGCCGTCCAGCTCGCCGTCCGGTGCGCGGTCGCCTGCCCGGAGGGCGCCCGGGACGGTACGCGTCTCCCGCGTGAGTGACGAGTCCCGGTATCCGAGCCCCAGTTGGCGGGTCGCCGCGCCGCGCCGCGTCTGACCGCGGTGGACGCTCGTCGACAGGCCGAGCATGTCCGCGGCGATCGGCCGCCGTTCCTCCTCGTAGGTGTCGAGGAGCGACGCCGGCGCACCGCCCGTCAGCACCGCGCCCAGCTTCCAGCCCAGGTTGTAGGCGTCCTGGACGCTGGTGTTGAGGCCCTGGCCGCCGGCCGGGGAGTGCACGTGCGCCGCGTCGCCGGCGAGGAAGACCCGCCCGGAGCGGAAGCGGTCCGCCAGGGCCGCCCGGGGGCGGAAGTCCGAGGCCCACCGCATCTGGGTCACGGCCTCCGGCGCGAGGTGCGAGCGGGCGGCGACGACCTTCCGTACGCCCTCCAGGGAGAGGTCCACGGTCGTCCCCTCCGGGAACCGCGCCACCAGCTGGAAGTCCTCCGTGCCGGCCAGCGGGCAGATCGCGAGGAAGCCGTCGCCGTCGCCGCCCGGCGGGAAGATGTGCCAGTTGTCCCGGTCCAGGCCAGTGATCCGGACGTCCGCCACCAGCGTCGGGTTCGGGTCGACGGTCTCGCCCGTCATACCGATGCCGAGCAGTCGACGCACCGTCGAGCGGCCGCCGTCCGCCGCGACGGCGTACCGGGCGATGACGGGTTCACCGGAGGCGAACTCCGCGCGGACCCCGTCCGCCTCCTGCGTCAGGCCGACGACCTCCCGGCCGAAGGCCACCTTCCCGCCCAGCTCCTCAAGCCGTGCCCGCAGGATCTGCTGCGTGCGCCACTGCGGCACCATCCAGGGCCCGATGTACGGCGAGTCCTCGCTCTCCTCCGCAGGGTCGAACATCCGGTGCTCGCCCGTCCGCCTGCCGTCCTGCCAGATCATCCCCACCGGGTAGGGGCCGCCCGCCGCGCGGATCGCGTCGAGTACGCCCAGGTCATCGAAGACCTCCATCGTGCGCGGCTGGATGCCCTTTCCGCGCGAACCGGGGAACAGTGCCCCGGCCCGCTCGACCACCAGCGCGGCCACCCCACGCCGGGCGAGATCGATGCCGAGCGCCAGACCGCTCGGGCCCGCACCCACCACCAGTACGTCCGTGTCCATGAGATCCTGAGCCACTCTTTCCTTAACGCCGTTAAGTGCTGCCAACCCCGAGGGTTGCCTTAACGGTGTTAAATTGTCAAGCGTGAGTACGGAACGACGCGCGCCCCTGGACCGCCGACGGGTCGCGGACACCGCGCTGCGGCTGCTGAACGAGGTGGGCCTCGACGGCCTGACCCTGCGCGCCATCGCCCGGGAACTGGACGTGAAGGCGCCCGCCCTCTACTGGCACTTCAAGGACAAACAGGCGCTGCTCGACGAGATGGCGACGGAGATGTACCGCCGGATGGTCGCCGGGGCCTCGCTCGACCCGGACGACACCTGGCGGGAACGGCTGCTGAAGGCCAACCGGGGGCTGCGTGCCGCCCTGCTGGACTACCGGGACGGCGCCAAGGTGTTCAGCGGCTCACGCTTCACCGGCATCGAGCACGCCGGGCAGATGGAGGACAACCTGCGCCTGCTGACGGCCGCCGGCTTCACCCTCGCCCAGGCGGTCCGGGCGCTCACCACGGCGTATCTGTACACGCTGGGCTTCGTCACCGAGGAGCAGGGCGTCCAGCCGCTGCCGGGTGAGCGGCGTGAGGGCTACGACGTGAACGAACGCGCCCGCCTGATGGCCGACTTTCCCTTGTCGGCCCAGGCGGGCGCGGAGATCTTCGAGGACTACGACGGGCACTTCGAGGAGGGACTCGCCCTCGTGATCGAGGGGATCGGGGCGCGGTACGGGGTCTCATGACACCCCCGGGTCAGGCCCGCTTCGCGCGTGCCCGCCGTACGGCCCGGGTGACCACGGGCGGCAGCAGGTCCTTGGCGAGCCGGCGGGCCCGGGAGGGGGCGGGCCGGGCCGGGCGCGCCGCGCGGGACTCGGTGACAGGGGCGGCCGGGGGACTGGCCGGCACCGGTGCCACGTAGTGCCGGGAGGGCGGGAAGGCCGGCGGCTTCATGCCCCTGGAGCGGGCGCGGACCAGCCGGTGCCCGGCCGCCTCCTGCACGCTCAGCCCGACGTCCGTGCGCTGCCGCAGCATGTCGAGCAGCTCCTCCTGGACCGGCTCCGGGTCGCCCCAGGTGCCGTACAGCTTCTGCGTGCTGAGGCAGACCGGGTTCAGGCCGCGGTTGAGGACGGCCTCCCAGGCGGCGACCGAGACGCCCGGCGTGTGCTCGGAACGGAAGTCGTCGAGGACCACGATGCCCTCGGGCAGCAGGATGTCGTGGGCGGCGCCGATGTCGCCGTACACGTGCTCGTACAGGTGCGAGGCGTCGACGTGGACGAAGCGGCAGGTGTCCGGGGCCACCTTCTCGGACACCACCGAGCTGGGGGCCGCGATCACCGTCGGCAGGGTGTCGTGGAAGGACAGGTAGTTCCGCTCGAAGGCCTGCTGGGTGAGCGAGGCGTACGACTTCGTGGACTCCGCCTTGTTGGCCTCGTCCGGGGCGTCGCCCTCGAACAGGTCGCAGACGGTGAACTGCTCGCCGTCCTGGAGGTGGTGGCCGAGGAGGATCGCGCTCTTGCCCATGTAGACGCCGAGCTCCAGCAGGTCTCCGCTCATGCCCTGCTTCTGCTGCCGCTCCAGGAACCAGGTGAACAGCATCTGGTCCAGTGGCGGGAACCAGCCCGGGACGTCGGCGAGTTCGCCGGGGTACGTGTCGGTCGCTTGTGCGTTGGTCATGAGACGAGCCTTCTCCCTGAGCGGTGCTGAAACCGACGGTTGGTTGAACGTCCCGTGAACAGCTCAGCGGGCCTTGGCCAGCAGGGCCCTCAGTCGTGGTGTCAGCGGCTTCTCCACATACTGGTTCAGCAACCACGCCAGCCCCAGCATTGAGGCCACTGTCAGGGCGAATGTCGCCGCGGACGGCAGACCCAGGCCGCGGTGCAGGGCGTGGATCACCACCCAGCCGAGGTGCTCGTGGACGAGGTAGAACGGATACGTCAGCGCCCCCGCCACCGTCAGCCAGCGCCAGTTCGCCCAGCGCAGCCAGCCCAGCGCGATCGCCGCGACCGCGACGAAGCCGAAGGTGACGACGAGCACGATGCCTATCGAGGAGCGGTACGAGAAACCGCCCGCGTCGGGGGCGTGCCACAGGCTCTGCACCGCGAAGTGCTGACCGATCAGCCAGCTCACGGCGACGATTCCCCACCCGTAGGCGTCCCGCCGGTCGAGGTGGACGAGGTAGAGGCCGACACCGCCGATGAAGAACGGGGCGTACTCGGGCATCACGACGATGTCGAGCAGCGGCATGTTCGCGTTCTGCGCGATCACCGTCGCCAGCATCCAGCCGGCGCAGAACATGATCACCCGGCGGCGGTTCGCCCCGGGGAGCACGACGCACAGGGCGAACAGCGCGTAGAAGCGGACCTCGGCCCACAGCGTCCAGCACACCCCGAGCACCCGGTCCACGCCCAGCGGCATCTGAAGCATGGTCAGGTTCACCAGCGCGTCGCTCGGCGAGACCGCCTTGTAGGCCACCATGGGCAGCGCGAACACCGCCGTCACGAGCACGACCGCCACCCAGTAGGCGGGCAGCAGCCGGGAGGCGCGGGAGGCGAAGAACGACTTCAGCGGCCGGCCCCAGCCGCTCATGCAGATCACGAACCCGCTGATCACAAAGAAGACCTGGACGCCGAGGCAGCCGTAGGCGAAGTACTCGTGCAGCGTCGGGAACTGCTCCTTGGGTGAGCTGCCCCAGGCCTCGGAGACCTCGCCGTCGCGCCCGCCGTAGTGGTAGGCCGCCACCATCAGCGCGGCCACCAGCCGCAGTCCGTCCAGGGCGCGCAGCCGGCCGCCGGAGTCCTTCCGGCGCGGTGGGACGGTCGTGGCGCCCGGTGGTTCGACCAGCACGGTGACTTCGGGCCGGGGCTTGGGGGTGCTGACGACCGTCTCGGTCACGCTGAAAACCTCTGTAGTAGCTCGTATGTCCTTCACCTGAGCCGCCAGGGGCGGGCAGGGCGCCGATGTCACCCTAGGGCGGAGGTTGACGCTAAAACGTTCGACGGAGTCAGCCTTCGCCTGCCGGTCCCCATGGGTTCATCTGGATGTCGCCGAGCCCGGCCTCAGGGCGGGACCGCCTCAGCGGCGCACCGCCTTGCGCAGCGCCCGCGCCCGCCGGACCACCCGGCGTGCCGTGGAATTGCGGGGCAGGAACGCCAGCCGCTGCGGAATACCGCCGGGCAGCCCGAGCGAGGTGAGACGGCGTTTCTTGAAGTAGCGCCGGGTGCGCGGACCGAGATGGCGGGCGAGGAACCGCTCCGCCCGCGGGCGCAGGTCCGGATAGATCTGCGGCTGCATCGTGAACCCGACGGCGGTCACCAGGTCGGACAGCAGCTCCGCCGGCAGCAGGTCGCCGTCCTTGCCGCCGTCCAGGTCGGGCAGCAGCGCGTCCGCCAGGGTGGTGGGGATCCGGTTGCTGTTCTGGTACGGCGTCAGCCGCTCCAGCAGCAGCTCGGTGCCGATGCGCGCGACCGGCAGTTCGTAGAACACCGAGGCCGTGAACAGCGCCGTGGAGAAGCAGCCGATGACGAGCGCGGGCCGGGTCCGCTCGAACAGCACCTCGGCGAGCACGGGCGTGTCCAGCACGGTGAGGTCCACGCCGAGCTTCTCGGCCTCGGTCTCCAGGGCGCGGCTGTAGCGGGCCGGTGCGGTCGGGTGCGGCTTGAAGACGACCGTGCGGTGACCGCGGGCGACCGCGCCCCGCATCATCCGCACGTGCAGGTCCTCTTCCTCCTCGGGGGAGAGGATGTTCAGCGCCGACAGGTACTGGCCGAGCAGCAGCGCCGCGTCGCCGGGCAGGTCGGGCAGCTCGGGGACGGTCTCGGTGACCTCGCCCAGCACCTTCAGGAACGCGGGCGACGGCACCAGACGCGCCGGCACCTCGAACTCGGTCAGCAGCATCGGCGTCAGCCCCGGCACCAGGTCGAGGTGCAGCAGCCGCCGCACGCGCGTGCCGACCAACGGGTCGAGCTTGTTGCGCGTGGGGCCGTAGCTCATCAGCCCGTCGGCGTAGACGTCGATGGGGGCGTCGGTGAACAACTGCGCCACCGTGAGCGCGGGCGCGACCTGGATGGACTCCAGCACCAGACTCACCCGGTCGTCGCCGAGGCCCCACAGCATCCGCAGATAGCGCTCGAACAGCGGGATGTCGTCGGAGCGCGGCGTCCACGCCCCGGGGTGGAACGGGCGGATGGCGTCGTTCCAGGACAGCACGTCGTCGAAGTGCTCGCGCAGCGGCGCGAAACCCGGCATCTCGTCGAGGGCCGGGGTGGTCTCCGGGTTGGCGGAGTTGTTGAACACCAGCAGCACCCGGCGGTCCGGCTCCTCGAAGAGGTCGGAGTCGATCGCGGCGGCCAGGGTGGCGACGCCGTACAGCGTCGAGGCGCAGAAGATCTGTGTGGTCCCGGGCATCAGGCGGCCGCTCCCGCCGGCGTGACCCTGCGCCGCAGCCGCCGCAGCTTGGACGAGCGGTCCATGTCCATGGCCTCCAGTGCGTCACCGAGCGCGTCCTGCGGCATGCGCTTGATGGCCGCCGCGCTCATCGACCGCAGCTGCCTCGCCACGGCCGGTTCGAACCTGTCTTCGTTGGAAAGGTGGTGCGCGATGATCGCGCAGTACGTCCGTACCGCCTTCGGCAGCAGCCGGTCGGCCTCACGGTCGGCGGCCGTCTCCTCGATCACCTGGTCGAAGGCGCGGATGAAGTCGAGCTGGCGGACATCGCCGATCTGGGTCAGGGACGAGGCCACCCCGCGCCGGTAGAACACGCCCAGCAGGCTCACCACGGCGAACGACTCCGCCTCGCGGTGCAGCTTCCAGATCCACGGCCGGTCCTCGGCCGTGCGCAGCCCGTCGGTGAAGTGGAGCACGCCCCGGTCGAGGAGGCGGCGGTGGTAGGCGCCGGCCCAGGCGTAGGCGTAGTCCACCGAGGTCGAGCGGTGGGAGGGGAGGATCGCCTCGCGCGGGTCGAAGGCCTCCCAGCGGCGGCCGACCGGGACCCGGGAGACGGAACGGGCGCGCGCGGTGGCCTGCACATGGTCGGTGCGGATGAAGTCGCAGCCCAACTCGTCCAGGGCGGACACCAGTTCGGCGAGATAGCCGGGGGCCAGCCAGTCGTCGCCGTCCAGGAACGTCAGGTACTCGCCCTGCGCCGCGTCCAGGCCGGTGTTGCGGGCGGTGGCGAGCCCCCCGTTCTTCTCGTGTCGGATGTAACGCACTTGCGCGACATCCGAAAGGTCCTCGGCCGCCCGTTCGAGAATGGCCGGGGTTTCATCCTTCGAATGGTCGTCGACCAGGATGAACTCGAAATCGCGGTCGGCGTTCAACCGAAGGCTTCTGAGGGTGTCCGGGGCGTATTGCTGCACGTTGTAGAACGGCACGATCACGGAAAGCTTAGGCACCCGCAAAACGTTAGGAGCCCGTCCGGCTCCGCAACTTTCCGGTGCACATACACTGGGTGAACTCAATGTGTCAGAACGGTGCACCCCGTGTACTTCCCGGTTCTCCACGGGCCAGTTCGGCTCCCGGTGGTGCGTTGTTAACTTTTCGTTGAGTCGCGGTTCCGCCATACCTAGGAATTGCTTCCTAGCGTCTTCGACGTGCCAGCAAGTACACCGAAGCGCCCGCGAATCGCCGTCCTCGCGGACTCCGACACCCGCTGGAAATGGGGTGCGCTCACCGCGCACCGCATCGCCCCGGGACAGTCCATGGAAACCGGACCGCGCGAGAGCGCGCAAGTCGGCCCCGCCCTCGACGGATTCCTGCTGCGCGGCCGGGCCACGCCCACGCCGCGCCAGCTGGAGGAAGTGGGCGTGCGCGCCGACTCACTGCGGGAGGTCACCGCCGTCGAGTTCCTGCGCACCATGGCCGAGGAGTCCTACGACGTCCTCGTCCTCGCCCTCGTCGGCGGCGGTGTGCAGGCGATGCTGCACGGCCTGGGGCGCGTCTGGGAGAACCGGACCTCGCGGCCCGTCGTCGTCACCGGCTACGTCGGTGTCGTCTACGAGAAGCTCGCCGACGGCCTGCTGCTGCGGCACGGCGCGGACCTGGTCCTCGCCAACTCCCGCCAGGACGCGGACCGTTTCCGGGCCGTCTACGAAGGGGTGGGCGCCGACGCCTCGTCGGTGACCGAGGTGGCCCTGCCGTTCCTCGGCGGTGCGCCCTACGAAGGGGAACACGACCCCTCTGCGAAGCATGGGCGCAGGCCCTACACGGTCGTCTTCGCCGCCCAGCCCTCCGTGCCGGAGAGCCGCAAGGACCGTACGTACCTGCTGAACCGGCTGGTGCAGCACGCCCGCAGGCACCCCGAGCGCGAGGTGCTGCTGAAGCTGCGGTCCCGGCCGGGCGAACACACCACCCACATCGAGGAGTTGCCGTACCAGAAGCTGGTGCAGCGCCTCGATCCGCCCGCCAACTTCCGCCTGGTCTACGGGAACATGGGCGAGGTCCTCGACCGCACCGACCTGCTCGTGACGGTCAGTTCCACGGCCGCCCTGGAGTCGCTGCACCGCCGCATCCCGACCGTCGTGCTGACCGACCTGGGCGTCCGTGAGGCCCTCGGCAACCACCACTTCGTGGGCTCCGGCTGCCTCGCCTCCTGGGACCAGCTCGACGCCGGGCACCGGCCGGCGCCCGACGAGGAGTGGGTCGCCCGGCAAGGCGTCGTGGCCGACGGCTCCTACGAGTCCGCCTTCGACGCGGCACGCGAACGCATCGCCAAGCTGCTCGACCGGCCCGGTGGCCTGCCGCCGCTGACCCCGTACTACACACCCGTCACCGCGCCCGGCTACCTGCCCGGGATCCTCGCACGCCATCACCTCGGCCCGGACGGCACCCCGCTGCCCGGCGCGCCGGCCGCCGACAGGGAGCCCGGCCCGGTCCGGCAGATCGTGCGCCGGGCGGCGCGCGGCGCCTACCGGCACGGCGTGCAGCGCGTGGCGCCCGTCATCCGGCGGATGGGGGAGCTGTGAGCCGCACCGAGCCCTCCGCCCAAGGAGCCCAAGGAGTACATCCCATGTCCCATCCGGAAGCGGGCCGAGGCGCCTCGGTGCGCCGCGTGCTCGCGGTGATCCCCGCGCGCGGCGGCTCCAAGGGCGTCCCCGCGAAGAACCTCCTCCCCGTCGGCGGTGTCCCGCTGGTGGCGCGGGCGGTGCGCGAGTGCCGCGCCGCCCGGCTCGTCACGGACGTCGTGGTCTCCACCGACGACCAGGCCATCGCGGCCGCCGCCCGCCAGGCCGGCGCCGAGGTCGTCCTGCGGCCCGCCGCCATCGCCGGCGACACGGCCACCTCCGAGGCCGCCGTCCTGCACGCCATGGACGCGCACGAGGCCCTGCACGGAGCGGTCGTGGACGTCGTGCTGCTGGTGCAGTGCACCAGCCCGTTCATCACCCGCGAGGACGTGGACGGCGTCGCCGCCGCCATCGTCGAGAACGGCGCCGACACGGCCCTGACCGTGGCCCCGTTCCACGGCTTCGTCTGGCGCGACGCCGAGGACGAGGTCGCCGCCGGCACCGTCGCGGAGGCCGACGCGGCCACGGGCGGCGGCTACGGCGTCAACCACGACAAGTCCTTCCGCCCCCGCCGTCAGGACCGCCCCCAGGACCTGCTGGAAACCGGCGCCGCCTACGCCATGGAGGCGGCCGGGTTCCGCAAGCACCAGCACCGCTTCTTCGGCCGGACCGAACTGGTCCGCACCGACGCCGCGCGCGTGCTGGAGGTCGACGACCCGCACGACCTGGCCCGCGCCCGGGCCCTCGCGCCGCTCTTCGACGCGGACCGGCCCGGCGCGCTCCCGACCGCCGACGACATCGACGCGGTCGTCCTCGACTTCGACGGCACCCAGACCGACGACCGGGTGCTGGTCGACTCCGAAGGACGGGAGTTCGTCTCCGTGCACCGCGGGGACGGACTCGGCATCGCGGCCCTCCGCAGGAGCGGCCTGAAGATGCTGATCCTGTCCACGGAACAGAACCCTGTGGTCGCCGCCCGGGCCCGGAAGCTCAAGCTCCCGGTGCTGCACGGCATCGACCGCAAGGACCTCGCGCTGAAGCAGTGGTGCGAGGAGCAGGGCATCGCGCCGGAGCGCGTGCTCTACGTCGGCAACGACGTCAATGACCTCCCGTGCTTCGCCCTCGTGGGCTGGCCCGTGGCGGTCGCGAGCGCCCACGACGTCGTGCGCGGCGCCGCACGCGCGGTCACCACCGTCCCCGGTGGCGACGGCGCGATCCGAGAGATCGCCAGCTGGATCCTCGGCCCCTCTCTCGATTCCCTCACCAAGTAAGGACATCTCTGCCATGAGCACCAACTCCCGTATCCGCCGCTTCGGTTCGCGCGAGGTCGGCCCGGGCCGTCCGGTCTACGTCTGCGGTGAGATCGGCATCAACCACAACGGCGAGCTCGAGAACGCCTTCAAGCTGATCGACGCCGCCGCCGAGGCCGGCTGCGACGCCGTCAAGTTCCAGAAGCGCACCCCCGAGATCTGCACCCCGCGCGACCAGTGGGACATCGAGCGTGACACCCCCTGGGGCCGGATGACCTACATCGACTACCGCCACCGCGTGGAGTTCGGCGAGGACGAGTACCGCGCCATCGACGACTACTGCAAGTCGAAGAACATCGACTGGTTCGCCTCCCCGTGGGACACCGAGGCCGTCGCCTTCCTGGAGAAGTTCGACGTCCCCGCCCACAAGGTCGCCTCCGCCTCCCTCACGGACGACGAGCTGCTGCGCGCCCTGCGCGGCACGGGCCGCGCCGTAATCCTCTCCACCGGCATGTCGACCCCGAAGCAGATCCGCCACGCGGTCGAGGTCCTCGGCTCCGACAACATCCTGATGTGCCACGCCACGTCGACCTACCCGGCGAAGGCCGAGGAGCTCAACCTCCGCGTGATCAACACGCTGGAGAAGGAGTTCCCGAACGTCCCGATCGGCTACTCCGGCCACGAGACGGGCCTCCAGACCACGCTGGCCGCGGTCGCCCTGGGCGCCACCTTCGTCGAGCGTCACATCACCCTCGACCGCGCCATGTGGGGCTCGGACCAGGCCGCCTCCGTGGAGCCGCAGGGCCTCACCCGCCTCGTCCGCGACATCCGCACCATCGAGGCCTCCCTCGGCGACGGCGTCAAGAAGGTCTACGAGTCCGAGCTGGCCCCGATGAAGAAGCTGCGCCGCGTCGCCGGTGTGGTCGCCGAGGCGGAGATCGCCGACGCGGCGGGCGAGCCGGTCGGCGTCTGAGCCCACACCCCCCACAACCCCCCTTACGACGGGACGGTCGTACGTCGATGAGCCCCCGCGCCGGGAACGCCGGCCCCCACACTCTCGCGTTCGTCGAGAGTCCGGTACAGCTGCTGAACGTGCTGGAGTGGGCGCACGCGCATGCGCCCGGCGTGGGGCTCACCCTCGTGGTGCTGTCACCCGTCGACCCGATGACGCGCGGCCAGCTGCGGCGGATGTCCGACCTGGCCCGCGACGAGGGCCACGAGGTCCGCTGGGAGGAGGCGCGCGGCGGCCCCTTGGCGCCCTTCCAGACCATCGGCGGCCTGGCCGGCCTGCTCCGCAGGGCGCGCCGGGTGGTGCTGGGGGACCCCTTCTCCCGCTACGTCCAGCTGCTGCTGACGATCACCAGCGTCCGCGACCTGGTCGTCGTCGACGACGGCACCGCGACCATGGAGTTCGTCGGCCAGCTGGCCCGGGGCGAACGGCTGGTGCGCTGGCACCGCAAGGGCGGCCGCCCCGGCCCGCGGGACCTGATCTTCGCGCCGGTGTCGGCCTCGGCCCGCCGCCGACTGACCCCGGGCGGCAACCGCAACGTCGAGATCTTCTCCTCCATGCCGATGGAGGAGACCCCGGCGGGCGTCACCGTCAGCGCCAACGACTTCGCCTGGACCCGGACCCGCTTCGGCCCGCCCCGCATCACCAAGGGCGCCGACATGGTCGGCACGTCCCTGGTGGAGACGGGCGTGGTCGACGACGACCGCTACCTGGAGGCCGTCCGCGCCCTGGCCAGGGCCCACGGCGCCACCCGCTACTTCGCCCACCGCCGCGAGGGCACGGACAAGCTCCGCCGGCTCTCGGCGGAGACGGGCCTGGAGATCGTCCGCCCCGAACTCCCCCTCGAGCTGATCGCCCGCCGCGGCCCCATCGGCCGGACGATCCTCAGCTTCCCCTCCACGGTCGTCCACACCCTCCCCCTCGCCCTCTCCGGTACTGGGGTCCGCGTCGCGGTCTGCGACATCGACCCGACCTGGCTGACCGACCACGCCTCCCCTCGCGCCCAGGGCTTCCTGTCGGGGGTGACGGGGGCGGCGCGGGATGTGCAGCGGTTGTCCACGACGGGGGCGGGAACGGGGGATACGGAAGGTGTGACTGGTTCGACCGGTCCGGGGGGCGCGACCGGCCCGGCGGGTCCCGTCGGTCCCGGGGGACGGACGGGTTCGGCGGCTTCCGAGGGACCGACTGGCCCGGCGGATGCGACTGGCCCGGGGAGTTTCACGGGCACGGGCATGACGGGCCCGGCCGGGACGGCGGACCCGACGGGCATGGCCGGCCCAGCCGGAACAGCGGGTGCGGCGGACATGGTCGGCCCGTCCGGTGCGGCAGGCTCGGCCGGTATGGCCGGCCCGACGGGTGCGGTGGCTGCCGGCTGAGGGCCTCGGGCGCCGGCCGAGTCAGGCGGACGGCCAGGCGGCGAGGCGATTCAAGCAGACCTGGTGGGCCCGGCGGCCGGACAGGTCGGGCGCGACGGGCCGAAGGCCCTGCGGCGGCACGGGCGCCGGCAGGCACGATCGGTGTTCCGACCGCGACGGGTTCGGGCATGCACCGGCGACCTCAGGCGCGCTCCGAGGAGGGCTCGCGTACCGGCAGGGGCGGTCATGCACCGCTGTAGGCGGGCTCACGCACACACCAGGGCGGGCTCGCGCACGGCACGGGCGCGCACTCTAGGGCGGCTCACAAAGCCCCGGCCAGCGCTCACGCTCCGGCGGACGCCGGCTTGCGGGCCAGCAGGAACGCCCGGGGGCGTTGCTCCTCGCCCTCGGCCTCCCGCAGCACACGTGAGTGGAGCTCCAGGCCGGCCCTCGTGAGGTGCGCCGCGACGGTCTCCGGGGTGCGCCAGTGGAAGTCGAGGGAGATCTCCTGCCCGAAGCGCTCGGTGAGGTGCGCCCGGCCGTCCTCCGTACCGGACTGGAACCCGAGCAGCACGGGCGCACCCGGCACCAGGACGCGGTGGAACCCGGCGAAGACCGAGGGCAGATGGTCGTCGGGCACGTGGATGATCGAGTACAGCGCGACGATGCCGCCGAGCGTCTCGTCCGGCAGGTCCAGGGCCGTCATGGAACCGACGTGGAACCGCAGTCCCGGATGCGCCCGGCGGGCCAGGGCCACCATGCGGGGTGAGACGTCCACCCCGAACACCGGCAGGCCCGACTCGTGCAGCCGGGCCGCCACATACCCGGGCCCGCTGCCGATATCGGCGACCGGGGGCTGCACCGGCGCTCCGGGGGCACGTACCAGGTCGACGAAGGCCGTCAGCAGGGCTCGCTCCAGCGGCTTTCCGGCCAGACTGTCCGGGAACCCGGCGGCGTAGTCCTCGGCGATGGCGTCGTACGAGGCCTGGGTGGACTGGACGAAGTCGGGGCTGTCGGCGCGCACGGGGCGCACACTATCGGGACCGTGCGTCCGCCAGACGAACGAGGCCGTGTTCCCCGCGCAGGGCGTGGTATCCGTGGAGGAGGATGGATGGACACCGGCGCCGTGAGTCGGGTGTGGCCGATGTCACACGCCGTGGGTTGTGGTGACCGGCTCGGCCCTGAAGACGGGCGAGTTTACCCATCGCAGTTGATAGCTATGCGTTCGGCGGTCATATTTTCTTCCCCGAACGGGTTGAAATTTTGTTGATCGAGGGTCGGATGGCCGCCCTGGCGCCCTACCCTTCAGAGGGTGAAGCAATTGATGTCATTGGAGTCCGAGGTCGATCTTCCCGCGGGAGCCGTGCTTCCCGGCGCGCTGCCCGACGCTCTGCGCGCCGAGCTCATCGCGTTCCGACGCGACCTGCACATGCACCCGGAGCTGGGCAACCAGGAGTTCCGCACGACAGCCGCGATCAAGGAGCGGCTCGAGCGGGCCGGCCTCAAGCCGCGCGTACTCGCCGTCGGGACAGGACTCGTCTGTGACATCGGCGTAGAGGGCGAACAGTGGGACGGCGGCCCCAGCATGCTCGCCATGCGGGCCGACATCGACGGCCTGCCCATCCCCGACATGAAGAGCGATTGCCCGTACCGCTCGACCGTGCCCGACCGCGCGCACGCCTGCGGTCACGACGTGCACACCACCGTCGTCCTCGGTGCCGGGCTCGTCCTCGCCGAACTGCACAAGCGGGGTCTGCTGCCCCGCCCCGTCCGGCTGATCTTCCAGCCCGCCGAGGAGGTCCTGCCCGGCGGTGCCGCCGACGTCATCAAGTGCGGGGCGCTGGAGGGGGTCGGCGCGATCATCGCCGTGCACTGCGACCCCCGGGTGGACGCGGGGCAGGTCGGGCTCCGGGAGGGGCCGATCACCTCCGCCTGCGACCGGCTGGAGATCGCCCTGAACGGCCCGGGCGGGCACACGGCACGCCCCCACCTCACGACCGACCTGGTCACCGCGGCCGCCCGCGTCGTCACGGACGTGCCGGCCCTGGTCGGCCGGCGCTTCGACAGCCGGAGCGGGCTCGCCATCACCTGGGGCCGCGTCGAGTCCGGGCACGCGCCCAACGTCATCCCGCAGCACGCCGAGCTCTCCGGCACGGTGCGGTGCCTCGACATCGAGGCGTGGCGGCAGGCTCCCGACGTCGTGGTCGCCGCGATCGACGAGATCGCCAACCTGTACCGCGCCAAGTCGGAGATCAACTACGTCCGCGGCGTCCCGCCCGTCGTCAACGAGCCCGGCGTGACCGAGCTGCTGCGCGACGCCATGATCGCCCGACGCGGCGTCGACTCGGTCGTCGGCACGGAGCAGAGCCTCGGCGGCGAGGACTTCTCCTGGTACCTGGAACACGTCCCCGGCGCCATGGCCCGCCTGGGCGTTCGCGCCCCCGGCGAACGCCAGGTGCGCGACCTCCACCAGGGCGACTTCGACGTGGACGAGTCCGCGATCAAGGTAGGCGTGGAACTCTTCACCGCCGCGGCCCTGGTCAACGGGCTCCGCTAGGCCAGGTGCCGTGACCGCCCGGCGGGCGGTCACCTGTGGTTACGGAGGAAGGCGGGGATCTCGCCGCGGGTCGGGTGGTTCGGCAGCGGTGCGGGCTCGTTTTCGAGGAATGCGGTGATGACGGCGGCGGCTCGGTCGTTGTTGTCGTCGAGGCCGTTCCACATGTGGTGTCCGACACCGGGCATGTACTGCGTGCGCTGGACGGCGGGGTTTTCGGCAAGGACGGCTGTGGCCCATTGGCGGACCTGTGAGGAGCATTCGGCGATCATCAGCATCGCGGGGGTCCGGGAGTGCCTCAGCCGCGGGGCGATGGAGGGAGAGTCCTTGATCGTCTGCTGGACGCGGAGGCTGGCGGCGGGGCTGAAGGAGAAGTTCTCCGCCGTGTCCTCGACGGGGATGCGGTGCGCGTCGCGCGCGCAGTAGCTGGATGCGGTGTCGCTGCCGAGATCGGCGGCGGTGAGCGCGTTGTCGCCCTCTGCCTGTCCTATCAGCCCGGTGTCGGGGGTCAGGAGCCCGAGTCGCATGAGGCCCAACGCGACGGCGTACCGGGGAACATGCGTCGACCGCGGTCCGGTCATGGCCGGTGCGAGGCCGCGCGCGGATTCCCGGCCCTTGTGCCCGGCGATGCGCGCGGTGGGGCCGTCCATCGGGCCGGGCTCGGCGATGATCGCCCGGTGAAAGCGCGCCGCGACGCCCGGATCGGCCAGGGCTCGCGTGAGCACGACCCCGCCTGAGGAGAATCCGAGGATGTCGACCCTGCCCTTGCCCAGGCGATCGACGAAGGCGGCGAGATCGCGGACCGACCTGGAGATCGTGTACTGGCCCATGGGGAGCAGATCGCTCCGGCCCCCGCCGGCCTGCTCGTAGGCGTAGACGTCGTAGCCCTGTCGCGCCAGGAGCTGCAGGAACCTGTGGTCAAGCACCGAGATGCCGCGAACCGGTCCGCCATTGAGGTACACGAGCGGAACGGGGCGTCGGGCGCCGGTGTTCGCGGGCGGGTAGTGATACACCGCCACCCGGCTGCCGGTGGCCAGGCTCCAGTGCTGCGTGGCGACGAAAGGCAGGTCGGGCGGGTATTGCCGTCCCGTGGGAACCGTCGGGACGCATACCGACGCCGTCAATGCCGCCGCGACGACCACCGGTAGGAACGGCACGAGCCGAGCCGACCTCGTACGGCGCCGGCCCCGCCACAGTGCGGCGGCAGTCGCGATTCCCAGGGTCGTCAGCCACGCGGGGAGCCCCGAGCCCGCCCCGTCCGTGAGGACGACGAGCGCCAGGAAGAGGGCGACCAGCCCGGCGATGGCGGCCAAGGCCAGCACCAGGCGACCGGCTAATCGGACGGGACGTGTCACGGACATCGGCATGAGGGTCTCCCACCGTTTCAGAACGTTATTTCAGAACGTCGTTTCAGAACGACGTTATCAGAGTGGGTAAGCTGTTCGTCGTGGGTAGGCCGAGAACGAACGACGAGACCGTCAAAGAGCGGCTCGTGGCATGCGCGATCGAGATGCTCGCCACCCGTCCGCGGGAGTCGGTCACGGTCCGCGCCCTGGCCACTGCCGCCGGGACGTCGACGACCGCGGTGTACTCCCTGTTCGGCGGCAAGGACGGGCTGATCGGCGAGGTGCGCAACAGAGCCGTGGCCGGCCTGTTCGAGGAAGTGGCCGCAGTGCCGACCTCCGCGGACCCGCTTGCCGACCTCTGCGCACTGGCCGCCGCGTACCGTCGATGGGGACGCGAGCACAGCCACCTCTACACGGTGCTGTTCGGCGGTGTGCAATCCTTCGACCCGTCCGGCGCGGTCGGCGCCAGTGACCCCGTCCGGCCGCTCCTCGCGGCGATCGATCGCGGCTTGACTGACTCCGTCCTCGCCGGCGAGGCGACGTCCATCGCCCTTTCGATCTGGGTGACACTGCACGGGCTGGTTACGCTCGAACTGGCTGGAGCCTTCGACGCGGCCACGGCCGAGGCCACCTTCGGATCGACGCTCCACGCGGCGCTGCGCGGCTGGACGACCCCCGCGGTGTTCAGTGGGCTCCGGCGCGCCGAGTCCGCTCAGTAGTTCGCCTTCCCGGAGCCTCCGGTTGCGGCCGGAGCGCCCCAGGGGCAGCCTGGTGCGCGTGACGAGCAGGCATGCGCCGTGTGCCCGAGTACACCTTTCGACCCCGTTCGCTCCCGTGGTTCACAAGGGCGTAACCGGCCATCGGCACGAATGGATAACGGCCCCGCAGCGAACCGTTCCCAGGAGTGTCTACGCGCGTTAATGTGCGCCGAACCGAGCACCCGCTGCGGGGCTTTGGAGAATGGGGAACTTCACGATGCGTCGGATTTCCAAACTGACCCGCGTCGCGGTGGGGGTCGCGTCGCTCGGGCTCGTCGCCACGGCGTGTGGCGGCACCAGTGGTGACAGTGGTGACAGCGACAGCAAGGACCGTGGCATCGCCATCGCCTACGACATCGGCGGCAAGGGTGACCAGTCCTTCAACGACGCCGCCTACGCGGGCCTGACGAAGGCCAAGGAAGAGTTCGGCTACCAGACGGCCGACATCGAGCCCACCGAGGGCGAGACGAGCGCCGACAAGGAGCAGCGCCTCGTCTCGCTGGCCCGGCAGGGCTACAACCCGGTCATCGGCGTCGGGTTCGTCTACGGTCCGGCGATGAAGGCCGCGGCCGCCAAGTACCCGGACACCACCTTCGGCATTGTGGACTCCGTGGTCGAGGCCAAGAACGTCGCCTCCCTCGTCTTCGCCGAGGAGCAGGCCTCGTACCTCGCCGGTGTCGCCGCCGCCAAGGCCACGAAGAGCGACATCGTCGGCTTCGTGGGCGGTGTGGACATCCCGCTGATCCACAAGTTCGAGGCCGGCTACAAGCAGGGTGTCGAAGACACCAAGCCCGGGGTGAAGGTCCTGTCTCAGTACCTCACCCAGACGGCCGAGGAGGGCGGTTTCTCCAGCCCCGACAAGGGCAAGGCAGCCGCCGAGGGACAGATCGAGAAGAAGGCCGACGTGCTCTACGCGGCCGCCGGCCTCTCCGGGCAGGGCGTCATCGAGGCCGCCGCCAAGGCGAAGGTCTGGGCGATCGGCGTCGACTCCGACCAGTACAAGCAGGCCGCCCTCGCCCCGTACAAGAACTACATCCTCACCTCCGCCCTCAAGGACGTCGGCGGAGCGGTCTACGCGCTGGCCAAGTCCGTCCAGGACGACAAGCCCCTGAACGGCACCCAGACCTTCGACCTGAAGGTCAACGGCGTGGGCCTGTCCGAGGCGAACCCCGAGTACGCCAAGGTCCCGGGCCTGAAGGCGGCCGTGGACAAGGCCAAGGAAGGCATCAACGACGGTTCCATCAAGGTCAAGACCGAGTAGTACGTCAACGGCGTCAACGGTCTGCGACAGCCGGAGCGGGCGGGCACCCTGGGTGCCCGCCCGCTCCGCCGTTCCCGCGGAAACCAGGAGTCAGGGTGCCGGGAACCGGGAACCGGATCACCCAGCGCCACCCTCCGTTCGCAGTCGGCAACGCCCCGGCCAAGGCCCGGTGATGGCTTGGCCACGGGCGCATAACAAGGTGGACAGAAGGGGTTTTCAGGCAGGTCTACGCGCGTTAATCTGCGGCGAAGCCAGCGCCGAAGCTGAACCGTCCCGGCGCTATGCGGCCCCGGTAGTACGACAGGAGCACCCACACATGCGCCGGATTTCCCGGATCACGGTCGCAGGCGCAGCGACCGCCTCCCTGGCCCTCGCCCTCTCCGCCTGCGGCAGCACCTCGACCTCCGGGTCGTCGGACTCGAAGGGGGACAAGGGTCTCGCCATCGCGTACGACGTCGGTGGCAAGGGTGACCAGTCCTTCAACGACGCCGCGTACGCGGGTCTGGAGCAGGCGCAGAAGGAGTTCGGCTACGAGACGGCCGACGTCGAGCCCACCGAGGGCGAGACGGACGCCGACAAGGAGCAGCGCCTGGTCTCGCTGGCGAAGCAGGGCCACAACCCCGTCATCGGTGTCGGCTACGCGTACGCCGCTGCCGTGAAGGGTGCCGCGGAGAAGTTCCCGAAGACCACCTTCGGCATCGTCGACGACGCCACGATCAACACCAAGAACGTCGCCGACCTCGTCTTCAGCGAGGAGCAGGCCTCGTACCTGGCCGGTGTCGCCGCCGCCAAGAGCACCAAGTCGAACGTCGTCGGCTTCGTCGGCGGTGTGGACATCCCGCTGATCCACAAGTTCCAGGCGGGCTTCGCGCAGGGCGTCAAGGACACGAACCCGAAGGTGAAGGTCCTCTCCCAGTACCTCACCCAGACGGCCGAGGAGGGTGGTTTCTCCAGCCCCGACAAGGGCAAGACGGCCGCCGAGGGCCAGATCGAGAAGAAGGCCGACGTCGTCTACGCGGCCGCCGGCCTGTCCGGTCAGGGTGTGATCGAGGCCGCCGCCGCCAAGAAGGTGTGGGCCATCGGTGTGGACTCCGACCAGTACAAGCAGGCGGCCCTCGCCAAGTACAAGGACTTCATCCTCACCTCGGCGATGAAGGATGTCGCCAAGGCGGTGTACAACCTGGCGAAGTCGGTCGAGGACGGCAAGCCCGAGACCGGTATCGTTCGTGGCGATCTGAAGACCGGCGAGGTGGGCCTGTCGGACTCCAACCCGAAGTTCGCGGACGACGCCGAGCTTCAGGAAGCCATCAAGACGGCCAAGGAGAAGATCATCAGCGGCGAGATCAAGGTCAAGAGCAGCTGACGACCGACTGCCTCGAAGCAGGCGGTAACCCCCGGGGTTACGTCCGCTCGACGGGGTACGGGGAGGCTGGCTCCTCGTACCCCGTTGTCGCGGTGCGTCGGCCCCTTTGTATGCCGTAGGGGCGCTACGCGCGTAGACGACCCCCGTCCCCAGGAGAGTGCGCCATCAACGCGTCCAGCAGCCCTCCGGCCGGAGCGGCGGTCAAGGAATCGGTGACCGCCGTCGAGCTCGCCGGGATCACGAAGCGTTTCCCGGGCGTCGTGGCCAACCACGACATCCACCTCAGCGTCCGCAAGGGCACCGTGCACGCCCTCGTCGGCGAGAACGGGGCCGGCAAGTCGACGCTGATGAAGATCCTCTACGGCATGCAGAAGCCGGACGAGGGCACCATCGCCGTCGAGGGCGAGCAGGTCAGCTTCTCGTCGCCGGCCGACGCCATCGTCCGCGGCATCGGCATGGTCCACCAGCACTTCATGCTCGCCGACAACCTCACGGTCCTCGAGAACGTCGTGCTCGGCAGCGAGAAGCTGTACGGCATCGGCGCCAAGGCCCGCCGCAAGATCAAGGAACTCTCCGAGCGCTACGGCCTCGACGTCAAGCCCGACCTCCTGGTCGAGGAGCTCGGCGTCGCCGCCCGCCAGCGCGTGGAGATCCTCAAGGTCCTCTACCGCGGCGCCCGCACCCTCATCCTGGACGAGCCGACCGCCGTGCTCGTGCCGCAGGAGGTCGACGCCCTCTTCGCCAACCTGCGCGAACTGAGGTCCGAGGGCCTGTCGGTCATCTTCATCTCGCACAAGCTCGGCGAGGTGCTCTCCGTCGCCGACGAGATCACGGTCATCCGCCGCGGCACCACCGTCGGTACGGCCGTCCCCGCCGACACCACCCCGCGCCAGCTCGCGGAGATGATGGTCGGCAGCGAGCTGCCCACGCCCGAGACGGCCGAGTCCACGGTCACCGACCGACCGGTCATCGCCGTCGACGGGCTCCGCCTGGCCGCACCGGGCGGCAAGGCCCTCCTCGACGACATCAGCTTCACCATCCACGCGGGCGAGGTCCTCGGCATCGCCGGTGTCGAGGGCAACGGCCAGACCGAGCTGGTCGACGCGCTCATCGGCCTGCGGTCCGCCGACTCCGGCACCATCCGGCTCGCCGACGAGGAGATCACCGCCTGGCCCACCCGCAGGCGCCGGGAGCAGGGCATCGGCTACATCCCCGAGGACCGCCACCGCCACGGCCTGCTCCTGGAGGCACCCCTCTGGGAGAACCGTATCCTCGGCCACGTCACCGAGAAGCCCCTCGCCAAGGGCGTCTGGCTGGACCCGAAGGCGGCCCAGGAGGACACCCGCCGGATCGTCACGGAGTACGACGTCCGTACCCCCGGCATCGACGTCACCGCCGCCTCCCTGTCCGGCGGCAACCAGCAGAAGCTGATCGTCGGCCGCGAGATGAGCCACAAGCCGCGCTTCCTGATCGCCGCCCACCCCACCCGGGGCGTGGACGTCGGTGCCCAGGCCGCCATCTGGGACCACATCCGCGAGGCCCGCCGCGAGGGCCTGGCCGTCCTGCTGATCTCCGCCGACCTGGACGAGCTCATCGGCCTGTCCGACACCCTGCGCGTGATCTACAACGGCAAGCTGGTCGCGGACGCCGACCCGGCCGCCATCACCCCTGAGGAGCTCGGCTCGGCCATGACCGGTGCCGCCACCGGGCACCTCGAGCACGAAGAGACCCCCGAGACCTCGAAGGCCGACGCCCCCGAGTCTCCGGAAGACGAGGCCCGCTGATGAAGAAGTTCGACAGGGAGCGCGTGCTCCTCGCGGTGGCCGGACCGGTCATCGCGCTCGCCGTGGCCTTCGCCCTGACCTCGATCGTGCTGGTCGCGTCGGGCCAGAACCCGGTCGAGCCGTACGCCTTGATGTTCGAGCAGCTCAGCTTCTCGGACATCCAGGTCCTGATCATCAACCAGGCCTCGATGTACTACATCGCGGCGCTCTCGGTGGCCATCGGCTTCCGGATGAACCTGTTCAACATCGGCGTCGACGGCCAGTACCAGCTCGGCGCGATGCTGGCCGCGATCGTCGGCGCCCACGTCGCGCTGCCGGCCGCCCTCCAGGTTCCGCTGCTGCTCCTGACCGCCGTCCTCACCGGCGCCTTCTGGGCCGGCATCGCCGGTGTCCTCAAGGTCACCCGCGGTGTCAGCGAGGTCGTCGCCACGATCATGCTCAACGCGATCGCCACCTCCGTGATCGCCTACCTGTGGCTGCCGAACGTCTTCGGTGTGAAGGTCGGCAACAACAACACCACCGGCGAGATGCACGAGTCCGGCTGGATCCCCGGCATCCCCATGGGCGCGGCCGGCGAGATCTACGGCCTGGTGCTGCTCGCCGTCCTGCTCGGCATCGGCTACTGGGTCGTCCTCAACCGCACCCGCTTCGGCTTCGACCTGCGCGCCTCCGGCGCTTCGCAGACCGCCGCCGCGGCCAGCGGTGTGGACCCCAAGCGCATGGTGCTCAGCGCCATGCTGATCTCCGGCGGCATCGCGGGCCTGGCCGGTCTGCCGATCCTGCTCGGCGACACCCACACCTACAGCCTGAACTTCCCCACGGGCATCGGCTTCCTCGGCATCGGCATCGCCCTGCTCGGCCGCAACAGCCCCGTGGGCATCGCCTTCGCCGCCCTGCTGTGGGCCTGGCTCGACAAGGCCTCGCCCGAGCTGGACTTCCACGGCTACGACAAGGAGATCGCGGTCATCATGCAGGGCCTGATCGTGCTCTCGGTCGTCGTCTCCTACGAGGCCGTCCGCGAGTGGGGTCTGCGCCGCCAGCAGCGCCGGGTCGGCGCCGAACTGGCCGCCGGTCACGTCCTCGGCAACACCAACACCACGAAGGAGGTGGCTGGCCGATGACCACCGCGACCGACCTCAACCAGCCCACGCTGCAGCCCGCGGCGCCGACCGGCCGCCGCCTGTCGTTGCCCGTCCTGCTGCTGATCATCGCCGGCGGACTGGCGCTCACCTCGATCGTCCGCCTCATCACGGGCGCCGACGGCATCACCAACGTCAGCCAGATGTCCACCGCGCTCCAGCTCGCCGTGCCGATCGGCCTCGCCGGTCTCGGCGGTCTGTGGGCCGAGCGCGCGGGCGTGGTCAACATCGGCCTCGAGGGCATGATGATCCTCGGCACCTGGTTCGGCGCCTGGGCCGGCTTCCAGTGGGGCCCGTGGACCGGTGTCCTGGTGGGCATCGCGGGCGGCGCGATCGGCGGTCTGCTGCACGCCTTCGTGACCGTCACCTTCAACGTCAACCACATCGTCTCCGGTGTGGCCATCAACATCCTCGCCCTCGGCGCCACCCGCTACCTCGCGCCCCTCGCCTTCGAGGGCCACACGGGCGGCTCGGCCAAGCAGTCCCCGGCGGTCGACTCCCTCGGCAGCTTCACGGTGCCGGGCCTGTCCGACGCGCTCAGGGACCTCAACAACCAGGGCTGGTTCTTCATCTCCGACATCGCCGGCCTGCTCGGCGGCCTGGTCACCAACGTCTCCTGGCTGACCCTGATCGCCGTCGCGCTGATCCCCGGCACCTGGTGGGTGCTGTGGCGCACGGCGTTCGGCCTGCGGCTGCGCTCCTGCGGCGAGAACCCGGTCGCCGCCGAGTCCCTCGGCGTCAACGTCTACAAGTACAAGTACATCGCGGTGGTCGTCTCCGGCGGTCTGGCCGGCCTCGGTGGCGTCTTCCTGTCGATCGTCGCGAACCCCTTCTACCTGGAGGGCCAGGTCAGCGGCCGCGGCTTCATCGGCCTCGCGGCGATGATCTTCGGCAACTGGATGCCGGGCGGCCTCGCCCTCGGCGCGGGCCTGTTCGGCTACACCGACAGCCTCAACCTGCGCGGCGGTTCCGCCAACGTCCACGCCCTGCTGCTGCTCGGCGCGCTGCTGCTGGTCATCGGCGCCATCTGGCTCGTGGTCCGCAAGAAGTACGTCCCGGCCGTGGTGACCCTGATCGCCGGCGCCCTGGTGTTCACCTGGTACGCGACCACCGACGAGGTCCCCAACCAGGTCGTCTCCGCCACGCCGTACGTCATCACCCTGGTGGTCCTCGCCCTGTCCGCCCAGCGCCTGCGGATGCCGAGGGCGAACGGCATGCCGTACCGGAAGGGGCAGGGCAAGTGACCGGCGGCGGCCCGGACGTCGACTGGGAGAAGCTGCGCGCGGTGGCCCGGGACGCCATGTCCCGGGCATACGCCCCCTACTCCGGTTACCCGGTCGGCGTGGCCGCCCTGGTCGACGACGGCCGGATCATCTCCGGCTGCAACGTCGAGAACGCCTCGTACGGGCTCGGCCTGTGCGCCGAGTGCGGCCTGGTCTCCGAGCTGCACAACACCGGCGGCGGCCGGCTGACGCACTTCACGTGCGTCGACCGCGACGGCGCCACGCTCGTGCCGTGCGGCCGCTGCCGACAGCTGCTGCACGAGTTCGGCGGCCCGGAGCTGCTGCTGGAGACCCCGGCGGGGATCCTGCCGCTGTCGGAGATGCTGCCCCAGGCCTTCGGCCCGGAGCACCTCACCAAGTAATGCCCGTGCGGCCCCCCTGAGTTGCTCACGCGACCGGCTCAGGGGGGCCGTACGGCTTCTGGAACCCTCGGAAGGAAGCCCAAGCCATGGCCATGGACGCCATCTCCGTCATCCGCACCAAGCGGGACCGCGGCGAACTCAGCGACGAGCAGATCGACTGGGTCATCGACGCGTACACCCGCGGGGAGGTGGCCGACGAGCAGATGTCGGCCCTCGCGATGGCCATCCTGCTCAACGGCATGAACCGCCGGGAGATCGCCCGCTGGACGGCCGCGATGATCGCCTCCGGCGAGCGCATGGACTTCTCGTCCCTGTCCCGCCCGACCGCCGACAAGCACTCCACGGGCGGCGTCGGCGACAAGATAACGCTGCCGCTGGCCCCCCTGGTCGCCGCGTGCGGCGCCGCCGTCCCCCAGCTCTCGGGCCGCGGCCTCGGCCACACCGGCGGCACCCTGGACAAGCTGGAGTCCATCCCCGGCTGGCGTGCGCTGCTGTCCAACGAGGAGATGCTGAACGTCCTCGACACCACCGGCGCGGTGATCTGCGCGGCGGGCGACGGCCTGGCCCCCGCCGACAAGAAGCTCTACGCCCTGCGGGACGTCACCGGCACGGTCGAGGCGATCCCGCTGATCGCCTCCTCGATCATGTCCAAGAAGATCGCGGAGGGCACGGGCTCGCTGGTCCTCGACGTGAAGGTGGGCACGGGCGCCTTCATGAAGACGCTGGAGGACGCCCGCGAACTGGCCTCCACCATGGTCGGCCTGGGCACGGACCACGGCGTGAAGACGGTCGCGCTCCTCACGGACATGTCGACCCCGCTCGGCCTGACGGCCGGAAACGCGCTGGAGGTCCGCGAGTCGGTGGAGGTCCTGGCCGGCGGCGGCCCGGCGGACGTGGTCGAGCTGACGATCGCCCTGGCCCGCGAGATGCTGGACGCCGCCGGAGTGAGGGACGCCGACCCGGCGAAGGCCCTGGCCGACGGCTCCGCGATGGACGTGTGGCGCCGCATGATCACGGCCCAGGGCGGCGACCCGGACGCGGAGCTGCCGGTGGCCCGCGAGCAGCACGTGATCAAGGCCCCGGCCTCGGGCGTCCTCACCCGCCTCGACGCCTACGACATAGGCGTCGCGGCCTGGCGCCTGGGCGCGGGCCGCGCCCGCAAGGAGGACCCGGTCCAGGCCGGCGCGGGCGTCGAGATGCACGCCAAGCCGGGCGACACGGTGAGCGAGGGCCAGCCCCTGCTGACCCTGCACACGGACACGCCGGAACGCTTCGAGTACGCGCTGGACGCGGTCGAGGGCTCGTACGACATCGCCGCGCCGGGGACGGACTTCAC
Organism: Streptomyces coeruleofuscus; assembly: GCF_039532725.1. NCBI lineage: Bacteria > Bacillati > Actinomycetota > Actinomycetes > Kitasatosporales > Streptomycetaceae > Streptomyces > Streptomyces coeruleofuscus. Next base: position 297,496 of record NZ_BAAASE010000004.1, read on the forward strand.
GGCGTCGCCGGTGGTGTTGGAACGTATCGCCTGAGCTGGGGTTTTCTCGTTTGGGTGAACGGGACTGGTGGACCCGCACCAGTCCCGTTCGGCATGCTGGGATCGGTGACGCACTGATTGGAGAACCGCCATGAGCGCACTCACCGTCGACCACTCGACGGCCAGCGGCCACGAGTGGGACGACCTCGTTCGGATCTGGCAGGAGACGGACGCACCCGAGGGCTGCAAGGTGGAGATCATCGAGGGGATCGTCACCGTGGCACCACCGCCGTCCAATGCCCACAACGACATCGCTGACCTGGTTCAGCGAGCCCTGTACGAGGTCATTCCCAGGCATTGGGGCATCTACCAGACACTGGGCACGGCGGTCCCGTCTCGTGACGGGCTCTACATCCCTGATCTCGCAATCGCCCCCAGGCAGGTGCTGCGTGACGAGGGCGGTAACTTCATCCCAGCGGCTGCCGCTGAACTCATCGTCGAGATCACGTCCAAGTCAAATGCGGCCCACGACCGGATCAAGAAGGCCGCAGGTTACGCCCAGGCCGGTGTTCCGCTGTATCTGCTCATCGACGGCTGGGCTCCTGGCGGTCCCACGATCACGCTTTACGGCGAACCGCAAAGGGACGTCTACCGGGTTTTGCAGGCAGGCAAGTTCGGAGAACGCATCACACTGCCGGAGCCCTTCGGCCTGGAACTCGACACCAGAGAGTTCCCGGAGAAGTGAGTCACCCGAGAAGCGCCGCCACCACCACCAGAACCGGCACCGCCAACACCGTCGACAACAAGATCGCCTCCCTCGCCAGCACCTCCCCCACCCGATAACTGCTCGCGTACGTGAACAGGTTCTGCGCCGCCGGAAGCGCCGACGTCACCACCACGTCGAGCAGCAAGGCCCCGTGCAGGCCGAAGACGCCCGCTGCGAGGGCCCAGGCGACCAGGGGCTGGATGACCGCCTTGAGGGTCACGGCGAGGAGGACAGGGGCCCGTTCCGCGCCGCGCAGCGGGAGCGTGCTGCCGCGCAGTGAGATGCCGAAGGCCAGCAGCACCGCGGGGACCGACATGTTGCCGATGAGGGTCAGGGGGTCCATCAGGGGACCCGGCACCGTGAGGCCCGACGCCGACGCCGCCACACCGGCCAGGGAGCCCAGGGCTATCGGATTGCGCAGGGGCGTGAGCAGCCGTTGCCACAGGGGCCGCTTCTCGCCGCCGCTCGCCAGGTCCAGGATCGTCAGCGCCACCGGCGTGACGCCCACCAGCTGGAACAGCAGCACCGGCGCGACCAGTGACGCGTCGCCCAGCACGTACACCGCGATCGGGATGCCGAGGTTCCCCGAGTTGACGTAGCTGGAGCACAGCGCGCCGATCGTCGTCCGGCCCACGCCCCAGCCGCGCGCGGCACCCACCGCCACGAAGACACCCGCCACCGCCGCCGTGCTCATCGCCGTGACCAGCAGCCGGTCGGAGAAGATCACCGACAGGTCGGCCCGGGCGAGCGTGGTGAAGAGCAGGGCCGGAGACGCCACGTGGAAGGCCAGCTTCGTCAGGACCTCGCGCCCGCCGCCGCCCAGATATCCCCGGCGGCCGATCAGATAGCCGACCCCGATGACGACCGCGATGACCGCGAAGCCGCTCAGCACTCCCTGCACGGGGTCCCCTCACCGGCGACACGGGCATCGGACAGCGCGGGAGGGGCAGATGCATGGGGCATGCAGCCAACCCTCCGGGGAAGGCCGTACCGAGGTCAATGTGATCCTTACGGCGCCGAGAGGACGGACAGCCGCGATGAGTTACCGCCGCCCGCCCGGTCTACCGATCGTGGACGCCATGACACCCCCCGTGCTCGTGCTCCCCGGCCCTGTCTCCCGGGACGAGGTGAGCGGACTGAGCGACGACGTGAGGGCACTGCTGCAAGCCGGCCGTGCCCGGGTCGTGGTGTGCGACGTCGGAGGCCTCGGGCCGCCGGGGCTCGCCGCCGTGGACCTGCTCGCACGCCTCCAGCTCGCCGCCCGCAGGGCCGGGGGCCGGATCAGACTGCGCGACCCCGATCCGGCCCTACGCGCCCTGCTCGACCTGGTCGGTCTCCGCTTCGAGGTGGAGGGGCAGGTCGAAGAGCGGGAACCAGCGCTGGGTGTCGAGGAAGCAGTGGAACCCGGTGATCCGGCCGTCTGAGATCTCCAGCACCTGGACCGCCCACGGCGAGAAGCCGCCCTTCTCCGGGTCGGGCTTGTACTGGGCGAACCCCGGCAGGCCGTTGACCTGGACCGGCACCAGCCGGGAACCCGCGCAGGGCGCGCCCAGGGTGGTCATGAAGCCGGTGATGTCGCCGACGCCGGTCAGCCACAGGTCGAACGGCGGCATCGTCATCACCGCGTCCTCGTGCAGCAGAGCCGTCAGCGCCGTCATGTCGTAGCCCTCGAAGGCCGCAACGTAGCGGTCCAGCAGCTTCTGCTGGTCCTCGTCCAGCGGGTCGGAGACGGTCGCGTCGGCGCCCGGCTCCTTCCGCTCGGCCAGGGTCGCGCGGGCCCGCTGGAGGGCGCTGTTGACCGACGCCACGGACGTGCCCAGCAGCTCGGCGACCTCGCTGGCCTTCCAGGCCAGCACCTCGCGCAGGATCAGCACGGCCCGCTGCTTGGCCGGCAGCTGCTGAAGAGCGGCCATGAAGGCGAGCCGCACGGACTCCTTGGCGATCGCCGCCTCCGCCGGGTCGTCGGTCGTGGGCAGCACACGGGCGTCCGGCATGGGCTCCAGCCAGGTGTTGTCCGGGCGGGGGGTGAGGGCCGCCTGGGCGAGCGGGGTGGACTCGGTCAGGTCCATGGGCCTGGCGCGCTTGTTGCCCGCGGTCAGCATGTCCAGGCACACGTTGGTCGCGATGCGGTAGAGCCAGGAGCGGAGGCTGGAGCGGCCCTCGAACTTGTCGTAGCTGCGCCAGGCACGGATCATCGTGTCCTGCACCGCGTCCTCGGCCTCGAACGAGGAGCCGAGCATCCGGTAGCAGTACCCCGTCAGCTCCGTCCGGTGTGCTTCCAGCCTGGTGTCCAGATCTGTTGGTGTCGCCGTGCCGTTCGTCATCGTCCACCCACCCCTGTGGAATTTCTGTCACGCGCCATCGCGCCCAGCACTTCGGAAGCTACCGCAGCGCACTGACAACGGCCCCCCGAGCGCACAAACGCGCAGGCAGGAGCAGTGCTTCAGACCAGCTGTTTCACCGACATGAGCAGATGCCGGTGCTCCCCGGCCGTCTCCCCGGCCCCCTCGGCGGCCCCGTCGCCCGGCACCGCGTGCAGCAGTGCGCGCTGCCCCGTCCCCAGCAGTTCCAGCCGTACGCGCGGGCTCTCGAAGGACGTCAGCGCGTCCAGCAGATAGGCCGGGTTGAAGGCCACGGGCACCTCGTCGGCACCGGTCAGCGTGGCCGGCAGCCGCTGGGCCGCCACGTCGTCGCCGTAGCCGGCGCGGAGCATGACGGACCCGTCGGACGAGAAGTCCAGCCGCACCGGACTGTTCGTCTCCGCCACCACCGCGACCCGCCGCACGGCTTCCGCGAGCTCCTCGCACGCCACCTCGGCGACCGCGGCCCCCGCCATGTCGAACAGCGACTTGTACGCCGGCAGCCGCCCGTCCAGGAGCCGCAGCGCCGTCCGCGTCCGTCCGCCCTCGAAGCCGATCAGTCCGCCGCCGGCTGCCGGGTCCCACGCGATCAGCACGTCACCGCAGCGCCCCAGCGACCGCGCGACATCCAGCAAGGGCCGCGCCGGCAGCAGCGCATCCACCACACCGTCGGCCGCCGCCCCCGGCTGCCACTCCAGCCGCCGCACGGCGTACCGGTAGCGGTCCGAAGCGGCCAGTGTCATCCGCCCGTCCTCCAGGCGCAGTTGGACGCCCGTCAACAGCGGCAGCGTGTCGTCGCGACCGGCCGCGACGGCGACCTGGGCGACGGCCGTCGCGAACGCGGCGGCGTCCACCGTGCCGTACGGCGCGGGCGGCGCCGGCAGGGCCGGGTACTCGGCCAGGGGCAGCGTCGACAGCCCGAACCGCGTACCGTCCGCCTCCACCGTGAACCGCGACGCCTCCAGCGCGCAGCTCACCGGCCCCTCCGGCAGCACCCGGCAGACGTCCAGCAGCCGCCGCCCCGGGACGAGCACCCGCCCGGGCACCGCGACCTCCGCGTCGGCCTCCACCCGTACCGCCGCCTCGAAGTCGAACCCCGTCACGGCCAGCCGTCCCGCGTCCGCCTCCAGCAGCAGCCCGCTCAGCACCGGCACCGGCGTCCGGGCGGGCAGCGCCCGTACCGCCCGGCCCACGGCCTCGGCGAACGCCGCACGGTCGATGCGGAACTCCATGGAAAATCCCCCTGGTCGAATCCGGTGGTCAGCAGACGCGGACGTTATCCGCGCCCACTGACAACCGGCTCCGACCAGGGGGAACGACCCGGACGCCGGGCTCAGGCGGCGGTGGCCAGCCGTCGCTGCATCCGTGCCGCCCGCGTCCCGAAGACCGTGATCGTGACGACGCCCAGGACCGCCAGCAGGCCGACCCCGACGGTCCCGGCCCAGCCGCCCGCGTGGAAGGCGATCGCGCCGACCGTGCTGCCCGCGCTGGAGCCGATGTAGTACGCCGACTGGTAGAGCGCCGAGGCCTGTGCGCGGCCGGTCGTGGCCGTCTTGCTCACCGCCGAGGACGCCACCGCGTGGCCCGCGAAGAAGCCCGCCGTGATGAGGACCAGGCCCAGCAGGACCAGCGGGAGGGAGCCGGCCAGGGACAGCAGCAGACCCGCCGCCGTCGTGCCGCCGCCCGCGTACAGCGCGCCCCGGCGGCCCAGCCGGCCCACCAGGCGGCCGGCCGTCGACGCCGACACGGTGCCGACGAGGTACACCAGGAAGACCGAGCCGATGATGCCCTGCGGCAGCGAGAACGGTGCCTCGGTCAGCCGGTAGCCGATGACCGTGTACACGCCGCCGAACACCGTCATGAACAGCGCGCCGATCGCGTACAGCCGGCACAGCAGCGGGTTGGACAGGTGGTCACGGACCGTCCGGGCCAGCACGCGCGGGCGCAGTGAGCCGGCCTTGAAGTTCCTCGGGGCGGGGAGCAGCAGCCGGAAGGCCACCGCACACGCCACCGCGAGCGCGCCGATCACACCGACGGCGACCCGCCAGCCCCACTCCTGGGCGACCCAGCCGGTGATGACCCGGCCGCTCATCCCGCCGACGCTGTTGCCCGCGACGAACAGTCCGATCGCGGTGACCAGCGCCCTGGGGCTGACCTCCTCCGCGAGGTACGCCGTCGCCGACGCGGGCAGCCCGGCCAGGGCCGCGCCCTGGAGCGCCCGCAGCACGACCAGGACACCCAGCGACGGGGCGAAGGGCACCAGCAGTCCGACGGTCACCGCCACGGCCAGCGAGGCCGTCATGACCGTACGCCGTCCGAAGCGCTCCGACAGGGCGCTCATCGGCAGCACGAACAGCGCCAGCCCGCCCGTCGCGGCGGCCACCGTCCAGCTCGCGTCGCTCGCCGCCACCCCGAAGTCGCCGGAGATCAGCGGGAGCAGCGCCTGCGTGGAGTACAGCAGCGCGAAGGTCGCGACACCCGCGAGGAAGAGGGCGAAACTCATCCGGCGGTAGCCGGGCCCGCCCGGGGACATGCGTGAGTCGGCGGCAGGGACAGAGGCATCGGCGCCCACGATGGTGGACGCCCCGGTACTGGCGGGAGACATGCCTCGAAACTACGTACGCGCGCACTGATCCGTCCAATGCATGGAACCGCCATAATCGTTCCCATGGTGCATCAACACAGTTCAACGGCTCGGCTGTCACCGTCCAGTGACACAGAAGACATGGCGGAGATGTCGAAGGTGCTGGCGCCCCGCCTCGCGTACTTCGCCGGCGTCGCCCGCACCGAGCACGTCACCCGCGCCGCCCAGGAGATGAACGTCCCCCAGTCGACCCTCTCCCGCGCCATGGTCCGCCTGGAGCAGGACCTCGGCGTGGACCTCTTCGCCCGCCACGGCCGTACGGTCTCCCTCACTCCGGCCGGACGCACCTTCCTCACTTCCGTCGAACGTGCCCTGGCCGAGGTCGAGCGCGCCGCCGAGGAGGTCCGGGCCGACGCCGACCCCGCCACCGGCAAGGTCGCTTTCGGCTTCCTGCACACCATGGGCGCCGAGACGGTCCCGGGCCTCCTCCAGGCCTTCCGCGCCGACCATCCGCGCGTCCGCTTCAGCCTCGTCCAGAACTACGGCGAGGCCATGCTCGAACGCCTCCGCGCCGGCGATCTGGACCTGTGCCTGACGTCCCCCGTGCCCGACGCCCCCGACCTGGTCGCCCGCCGCCTCGACGAACAGAAACTCCGCCTCGTCGTCCCCGCGGACCACTCCCTGGCGGGTCGCCGCCGCATCCGCCTCGCCGAGGCCGCGGACGAAATGTTCGTCACCCTGGAACCCGGCTACGGCCTCCGCCGCATCACCGACGACCTCTGCCAGGAGGCCGGCTTCAAGCCCCGCGTCGCCTTCGAGGGCGAGGAGGCGGAAACCCTGCGGGGCCTGGTGGCGGCGGGCCTCGGGGTCGCCCTCCTGCCCCCACCGGCCGTCCCGCGCCCGGGGGTGGTGGAGCTGACGGTCACGGCCCCCCGAGCGGCCCGCGAGATCGGCGTGGCCTGGCTGGAAGGCCACCCGGACACACCCCCGGTGGCGGCCTTCAAAAGGTTCCTGCTCTCAAGAAGAGGCAGCTTGTTGCCGACCTGAGGGGCGCGGGGCTGTGTTCAATATGCGGCTCCGCCGCTTGGGCGCGACAAGCCACGGCGGACCCGCACAGGCCAATGGACGACCACCCCCGCGGCGCTACCGCCTCGAAGGACTGAACCCCGCAGCCAACGGCATCCGCAACCCCAACGGCGGCGGCGCGGCAAAAGCGTCCCGCACAGGCCGGGACACGGCCCGCCCGAACAGGGCCCCCATCACGAAGTCCTCGGCCAGCGCGAGCACTTCGTCCCGGTACTGACTCAACCCGTGCCCGTCCGCGTGCACTTCGAACCGGCACACATCCCGATTCGCCTTCTTCGCCCGCGCCGCCAGCCGGAACGACAACTCGGGGTCCGTCCGCCCGTCGTTCGTGCCGTGCACGATCAGCACCTGCCGTCCCACCAGCTGTTTCACCGGTTCGGGTGGCGCGGCCACATCCTCCTCCGGCAGCCAGGGGGCGAGCGCCAGCACGGAGTTGACGGCCTCGTGCCCAGCCGCCCGCAACCCGGCCCGGCCGCCCATCCCGGTGCCGGCGAGGCAGACGGGAACGTCTCCGTAACGCCGTACGACCTCGTCGGCGGCCCAGGCCGCGTCGGCCGCGAGGTTGGCCTCGCTGCCGTTCCAGCCGCGGTAGCGGTAGTGCACGACGTGGGTGACGAGACCCTCGTCCCGGCCCGCGCGGGCCAGGCGGCGCCCGAGGGCGCGTACGGAGGCGGTCGCCACCATGGGGGACGGCCTGCGGCCGGAGACCTCGTCGCCGCCGGGGAGCAGCAGCACCACGCCGCTCACCGCCGACGGCCCCGGACCGAATGTCCTGCCCAGCCGGGCCCTGCGAACCGGCGTCGGTTGGTGTGCCATGACAGAACAGTGTCAGAAGCACGGGTGTACTCGACCCGTCCTCGGGGTCACCGTTACGTATCGACGGAAACGTAAAGGACCGAGGACGCGCGATCTACGCGCGTAGGAGTTAGAGTGCGGAAATGACGAGCCAGACCATCGCGAACACCCCGACACCGGAACAGATCCACCGGGCGCCCAAGGTTCTGCTGCACGACCACCTCGACGGCGGGCTGCGCCCCGCCACGATCGTCGAGCTCGCCCGCGCGACCGGCTACACCCAGCTTCCCGAGACCGACCCGGAGAAGCTCGGCGTCTGGTTCCGCGAGGCAGCCGACTCCGGTTCCCTGGAACGGTACTTGGAGACCTTCTCCCACACCGTCGGCGTCATGCAGACCCGCGACGCCCTGGTGCGGGTCGCCGCCGAGTGCGCCGAGGACCTCGCCGAGGACGGCGTCGTCTACGCCGAGGTGCGCTACGCCCCCGAACAGCACCTCGAAGGCGGTCTGAGCCTCGAAGAGGTCGTCGAGGCCGTCAACGAGGGCTTCCGGGAAGGCGAGCGCCGCGCCCGTGAGAGGGGCCTGCGCATCCGCGTCGGCGCCCTGCTCACCGCCATGCGGCACGCGGCCCGCGCCCTGGAGATCGCCGAACTCGCCAACCGCTACCGCGATCTTGGTGTCGTCGGCTTCGACATCGCCGGTGCCGAGGCCGGCTACCCGCCCACCCGGCACCTGGACGCCTTCGAGTACCTCAAGCGCGAGAACAACCACTTCACCATCCACGCCGGCGAGGCCTTCGGGCTGCCGTCCATCTGGCAGGCCCTCCAGTGGTGCGGCGCCGACCGGCTCGGGCACGGCGTGCGGATCATCGACGACATCCAGGTCCACGAGGACGGCAGTGTCGAACTCGGGCGGCTCGCCTCGTACGTCCGGGACAAGCGCATCCCCCTGGAGCTGTGCCCGAGCTCCAACCTCCAGACCGGGGCGGCGGCCTCGTACGCCGAGCACCCCATCGGACTGCTGCGCCGGCTGCACTTCCGGGCCACGGTGAACACCGACAACCGCCTCATGTCCCACACCAGCATGAGCCGGGAATTCGAGCACCTTGTCGAGGCGTTCGGTTACACGCTCGACGACATGCAGTGGTTCTCAGTCAATGCGATGAAATCAGCGTTCATTCCTTTCGATGAACGGCTGGCCATGATCAATGACGTGATCAAGCCCGGATACGCGGAGCTGAAATCCGAATGGCTGTTCCGGCAGACCGCTTCCACCAGCGGTTCTGCGGCTTCGGAGGGCTGACCAGGGGGTAATCGGCACACAGCGAATGCGGACGGTGTTCACAAGCCGTCCGCATTTCGATGTTTGCGGCGGGTGGTGCCGCCTGATTACGGTCGCCGCACCGCTCACACACCCCGTCATCCCATTGCGAGGACGCATTTTCATGAAGCAGTCTGCTGCCAAGTCCCTCGGTGTCGCCGCTCTCGGTGCCGCCTTCGCCGCCACCGGTGCGGGCGCCGCCAACGCCGCCCCGGCCGTCCCGGACACCGCCCAGGCGCTGGAGACCGTCACCCAGGCGCTCCCGGCGGAGCAGCTCTCCCAGAAGCTGCCGGCGGGCTCGGCCGAGGCGGTGGGCCAGGGGCAGACCTTGGCCGGTACCGGTCTCGCCACCGCCCAGCCGGTAGCCGGGCAGCTGCTCGCCCAGGGCCCGACCGGCCCGGCCGCCGGGCTGCTCGGCGGGCTCCCGGTGAACGGCGTTCCGGTCGCCTGACCCTCCCGCCCGGGCGGAACACACGCCGATGGGGCGCACCCCTGGAACCAGGGTGCGCCCCATCGGCGTTCTCGCGGACGGTCGTTACCAGGCTGCCTGTGCCTTGCTCTGCACCTTGTTCTCCGAGGGCAGCAGGATCCACAGCGCGATGTACAGCAGGAACTGCGGGCCGGGCAGCAGGCACGAGACCAGGAAGATCACCCGCATCGTCGTCGTGGAGGTGCCGAAGCGCCGGGCCAGTGCGGCGCACACTCCGCCGATCATGCGGCCTTGGGTGGGGCGGGCGAGGCGGGACATGTGCGTCTCCTTCAGCGTCGGGGTGTGAGGCCTCTCGTCCGAGTACCCCATCTGCACTCCACGCTACGGAGACGAAGGGGGCAAAGCGTCGCTCCACGGGGCGATCCCGACCCTGGGAATCGTCGGGGTCCGACCCTGAGCCGGCTCCTCCGCGGGGAGGGGCATGAGGGACAGGCCGACGGTGGTGCGGCGGCGCAGCCAGGAGCGGCCGGCCGGGACGAGCACGAGATGCGCGAGGGCCACGCCCGCGGTGTTCAGGAAGAGCGAGTCGACGTCGACGACCTGACCCGGAACGCCGGTCTGGAGCAGTTCGATGCCCAGCGACAGCAGGGCGCCGGCCGTGACCGTGCGCAGCAGGGACGCCAGCGGCGAGACGACCAGTCTCCCGCTCACCATCGGCAGCAGCACGCCCAGCGGGGCGAGCAGGGCCAGCCCCTCACAGATCCGCCGGGTCGCCTCGGGCCAGCCCAGGGCGAGATCGGCGCGGATGCCGTCGAACGGCCGCAGATTGGCGGGCATCACCCAGGGCACGTCCAGCGGCCGCAGCGTGAACCAGGCGACGAACGCGAGGTGTGCGACGAGGAGGACACCTCCCGTCACACGGATGCGGAACTCGGCGCTGCCGCCGATGGAGCCTTGACGCTGCACGCCCCCCTAGACGCGGCCTCCGGCAGGATCGGTTCCGGGATGCCCCCCGATACGCCTGTGAGGCATGCGCCACAGCCCGGCGGAATCCGGCCCGCTCACTCCCGGGGCACGTCCTTGGACGGGGGTTCCTTGCTGCCCGGGCGGGCCCGGACCTCGTCGGTGCACTCCCAGCGGCGCGGGGGCTCGGCGCCGGGGCCGCCCAGGACCACGGAGCCGTCACCCTCGGCGGCCGCCGAGTCGGAGAAGGTGCAGACGATCTGGGCGAGGGCGTACGAGGTGAGGCTGTCCGGCGTCAGGCTCAGCCGCAGCGTGTCCTCCGGGTCGCCGGGCCGTGGCCCGCTCACCTTGATGCCGCCGCGTACGTCCGTGCTGTAGCCGGCCTCCTTCTCGGCGGGCGACGGCGGCGCCGCGAGCTGGTCGAGGAGGCCCTGCGCCACCAGCATGCGCCGCTCGGAGTCGGCCGCGCCGTCCGGGACCCGTACGGTCCGGTCGACGGTCACCAGCGACGACCCGCACAGCAGGAACACCTGCACCGGCAGCCCCCGGGCGGCCTGCGTCGACACGTCCGGCTCGGCGAGCGAACACCGCACCCGCGACGGCGCGGGCCCGAAGTTCGTCGGCACCTCCGTGGCCCGGATCCCGCAGCCGGCGAGCAGCAGGGCGAGCACCGACACGGCACCGATCCGAGCCCTGGACACGAGACGTGTGGTCATCAGGCGTCCCCCTTCTCGCCCTGGCCCTGGCCGCTGTCGTCCCCGTGCTTCGGCTCGCCCTCGGCGGGCTGTTCCCCCGGCGCATAGGTGTGGCGCGGGAGCCGCAGGGTGAACACCGCGCCCGAGTCGGGCGAGTTGGCCGCGGTGATCTCGCCGCCGTGGATGTGGGCGTTCTCCAGGGCGATGGACAGGCCCAGGCCGCTGCCCTCGGAGCGCGGCCGGGAGGCGCTGGCCTTGTAGAAACGGTCGAAGACGTGCGGCAGGACGTCCTCGGGGATGCCGGGCCCGTGGTCCTGCACCTCGATGAGGAGCGAGTCGTCGGCCTCACGAACGGACACCCGCACCGGGGAGCCGCCGTGCTTGAGCGCGTTGCCGATGAGGTTGGCCAGGATGACGTCCAGACGGCGCGGATCCAGCCGGGCGTGGATGCCGCGCTCGGCGTCCAGCTCGACCGCGTCCAGCCAGGCGCGGGCGTCGATGCAGGCGGTGATCTGGTCGGCGATGTCGACGTCGTCCAGGACGAGCCGGGCCGTGCCCGCGTCGAAGCGGGTGACCTCCATCAGGTTCTCGACCAGGTCGTTCAGCCGCCGCGTCTCGCTGACCACCAGCCGCACGGCGGGCTCGATCATCGGGTCCATGCTCCCGGTCTCCGCCTCCAGCTCCTCCTCCAGCACCTCCGTCACGGCGGTGATGGCGGTGAGCGGCGTACGCAGCTCATGGCTCATGTCGGCCACGAACCGCCGGGACGCATCGTCCCGCGCGGCCATGTCGGCGACCCGTTTCTCCAGTGCCTCGGCCGCCTTGTTGAACGTCCGTGACAGATCGGCGAGTTCGTCGGTCCCGGACACCCGGAGCCGGGTGTCCAGCTTGCCCTCCCCGAGCCGCCGCGCGGCCGTCCCGAGCCGCTGCACCGGCTTCAGCACGGTCGTCGCGGCGGCCTGCGCGAGCAGCGCCGAGCCGATCAGCGCGAGCCCCGTGGCGATCCCCAGCGACCAGGCCAGCGAGTTGAGGTCCTTCGCCTCCGGCTCCAGCGACTTCAGCATGTAACCGGTCGGACCGCCGCCGATCACCCGCGTCCCGGCCACGAGGTAGGGCGTGTCGTGGTCGACGACCCGCTGCCAGTACAGGTGGTGCGGGTGCTTGACCTCCCCGTCGACCTTCTGCGTCTTGTTCACCGCCGTGCGCAGCGAGACGGGCACGTCCCGCAGCGAGAAGCCGCTCAGCCCGCCGGAGCTGCCGTAGACGGTCCTGCCGTCGGCGTTGCTCCCGACCAGCAGCACGCTGAAGCGCTGGTCGCTGCCCGCCATCTGGCCCGCGGTGTGCTGGAGCTCGTCCTGCGTCGGACGCTCGGGCAGCGCGCCCGCCCGGTTCTGCATCTCCTGCTCGAAGTCGCGCAGCACGGCGTCCTGGGTGCGGGTGAGCACGGCCTCGCGGTTGAGCCAGTACGCGATGCCGGACGCGGACACGGCGGCCGTCAGTGCCACCAGGCCGAAGACGACGACCAGCCTCAGTCGCAGGCTGGTGAAGCGCAGCCGCGACAGAACTCCCTTGCGCGCCGCGGTCCAGCCGCGGTCCCCCCCTTGGTGGTGCCGCTGTGTCACTGAGGCGGATCCAGCCGGTAGCCGACACCACGCACGGTCCGGATCAGCGTCGGGGACGAGGGCACGTCCTCGACCTTGGCGCGCAGCCGCTGGACACAGGCGTCCACCAGCCGCGAGTCGCCCAGGTAGTCGTGCTCCCACACCAGCCGCAGCAGCTGCTGCCGGGACAGCGCCTGCCCCGGCCGCCGGCTCAGCTCCAGCAGCAGCCGCAGCTCGGTCGGCGTGAGCTGGAGGTCCTCGCCGTTCTTCGTCACGGTCATCGCCGAGCGGTCGATGACCAGGCTGCCGAAGCTCGCCGCGTCGTTCGACTCCCGCTCGCCGCGCCGCAGCACCGCCCGGATCCGGGCGTCCAGCACCCGCCCCTGCACCGGTTTGACGACGTAGTCGTCGGCGCCGGACTCCAGCCCGACGACCACGTCGATGTCGTCGTTGCGCGCGGTCAGCAGGATGATCGGCAACTGGTCCGTGCGCCGGATGCGACGGCACACCTCGAACCCGTCGATGCCGGGCAGCATCACATCCAGCACGATCAGATCCGGCCGCTGCTCGCGCAGCAGCTTCAGACCGTCCTCACCACTGGCAGCGGTCGCCACCCGGTGACCCTGGCGCGTCAGAGAGAGCTCCAGGGCCGTCCGGATGGCGTCGTCGTCCTCGATCAGCAACAGGGAAGGCACGGGCTCATTCTGGCCTATGGAGGGGTCACGGTTCGACCTGTGGGCCGAGATGAGATCCGCGCGTAGCTCCGGCGCCTGTGTACAGGGTGTGTCCGCCATATGGCCGACCCCTGTGACAGGTCTGTGACAGTCGGCGGACACGGCCATGAAAGTGCCGCGGCAAGCTTTTCGGCACAAGGCAGGAAAGCCCGCCCGACCGGCGGGCCGCACACCGGAAGTCCACGACGGGGGGCGCGAGATGAACACGCTGCACGGCACCAGCACCAGCGCAGTGATCACGCGTCTGCACGACGTGGGCCGGGGTTCCGAGAAGTCCGGTGCCGTGAGCGGGCGGGGGTGCGCTCGCGGCACCGGGCGTCAGCACACCGCCTTCATGACGGTGGTTGACGCACACACGGGGGAGAACAAGGGGTCGGGGGCGACTCACGGGGGAGCCGCGTACAGGGAGGACTCGGGGGAGCGCCGCTCGCTGTCGGAGGCGGAGTTCACCGCCTACGTCCAGGAGCGCCGCGCCTCCCTGTACGCCACCGCCTACCACCTCACCGGCGACCGCTTCGAGGCGGAGGACCTGCTCCAGAGCGCGCTGTTCTCGACGTACAGGGCCTGGGACCGGATCAGCGACAAGGCCGCGGTCGGCGGATACCTCCGCCGCACCATGACCAACCTGCACATCAGCGCCTGGCGGCGCCGCAAGCTCAACGAGTACCCGACCGAGGAACTCCCGGAGACGCCCGGCGACACGGACGCGATGCGCGGCACCGAGCTGCGCGCGGTCCTGTGGCAGGCGCTGGCCCGGCTGCCCGAGCTCCAGCGCACCATGCTGGTCCTGCGCTACTACGAGGGCCGCACGGACCCGGAGATCGCGGAGATCCTCGACATCAGTGTCGGCACGGTGAAGTCCAGCATCTGGCGGTCGCTCCGTCGGCTGCGCGAGGACGAGGTCCTCAGCTTCGGCCGTGACGAGGAGGACGCCTTCGGCGAGCTCGTCGCCTGAAGGTTGGGGGGAAGCACCAAAAGGGGCCCCACGGGGGAGTGGAACCGGGACCCACGGGGGAACTGCGGAGGCGCTGGGGGGCGTCTCCTCAGGAGAGTGGGGGGAACACGGGGGAGGACAACGGGGGGAGCACAGGAGCGGGACTGGAGGACCGGGGGGTCCGTCCGGTCCCGCTTTCTTTTGTTTCCTCTGCTCGTCTGTTCGTCCCTCAGGCCGCTGCACGGAGGGACGCGCACCGGCCCGCCGCCGCGGCCGCCAGCCGCCCCATCGCCTCGTCGCGGTCGCAGGCGTACGCGCCCAGCGCGGTCTGGCGGGCGACGATCGAGCGTTCCTCCCGCATCAGACGCCAGCCGCGACGCAGCAGGAACGGCACCGACTTGCGGCCCTCCCTCAGATCCCGCAGGAAGCGGCGGCGGAACGTCTTCACCGGGCCGCGGCTCAGGCAGAGCGCGTCGGCGAGGACGCCGAGCTCCCGGCAGCGCGTGACGATTTCCGCGGCGAAGATGCCCTCCGCGATGAACAGCGGGGTACGCCCGATGTCCACCGTCTCCGTGCCGGTGCGGGCGCTCCGCGCGATGTCGTAGACGGGGACGTCCGTCCGGCCCGTGCGGCACAGCCGGGTGATCGCGGCGACGGCCGTGTCGGCGTCCCACGACTCCGGATGGTCCCAGTCGATGTCCGAACTCCCCGCCACCAGCGGCAGCGTCGGGTCGTCGCCCTCCTTGTAGAAGTCGTCGAGCCGCAGCACCGGGAGGCCGGAGCGGGCCGCGAGGAGGGACTTGCCGGAGCCGGATGGGCCGCAGAGCAGCACGACTCGCGTCGGTATGGGCAGAGGAGAACTCACGGGACACCAGTGTGAGGCATCCACCGGGGGCCGTACGACCCCGCGGGTCGGCTTTGATGCGCGCGTCACACCTCAACTACCCTTGGTGTTTAATCGATTACCCAGTGCATCAGAAGGTGGCAGCGATGGCCCGACACGACTCACCCAAGAAGCCGACCGTCCAGCGTGCCCTGACCCTCCTCGCGACCGCGGGAATGGCGCTGGGAGCGGGTACGGCTACGGCCGCCGCGGGCACCGGCTCGGTCTTGGACGATGCCCGCACCTCTCTCGGCAGGACCGACGCCCGGTCCGGCCTCCAGGCTGCGACCGACACCCTCGGCCACACCACCGGCCCGGTCGCGGGCCTCAAGCCCAACCCTCTCGCCGGCACGGGAGCCGACCCGCTCGACAACGGCGTCGGCACCGAGGTCGCCGACTTCAAGCCGGTGACGTCCAAGGAGCTGACGGGGCCGGTGGCGCAGGCGCAGTCGATCGAGAGCATTCCGGTGGTGGGGCAGGCGGCGGGGTCGCTGTCGAAGTAGCTCACCGGCCCCGCAGCGGGACCTCCCGGACCAGCCAGGACACCGCGAACGCCACGGCGCACAGCGCGGCCGTGCCGAGCGCGACCCCGTGCAGCCCGTCCACCACGCCCGTCCGGACGGCGTGCCGGACGGGTTCCGGAAGGTCCCGCAGCAGCTCGGGTGTGAGCTCGCCGCCGGTCAGCCGCGCGCCGTCGGCGCCGAGCCGGTCCGTGACGGTGGCCGTGAGGCGGCCCGTGTAGACGGAGCCGAGGACCGCGACACCGAGCGACCCGCCGATGGTGCGCAGCAGCGTCTGGGTGCCACTGGCCGCACCCATGTCACGCGGTTCCGCGCTGTTCATCGTGATGAGCATCGTCGGCTGCATCAGACAGCCGATGCCCACGCCGAGCAGCAACGTCAGGCCTGAGGCCACCGGCGCCGACGTCGTGGTGCCGAGGGTCAGCAGAGCCAGCGCCCCGGCCGCGGCCAGCGCGCCGCCCGCGATGGGGTAGAGGCGATAGTGGCCGCCGTCGCCGACCCGGCGGCCGATGACGAGCTGGGCGCCCATCATGCCCAGCATCAACGGGAGCAGCAGCAGCCCGCTCTCGGTGGACGACATGTCCCGGACGAACTGCATGTACTGCGGCAGATAGCTCGCCGCCGCCAGCATGGCCGCGCCGGTGACAAAGCTGAGGACCTGCGCCACGGTGAAGTTGCGGTCGCGGAACAGCCGGGGCGGGATCACCGGTTCCGGGGCGCGCCGCTCGACCCGCACGAAGGTGGCCAGCGCGATCGCGGAGACCACGGCGAGCCCCATGATCTGCGGTGACGACCAGGCGTACGTCGTCCCCGCCCAACTCCCCAGCAGCGTCAGGGCCAGGATCGCGCCGGTCAGCAGCCCGGCGCCGGCGAGGTCGATGCGCGGCTCGGCACGGGTGGCGCGCAGCCGCACCCCGAAGCCGACGAGTGCGAGCGCCACGGCGCCGACCGGAACGTTGACGTAGAACACCCAGCGCCAGTCGAGCTGGTCGGTGAGGAAGCCGCCGACCAGCGGGCCGCCGATCATCGCCGCGGGCAGCAGTACCCCGATCAGCGACTGGGCGCGCCCGGCCTCCGCCGGAGTGAGCAACGTGCCGATGAGCGCGAGCGCACCCACGAACAGTCCGCCCGCGCCGATTCCCTGAAGGGCCCGGAAGGCGATCAACTGGCCCATGTCCTGGGCGACTCCGCACAGCACGGAGCCGATGAGGAACACGGTGATGGAGGTGAGGTAGCCGTACTTGTGGCCGTACAGGTCGCCGAGTTTGCCCCAGATGGGCGTGGTGACGGCGGTGGTGAGCAGGTAGGCCGTGATCACCCAGGACAGGTGGTCCAGGCCGCCCAGGTCTCCGACGATGGTGGGCAGTGCGGTGCCGACGACGGTTCCGTCGAGCGTGGCGAGCACGATGCCGAGCAGCAGGCCGAGGATGACGAGCCGGGAGGGCGGGGGGTCCGGCCGGGCCGGGTCCGCTGTGGTGCCCGCAGGTGAGTCCATGGCCTCCTCGGGGCGGGCCCCGGCCGTCATGCGACGTAGCCGCGGACGGACTTGGCGTCCCGCAGGGCGTGGCCCCACCAGGCGAGCTGGTCGAGCAGGGCCTTCGCGGCCGTGTCGGCGGCGGGGTCGGTGCAGTTGCCGTCCGCGTCGAAGCGGCTCCACGCGTCGTGGAGGCTGACGGTGTTGCGAATGGTCATGGCGTTCAGCTCGGCCATGACGACCCGCAGCTGTTCCACGGCGCGCAGACCGCCGGACAGGCCGCCGTACGAGACGAAGCCGACGGGCTTGCCGTGCCACTCCTCGTTGTGCCAGTCGATCGCGTTCTTCAGGGACGCCGGAAAGCTGTGGTTGTACTCGGGCGTGACGAGGACGAAGGCGTCGGCCTGCGCGAGGCGCGGTGACACGAGGGCCAACCGCTCCTCGGTGCCGGGCGGCGGCTGCTGACCGAACGCCGGGAACACCGTAGGCAGCGGTGTCTCCGCGAGGTCCACGACGTCGGCGCGCAGATCGTCGCGCTGGTCGAGGTGGCCGGTCAGCCACTTCGTCACCACGGGCGCGAAACGTCCTTCCCGGGTCGAGCCGACGAGGACGGTGACGCGGAGGGGTGGGGTGGTGGCGGGCATGAGTGTCCCCTTGGTGGTGTACGACGTATCTGGATGCGTACAACGTACACAGCGATGTGTACGCCGTCTACTGGCGATACGCTGTATACGACGGTCGAGGGAGAGGAGCCGGACCATGGCGGTCGCGAAGCAGGAGGGCGAAGAGAGCGGGACCGAGGCACCTTCTCTCTGGGAGCGCATGGAGCGGCCCGCCCCGGCGCCCCGTACCTCGCTGACCCTGGAGCG
This sequence comes from Streptomyces coeruleofuscus, assembly GCF_039532725.1. Classification (NCBI taxonomy): domain Bacteria; kingdom Bacillati; phylum Actinomycetota; class Actinomycetes; order Kitasatosporales; family Streptomycetaceae; genus Streptomyces; species Streptomyces coeruleofuscus. Next base: position 315,489 of record NZ_BAAASE010000004.1, read on the forward strand.
GATCGCCGCCGCCGCGGTCGAGATCGCCGACGAGGAGGGTGGCGCGGCCGTCACCATGCGCCGCCTCGCGGCGAAGCTCGGCGTCGCCCCCATGGCGGCCTATCGGCACGTCGACGGCAAGGATGACCTCTGGGCGCTCATGATCGACCGGGTGTCCCGGGAGCTGACCGTGCCGGACGGGACGACGGGCTGGCGGGAGGTGCTGCGCTCCTACGCCCTCCAGACCCGGGACCTGATGCTCGCCCACCCGTGGATGGCGGTCATGCCCACCCCGGTGATCATGCTGACGCCGTCGCGGATGGCCGTGGCCGAACGGGGATTGTCCGTGCTCGCCGCCCACGGTCTGGACGCCGACTCGGGAATGGCCGTCCTGCGGGCCGTCACCTCCTTCGTGCACGGCGCGGCCCAGACCGAGATCGCCCTGCGCGACTACCAGGAACGCCACGGCTGGACCAGCGGCGACGAGACCCGCGAGGCGCTGGCCCCGCAGATGCGCTACCTGATGGGCACGGGCCGCTACCCGGCCTTCGAGCAGTACGCCCTCGGCGCGAGCCGCAAGGACGACCGGGCCTGGGAGTTCGTGTTCGGCCTCGACTGCGTGCTCGACGGCATCGCGCAGCGGCTCGGGATCTGACGGGGGCGTACGCGAAAGAAGCCCCGGCCCTCCTGGACGGAGGAGGGCCGGGGCTTCCGCTGTGGAGGGGTGCCTAGTACGAGGAACCCGACGCGCCCAGTGACCCCGTGGGGTGCCAGACCGTTTTGGTCTCCAGGAACGCCGTCATGCGGTCGATGCCGGGAGTCTCCGCGTAATCCACAGGCTGTGGACGGAGAACACGCTTGAGGTTGTCGGCCGCGGCGATCTCCAGTTCCTTCGCGAGGACCTCGTCGGCGCCCGCGAGGTCGATCGCGTTGACGTCCTGGTGGGCCGCCAGCGAGGGCGCGATCTCCGCCGTGCGGCCCGAGAGGACGTTGACCACGCCGCCGGGGACGTCCGAGGTCGCCAGCACCTCGGCGAGGGACAGCGCGGGGAGCGGGGACTTCTCGCTCGCCACCACGACAGCCGTGTTGCCGGTCGCGATCACCGGGGCGAGCACCGACACCAGGCCCAGGAAGGACGACTCCTGGGGCGCCAGGACCGCGACCACGCCCGTCGGCTCGGGGGAGGACAGGTTGAAGAACGGGCCCGCGACCGGGTTGCCGCCGCCGACCACCTGGGCGATCTTGTCGGTCCAGCCCGCGTACCAGACCCAGCGGTCGATCGTCGCGTCCACGACCGCCGCCGCCTTGGACTTCGACAGCCCCTCGGCGTCGGCCACCTCACGCGTGAACTGGTCGCGGCGGCCCTCCAGCATCTCGGCGACGCGGTAGAGGACCTGGCCGCGGTTGTACGCCGTCGCGCCGGACCAGCCGCCGAACGCCTTGCGGGCTGCCACCACCGCGTCACGGGCGTCCTTGCGGGAGGACAGGGGTGCGTTGGCCAGCCACTTGCCCTTCGAGTCGGTCACTTCGTACACCCGGCCGCTCTCGGAACGCGGGAACTTCCCGCCGACGTACAGCTTGTAGGTCTTCAGAACGGTGAGCCGATCAGACATCGAGGTACGCCTCCAGGCCGTGGCGGCCGCCCTCGCGGCCGAAGCCCGACTCCTTGTAACCGCCGAACGGCGACGTCGGGTCGAACTTGTTGAACGTGTTGGACCAGACGACGCCCGCGCGGAGCTTGTTCGCGACCGCCAGGATGCGGGAGCCCTTCTCCGTCCAGATGCCGGCCGAGAGGCCGTACGGCGTGTTGTTGGCCTTGGCGACCGCCTCGTCCGGGGTGCGGAAGGTCAGCACCGACAGCACCGGGCCGAAGATCTCGTCCCGGGCGACGGTGTGCGCCTGGGTGACGTTCGTGAAGAGCGTCGGGGCGAACCAGTAGCCGCTCTCCGGCAGTTCACAGGCCGGCGACCAGCGCTCGGCGCCCTCCGCCTCGCCCTGCTCGACGAGGGAGGTGATGCGCGTGAGCTGTTCCTCGGAGTTGATCGCGCCGATGTCCGTGTTCTTGTCGAGCGGGTCGCCGAGGCGGAGCGTCGACAGCCGGCGCTTCAGGGACTCCAGCAGCTCGTCCTGGATCGACTCCTGGACCAGCAGGCGGCTGCCCGCGCAGCAGACCTGGCCCTGGTTGAAGAAGATGCCGTTCACGATGCCCTCGACGGCCTGGTCGATCGGGGCGTCGTCGAAGACGATGTTGGCGCCCTTGCCGCCCAGCTCCAGCGTGACCTTCTTGCGGGTGCCGGCGACCGTGCGGGCGATCTCCTTGCCGACGGCCGTGGAGCCGGTGAAGGCGACCTTGTTCACGTCCGGGTGGGCCACCAGCGCCGCGCCCGCGCCGCCGTAGCCGGGGAGGATGTTGACGACGCCCTTCGGCAGGCCCGCCTGGCGGCAGATGTCCGCGAAGAACAGCGCCGAGAGCGGGGTCGTCTCGGCCGGCTTCAGGACGACCGTGTTGCCGGTCGCGAGCGCCGGGGCGATCTTCCACGCCAGCATCAGCAGCGGGAAGTTCCAGGGGATGACCTGGCCCGCCACACCCAGCGGCCGCGGGTTCGCGCCGAAGCCGGCGTGGTCGAGCTTGTCGGCCCAGCCCGCGTAGTAGAAGAAGTGCGCGGCGACGAGCGGGAGGTCGGCGTCCCTCGTCTCCTTGATGGGCTTGCCGTTGTCCAGCGTCTCCAGGACGGCCAGCTCCCGGCTGCGCTCCTGGACGATCCGCGCGATGCGGAACAGGTACTTGGCGCGCTCCGAGCCGGGCAGCGCCGACCACTTCTCGAAGGCCTTGCGAGCGGCCTGGACCGCGCGGTCGACGTCCGCCTCGCCTGCCTGGGCGACCTCCGAGAGGACCTCCTCGGAGCTCGGCGAGACCGTCTTGAAGACCTTGCCGTCGGCCGCCTCCACGAACTCGCCGTCGATGAACAGGCCGTACGAGGGCGCGATGTCGACGATCGAGCGCGACTCGGGCGCCGGGGCGTATTCGAATACCGATGCCATGGTGATCAGTCCACCGTCACGTAGTCGGGGCCGGAGTAGCGGCCGGTGGCCAGCTTCTGGCGCTGCATCAGCAGGTCGTTCAGCAGCGAGGAGGCGCCGAAGCGGAACCAGTGGTTGTCCAGCCAGTCCTCGCCGGCGGTCTCGTTGACCAGCACGAGGAACTTGATGGCGTCCTTGGAGGTGCGGATGCCGCCGGCCGGCTTCACGCCGACCTGGATGCCGGTCTGTGCACGGAAGTCACGTACCGCCTCCAGCATGAGGAGCGTGTTCGCCGGGGTCGCGTTGACGGCGACCTTTCCGGTGGACGTCTTGATGAAGTCCGCGCCCGCCAGCATCCCGAGCCAGCTCGCGCGGCGGATGTTGTCGTACGTCGACAGCTCGCCGGTCTCGAAGATGACCTTCAGGCGCGCGGACGTGCCGCAGGCCTCCTTCACGGCGATGATCTCGTCGTACACCTTCAAGTATCGGCCCGAGAGGAACGCCCCGCGGTCGATGACCATGTCGATCTCGTCGGCGCCCGCGGCGACGGCCTCGCGCACGTCGGCCAGCTTGACGGTGAGCGGGGCGCGGCCGGCCGGGAACGCCGTGGCGACGGAGGCGACCTTCACGCCGGAGCCGGCGACGGCCTCCTTGGCCACGGCCACCATGTCGGGATAGACGCAGACCGCGGCCGTGGTGGGCGTCGTACGGTCGGTCGGGTCGGGCTGGACCGCCTTCGCGCCGAGCGCCCGGACCTTGCCCGGGGTGTCCGCGCCTTCCAGCGTCGTCAGGTCGACCATCGAGATGGCGAGGTCGATGGCGTACGCCTTCGCGGTCGTCTTGATCGAACGGGTGCCGAGGGAGGCCGCACGCCCCTCCAGGCCGACCGCGTCGACGCCGGGGAGCCCGTGGAGGAAGCGGCGCAGCGCGCTGTCGGACGCGGTGACGTCCTTGAGGGGGTGAGCTGCGGTGAGTGCAGAACTGGGCATGGTCACCAGACGAGCATATCTACGCGCGTAGCGGCTGTACAGCCCCCGGGGTTCCTCGGGTGCAGTCGAGGCGGCCGGCACACGGTCCGGCAGAATCGAGGCATGACGAGCCCCGAACCCCAGTCACCAGCGCCGCAGCCTCCGGAGCCCGAGTCCAAGGACCGGGTGTACCGGTCGGTTCCCGCCATCGCCGGTGGCGTGCTGCTGCTCGCCATCGCCGCGTGGCTCGGCATCGACGCGGTGACCTCGGGCGGCGGGCGCACGCCGTGGATGGCGCTCGCCGTGCTGATCCTGGTCGTGCCGCTGGTCGTCGCCTTCACGCTCCGGCCCGCGGTGTACGCGGGCGAGGACCGGCTGCGCATCCGCAACCCGTTCCGCGTCATCGTGCTGCCCTGGGGGCGGATCGCCTCGCTGAAGTCCGCCTACTCGAACGAGGTCCTCACGGAGTCCGGCGCGAAGTACCAGCTGTGGGCCGTGCCCGTCTCGCTGCGCGCCCGCAAGAAGGCCGCCCGGCGTGAGATGCGGGCGACGGCCCAGGCACGGCGGGGGATGGGGCATGACGAGGGCCGCGGCAGTGCGCTCGGGATGGGAGCGGGGTTGGGCGGCGGCCTCGGCGCGGGGCCCGTGTCCGACGGGCCCGTGCGGGCGGAGACCGACCGGATCATGGATGACCTGCGGGAGCTGCACGAGGCACGGCACCGGGCGGAGACGGCGCAGGGTGAGGTGACCGTGCGGTGGGCCTACGAGGTGGTGGGGCCGGCGGTTGCGGGGGCGCTGCTGGTGTTGATTCTGCTGGTGGTGGGCTGACGGAGGTCGGCCCCGTGCCGGGAGGTTCCCAGTTTGTGGAGGGCGGCCCCGGGCCGGAGTGCGCGGCTTTGCCGGGGCCGGCTCGTCGGACTGTTTCAGATGCCTGCCGCCGTGGACAGGTCGCGCTTGATCGACTCCAGTAGGCCCGTCGCCCGTGCGCGGGCCTCGGGGAGGCCGGCGTGGGTCGCGACCGGGACCACGACCTCCAGGTAGCACTTCAGCTTCGGCTCCGTGCCGCTCGGGCGGACGATCACCCGGGCGCCGTCGAGGGTGTAGCGGAGGCCGTCGGTGGGCGGGAGGGTGTCCGTCCCCTGGGTGAGGTCGTCGGTGCGGGTGATCGGCAGGCCGGCAAGTTCGGTCGGGGGCTGTTCACGAAGGCGGCGCATCGCGGCCGTGATGAGGGAGAGGTCCTCCACGCGGACCGAGAGCTGGTCCGTGGCGTGCAGTCCGTGTTCCACGGCCAGGTCGTCGAGGAGGTCCAGGAGCGTGCGGCCTTCCTCCTTGAGCTGCGACGCCAGTTCCGTGATCAGGAGCGCTGCCGTGATGCCGTCCTTGTCGCGTACGCCGTCCGGGTCGACGCAGTAGCCGAGGGCCTCCTCGTAGCCGTAGCGCAGGCCCTCGGCGCGGGCGATCCACTTGAAGCCGGTGAGGGTCTCGACGTGGGGGAGACCGGCCTTCTCGGCGATACGCCCGAGGAGGGAGGACGAGACGATCGACTCCGCGAAGGTGCCGGTCGCTCCGCGGCGGACCAGGTGGGCGGCGAGCAGGGCGCCGACCTCGTCGCCGCGGAGCATGCGCCAGTCGGCGCCGTCCTGGCCGTCCCGCACGGCGACGGCGCAGCGGTCCGCGTCCGGGTCGTTGGCGATGATCAGGTCGGGTGCGGGGGTCGTCGCGCGGGCCGTCGCGAACGCCAGGTCCATCGCGCCGGGCTCCTCCGGATTGGGGAACGCGACGGTCGGGAAGTCCGGGTCGGGTTCGGCCTGCTCCGTGACGAGGGCCGGTTCCGGGAAGCCGGCGCGGACGAAGGCGGCGAGGAGGACGTCCTTGCCGACGCCGTGCATCGCCGTGTACACCGTGCGGGCGGTGCGGGGGGAGTCCTTGGCCAGGACGGCGTCCGTGCGGGCGAGGTAGGCGTCGAGGACGCTGTCGTCGAGGGTGTCCCAGCCTTCGGTGGGGCGGCGGACGGTGGTGAGGGACGGGACGGCGGCGATCTCCGCGGCGATGTCGATGTCCGCCGGCGGGACGATCTGGGAGCCGTCGCCGAGGTACACCTTGTAACCGTTGTCGCGGGGCGGGTTGTGGCTGGCGGTGACCTCTACGCCGGCGACCGCGCCGAGGTGCCTTATCGCGAAGGCGAGGACGGGGGTGGGGAGGGGGCGGGGGAGGACGGCGGCGCGGAGGCCGGCGCCGGTCATGACGGCGGCGGTGTCGCGGGCGAAGTCGTATGACTTGTGGCGGGCGTCGTAGCCGATGACGACGAGGCCGGCACCCCCTTCCCTCTGGTGGGGACCCTGCTTCTTGAGGTACGCGGCGAGACCGGCGGCCGCGCGGATGACGACCGAGCTGTTCATGCGCATGGGGCCGGCGCCGAGTTCGCCTCGGAGGCCGGCCGTGCCGAACTGGAGGGTGCCGCTGAAGCGGGCGGCGAGTTCGGTGTGGTCCTTCGCGTCGATGAGGCGGGCGAGCTCGGTGCGGGTTTCCGGGTCGGGGTCCTCGGTGAGCCACGCCTGGGCCTGTGCGATGAGTTCGTCGTGCACGGTCTGTGTCAGCCTCTCCGGTTGTCATGCGGGTGCGGATGCCTCCGGCGGTCGTGCCGGGTGCCTGCGGCGGCCTGTGCGGCTTCGGTGGGGGGCGCGCGTAGCGCCTACCGGGGTGCGGTGGGTCGGGGCCGCGACGGGGGGTGTCCGTCCTCGGAACGGCGCGATGGGGTCGGATACCGACTAACCGTCCGTTGACGCGCCAACCGCTGCGGGCGGACACCCCCCGACACGTCCCCTTCCGTGCGTACGCGGGTGCGGCTGCGCATCGGCTTGGCTGCGGGCAGTCGTGCCTCCCCCAGTGCCTTGAGGGCCTGGGAGGTGCCACCAGGGCGGCACCCGTCCCAAAGAAGCGGCACCCCGTTCCGCCGGGCTGCGGACCCACCCGGCCCCGGCCCCGGGTTGTCTACAGGCGGTCCAGGACCTGCGCGAGCAGTGAGCCCATCCTCGTGGCGGAGTCGCGGCCGGCCTGGAGGACCTCTTCGTGGTTGAGGGGCTCCCCGGTCATGCCCGCTGCCAGGTTCGTGACGAGGGAGATGCCCAGAACCTCCGCACCCGCCTCACGCGCGGCGATCGCCTCCAGGACCGTCGACATGCCCACCAGGTCCGCCCCGATGACCCGGGCCATGCGGATCTCGGCCGGAGTCTCGTAGTGCGGGCCGGGGAACTGGGCGTAGACGCCCTCCTCCAGGGTGGGGTCGACCTCCTTGCACAGGGCCCGCAGGCGCGGGGAGTAGAGGTCGGTGAGGTCGACGAAGTTGGCGCCGATGATCGGGGACGTCGCCGTGAGGTTGATGTGGTCGCTGATCAGGACCGGCTGGCCGGGGCGCATGCCCTCGCGCAGGCCGCCGCAGCCGTTGGTGAGGACGATCGTCTTGCAGCCGGCCGACACGGCGGTGCGGACGCCGTGGGCGACGGCGGCCACGCCGCGGCCCTCGTAGTAGTGCGTGCGGCCGAGGAAGACGAGGGCGCGCTTGTTGCCGATCCGGTACGAGCGGATCTTGCCTCCGTGGCCCTCGACCGCCGGCGGCGGGAAGCCGGGCAGCTCGGTGACCTGGAGCTCTGCCTCGGGGGCGCCGAGGGCGTCCACGGCCGGGGCCCAGCCGGAGCCCATCACGAGGGCGACGTCGTGGGTCTCGGCGCCCGTGAGTTCGCGCAGGCGGGCCGCGGCGGCGTCGGCGGCGGCGTGGGGGTCGCCCTGGATGTCGTCCGGAAGAAGAGATGCGTTCACGCCGACGAGGGTAGCCGGTGATTGCCTACGCGCGTAGATGGCAGAGCTCACGGGGTGGCGATCGTTGTCTTGTCGTTTCCGACGAGGCGGGGCTCAGCAGGGGCGCTTGCGGAGTTCCATCACGTAGTCGTGCGGGGCGCCGGCCGATTCGGCCGCGTCGGCGATCTCGCCCAGGTGGCGGGCGGAGGGCAGGCCGCCCTCGTAGGCGTTGAGGGCGAAGGCCCACGCCTGCTCGTCACCCTCCAGGGTGTGCACCCGTACGCGTGTGCGGCGATAGATGTCGAGCCCCACGCCCTCCCACCGGTCGAGCGACTCCTCGTCCATGGGGGCGATGTCGTACAGCGCGACGAAGACCTGGGAGAGGGGGTCCTCGACGATCGTCGGCAGGGCGCCCTCCCAGCCCATGTGCTCGCCGCCGAAGGTCAGCCGCCACCCGTTCAGCCAGCCGGTGGCGCGCAGCGGCGAGTGCGGGGCGCGGCGGGACATCAGCCGCGCGTCGAGGTTGCCGGCGTACGCGGCGTAGAGCGACATGGGGAGAGGGTACGGCAGGTGCACCGGAGTCACTCGCGTAACGGAGCCGCATCGGGCGGGTCCCCCGGGGCGGTGTCCCGTCGAGGCGTGCGGGACAATGGAGTACGTGACTCGGATCGTGATCATCGGTGGCGGACCCGGCGGATACGAAGCGGCGCTGGTCGCCGCACAACTCGGTGCGGAGGTGACCGTCGTCGATTGCGACGGTCTGGGCGGGGCGTCGGTGCTCACCGACTGCGTGCCGTCCAAGACCCTCATCGCCACGGCCGAGGTGATGACCACCTTCGACTCCTCGTACGAGGAGCTGGGGATCATCGTCGCGGACGACACCCCGCACATCGAGCAGGCCGCCCGGGTGGTGGGGGTGGACCTGGGCAAGGTCAACCGGCGTGTGAAGCGGCTCGCGCTCGCCCAGTCGCACGACATCACGGCCTCCGTGACGCGTGCCGGTGCGCGTGTCCTGCGCGGGCGCGGGCGGCTGGAGGGCATGCAGGCGCTCGACGGGTCGCGGAAGGTCGTGGTGCGCGCCGCCGACGGGAGCGAAGAGACTCTGACGGCGGATGCCGTGCTCATCGCCACCGGCGGGCATCCCCGCGAGCTGCCCGACGCCCAGCCCGACGGCGAGCGGATCCTGAACTGGACCCAGGTGTACGACCTCGACGAGCTCCCCGAGGAGCTGATCGTGGTCGGGTCGGGTGTGACCGGTGCCGAGTTCGCCGGTGCCTACCAGGCGCTGGGGTCGAAGGTGACGCTCGTGTCGTCGCGGGACCGGGTGCTGCCCGGTGAGGACCCGGACGCGGCCGCCGTGCTGGAGGAGGTCTTCCGGCGGCGCGGGATGAACGTCATGGGGCGTACCCGGGCGCAGTCCGCCAAGCGGGTCGGGGACCGGGTAGAGGTGACCCTCTCCGACGGGCGTGTCATCACCGGGTCGCACTGCCTCATGGCCGTCGGTGCCGTTCCGAACAGCTCGGGCATGGGGCTGGAGGAAGCCGGGGTCAGGCTGCGCGAGTCCGGTCACATCTGGACCGACAAGGTGTCGCGTACGACCGCTCCGGGCGTGTACGCGGCCGGTGACGTGACGGGCGTGTTCGCCCTCGCCTCCGTGGCCGCCATGCAGGGACGTATCGCCATGTACCACTTCCTGGGCGATGCCGTGGCCCCGCTGAACCTGAAGACCGTCTCGTCGAACGTCTTCACCGACCCGGAGATCGCCACCGTCGGCTACAGCCAGGCCGATGTCGACGGCGGGAAGATCGACGCCCGCGTCGTGAAGCTGCCGCTGCTGCGCAACCCGCGCGCGAAGATGCAGGGCATCCGCGACGGCTTCGTCAAGATCTTCTGCCGGCCGGGGACGGGGATCGTGGTCGGCGGCGTGGTCGTGGCGCCGCGTGCCTCGGAACTGATCCACCCCATCTCGATCGCGGTCGACAACAATCTGACAGTCGAACAGATTGCGAACGCCTTCACCGTCTATCCCTCGTTGTCGGGCTCGATCGCCGAGGTGGCACGGCAGTTGCACACCCGTAAGGAGACCGGCGAGAGCTGAGGCCGGATCCGCCTCCTCGCTGGTCACGGGCAGTGTTCGACCATGCGTGCGGCATAGGCGGCCGGACTAGGTCCTATACCACTTCCCGCTGCTCCGTGCGAACATCTTCTGCTATTCAGCGCAAACTGCTGAAAGCAGACGGTCGCTGGCGTTACTGTCAGTTTCGTGTTCGCTGCAGAACGTCGCCAATTGATCCTCGAAATGGTGCGAGCGAACGGGGCCGTGTCGCTCCGTGAGCTCGCCCGCGTCGTCCAGACCTCCGAAGTGACCGTACGGCGGGACGTGCGCGCGCTGGAGGCAGAAGGACTCCTCGACCGCCGGCACGGCGGTGCGGTACTGCCGGGCGGTTTCACGCGGGAGTCCGGCTTTCCGCAGAAGTCTCATCTCGCGACCGCCGAGAAGACCGCCATCGCCGACCTCGCCGCGAGTTTCGTGGAGGAGGGCGAGGCGATCGTGGTCGGGGCGGGTACGACGACCCAGGAGCTGGCACGCCGGCTCGCCCGGGTGCCCGGGCTGACCGTCGTCACCAACTCACTGCTCGTCGCACAGGCGTTGGCCCATGCCAACCGGGTCGAGGTCGTGATGACCGGCGGAACGCTCCGCGGCTCGAACTACGCCCTGGTCGGCAGCGGTGCCGAGCAGTCCCTGCACGGGCTGCGGGTGTCGCGGGCGTTCCTGTCCGGGAGCGGTCTGACCGCGGAGCGCGGGCTGTCCACGTCCAACATGCTGTCGGCATCCGTCGACCGGGCGTTGGTGCAGGCGGCCGCGGAGGTCGTGGTCCTCGCCGACCACACCAAGCTCGGGACGGACACGATGTTCCAGACCGTGCCGACGGATCTCATCACCCGCCTCGTGACGGACGAACCGCCAGGTCACGACGACCGTGCGGCTACGGAGCTCCAGGCGCTCGCCGATCAGGGAGTGCAGATCGCTGTCGCGGGGGCGCCGGGGGGTTCGGCCGGGGCGGGAGGCCCCGGGGGTGATGCCGTCCCGGCGCGTCAGCAGCGTCGGGATGTGCCGTTGCCCGGGCCGCGGAGGCAGGTGCCGGGGGCGGGGAGCGGGTTGCGGTCGGCCTCGATGCTCGGGGAGCAGAGTCCTGGGGCGGAGCGGGGCAGGGTTGCGGATCTGCGGCGGCGTTGAGAGCCGGGTGCCGGTCCAGGTGCTGTCGGTTGCCAGGCACCCGGCGTTTTGCCGGGTGGGTCCGCAACTCGGCGTAGAGGGTGCCGTCAGCGCCTGCTGAGGCCGGGCGTGGCGCGACCCGGCGCTGCGGGGTACCGCTGCGCCCACCTGTGCCGCCCTGGGAGTACCTCCCAGGCCCTTGAGGCACTGGGGGAGGCACGACTGCCCGCAGCTCAGCGGGACCGGCGGCCCGCGGCAGCCAAGCCACGACGCCCCCGCAGTCGCCTACGGCGAGAAGGGGACGTGCCGGGGGGTGTCCGCCCGCAGCGGTTGGCGCGTCAACGGACGGATGGTTGGTGCCGAGCCCATCGCGCCGTTCCGAGGACGGCCCCGGCACGGCCCCGGTCCAGGGCCGCGCCGAAGGCGCCGTCCGTCCCGGTCAGTCCTTGATCTCGCAGATCGCCGCGCCGGACGTGACCGAGGCGCCGATCTCCGCGCTGAGGCCCTTGATCGTGCCGGACTTGTGGGCGTTGAGGGGCTGTTCCATCTTCATGGCCTCCAGGACGACGACCAGGTCGCCCTCCTTGACCTCCTGGCCCTCCTCCACCGCGACCTTGACGATGGTGCCCTGCATCGGGGAGGCGAGGGTGTCACCGGAGGCGACGGGGCCCGACTTCTTCGCCGCGCGGCGCTTGGGCTTGGCCCCGGCCGCGAGGCCCGTGCGGGCCAGGGACATGCCCAGGGACGCCGGGAGGGAGACCTCGAGGCGCTTGCCGCCGACCTCGACGACCACCGTCTCGCGGCCCGCCTCCTCGTCCGCGTCCAAGGCGTCCGCAGCGGCCGCGAAGGGCTTGATCTCGTTGACGAACTCGGTCTCGATCCAGCGGGTGTGGACCGTGAACGGCCCGTCCTGACCGTGCACCTCGGGAGCGAACGCCGGGTCCCGCACCACCGCACGGTGGAACGGGATCGCCGTCGCCATGCCCTCGACCTGGAACTCCTCCAGGGCACGGGCGGCCCGCTCCAGTGCCTCCTTGCGCGTGCGGCCGGTGACGATCAGCTTGGCCAGCAGGGAGTCCCACGCCGGGCCGATGACCGAGCCGGATTCCACACCCGCGTCCAGGCGGACACCCGGGCCGGACGGCGGGGCGAACGTCGTGACCGTGCCGGGAGCCGGCAGGAAGTTGCGGCCCGGGTCCTCGCCGTTGATGCGGAACTCGAAGGAGTGCCCCCGCAGCGCCGGGTCGCCGTAGCCGAGCTCCTCGCCGTCGGCGATGCGGAACATCTCGCGCACGAGGTCGATGCCGGCGACCTCCTCGGTGACCGGGTGCTCCACCTGGAGACGGGTGTTGACCTCCAGGAAGGAGATCGTGCCGTCGTTGCCGACGAGGAACTCGACCGTGCCGGCGCCGACGTAGCCGGCCTCCTTCAGGATCGCCTTGGAGGCCGAGTACAGCTGCTCCACCTGCGCCTCGGACAGGAAGGGCGCGGGCGCCTCCTCGACCAGCTTCTGGTGCCGGCGCTGGAGGGAGCAGTCGCGCGTGGAGACCACGACCACGTTGCCGTGCTGGTCGGCCAGGCACTGGGTCTCCACGTGGCGGGGCTTGTCGAGGTAGCGCTCGACGAAGCACTCGCCCCGGCCGAAGGCCGCCACGGCCTCGCGGACCGCCGAGTCGTACAGCTCCGGGACCTCTTCCAGCGTGCGCGCGACCTTCAGGCCGCGGCCGCCACCACCGAACGCCGCCTTGATGGCGATCGGCAGACCGTGCTCCTCGGCGAAGGTGACGACCTCCTCGGCACCGGACACCGGGTCGGGCGTGCCCGCCACCAGCGGGGCGCCCGCGCGCTGCGCGATGTGCCGGGCGGCGACCTTGTCGCCCAGGTCGCGGATCGCCTGCGGGGGCGGGCCGATCCAGATCAGGCCCGCGTCCAGGACCGCCTGCGCGAAGTCCGCGTTCTCCGAGAGGAAGCCGTAGCCGGGGTGGATCGCGTCCGCGCCCGACTCGCGCGCGGCGTTCAGCACCTTCTCGATGTCGAGATAGCTGGTGCCCGGCGTGTCACCGCCCAGGGCGAACGCCTCATCCGCGGCGCGGACATGCAGAGCGTCCCGGTCCGGGTCGGCGTAGACGGCCACGCTCTTGATGCCGGCATCCCGGCAGGCCCGGGCCACGCGGACAGCGATTTCGCCACGGTTGGCGATGAGCACCTTGCGCACGATGAGGCTCCCTCCTTGAAACAAGCCGAGTTTAGGGACTGCCGACACGACACTTCGACCCGTCCCCAGTGGTGAGCTTGCCCACACGGAGCGTGATGCGAGGCTCGCTCGACCCGCGAAATCCCTTGTCGCACCGCGGTACGCAGTACTCCTCCGGCAAACCCTAGCCCTCCTCTGTGGCCAAGGTCTCTGTCATCACGTGCTGCGGGCCACTCGGTTTCTTTGTGGAGTCCCTACGAATGGCCCAATGATTCTTTGCCCTCCGCAGAACCCTTGTCCCAGGGTTTACCGGTTAGTAGCCTCGCGATGTCTCGAACGTACTAGGGGTAAGTGGGTGGGGCCCGGTGGTGCGCAGGCCGGTGGCGTGGGTCGTGGCAGTGGTGCTGTTCGGAGAGGCGCTCGGCATCGCCGCGCTGAACTGGATCCTCGGCGTCGCCGTCGACCGGCAGGACATGTCCCTGGCCGGACTCGACCCGCACATGATGTCCGTGTCGTCGAAGATCGGCGGGATCGTCTTCGGCCTCTACTTCGCCCTGTGCGGCCTGGTCGCCCTGCTGGTGGCGCTGCGGGACCGGCCCGCGGCGGGGTTCGGGCGGGTGCTGCTGATCAGCGCGGCGGTCGTGCACGGGCTGCTCGGCGCGTTCACCTGGGGACTCGTCGGCCCGCCCGCGTTCCTGTTCATGATGCTGGTGCTCGGCCTGATCGTGCTGCTGCTGATGACCTACGACCGTGCGGCCGAGCCCGCCGACACCGCGCCCCAGGACGGGACGGGCGGCGGCGGGACCCCGGTCACTTCTCCGGCGGCGCCCACAACTCCGTGATGCCGACGCCCAGCCCGGCGAGCAGCCGCCGCACGAGGGGCAGGCTGATGCCGATGACGTTGCCGTGGTCGCCGTCGATGCCGTCGATGAACGGGGCCGAGCGGCCGTCCAGGGTGAACGCACCGGCGACGTAGAGGGGTTCGCCGGAGGCGACGTAGGCGGCGATCTCCTCGTCCGTGGGCTCGCCGAAGTGGACGACGGTGGACGCGGTGGCGGAGGCGTAGCGGCCGGAGAGCGTGTCGTAGACGCAGTGGCCGGTCTGGAGCGTTCCGGCGCGTCCGCGCATCGCCTTCCAGCGGGCGGTGGCCTCCTCGGCGTCCTCGGGCTTGCCGAGGGCCTGGCCGTCCAGGTCGAGCACCGAGTCGCAGCCGATCACGATCGCGCCCTTGGCCTCCGGCCGGGCCGCCACGACGGAGGCCTTCGCCTCGGCCAGGGCGAGCGCCAGCTCGGCGGGGGTGGGAGCGGTGACGGCCTCCTCGTCGACGCCGCTCACGATCACCTCGGGGGCGAGACCGGCCTGGCGGAGCAGCCCGAGCCGGGCGGGGGACTGGGAGGCGAGGACGAGTCGGCGGCGCGGCTGATCTGTCATGCGTTCAGCGTATCGGCGTCACCTGGCGCGACTCACCTCACGCCGATCACGATCATCGCCAGCACCATGGCCAACGCCATGAGAACGCCCAGCCGCCGAAGCATGTCCTGCGTGTCGCGCAGCTCTTTCGGCGGTTCGTTCTCGGGGTCGGACCACAGCATGCCTTCCATGGTCGGACGGGGGGCGGGGGCGGCGCCTGAGTACGAGTACTCAAGTTGTCCGGCCCCCACCCCTGGGGCGTGTCCGCCCTGTGGGTCAGCCCGGCCAGTACGTGCGGCCCCATGCCGCCGGCCCCGGCTGGGGCAGGCGGTGGGCCGCGATGCGGGACGGGTCGGACCAGGAGTCGCGGGTGGCCGGCGCGCCGGGCGGCGTTGCTGCCGCCGCCGCGGCGCGGGCCCTGACCACCGCCAGGGCGGCGGCCAGCTCCTCGGGGGTCGGGTTGCCCCGTACGACCTTGATCGTCATGTGGGCCTCCTGGGCTCGCCGGTCTAGAGGGGGATGTTGCCGTGCTTCTTCGGAGGCAGGGATTCCCGCTTCGTCCGCAGTTGACGCAGACCCCGTACGACGTGCCGGCGGGTCTCGGACGGCATGATCACCGCGTCGATGTAGCCGCGCTCGGCCGCGACGTAGGGGTTGAGGAGGGCGTCCTCGTACTCCTGGATCAGCCGGGCGCGGACCGCCTCCAGGTCCTCGCCGTTCGCCTCTGCCTCCGCGATCGTGCGGCGGTGCAGGATGTTGACCGCGCCCTGGGCGCCCATGACGGCGATCTGGGCGGTGGGCCAGGCGAGGTTGAGGTCGGCACCCAGGTGCTTGGAGCCCATGACGTCGTAGGCGCCGCCGAAGGCCTTGCGGGTGATGATCGTGATGAGCGGGACGGTCGCCTCGGCGTAGGCGTAGATCAGCTTGGCGCCGCGCCGGATGATGCCGTCGTGCTCCTGGCCGACGCCGGGCAGGAAGCCGGGGACGTCGACGAAGGTGAGGACCGGGACGTTGAAGGCGTCGCAGGTCCGCACGAAGCGGGCGGCCTTCTCGCTGGCCTTGATGTCCAGGCACCCGGCGAGCTGCGTCGGCTGGTTGGCGATGATGCCGACCGGCCGGCCCTCGACGCGGCCGAAGCCGGTGACGATGTTCGGCGCGTACAGCGGCTGAGTCTCGAAGAACTCGGCGTCGTCCAGGACGTGCTCGATGACCGCGTGCATGTCGTACGGCTGGTTCGCGCTGTCCGGGACGATCACGTCCAGCTCGCGGTCCTCGTCGGTGACCTCGAGGTCGGCCTCCTCGGGGAAGGCCGGCGGTTCGGAGAGGTTGTTGGACGGCAGGTAGGACAGGAGCTGCTTGATGTACTCGATGGCGTCCTTCTCGTCGCCCGCCATGTGGTGGGCGACGCCGGACGTCGAGTTGTGGGTCCTGGCTCCGCCCAGCTCCTCGAAGCCGACGTCCTCGCCGGTGACGGTCTTGATGACGTCGGGCCCGGTGATGAACATGTGCGAGGTCTGGTCGACCATCACCGTGAAGTCGGTGATGGCGGGGGAGTACACGGCCCCGCCCGCACACGGGCCGACGACCAGGCTGATCTGCGGGATGACACCCGACGCGTGGGTGTTGCGGCGGAAGATCTCGCCGTAGGCACCGAGGGAGGCGACGCCCTCCTGGATCCGGGCGCCGCCGGAGTCGTTGATGCCGATGACCGGGCAGCCGGTCTTCAGGGCGAAGTCCATGACCTTGACGATCTTCTGCCCGTAGACCTCGCCGAGGGCCCCGCCGAAGACGGTGAAGTCCTGGGAGAACACGGCGACGGGGCGGCCGTCGACGGTGCCGTAACCGGTGACCACCCCGTCCCCGTACGGCCGGTTCTTGTCGAGGCCGAAGTTGGTGGAACGGTGCCGGGCGAACTCGTCGAGTTCGACGAAGGAGCCCTCGTCGAGCAGGAGATCGATTCGCTCACGGGCCGTCAGCTTGCCCTTGGCGTGCTGCTTCTCGACGGCGCGTGCGGAGCCGGCGTGCGTCGCTTCTTCGATGCGGCGCTGGAGATCCGCGAGCTTGCCCGCGGTCGTGTGAATGTCGGGCTGCTGCAACTCTTCCGGCTCGGACATCGGGATGTGGCTCCCTGCCTGCTCAAAAGGGGGGACGGTTACTCATCCGTAGACTAGTGGGGTGCCTCCGCATCGGCAGTGCGGCGTTTACCACACCTAGGGTGGCTTGCATGACGCCGCGAGATGCATCAGAGCCGAACGGTAGCCGTTGGTCCGACCTGGACCGTCCGCCCCTCAACATCACCGCCCTGCGCCGGGGCCTGGTGCATGAGGGTGCGCTGTGGTCCGAGGTGGACGTGGTGCAGCGCACCGGCTCCACGAACTCCGACCTGGTGGCCCGGGCGGCCGAGGGCAGGGCCGCCGAGGGCGCCGTGCTCGTCGCCGAGGAGCAGACGGCCGGGCGCGGGCGTCTCGACCGGCAGTGGACGGCGCCTCCCCGCTCCGGTCTGTTCTTCTCCGTGCTGCTCACCCCGAGCGAGGTGCCGGTCGAGCGGTGGGGGTGGCTGCCGCTGCTCACGGGTGTCGCGGTGGCGACGGGGTTGTCGCGGGCGGCGGGTGTCGACACGGCGCTGAAGTGGCCGAACGACCTGCTGGTCACCGTGCGGGGCGAGGAGCGCAAGGCCGGGGGGATCCTGGCGGAGCGGGCGGGCGACGGCGGGGTCGTCATCGGCGTCGGCATCAACGTCACGCTGAAGGAGGACGAGCTGCCCGTGCCCACGGCGGGGTCGCTGGGGCTGGCCGGGGCCGTGAGTACGGATCGGGATCCGTTGCTGCGGGGGGTGCTGCGGTCGCTGGAGGAGTGGTACGGGAAGTGGCGTGCGGCGGGCGGCGACGCGGGTGTCTGCGGGTTGCAGGAGGCGTACGCGGCGGGGTGCGCGACGCTCGGGAGGGAAGTGCGGGCGGAGTTGCCGGGGGATCGGGCCGTGGTGGGGGAAGCGGTTGCGGTGGACGGGGACGGGCGGCTGGTGCTGGCCACGGGGGAGGGGGTGCAGGAGCCTGTCGGCGCGGGGGACATCGTGCACCTGAGGCCTGCTTGACGGTTGCTCGGCGTGGTCGCTGGGGTCGGGGCGCTGCGCAGCAGCCCCGGCCTTCGCCGGGCGGTGGGGCAACGCCGGGTGCCTCGGACACGCCGGGTACCTCACCCCACCCCCCGGCTGAACCAAACGGAGTGAGCTGGCGCACACCTGCCGTAGAGTTGAGGCCGGTCGATACATGACCGTGACAGATCGGAAGGGCAGCACGCGTGACCGTCGACGACTCGGGTTCCGGCGAGGACGCGCAGGGCGCCGACTCCGGCGAGGATCCGCTCGCCCTGCGCCTCGAAGGGCTCATCCTGGGCGCCGAGCGCCGCTACACCCCGTTCCAGGCGGCCCGCAGCGCCGGCGTCTCCATGGAACTGGCCTCCCGCTTCTGGCGGGCGATGGGTTTCGCCGACATCGGGCAGGCCAAGGCGCTCACCGAGGCGGACGTACTGGCGCTGCGGCGCCTCGCCGGTCTCGTCGAGGCGGGGCTGCTGAGCGAGGCGATGGCCGTGCAGGTGGCCCGGTCCACCGGGCAGACCACCGCGCGGCTCGCCGAGTGGCAGATCGACTCCTTCCTGGAGGGACTGACCGAGCCGCCCGAGCCGGGCATGACGCGCACCGAGGTGACGTATCCGATCGTCGAGCTGCTCCTGCCCGAGCTGGAGGAGTTCCTGGTCTACGTCTGGCGGCGGCAGCTCGCCGCCTCGGCCGGACGGGTCGTGCAGGCCGCGGACGACGAGGAGATGGTGGACCGGCGGCTCGCGGTCGGCTTCGCCGATCTGGTCGGGTTCACGCGGCTGACGCGCCGGATGGAGGAGGAGGAGCTCGGCGAGCTGGTCGAGGCCTTCGAGACCACCGCCGCCGATCTGGTCGCCGCGAACGGCGGCCGGCTGATCAAGACCCTCGGCGACGAGGTGCTGTACGCGGCCGACGACTCGGGCACGGCCGCCGAGATCGCCCTGCGCCTGATCGAGACCATGGCGCACGACGAGACGATGCCGGAGCTGCGCGTCGGCATGGCGTTCGGCACGGTGACCACCCGTATGGGTGATGTGTTCGGTACGACCGTGAACCTGGCCTCCCGGCTCACCTCGATAGCTCCGAAGGATGCCGTGCTCGTCGACACCGCCTTCGCCGAGGAGCTTATCCGCACGCAGGACGCCCCGTCCTCGGAGGCGGAGGCGGCCGAGGAGGCCGCGGCGGCGGAGAAGGAGGGCGAGGAGCCGCCGACGTACCGGTTCGCGTTGCAGCCGATGTGGCAGCGGCCGGTGCGTGGGCTGGGCGTCGTGGAGCCGTGGCTGCTCACACGGCGCGACAACGGCTGACGGGGCGACCGGGGCTTTCCGGACGGGATCTCAGCCCGGCGAGTCCACGCACAGGCCGATGACCGGCACGCACAGGCGCGGGTCCTCCGGTTCCTTCGGCTTCTCGGGCTCGGGAGCCGGGGCGGGTGCGGTCCGGTCCGGCGGTGAGGGCGGGGTCTGGGCAGGGCGTGGGGCCTTGCCGTTGCCCGCGGCCGGCGGGGCCGGGGGGTTCGTCGTGTCGGGGACGGCCGTCGGCCGGGGCCCCGCGGCCGTGTGTGCCCCCCGGGTGTCGGTGGACGTGGCCGTGTAGGTGGACGGGGTGCGCGAGGCGGCGGCCGGGCCGCGGGTGCCCGGCGACGCGGGCAGGCCGCCCAGGGCGGTGGGCGACGAAGGGCTCGCCTCCGGGGCGGCGGGGCCGGTGGCGGCGGTGATCGTGGCCTCGTCCGTGCCGGTCGTGACCGGGTCGGGACGGGGCTCGGCCTCGACGCTGCCGACGCTGTCGGTGCCGGGGCCGGAGGTCAGGCGTACGAGGCTCAGGGCGCCGGCTGCCAGGGCGAGGCCGCCGGCGGCGAGCAGGGCCTTGCGGGGGCGGGGTTTGCGGTGCCGGCCTCGGGCGCGCGGTGAGAAGGGGTCGGTTTCCGCCGGGGTCGGTTCGTGGGGGGCGCCTGGCTGATGAGGCATGGCCGGTTCCGGCCGGCGGGGTGCCGGTGCTCCGGTGCCCCGCTGCGGATTCGCCGGCGTCTTCCTCGTCGTCATGGTTCCTCCCCGGTACGCACGCGCCCCCAGTGCGCCGCGGCGGATGCACGCTATGCGCTCCCATGGGCGATCGGGCCGGAGTTGCGGTGATGTCACTCGAACGGGTGGGCGGGGTGGTGGTGCCGGAACCGGACGCGTCCGCCCTTTCGCGGGTGGGGTGGGGCTGCGATGATCGGAGCGGCGATGTTGTTAACCCGCGTTAACCGGAGGGTGTCATGAGTGAGGAACGGTTCGGGGAGTTCGTGCTGGTGCGGCGGCACGAGCAGGGGCATGTCGCGGAGCTCGTCCTCGACCGGCCCAAGGCCATGAACGCGGTGTCGACGGAGATGGCGCGGTCCATCGCCGGGGCGTGTGCGGCGCTGGGGGAGGACCGGGACGTACGGGTGGTCGTACTGACCTCGACGCACGAGCGGGCGTTCTGTGTCGGGGCCGACCTGAAGGAGCGGAACTCGTTCAGCGATGCGGAGCTCGTCCGGCAGCGGCCGGTGGCGCGCGGAGCGTACACCGGAGTGCTGGAGCTGCCGGTGCCGACGGTGGCGGCGGTGCACGGGTTCGCGCTGGGCGGCGGGTTCGAGCTGGCGCTGGCGTGTGACGTGATCGTGGCGGACCGGACGGCGGTGGTGGGGTTGCCGGAGGTGTCGGTGGGGGTGATCCCCGGGGGCGGGGGCACGCAGTTGCTGCCGCGGCGGGTGGGGGCCGCGCGGGCGGCTGAGCTGATCTTCTCGGCGCGGCGGGTGGAGGCCGTCGAGGCGGGGGAGTTGGGGCTCGTCGATCAGGTGGTGGAGGAGGGGCGGGACCGGGAGTCGGCGTTGGCGCTGGCTGCTCGGATCGCCGGGAATTCGCCCGTGGGGTTGCGGGCGGCGAAGCGGGCGTTGCGGTTGGGGCAGGGGCTGGATCTGCGGGCCGGGCTCGAGGTGGAGGACGCGGCCTGGCGGGCTGTGGCGTTCTCGGGGGATCGGGCGGAGGGGGTGGCCGCGTTCAACGAGAAGCGGAAGCCGGAGTGGCCGGGGGAGTGATCCGAGGGTCGCTCGCCCGCTGCCGGGCGGGACCGGCTGTGGACATCCACTCCTCCCCGTTCGCGCCGTCAACAGAACCAATTGGCTGGAAACTGCCTAGCCTGGGGTGATGGGTGAGGACAGACGGCTCGTGGCTGTCGTCGCGTTGGCTCAGGGGATGGCGGCCGCGCACGGGTCGCGTGAGGCGTGGCGTGCGGCGGCCGTCGGGGCGTGCCGGGCGCTGGGCGGGAGCTTTGCCGCGCTGTCGGTGTGGGAGCGGGAGCTCGGGCGGCTGAAGGTCCTCGTGAACGTCGGTGAGCTGGCCGAGGGGGAGGAGGAGTTCCCGGAGGACGAGTCCTATCCGGTGCACCAGTTCGCGGAGATCACGGAGTTCCTGCACGAGCAGTGGGCAGGTGGCGGGGAGCCGGACGCCTGGGTGGAGACCGCCGAGGGGCCCGCCGCCGGGCGGCGTCCCGGGTACTGCCATCAGCGCGTCGCCGCCCTGCGCCGCCGTGGCCGCGGCTGCTGCGTGGTCG
Organism: Streptomyces coeruleofuscus; assembly: GCF_039532725.1. Taxonomy (NCBI): domain Bacteria; kingdom Bacillati; phylum Actinomycetota; class Actinomycetes; order Kitasatosporales; family Streptomycetaceae; genus Streptomyces; species Streptomyces coeruleofuscus. The sequence goes on from NZ_BAAASE010000004.1 coordinate 336,740, forward strand.
CGCCCATCGTGCTGCACGGCCGGGCCTGGGGGGAGCTGTACGTCGCCCGGCCGGTCGGGGAGCCCGTCTTCGAGCGGGCCGACGCCGACTTCGCCACCGTGCTGGCCGCCGTCATCGCCGCCGGCATCGCCCAGACCGAGCGGCTGGAAGAGGCCCGGCGCCTGGCGTTCACCGACGCGCTGACGGGACTGGCCAACCGCCGCGCCGTGGACGTACGCCTGGAGCGGGCGATCGAGCGGCACCGCAGGGACGGAGCCGTCGTCAGCCTCGTCGTCTGCGATCTGAACGGGCTCAAGCGGGTCAACGACACCCACGGGCACGCCGCAGGCGACCGGCTCCTGGAGCGTTTCGGCTCCGTGCTGTCGCTGTGCGGGGCCATGCTGCCCGGGGCCCTGGCGGCACGGCTCGGCGGGGACGAGTTCTGTCTGCTCGCGGTCGGGCCGCCAGCCGACCAGGTGGTGAAGGCGGCCGGTGAACTGTGCCGCCGGGCGGCGGAGTTGGAGCTCGGGGACGGTGTGGCCTGCGGGGTCGCCTCCACCGAGGACCCGATCGGGCCCGTGCCCTCGGCCCGGCGGCTGTTCCGGCTCGCCGACGCCGCCCAGTACCGGGCGAAGGCCGAGCGGGCCACGCGGCCGGTCGTCGCCGGGCGGGCCGGGCCCGACGATCCCGTGATGCGGCTCGCGGACGAGCCGTCCAAGGAGGCCGACGGTGAGCGCCGGCGGTTCCGGGGGCGGCACGCGCCGTAGAGACAGCGGGCCGCGCGTGTGACGTATCGGTAAGGGGTGAACCGGGTCCCCAGTGGTGACATCATCGAATTCACTGCGTACGCTCCTGAATATGGATATGCACACTGTGGTGGTGGGGACTTCCGGGGTGACCGCGTCCGACGTGCTCGCCGTGGCGCGCGGCGGTGCCCGCGTCCAGCTCTCCGAGGAGGCGGTGGCCGCCCTCGCCGCGGCCCGCGAGATCGTGGAGGCGCTGGCGGCCAAGCCCGACCCCGTGTACGGCGTGAGCACCGGCTTCGGCGCCCTGGCGACCCGGCACATCAGCCCGGAGCTGCGCGCACAGCTCCAGCGCAACATCGTCCGCTCGCACGCCGCCGGCATGGGGCCGCGGGTGGAGCGGGACGTCGTACGCGCCCTGATGTTCCTGCGGCTGAAGACCGTCTGCTCCGGGCACACCGGCGTACGGCCCGAGGTCGCGCAGACCATGGCCGACCTCCTCAACGCCGGTATCACCCCGGTCGTGCACGAGTACGGCTCCCTCGGCTGCTCCGGCGACCTGGCGCCGCTGTCCCACTGCGCCCTCGCGCTCATGGGGGAGGGGGACGCCGAGGGCCCCGACGGTGTCGTGCGCCCGGCCGCCGAACTCCTGGCCGCACACGGCATCCAGCCGGTCGAGCTGCGCGAGAAGGAAGGCCTCGCCCTCCTCAACGGCACCGACGGCATGCTCGGCATGCTGGTCATGGCCCTGGCCGACCTGGACAGGCTCTACCGGTCCGCCGACGTCACGGCCGCGCTGTCCCTGGAGGCCCTGCTCGGCACCGACAAGGTCCTCGCCCCCGAGCTGCACGCCATCCGGCCGCACCCGGGGCAGGCCGCCAGTGCCGCCAACATGGCGGCCGTGCTGCAGGGTTCGGGGCTGACCGGCCATCACCAGGACGACGCGCCGCGCGTCCAGGACGCCTACTCGGTGCGCTGTGCCCCGCAGGTCGCCGGGGCCGGGCGGGACACCATGGCGCACGCCCGGCTGGTCGCCGACCGCGAGCTGGCCTCCGCGGTGGACAACCCGGTCGTGCTGCCCGACGGGCGCGTGGAGTCCAACGGCAACTTCCACGGCGCGCCCGTGGCCTACGTCCTGGACTTCCTCGCCGTCGCCGTCGCCGACCTCGGCTCCATCGCCGAGCGGCGCACCGACCGGCTGCTCGACAAGAACCGCAGCCACGGCCTGCCGCCGTTCCTCGCCGACGACGCCGGTGTGGACTCGGGCCTGATGATCGCTCAGTACACCCAGGCCGCGCTGGTGAGCGAGCTGAAGCGGCTCGCCGTACCGGCGTCCGCCGACTCGATCCCGTCCTCCGCCATGCAGGAGGACCACGTCTCGATGGGCTGGTCGGCGGCGCGCAAGCTGCGCACGGCCGTCGACAACCTCACCCGGGTCCTGGCCGTCGAGCTGTACGCCGCCACGCGCGCGATCGAGCTGCGCGAGGGGCTGACCCCGGCGCCCGCGACGCGGGCGGTCATCGACGCCCTGCGGGAAGCGGGAGTTCAGGGTCCGGGACCGGACCGGTTCCTGGCACCCGACCTGGCCGCGGCGGACGCGTTCGTGCGCGACGGGCGGCTGCTGGCCGCGGTGGAGGCGGTCACCGGCCCGCTGCTGTAGACGGCGCTCGGGCAAGGGGAAGGCCGGCCGGGGCCCCGCCGCGCGGCGGGGCCCCGGCCGCATGACGTCAGAAGCCGAGCCGCTCCCGGCGGACCGAGTACGCGACGAAGCCCGCGCCCAGCGTGAGGAAGAGCGTGCCGCCGAGGACGTACGGCGTGCTGTCGAAGCTGCCCGTGTCGGCGAGGCGGGCGCCGGTGCCGGTGACGGAGTCGCCCGCGGTCGTGGCCGCGATCCGCGCCTGCTCCGCGACCTGCGGCGACGGGCTCGCCGCGACCGCGTCTCTCACCGGTGAGTCCGACGTCGCGTTGGCGGACGGGACGAACCACAGGGCGCCCAGCAGGGACGCCGCGGCAGTGGCGGTCAGCAACGGACGGCGAGCGGATGACACGGAATATCGATCCCCTTGTGGCGCTGGCGAATTGGCCGTGTGGGGCGATGTTAGTGAAAGTCGCGGGTCACGGGAAAGTCACGGGAGGACTTCGACGTACGCTCGCGCCATGAGCACTCCAGAGACATCACGTTTTGTCCGGCTTCGGGTGGAGCTCGTTCTCGAGGTCGAGGACGCGGACGGGATCACCAAGGCCGCGCTGCGCCGGATCGCCGGCGACGGCGGGATGCCGGCGGCGGAGCGGGCCCACGCCGAGGGCGCTGTGACGGAAGACACTGCCGAGGCCCTCGCCTACCTCGTGGATCCGTTCGACCTGGTCAGCCAGGTGCCGGGGGTGGAGCTCCAGCAGGCCTCCTGGAGCAGCGAGCGGATCGACTACGACCCCGATTCGCCGGAGTGGGACCTCGACGAGGATGATGTCGACGACGACAGTGACAGCTGAGGCACTTGGGAAAATAGTGACCCCGGGCGGCAACCGTCGTCCGGGGTCTCCGCGTCTCAAGCGGCACACCGGCCTCACCGCACCGTCCGCGCCCGTTCGCCGCGGACGGGCGCGGACGTGGTGATCCCCACACGTGCGCGACATGGGGAACCGGACGAACCGGCCGTAGCGTTGAAAGTTCTCGACGAGGACTCGCGAGTCCTGACGGGGGCACTTGGGACTTTGACGGGGACACTCGGGGTTTTGGGGAAATCGGCAACGATGGAGAAGCGTGTGATGACGGTCAGTAAGCGGCGCAAGGGCCTGACGGTCGCGTCCGCACTGCTCGGCGGAGTGCTGATGCTCTCGGCCTGTTCCGGCGGCGACGACAGCGCCTCCGGGAGCGACGGCGGCGACAGCTCCCAGTCGAAGGTCGACGAGGCCGCGGCCAAGAAGGCGTCCGAGGCCCAGATCAAGATCACGCCCGAGGACGGCTCCGACAACGCCTCCATCAACAACTCCGCCGCCGTCACCGTGAGCAAGGGCACGCTCACGAGCGTCAAGATGACGACGTCCGACGGCGCGGAGGTCAGCGGCCAGATATCCGCCGACAAGACCAGCTGGAAGCCCAGCACGCAGCTGGAGCGCTCCACCACCTACAAGCTGGCGGCGGAGGCGAAGGACTCCGAGGGCCGCGTCGCCCACGAGAACGCCTCGTTCACCACGGTCTCCCCGGCCAACAGCTTCATCGGCAACTTCACTCCGGACGACGGCCAGACCGTGGGCGTCGGCATGCCGGTCTCGATCAACTTCGACAAGGCGATCACCAACAAGGCCGCCGTCCAGAAGGGCGTCAAGGTCAGCACGACCAGCGGCCAGGAGGTCGCCTGTCACTGGTTCAACGCCAACCGCATGGACTGCCGCCCCGAGGACTACTGGAAGGAAGGCTCCACCGTCACGCTGAAGCTCGCGCTCGACGGTGTCCAGGGTGCCGAGGGCGTCTACGGCGTCCAGCAGAAGACGGTCACGTTCAAGGTCGGCCGCAACCAGGTCTCGTACGTCGACGCGAAGACCAAGCAGATGAAGATCACGCAGGACGGCAAGGTCGTCCGGACCATCCCGATCTCCGCCGGCTCGCCGGAGAACAAGACCTACCAGGGCATCATGGTGATGTCCGAGAAGTTCAAGGAGACGCGCATGAACGGCGCGACCGTGGGCTTCACGGACGACGACGGCAAGGGCGAGTACGACATCAAGGACGTGCCGCACGCCATCCGCCTGTCCAGCTCCGGCACCTTCATCCACGGCAACTACTGGGGCGCGAAGTCCATCTTCGGCAACGTGAACACCAGTCACGGCTGCGTCGGCCTCCAGGACGCGAAGGGCGCCGACGACCCGAACACCCCGGGCGCGTGGTTCTACAACAACTCGATGATCGGTGACGTGGTGGTCGTCGAGAACACCGGCGACAAGACCATCGCGCCGGACAACGGGCTCAACGGATGGAACATGAACTGGGCCGACTGGAAGGCCGGTTCGGCGGTCTGACGACTCCGTAGCCTCGCTCAAGAGCCGCCGCTCCGCCCCGATTTCGGGGCGAGCGGCGGCTTCCGTTTTATCCCCGGCTCTGGTGTCAAGGAGAACACGCGTGCGCAATCGCCTTGCCCTGTAACGGAGTTCCGGCAGCCGTGTAACAGCCGGCCCACGGATTTCTTACCTCTCTCTCAACTATTGAGTGCCTGATCACCCGTCGGCATACTGCGTAATCCGGGGGGTGTACGTCCATGCGTACGAGACCACCCCCGGCCGGGTGAACGGGGAATTCGCCCGGTACTTCTGCAAGGGGGAAACTTGCGCAGACAAGTGAAAAGGGCGTGCGCGGCCACGGTCGCCACAGCAGCAGCCGTGGCCCTGGCGGCGGGTATGACCAGCCCGGCGTCGGCGAACGGCGAGCAGACGACCGCAGCCGCGAAGCAGGCGTCGGTCACCGCCAAGCACCGCATCACACTGATCACCGGTGACCGGGTCGTCCTGGACGCCAAGGGCCGTGTCGTCGGCCTGGAGCGGGCCAAGGGACGCGAGGACATTCCCGTCCAGGTCCGCAAGCTCGACGGCCACACGTTCGTGATCCCGGCCGACGCGGTCCGTCTGGTCGCCGCCGGCAAGCTCGACCAGCGGCTCTTCGACGTCACCGAGCTCAACAAGTCCGCGACCCGCAAGGCCCAGAAGAAGGGCCTGAAGGTCATCGTCGGCTACCAGGGCAGCGCCGCGGCCACCAAGGCCGACGTACGCGACGCCGGCCGGCTGAGCCACTCCCTGAAGACCGTGAACGCGGACGCGGTGCAGACACCGCAGGAGGACGCGCCCGAGCTGTGGGACGCGGTCACCAACGGCGACAAGACCGCCTCCGGCATCGCGCACGTCTGGCTCGACGGCGTCCGCAAGGCCAGCCTCGACAAGTCCGTCCCGCAGATCGGCGCCCCCAAGGCCTGGGCCGCCGGCTACGACGGCAAGGGCGTGAAGATCGCCGTCCTCGACACCGGTGTGGACGCCACCCACCCCGACCTCAAGGGCCAGGTGATCGGCGCCAAGAACTTCACCACCTCGCCCGACACGACCGACAAGGTCGGCCACGGCACGCACGTCGCCTCCATCGCGGCCGGTACGGGCGCGAAGTCCGGCGGCAAGTACAAGGGCGTCGCGCCCGGCGCGAAGATCATCAACGGCAAGGTGCTCGACGACGGCGGATTCGGCAGCGACTCCGAGGTCCTCGCCGGCATCGAGTGGGCCGCCGCGGAGGGCGCCGACGTCGTCAACATGAGCCTGGGCGGCGGCGACACGCCCGCGATCGACCCGCTGGAAGCGGCGGTGAACAAGCTGTCCGAGGAGAAGGGCATCCTGTTCGCCATCGCGGCCGGCAACGAGGGCGGCTTCGGCGAGCAGACCATCGGCTCCCCGGGCAGCGCCGCCGCGGCCCTGACCGTCGGCGCCGTCGACGACAAGGACGTGCTGGCCGACTTCTCCAGCCGCGGCCCCGGCATGGACGGCGCCCTCAAGCCCGACGTGACCGCGCCCGGCGTGGACATCACCGCGGCCTCCGCCCCCGGCAACCAGATAGCCGCCGAGGTCGGCGAGAAGCCGGCCGGCTACATGACGATCTCCGGTACGTCGATGGCGACCCCGCACGTCGCGGGCGCCGCGGCGCTGCTGAAGCAGCAGCACCCGGACTGGAAGTACCCCGAGCTGAAGGGCGCCCTCACCGGCTCCACGAAGGGCGGCAAGTACACGCCGTTCCAGCAGGGTTCGGGCCGTATCCAGGTCGACAAGGCCATCAAGCAGTCCGTGATCGCCAACCCGTCCTCGGTGAGCTTCGGCGTCCAGCAGTGGCCGCACACCGACGACAAGCCGGTCACCAAGGAACTGACGTACCGCAACCTCGGTACGAAGGCCGTCACGCTGAAGCTGTCGTCGACCGCCACCAACCCGAAGGGCCAGGCCGCCCCGGCCGGCTTCTTCAAGCTCGGCGCCACCTCGGTGACCGTCCCGGCCGGCGGCAAGGCCTCCGTCCCGTTCACCGTGAACACCAAGCTGGGCGGCACGGTCGACGGCGCCTACTCGTCGTACGTGACGGCGACGGGCGGCGACCAGACCGTCCGCACGGCCGCCGCCGTGCAGCGCGAGGTCGAGTCCTACGACGTCACGCTGAAGTTCCTCGACCGTGACGGCAAGCCCGCCACGAACTACAGCGCCGACCTGGCCGCCGTCTCGGGCCTGGGCGAGGGCAAGTTCTTCTCGCCGTACGACGCGGACGGCACCGTCACCACCCGCGTGCCCAAGGGCGGTTACATCCTCAACACGAACGTCTTCGTGGGCGACGACCCGACGAAGTTCCAGGGCGCCGACTGGCTGGGCATGCCCAAGCTGAACGTCACCAAGAACACGACGGTCACGCTGGACGCCCGCAAGGCCAAGCCGGTCAACATCACCGTGCCGGACAAGGCCGCCAAGTCGGAGTTCGCCATGGCCGACTACACGGTCGAGACGGACGACTCCAGCTACGGCTTCGGCTGGCTCCTCGACTCGTACGCCGACATCCGCACCGCGCACGTCGGCCCGCAGATCACCGACGGTTCGGTGACCCAGCAGTGGGACGGCCACTGGACCAAGGGTGCCAAGGAGCAGTACGACGTCACCGGCGGCGGCAAGGTCAAGCAGCTCGCCACCGGCTACACCAAGCACTACAAGGCGAGCGAGCTCGCCACGGTGAAGACGGGCCTCGGCGCCGCGGCGAAGGGCAAGAAGGGCGCGATCAGCGCCGTGGGCTGGCTGCCGTGGAGCAACGGCGCCTCCTCGATCGGCATCGAGCAGTCCCTGCCCGGCACGCGGACGCTGCACCTGTCCACCGCGGGCGGCGTGGAGTGGCAGCTCGACTTCAACCAGTACGGCGGTGTCGACGAGGAGGGCTTCCCGGTCGACGAGGCCGCCTACTCGCTGGACTCGCAGAAGTACGCCGCCGGCAAGACCTACTCGGAGACCGTCAACACGGCCGTCTTCGGACCGCGCATCGACAGCGACTTCGGCATCTTCCGTGAGGGCAACCAGCTCTTCGGTTCCCTGCCGCTGTTCGCGGACGGCAAGCGCAACGTGGGCTACTCGACCTTCTCCGCGGTCGACACGACGCTGTACCGCAACGGCAAGAAGGTCGGCAGCAACGACGACCCGCTGTTCGGTGAGAAGCAGTTCAAGGTCCCGGCGGGCGACGCCGAGTACAAGCTGACGACGTCGGTCAAGCGCAGCGTCAAGGTCGCGGCGGCGTCCACCCGCATCGACGCGAGCTGGACGTTCCGCTCCAAGAAGACCACCGACCTCAAGCAGCTGCCCGCCTCCACGGCCCGCTTCGGCGCGGCCACGGGCCTGGACAGCAAGGTCCCGGCCGGCAAGACGGTCAGCATCCCGGTCACCGTCGAGGGCGCGGCCAAGGGCAGCAACCTGAAGTCGCTGTCGGTGTACGTGTCGTACGACTACGGCAAGACCTGGAAGAAGCTCACCGTCAAGAAGGGCAAGGTCAGCTTCAAGAACCCGGCGAAGGGGAAGGCCATCTCCTTCCACGCCAAGATCGCCGACAAGAAGGACAACAAGTCGACGGTCTCGATCTACAACGCGTACTACGGCAAGTGAGCGGTAGGACTCGGCTGTAGGACTCGTCAGCCAGCGGCCCGTCGGAAGCCTCGGCTTCCGGCGGGCCCCTCGCGTTCACTGAGCCGGTGTACCGGTCCCCGCCCGGGTCGCGTCCGCGCCCCAGCTCGCCAGCAGCCGCAGCGCCTCCGCCGACGGGGAGCCCGGTTCCGCGTGGTACGTGATCAGGGACTGCTCGGACTCGTCGACCAGGCGGAACGTCTCGAAGGACAGGGTCAGGTCGCCGACGAGCGGGTGCCGCATGCGCTTGACGCCGTAGCTCTTCTCCTTGACGTCGTGCGCGGCCCACAGCCGGCGGAACTCCTCGCTCTTCACGGACAGCTCGCCCACCAGGGCGGACAGCTTCGGGTCGTCCGGATGGCAGCCCGCGTCCATGCGCAGAAAGCCGACGATGTCGGCCGCCTTCTGGTCCCACTCGACGAACAGCTCGCGGTAGTCGGGCCTGAGGAACACCAGCCGCGCCCAGTTCCGCTCCGGCGCCGGCAGCTCCGCCCAGTCGCCGAAGAGGGCCGCGGCCATCCGGTTCCAGGCCAGGATGTCCGAGCGGCGCCCGACGACGTACGCCGGGACGGTGTCGATCGAGTCCAGCAGATGCCGCAGCGCCGGCCGCACCTGCTGGGCCCGCGCCGTCTGCTTCTTCTTGTGCTGCTTCGGCTTGGCCAGGTGCATCAGGTGGGCGTGCTCGGCTCCGGTCAGCCGCAGGGCGCGCGCGATCGCGTCCAGCACCTCCGCCGAGACGTTGCGCCCGTTGCCCTGCTCCAGCCGTGTGTAGTACGCCACGGACACCCCGGCCAGCTGTGCCAGCTCCTCACGGCGCAGCCCCGGAACCCGGCGCCGCCCGAAGTCGGGCAGCCCCACGTCCTCCGGCTTCAGCCGGGCGCGCCGGGTGCGCAGGAACTCACTGAGCTCGGCACGCCGGTCCAGGCCCCCGCCGGTCTGGGGTGCGGGCTCCTGTGCGGGTTCGGGCTGTTCGTCCATGCCCTCCAGTATTCACGGTCGTACGCACACGAGCCTGACCCCGCCAGTGGTACGCACGCTGTGCGTACGCAAAACCGTGGCCTGGGTAGACGCTCGCGGGTCTGGCACGCTCGGGATCGTGCCCGGTCAGAACATCCAGAAGGCAGCCGGGCACGGAACCCCGCTAGGAGAACCCCCGGCATGACCACTGTTGCTGCGTACGCCGCCCCCGCGCCCAAGGCCCCGCTGGAGCGCACCACCATCGAGCGCCGCGAGGTCGGCGAGTACGACGTCCTGATCGACATCGAGTTCGCCGGAATCTGCCACTCCGACATCCACCAGGCCCAGGAGGGCTGGGGTGAGGGCATCTTCCCGATGGTCCCCGGCCACGAGATCGCCGGTGTCGTCTCCGAGGTCGGCCCGGGCGTCACGAAGTTCGCCGTCGGCGACCGCGTGGGCGTCGGCTGCATGGTCGACTCCTGCCGCGAGTGCGAGAACTGCAAGGCCGGACGTGAGCAGTACTGCGTCAAGGGCAACGTCCCGACGTACAACGGCATAGGCAAGGACGGCGAGCCCACCTACGGTGGCTACTCGCAGAAGGTCGTCGTCGACGAGAACTTCGTCGTGGGCATCCCCGACGGCCTCTCCCTCGACGTCGCCGCGCCGCTGCTGTGCGCCGGCATCACCCTCTACTCCCCGCTCAAGCGCTTCGGCGCCGGTCCCGGCAAGAAGGTCGCGATCGTCGGCCTGGGTGGCCTCGGCCACATGGGCGTGAAGATCGCGCACGCGCTGGGCGCCGAGGTGACCGTGCTGTCGCAGTCCCTGCGCAAGCGGGAGGACGGCCTGAAGCTGGGCGCGGACCACTACTACGCCACCAGCGACCCGAAGACCTTCGAGGAGCTGGCCGGCACCTTCGACCTGATCGTCTCCACGGTCTCGGCGCCGCTGGACTTCAACGCCTACCTCTCGCTGCTGAAGACCGAGGGCACGCTGGCCAACGTCGGCGCCCCCGAGGAGCCCATCGCCCTCAACCTCTTCTCGGTGATCGGCGGCGGCAAGACCCTCGCCGGCTCCATGATCGGCGGCATCGCGGAGACCCAGGAGATGCTGGACTTCTGCGCCGAGCACGGCCTCGGTGCCGAGATCGAGCTGATCCGCGGTGACCAGATCAACGAGGCGTACGACCGGGTGGTCGCCAGCGACGTGCGCTACCGGTTCGTGATCGACACCGCGACCATCTGACACCGACGGCTTTCGCCGAGACCGACGGCTTCACACTCGCCCTGAGGGCCACGGCAGCGCGCCGGGGCCCTCAGGGCGTTCGTCATGCACAAGGAGGTGCCCGCGGGGTACCCGTGGGGGAGTGCACCAGGGGTTCGCCAGGTACGTCAGGGGAGGCCCGCCATGACCGTGCAGCTGAACCACACCATCGTCGCCGCGCGCGACAAGCGCGTCTCGGCCCGGTTCCTCGCCGACATCCTGGGGCTGGACGTGAGCCCGCCCTACGGCCCGTTCCTCCCTGTCGAGATCCCCAACGGCGTGACGCTCGACTACATGGACAGCCCCGGCGCCATCACGTCGCAGCACTACGCCTTCCTCGTCTCGGAGGACGAGTTCGACCAGATCTTCGCCCGGATCCGGGAGGCCGGTCTGAGGTACTGGGCGGATCCGTTCCACAGCCGTCCCGGCGAGATCAACCACAACGACGGCGGCCGCGGCACGTACTTCGACGACCCCGACGGCCACCGCTTGGAGATCATCACGCGGCCGTACGGCAGCGGCGGCTGAGCCCTCACACCCCTCCTCGTCACATCGTCGCGCCGCCCCGCGTCATACCGGTGAAGGCGACATCAGAAGGCGAAGAGCTGGGGAGCAGCCATGACATCACCGATCCTGGTCACCGGCGGCACGGGCACTCTGGGCGGCCACGTCCTGCCGCTGCTGCGCGCGTCCGGCCACGACGTGCGGGTCCTCACCCGGCAGGCCCGTCCCGCCACGGACGGCGTCGAGTACGTCACCGGCGACCTGCTGGAGGGCGAGGGCGTCGAGGCCGCCGTCGACGGCGTGGCGACCGTGCTCCACCTGGCGGGCGGCCCCAAGGGCGACGACGAGGCGACCCGCACCCTGGTGCGCGCCGCGTCCCGGGCCGGCGTACGGCATTTTCTCTACATCTCGGTCATCGGCGCGGACCGGGTCCCCCTGGCCTGGATGCGGACGAAGCTGGAGTCGGAGCGGGCCGTCTCCGATTCCGGCATCCCCTGGACGACCCTGCGCGCGGCCCAGTTCCACGACCTGACGCTGACCATGGTCGAGAAGATGGCGAAGCTGCCGGTCTTCCCGGTGCCCGGTGGCCTCCGGCTCCAGCCGGTGGACTCGCGGGAGGTCGCCGCCCGCCTCGCGGAACTGACGCTCGGCGACCCGTCCGGCCTCGTCGCGGACATGACGGGACCGGACGTCCACGACCTCGCCGCCCTGGCCCGCCCCTACCTCCGCCTGCGCGGCCGGCGCCGCCCGATGCTGCCGGTGCGGATCCCCGGGAAGGCGGGGCGGGCGTACCGGGCGGGGGCGAACCTGACGCTGGAGGGGGCGGAGGCGGGGAAGCGGACCTGGGAGGAGTTTCTGCGGGAGAGGCTCGGCTAGTGCCTGTCGGGGCACCGGTCGTCACCCGGCGCGACTCGGCCGGTCCTGGTCTCCGAAGGTCCACACGGCACGGGACCCCGGGCCGACGACGAGGGCCGAGTGACCGATCCGCTCCTCGTGCCGGTACGACACCGGCCTGTTCAGCGACATCTCGACCTGTCGCAGACCCACCTGGTCGAGCGGCACGGCGTCGAACCGCAGCGTGGTGCCGCCGCCCTGCGCGACGGCACCCCCGCCGGGCAGGGGCCGTACGGCGAACCCGCCGGCCTTCAGCAGCGGCACCGTGCCGGCGAGGTCCCGGGCGGTCACCGCGAGCCGGATGCCGGTCACGTCCCGCATCAGGTGGTCGCGGTAGCCGTCGGACAGGTAGCGCTCCCGGCCCACGTCACCGGGGTGCGCGGCGGGCTCGGTGTTGCCGCGCGGGTCGGCGAAGTACTCCGGCCGGTACTCCATGCCCCAGGCGCCGAAGAGGTCGTACTGGTCGGTGGTGAAGACGGCGTCGAACCAGGGCACCGGGACGCCGTCGCCGAAGTCCCGGGTCTGCTGGAACTCGACGGGGTCGCTGATCCCCAGCTCGCGCAGCCGCGTTGTCGCCTTCGCCAGGTCGCCCTCCCGCTCGGTCGAGACGCCCATGCCGGTGGCGCCGAGGGTGCCGTCCTTGCCGGGGAGGTCGCCGGTCCCGAACAGCTCGATGTACGTCTCGCGGCCCATCAGATAGCGGCCGGTCCAGGTCTGCCCGCCGGCACCGGTCGTGGTGCGGACCTGGAAGTTGGCGAAGTCCCTCAGAAAGGCCGAGTGCTCGATGGCGTCCGCGGTCTCCCGGTCGAGCACGCCGTAGGCGTGGTTGTAGAAAAGGAGCTGCCGCCCGCCGTCCTCGGCCCGCGCGGAGCTCACCCCGCCCTGGACCGCCCCCGCGAGGGCCAGGGCGATGACCATGATCATCTGTAAGGCTCGTCTGACCGTCATGCGGAGGAGCGTAGAGCGGGAGGAAGCGCTTCCGCTGGGGATTGAGGCCTTTGTCAGGAGCCCTGTTCGGGAGTTCTCGGCCGGGAGTCCTTGGGCGGTAGTCCTGGTCAGGGGGTCTTGGTCAGTGGCCCTTGGTCGGAGGGCTCCCGTCCGCCCATGTCGAGACGGAACGGGGGGTACCGGTCGGTCATCAGGGCGGCGTACGCGGTCACGCGGGCGCACCAGCGGGCGAGGCCGATCAGGAAGTCGAAGAGGTGCCGCGGATAGCGGGCGGTGAACAGCAGGACGACCACCGCGACCAGCGAGAGGAACGGCATCAGCCCACTGCCCCGCCAGCCGTCGCCGTCGTCCCAGCCCGACCCCCAGCCACCGCCCACGAACATCGCGACGACGATGTACTGCGGGATCGCCAGCAGCCACCACTTCACCAGCACCAGTCCGCGCGAGAGCCGCTCGGGGTAGGCGACGTCGAAGCGGGCCGGATAGTCGGGCACGTCGGCCAGGGTGAACGGCGGGTACCTGTCGGTGCCGAGCGCGGTGTGGGCGTAGTAGGTGACCCGCCAGTTCCACCGCAGTACGCCGACGTTGAAGTCGAACAGGGAGCGGGGGTAGCGGGCGGTGAACAGGATGGCGAAGAACGCGACGACGCTCACGAGCACGAACGCGATCCACAGGAAGAACAGCACGATGTAGTGCGGGACGGCGAGCAGCCACTTCACCAGCCACAGCCATCGGGACAACCGGGCGTCGAGGGACGCCTCCAGACGTACGGGCGACGCGGTGACAGGAATCATGGGGCGGAACTCCCTTCGCTTGCAGGCTCGCAAGCGGGAAGGAGCCCCGCGACCTGGGCGGGGCCGTTCGCGCGTCCGGGGGCGTTCGCGTGTCCGGGACCGTTACGAGAGAACCGGGGCGGTGCTGTCGGGCTCGTCGGCGCCGTCCGGTTCCTGCGGCGGATCGCTGAGCTGCTCCCGCACGTAGTTCCAGACCACCGCGATCAGCGCGGCGATCGGGACGGCCAGCAGACTGCCCACGATGCTGGCCAGGCTGCCGCCCAGCGTCACCGCCAGCAGCACCACGGCCGCGTGCAGGCCGAGTCCCCGGCTCTGGATCATGGGCTGGAACACATTGCCCTCGAGCTGCTGCACCACGACGATGATGGCCAGCACGATCAGCGCGTCCGTCAGGCCGTTGGAGACGAGCGCGATGAGGACGGCGACGAAACCTGCGAACAGGGCGCCGATGATCGGCACGAACGCGGACACGAACGTCAGCACCGCCAGCGGGAGCACCAGCGGTACGCCCAGGATCCACAGGCCCAGGCCGATCAGGACGGCGTCGAGCAGGCCGACGGCCGCCTGGGAGCGTACGAAGGCGCCCAGCGTGTTCCAGCCGCGCTCGAACACGGTCGGGACGTCGGTGGCGAGCCGGCCGGGCAGCTGACGGGAGAGCCACGGCAGGAACCGCGGGCCGTCCTTGAGGAAGAAGAACATCAGGAAGAGGGCGAGAACGGCGGTGACCAAGCCGTTCACCACGGTGCTCACGCCTGTGACGACAGCGCCGACCATGCTGCCGAGGCCCTCCTGGGCGCGGGCGACCGCGGTGTCGAAGGCCTTGTTGATCTGGGCGTCACCGATGTTCAGCGGTGGCCCGGCGGCCCACTCGCGCATCTTCTGGATGCCCTCGACCACGCCGTCGGTCAGCTGACCGGACTGGGACGCCACGGGCACGGCGATCAGCGCCACGACACCCGCGGAGACCAGCAGGAACAGCACGGTCACGACCGACGCGGCGAGCGCGGGCGGCCACCCGCGGCGACGCAGGACACGGGCCGCGGGCCAGGTCAGCGTGGTCAGCAGCAAGCCGACGACGAGCGGCCAGACAACCGACCACATCCGGCCCAGCAGCCACAGAGCCACTGCCAGCATCACGAGCACCAGCAGCAGCTCTGCGGAGACACGGGCCGATATCCGGAGCGCGTCACGGGTCTTCGTCGAACTCAAGGGCGCAGTCACGGAGGCACCCTATTGCCACCGCGTCCCACGGGTTCCAGGGGTGCCGCTGTTCACTCCTGTGGCGCGTGTCCGTGGCCGGCGCTCAGCCGTCGGCCTTGGCCACGCCGATCGGGCAGGACACGCCCGTACCGCCGATGCCGCAGTATCCCGCCGGGTTCTTGTCCAGGTACTGCTGGTGGTAGCCCTCCGCCGGGTAGAACGGGCGGCCCTCCGCCGGGACGATCTCCGTGGTGATGTCGCCGTAGCCGGAGGAGGCGAGGACCTTCTGGTAGGACTCGCGGGAGGACTTGGCGGCGGCCGCCTGCTCGGGGGTGTGGGTGTAGACCGCCGAGCGGTACTGCGTGCCCGCGTCGTTGCCCTGGCGGAAGCCCTGCGTGGGGTCGTGGGACTCCCAGAACGTCTTCAGGAGGCTCTCGTACGAGATCAGCTCCGGGTCGTAGACCACGCGGACGACCTCCGTGTGACCCGTCAGGCCCGAGCAGACCTCCTCGTATGTGGGGTTCTCCGTGTAACCGCCCTGGTAGCCGACCAGGGTCGTCCACACCCCTGCCGGGAGCTGCCAGAACTTGCGCTCGGCGCCCCAGAAGCAGCCCAGGCCGAAGTCGGCGGTCTCCAGACCCTCCGGGTAGGGGCCGAGCAGCGGGTTGCCGAGGACGGTGTGGCGGTCGGGGACCGTGAACGCCGGCTCCGAGCGGCCGGGCAACGCCTGCTCGGGGGTCGGCAGCTGGGGCGTACGGCTGTGCAGGAACATGCGGTCTCCAATCGGCGCGACACCCACGCGGGGCGACGCCATGTCCAACGTGTCGGGGCCGGAGGGAATTCCGGCGGGGGCCCCACGCGGTCGGAGTCGCGTTGCCGGCGCGGCCGGAGTGGGTGTCCTGGTGCGCGCCGAGCCGGGTCTCAGCGCGCCCCGGCCGCGTCTCAGTGGGGCAGGCTCGCCGGGCTGCCGCCGTTCGCCTCGTAGCCTGCCACCGCCAGGGCCCGGTACACCGCGAACTCCGCCGCCGGGTCGGCGGACAGGGTCCAGGGCAGGGCGCCGACGTGGCCGTCGATGTGCACCAGCTGGTTCATGGCCTCCGACCAGCGCTCGCTGCGGACCAGGAAGAAGACCAGCATGTGCCGCACGTGCGCCAGCATCGGGTCGTCGGGGCGGGCCGAGTGCACCGCGTGCAGCGCGCCGTGGACCGCCTTGGAGACGACCTCGGTCTGCCAGAAGCTGCTGACCAGGGTCACCTCGGGGAGGTGCTCGAACACCGCGAAGAGGGGCATCGCCGCCAGGAGGGAGCCCTTGGGCGCGCGGGCCGCCGCGGCCTCCGCGAACTCGTACGCCAGCGCACGGGAGCCGTGCCACTTCTCGCACCAGTAGTGCAGCGCGGCCAGGTGCGCGCCCATGTGGGCCGGGGCCCGGTCCAGGATCCTCAGCCAGACCTGCTCGAACTCCTTCTGGGAGTAGCCCAGCCCGCGGGCCACCGACAGCTCGACGATGTACGGGATCGGGTCCCCGGGGGCCAGCAGCGCCGCCTCGCCGCACGCCGCCTTCGCCTCCTCCATGATGATCCGGAACTCGTCCGTCCCGGGCGTCGCCGTACGCCACGCCTGCTGCACCAGGAACTCGGCGTGCACCGCGGCCCCGCCCGCGTCCTTGGGCGCCTCGGCCCGCCACACCCGCAGCCACTGCCCGCCCGGCGCCTCGCCCACCCCGCCGGGCCGCTGAGAGAGCTCCAGCGAGGCCGCACCCGCGAAGGCCTGCACACGCTGCCAGCGCTGCTCGCCCTCCGCCTCCGTGCCCGCGAGGAGCTGCTGCGCCGCGCGGTAGTCCTGCGTGCGCTGCACCACGTCCAGGACGTCCAGCAGGTCCTGGTCGGGGCCGGGCATACGGATGTCCAGCTCCTCCTCGCGGACGAAGCCGTAGTTCGCCGGGTCCGCGGCGTCCGGGTGGTCGGGCGAGACCAGCCCGATCGCGGCCCCGCGCCTGCGCCGCAGGAAGGGGAGCAGCACGAAGCCCAGCATGACCAGCGCGATCAGGACCCAGAGAATCTCCATGCAACAAGCGAACCAGACCGCGCCGACAATTGGCCAACCTGGTCCCCGAACCTGTGGAAAACCCGGCCGAGCCGCACCCGCCACCCTGTGGAAAACCCGGCTCCGGGGCCCGCCGCCTCGCCGTCCGGCGCTCAACGCGTCGGCGCATTACCCTCGGTGCCCATGAGCGACAGGCATATCAGTCAGCACTTCGAGACGCTCGCGATTCACGCGGGCAACACCGCCGACCCCCTGACCGGCGCGGTCGTCCCGCCGATCTACCAGGTGTCGACCTACAAGCAGGACGGCGTCGGCGGCCTGCGCGGCGGTTACGAGTACAGCCGCAGCGCCAACCCGACCAGGACGGCGCTGGAGGAGAACCTCGCCGCCCTGGAGGGCGGCCGCCGCGGTCTCGCGTTCGCGTCCGGGCTGGCGGCCGAGGACTGCCTGCTGCGCACGCTGCTCAGCCCCGGCGACCACGTGGTCATCCCCAACGACGCCTACGGCGGCACGTTCCGCCTGTTCGCCAAGGTCGTCGCCCGCTGGGGCGTGGAGTGGTCGGTCGCCGACACCAGCGACCCGGCCGCCGTACGGGCCGCCATCACCCCGAAGACCAAGGTCGTCTGGGTGGAGACCCCCTCCAACCCGCTCCTCGGCATCACGGACATCGCCGCCGTCGCTCAGGTCACCCGCGACGCGGGCGCCCGCCTCGTCGTCGACAACACCTTCGCCACGCCCTACCTCCAGCAGCCGCTCTCGCTCGGCGCGGACGTCGTCGTGCACTCGCTGACCAAGTACATGGGCGGCCACTCGGACGTCGTCGGCGGCGCGCTGATCACGGACGACCCGGACCTGGGCGAGGAGCTGGCCTTCCACCAGAACGCGATGGGCGCGGTCGCCGGGCCCTTCGACTCCTGGCTGGTGCTGCGCGGCACCAAGACGCTCGCGGTGCGCATGGACCGGCACAGTGAGAACGCCGCCAAGCTCGCCGACATGCTCACCCGGCACGCGCGCGTGACGAGCGTCCTGTACCCGGGCCTGCCGGAGCACCCCGGTCACGAGGTCGCCGCCAAGCAGATGAAGTCGTTCGGCGGCATGGTCTCCTTCCGCGTGACGGGCGGCGAGGAGGCGGCCGTCGAGGTCTGCAACCGCGCCAAGGTGTTCACGCTGGGCGAGTCCCTGGGCGGCGTCGAGTCGCTGATCGAGCACCCCGGCCGGATGACGCACGCCTCCGTGGCCGGTTCGCTCCTGGAGGTGCCCGGCGACCTGGTGCGGCTGTCCGTCGGCATCGAGAACGCCGACGATCTGCTGGAAGACCTCCAGCAGGCGCTCGGCTAGAGAACCGGCGGGGTCACCAGTTGGTGAGGGGTGGAGTCGTGTCCGACGGCGGCTCCACCCACGGGCGGGCCGTCAGCGCCCACACCGCGAACGCCACGGCCGCCGCGAACATCAGCAGCCACACCAGGCGCCGCGCGACCGTCCTGCGCCGCAGCATCCGGGCGCCCCGGCGCACCGCCTCCGCGTGGATCTCGGGCGGCACGGACCGCGACGGCGCCTGCTCCAGCAGCCGCCGAGCGGCCGCCTCGCGGTTCTTCCCGCTCATACCCGCCTCCGTTCGCCGGGAGGGCGCTCGCCGAGAGGTTTCCGCTCCGCTGGGCTCATGACGGCACCGCCTTGGGAGCCGTCGCCGCCGGTGCCGGTCCCCGCGCACGGTGCAGGAGGGTCGTCGTCGCCCGGTGGCAGATGGCCCGTACCCGCTCCGCGGACAGGCCGAGCAGGGCCGCCGTCTGCCCCTCGGCGACGCCTTCGTAGAGCCTGAGCACCAGGATCAGCCGCTCCTGCGGGGTGAGCGGGGCCAGGGGACTCGCCGGGTGCGGCCGGGAGCGGCCGAGACCGCCGTGGTGGTGCCACGCGCCGCGTGCGAAGCGGGTGGCCAGGTACTGCCGCGTGCGGTCGTACGGATCCTCGCCGCGCAGCCGGTCCCAGCACGCGTACGTGTGCGCCAGCGACAGGGTCAGCAGGCGTCGCGCGCGGGGGTTGTCGTCCGGGGCCTCGGCGGTGAGCAGGGTCGCGGCGTGCAGCAGCCGCCCGGCCGCGCCCGCGACGAACGCCTCGAACTCCCGGTCTCGCCGGGTCGCCTGGGACGCATGCCGTTGTCGCACCGCGCCTCCCGCCCGACGGCGACCCGAAGATGCGGGCCCGGCCGGGTACGGGCGTGACGGCCGCGTACGACGGGGACCCGGTCTCATATCAGGCCAGGGGCTGCCCCGCGGTCAAGAGCCGCGCACCGGCTCGGGTCGGCGGATGCCCCGGCGGCGCGGGCGGCGCCACGGTCAGAGGCCTCCGCCCGGGCCGGGCCGGCCACCACCACACGAGCTCAGCCCGCCCCTCCCTCGTCCACGCGCGCGTGGCGGGCACGCGTCGTACGGGCGCCTCCGGAGAGCGAACGGCGCGTCATGCGTCCCTCATGTCGTGCGCCCCTCATGCCGCACGACTCTTATGACGGCGACTGCGCCTCCGGCCCCGGCAGCCCCGACACCGCCATCCGGGCGGACAGCGCGCTGTTGAAGCGCGTGAGCAGCGAGCAGAACGCCTCGCGCTCCTCCGGCTGCCAGTCCTCGGTCAGCTCGGCCATCAACTGCCGCCGGGACGAGCGCACTTCCTCCAGCCGCGCCTGCCCGCGCGGGGACAGCTGGAGCACCACCGCACGCCCGTCCTCGGGGTGCGACGTGCGCTTGACGAGGCCGGTGTCGACGAGCGGAGCCACCTGCCGGGTGACCGTCGAGGAGTCGATCCCCATGCTCGCGGCGAGCGCCTTGACGCCCATCGGGCCTTCCTTGTCGAGACGGTTGAGCAGCAGGTACGCGGCGCGGTCCATGGAGTTGCGCACCTGCCCGACCCCGCCGAGCCGCGTCTGTTCGGCACGGCGGGCGAACACCGCCACCTCGTGCTGGAGGGTGTCGAGAAGACCGGTGTCACCGACGGTCGTCATGTCCATCGACATTTCAGGTGTTGTGGGCATGGCCGGGGGCTCACTTCGTGGAGGGCTGGCTGATTGGGGGACAGGGTACGCGGCCGGGGCGCGGGCCGTACCGGGGCTGCGCAAAGCGGGTCTCGGAGGTTGGTCACAACGGCCGTTCCCGCTCGTGAACTGCGATGCTGGAGTCATGAGCTACAGCACGGCTGACTCCTTGCTGCCCGTCACCCTCGACGACGTGCGCGGCGCCCAGAAGATGCTCTCGGGCGTGGCACGGGTGACCGCGCTGGAGGGCAGCAGGCACCTGTCCCAGATGGTCGGCGCGCCGGTGCACCTCAAGTGCGAGAACCTCCAGCGGACGGGTTCGTTCAAGCTGCGCGGCGCCTACGTCCGGATCGCGGGCCTGCTGCCCGAGGAGCGCGCCGCCGGTGTCGTCGCCGCGAGCGCCGGCAACCACGCGCAGGGCGTCGCCCTGGCGTCCGCGCTGCTCGGCGTGCGCTCCACGGTGTTCATGCCGAAGGGCGCCCCGCTGCCCAAGGTCAGCGCCACCCGGGACTACGGGGCCGAGGTGCGGCTGCACGGCCAGGTGGTCGACGAGACGCTGGCCGCAGCGCAGGAGTACGCGGCCGAGACGGGCGCGGTGTTCATCCACCCCTTCGACCACCCCGACGTCATCGCGGGCCAGGGCACGGTCGGCCTGGAGATCCTGGAGCAGTGCCCCGAGGCGCGCACGATCGTCGTCGGCATCGGCGGCGGCGGGCTGGCCGCCGGGATCGCGGTGTCGGTGAAGGCCCTGCGGCCCGACCTGAAGATCATCGGCGTCCAGGCGGAGGGTGCGGCGGCCTATCCGCCCTCGCTGGCGGCGGGCCGGCCCGTCTCGGTCGGGAATCCGGCGACGATGGCCGACGGCATCAAGGTCGGGCGGCCCGGCGACGTGCCGTTCGGGATCGTCGGCAAGCTGGTCGACGAGGTGCGGACGGTCAGCGAGGACGAGCTGTCCGCCGCGCTGCTGCTGTGCCTGGAGCGGGCCAAGCTGGTCGTGGAGCCGGCCGGGGCGAGCCCGGTCGCGGCGCTGCTGAGCCGGCCCGGCTCCTTCGAGGGGCCGGTCGTCGCGGTGCTGTCCGGCGGCAACGTCGACCCGGTGCTGATGCAGCGGGTGCTGCGGCACGGCATGGCCGCGCAGGGCCGCTACCTGGCCGTCCGGCTGCGGCTGACGGACCGGCCCGGCGCTCTTGCCACACTTCTGGGCGTGTTGTCAGTGGTCGACGCTAACGTCCTCGATGTGAGCCATGTACGAACCGACCCACGGCTCGGGCTCACGGAGGCGGAGGTCGAGCTGCACCTGGAGACGAAGGGCCCGGCGCACTGCGCCGAGGTGAGCCAGGCGCTGCGCGAGGCGGGTTACACGGTCATGGGCTGACCGCCTCCGGAGCCGGGTTCAAGATCCATTCGTCGTACGGAGCGCAACGCGGAAATCCTCGTTGTGAGACGCGATACATCGCGTTATGGTGTGTTCGTGCGAAGCGTGACTCACCTGTCCGGTGATCCCCGAAGACGTGGAGACTCATATGCCAGGCGCCATCTATGCCGAAGGGCTCGTCAAGACCTTCGGTGACGTAAAGGCCTTGGACGGCGTCGACCTCGACGTGCCCGAGGGCACTGTCCTGGGCCTGCTCGGGCCGAACGGCGCGGGCAAGACGACCACCGTCCGCTGCCTGACCACCCTGCTGCGCCCCGACAGCGGACGGGCGGTCGTCGCGGGCATCGACGTGCTCGAACAGCCCGACGCCGTCCGCCGCTCCATCGGCCTGTCCGGCCAGTTCGCGGCCGTCGACGAGTACCTGACCGGCCGCGAGAACCTCCAGATGGTCGGCCAGCTCTACCAGATGAGGGCCAAGGCGGCGAAGAAGCGCGCGGCCGAGCTGCTGGAGCAGTTCCACCTCACGGACGCGGCCGACCGCCCCACGAAGACCTACTCGGGAGGCATGCGCCGCCGGCTCGACCTCGCGGCGGCCCTCGTCGTCTCGCCGCCCGTGATGTTCATGGACGAGCCGACGACCGGCCTCGACCCCCGCAACCGCCAGCAGCTGTGGGAGGTCATCAAGCAACTGGTCTCCGGCGGCACGACGCTGCTGCTGACCACGCAGTACCTCGAAGAGGCCGACCACCTGGCGCACGACATCGCGGTGGTCGACCACGGCCGGGTCATCGCCAAGGGCACCGCCGACCAGCTCAAGGCCCGCACCGGGGGCGAGCGCGTCGAGGTCGTGGTGCACGAGCGCGAGCACATCCAGGCCGCCGCCGAGGTGCTCGCCGGGTTCGGCAAGGGCGACACCACGGTCGAGGAGCACATGCGCAAGCTCACCGCGCCCGTGACCGGCGGCGCCAAGCTCCTCGCCGAGGTCATCCGCGAACTGGACACCCGGGGCATCGAGATCGACGACATCGGCCTGCGCCGGCCGACCCTCGACGACGTCTTCCTGTCGCTGACGGGACACGTGGCCGAGGCGAAGAACGAGGAGAACGACAAGGAGGCCGCGAAGTGAGCGCCGTCACCGACACCGTGCGGGTCGCGCCGGCCGCGAACCCGGTCAGCCAGTCCATCCGCGACTCGATGGTCGTCGCGAAACGCAACCTGATCCGCATGTCCCGGATCCCGGAGATGATCATCTACGGGCTGATCCAGCCGATCATGTTCGTCGTGCTGTTCACCTACGTCTTCGGCGGTTCCATGCAGATCGGCGGCAGCACCAGCGCCGTCGACTACAAGAACTTCCTGATGGCGGGCATCTTCGCGCAGACCGTCACGTTCGCCACCGCCAGCTCCGGCGCCGGTATCGCCGACGACATGCACAAGGGCCTCATCGACCGCTTCCGCTCCCTGCCCATGGCACGCGGCGCGGTCCTCACCGGGCGCACGCTCGCCGACTCCGTGCAGACGGCCCTCACCCTGGTCGTCCTCGCGGTGGTCGCCCTCCTGGTCGGCTGGCGCGTCGGGTCGGACGGTGACACCAACTTCGGCAAGGTGCTCGGGGCCTTCGGCCTGCTGCTCCTGCTCGGCTACGCGTTCACCTGGATCGGCGCCCTGATCGGCATGTCCGTCCGGACCCCGGAGGCGGCCACGTCCAGCGGGCTGATCTGGCTCTTCCCGGTCACGTTCATCTCGAACGCGTTCGTGGACACCAGCCACATGACCCCGTGGCTGCGCCACATCGCCGAGTGGAACCCCTTCAGCGCCACGGTCCAGGCCTGCCGCGTGCTGTTCGCCAACCCGGGCCAGTCGCAGTCGGACGCCTGGCCCATGCAGCACCCCGTCTGGGCCTCGCTGATCTACTCGATCCTGATCCTGGTCGTCTTCCGGACGCTGGCGGTGCGCAAGTACCGGTCCGCGACGGCATGACGATGCCCCCGGCGCCGCGAGGACGCCGGGGGCAGGTCACGCTGCCGGTCGTGGTGGTTCAGCCCTCGTACGGCTCGGCCTTGAGGATCTTCACCGAGGCCTTCTTGCCGTTCGGGAGCTCGTACTGCGCGTCCTCGCCGACCTTGTGGCCGATCACGCCCGTGCCCAGCGGGGACTGCGGGGAGTACGTCTCGATGTCGGCGCTCGCGTACTCGCGCGAGGCGAGCAGGAACGTCAGCGTGTCGTCCTCGTCACCGTCGAACGCGATCGTGACGACCATGCCGGGCGCCACGGCACCGTCCGCCGCGGGCGCTTCGCCGACCTTGGCGCTCTCGAGGAGCTGGGTGAGCTGGCGCACACGGAGTTCCTGCTTGCCCTGCTCCTCCTTGGCTGCGTGGTACCCGCCGTTCTCACGCAGGTCGCCCTCCTCGCGCGCCGCGGCGATCTTCGCGGAGATCTCCGCCCGCGCGGGACCAGTAAGGTACTCAAGCTCAGCCTTGAGCTTGTTGTACGCCTCCTGGGTCAGCCAGGTGACGTTCTCGCTGGTCTGGGTCACAGGTGCTCCTCGTAGGTACTGGGAATACAAAGCATCGCCCTACCCAGAAGCATGTTCCTTCACGGATGGGCGAAACCACGAGCCTAACAATTCAGGGCCGGAAGGGGGAGGACATAAGCCACCAGATTCACGTCAGCGCAGGTCAGGCGCTACGGATTGCAGGTGACCCCGGCGGGGTCTCAGCCGGTGTGGCAGCCCAGCAGCTCGGCCGTCGTCCCCGGGGAGGTCGTACGGAGCGTGACGACCTTGTCGATGCGGGTGGCGTCCCCGTCGAAGCGGAAATCGGCCCGGCCGACCTCGGCACCGTTCTCGGCCTGCGAGCGCACGGTGCAGTAGCCGTCGGTGCCGGCGTCCTTGCGGACCTCCAGGTGCACCTGCACGGACTCCTTGCCCGGCTCGAAGCTGATCACCTCGGCGCTGATCTCGCTCTGGGCGACGTAGTGGTAGCCGAACCAGCCGACGAGCCCCAGCAGCGCCGCCGCGAGGGCGGCGCCGACGGACTTGAGCGTGCGGTCGGCGTGCTCGTCCGAGGAACGGCCGTAACGGCCCTCGGGCAGTCGCGTGCTCGCCGTACTCATGATCGTCCTCCAGGCAGGGCCGGGACGAACGTCCCGCGAGGGGGCCCGGGACCCGGTCCCGGAATTATTCGCCCCCCGTTTCGGTCACTATAGAAGCCGCTGATTGCGCCGAGGCACACAGGGCGCCGACTTACTGAGGATTGAGTCTTGACTGACCAGTTGCGACTGATGGCCGTTCATGCCCACCCCGACGACGAGTCGAGCAAGGGCGCGGCGACCATGGCCAAGTACGTGTCCGAGGGGGTGGACGTGCTGGTCGTGACCTGCACGGGCGGGGAACGCGGTTCCATCCTCAATCCGAAGCTCCAGGGGGACAAGTACGTCGAGGAGCACATCCACGAGGTACGCAAGAAGGAGATGGACGAGGCCCGGGAGATCCTGGGCGTCAAGCAGGAGTGGCTCGGTTTCGTCGACTCGGGCCTGCCCGAGGGCGACCCGCTGCCGCCGCTGCCGGAGGGCTGCTTCGCCCTGGAGGACGTCGACCACGCCGCCGGTGAGCTGGTGCGCAAGATCCGTGCCTTCCGTCCCCAGGTGATCACCACCTACGACGAGAACGGCGGCTACCCGCACCCCGACCACATCATGACCCACAAGATCTCGATGGTGGCGTTCGAGGGGGCGGCGGACACCGAGAAGTACCCGGAGGCCGAGTACGGCCCCGCGTACCAGCCGCAGAAGCTCTACTACAACCAGGGCTTCAACCGCCCCCGCACCGAGGCGCTGCACCAGGCGATGCTCGACCGGGGCATGGAGTCGCCCTACGGGGACTGGCTCAAGCGCTGGGAGGAGTTCGGCATGAAGGAGCGCACGCTCACCACGCACGTTCCCTGCGGCGACTTCTACGAGATCCGCGACAAGGCGCTGATCGCGCACGCCACGCAGATCGACCCCGACGGCGGCTGGTTCAAGGTCCCGATGGACATCCAGAAGGAGGTCTGGCCGACGGAGGAGTACGAGCTGGCGAAGTCCCTCGTCGATACCTCCCTCCCCGAGGACGACCTCTTCGCGGGCGTCCGCGACAATGCCTGACATGAGCGCAAGCGCAAGCCTGGCAATGACGCACCTCGTCTCCTTCGCCAAGGAGGTCGACGAGGACAAGGTCACCCCCGGCGTCCTCGGCTTCATCGTCTTCGCGGCGATGGCCCTGGCGGTGTGGGCCCTGATGAAGTCGATGAGCCGCCACATGAACAAGGTCGACTTCACCCAGGCCCCGGACCCCGAGGCCGAGCAGGCCGAGCCGGAGACCGCGGACACGGAGACCTCCGGCCAGGGCAAGCAGAAGCAGGGCTGACGCCCCTTCCGGGGCGGCCGTCTCTCCCCGGGGGACACCCGTCGGTGGCCGTTCGCCGCCGACGGGTGCCGCGTGCCGGGCGTCGCGGGGCGGGCGGGACTGTGCGGACACCCTAGGTCCCCGACTCCACGGGCACCCCCATCACCTCCCGCGCATGCCGGTTCGGCACCATGCCCAGGCGCCAGGCCTGCCAGCCGGCCTCCAGGGTCACGCCGCGCTCCAGCAGCAAGGCGTACGCGTCGAGATAGTCGTCCAGCTTCTGGTCGCGCAGCGGGTGGCTCGCGCGGGACAGCCGGGCCAGTTCCTCCTGGGCCACGGCCGTGCCGACCTCCATACCGCCGGGCGCCGCGTACGGCAGGAGCGTGCAGCGCAGGAAACGGGCCCAGTCCTCGCCCCGGCGGTCGCCGTACGACGTGAAGAGGGCCGCCGCCTCGTCGCACAGCGCCAGGGCCTGCTGGGTCCGGGCGTTGCCCGCGTCCACGACCGCCAGCTCCAGGCAGGTCCACGCCTCGCCGTGGGCGACGCCGATGCGCTGGAAGTCGGCGCGGGCGTCCACCAGGAGCTGGCGGGCGAAGCCCGAGTTGCGCAGTGAGCCCGTCTGGGCCGCGCGCTGGTCGCGGGTGACGCGCGCCGAGTGGTGGCGGGCGCACGCCAGGCCGTAGACGTCCCGCATGCGGGAGAACATCGTGCGCGAGCGTTCCAGTTCGCGGACCGCCTGGTCCAGGTTGCCCGTCTCCTCCAGGGCCTGGCCCAGGTAGTAGAGGGTCCACGCCTCGCCCCGCGCGTCCTCGTTGTCGCGGTGCCGGGCGGCCGCCCCGCGCAGTTCCTCCACGGCCGGGGACGCGTCACCGGCGACCAGCAGTGCGCGGGCCAGCTGGGTCAGGGCCCAGGCCTCGCCGCGGGCGTCGCGGGTGCGGCCGTACAGCTCCAGGGCCGCGCGCAGCTCGGACTCGGCGCGCGGGACGTCTCCCATGCGCAGGCCGAGCTGGCCGAGCTGGAAGTGGGCCCACGCCTGGCCGTGCACGGACTCGCCGGCGCGGTGCAGTACCAGCGACTCGGTGAGCAGCTCCAGCGCCTCGGCCAAGCGGGCGCGATCCCGCTCCACGGCCGCCAGGGCGTGCATCGTCCACGCCCGGTCCGTCGCCAGCTCGGGGGAGGACTGGAGGGCCATGGCCTCGCGGAGCTTCGCCGACGCCTCC
This sequence comes from Streptomyces coeruleofuscus, assembly GCF_039532725.1. Taxonomy (NCBI): domain Bacteria; kingdom Bacillati; phylum Actinomycetota; class Actinomycetes; order Kitasatosporales; family Streptomycetaceae; genus Streptomyces; species Streptomyces coeruleofuscus. The sequence continues at coordinate 363,728 of NZ_BAAASE010000004.1, forward strand.
GTCAGATTGCCCTGGTGGTGCAGGGTGATGCCGAGGGAGCACAGGGCCCGGGCGGCGCCCGCGTCGTGGTGGGCCTCCCGGTACAGGTCGACGACCGAGGCGAGGGTCGTACGGGCCTTGTCCAGTTCGCCGAGCTGCCGTGCCGCGATGCCGGTGCGCCACTGCACCGAGCGGACCAGCAGGCCCTCGTCCACCGCCTGGGCCAGCTCGCTGATCTCGCCCAGGCGGTAGAGGTCGCCGCGCAGCAGGCAGTAGTCGCACAGGGCGCCCAGGAGGTTCAGCACCGCCGCCTGGTTCACGCCCTCGGCGTGCCGCAGTGCCGCGGTGATGAAGCTCGACTCGTCGTCCAGCCAGCGCAGCGCCTCGTCGAGGGAGGTGAACCCGTACGGGCTGAAGCGGTTCGTGCGGGTCGACATGTTGCCGTCGACCATGCGCAGCACCGAGTCGGCCAGCTCGGCGTAGTTCACGATCAGCCGCTCCTGCGCCGCCGTGCGCTCGGCCGGTTCCTCCTCGTCGAGGAGCCGGGCCTGGGCGAAGGCGCGGACCAGGTCGTGCAGCCGGTAGCGGTCGCCCCGGACGTGGTCGATCAGGCCCGCCCGGGTCAGGGCCTGGAGGTGGCGTTTCGCCTCGGCCTCGTCGGTGGCCAGCAGCGCGGCGGCCGCGGCGGCGCCCAGCGAGGCCCGGCCTGCCAGGGCCAGGCGGCGCAGCAGCCGCCGTACGGACTCCGGCTGGTCGGTGTAGCGCAGCCACAGGGCGCGCTCGACCGGCTCGACCGGACCGTAGGCGCCGAGGTCCGTGGCCAGCGCGCGCGGCGAGCGCGGGCCGAGACACGAGCCGGCGATGCGCAGCGCCAGCGGCAGCCCGCCGCACAGCTCCCGGACCCGGTCGGCGGACTCGGCGTCGTAGGGACCGGAACGGTCCTGCGCCGCCGCGCCCAGCAGTTCCTCCGCACCGGCGGCGTCCAGCGGCTCCACTGCGAGCTGGTGCACCCGCGCGGACAGCTCCGCCGGCTCCAGGGGTTTGCGCGCGGTCACCAGCACCAGACTGTCGGACCGCTCCGGGACCAGGGCGCGGACCTGCTCGGCGTCCGAGGCGTCGTCCAGGACGACCGTGACCGGCAGCCCGGTCAGATGCTGGTGGTACAGCTCGCTCAGCCGCTTGACCTGCTGGTCGGGGGAGGAGCGCTCACGGAACAGCAATTGCTCGCGGGGCGCGCCGAGCCGGTTGAGCAGATGCAGCAGGGCGTCGCGGGTGGACAGCGGCGATTCGCCCGGGCCGTCGGAGCGCAGGTCGACGACGCAGGCACCGCGGAAGTAGTCCTTCAGATCGTGCGTGGCCTGCACCGCGAGGGTCGTACGGCCGCTGCCGGGCGTGCCGTGCAGGACGACCACCGTCGGCTGGGTCGCCGTGCTCGCCCGCGCCGCCTGCACCCACTGCCGGATCTGCGCCAGCTCGTGCCGCCGCCCCGCGAACGGCTCCGCCGGTTCGGGAAGCTGCGCGAAGGACTGCTCCAGCACGTTGCGCCCGCGCGCCGCCGCGCTCTTGTCGGCGCCCCGCAGCCGCGGTCCCGTCTTCTTCGGCCCCGTGGAGGCGGCGAGCACCCGCTGCTGGTCCAGGAACGGCCGGATGCCCCGCACCTCCAGCGCCGTCAGCCACTGGAGCCGCAGCTGTTCGGGACCGCCGGGCTGGCTCACTGCCCCGGCCCGGTGGTGGGCCGCCGGCAGATGCGAGCCGACGACCTTCACGACGGTCGCCGCGGCGCCCACCACACCCACGGTCACGCCCGCGCCCAGCGCCGTCCCGGTACCCGTGCCCAGGGCCATGTCGGCGACGACGGCCGCGACCGCCGCGACCCCGGCCACCAGCAGCGGTGTCCCGGCGCCCTCCCGGGCGTAGCGCTGCCCGAAGGTGAGCTGCCCGGCCGCCGCCTCGTCCAGGGCGCGCGTGTACGCCTCGTACTCCTCGGCCGCGCTCTGCGCCATGGCGTCGAGTGCCCCGCGCGCCCGCGCGAGCAGCACCTTCCCGTCGGTGCGCCCGCCCGTCCGGCGTACCTCCTCCTCCACGGCCCGTGCCAACAGCCGCTCGGCATCCGCCCGATGACTGTCCCGCATGTGACGTCCCCCTCCGGCGGCAACGGCGTGCTCGCTTGTCACCTCGGTCGTTCCCTCGGTCGTTTCCTTGGTCAAGTGTGCTGCCGACGGCGCATCGGGGCGAGGGGGCGTGCCCGGCCCGATTGTGTGAAGACACGGGCGGGTTGAGGCGCCGCGCGTCCGTCGAGCGTGCGCCCCGGGCGGCGCCCCGCGCGGCGCCTGACGCGTGCCGGGCGGGGTACTGCGGCAGGATGGACACCATGCCGAACCGACTGGCGCACGAGACGTCCCCCTACCTCCTTCAGCACGCCGACAACCCCGTCGACTGGTGGCCCTGGTCGGCGGAGGCCTTCGAGGAGGCCCGCAAGCGGAACGTGCCCGTGCTGCTCAGCATCGGCTACAGCAGCTGTCACTGGTGTCACGTGATGGCACACGAGTCCTTCGAGGACCAGCAGACCGCCGACTACCTCAACGCGCACTACGTGAGCGTGAAGGTGGACCGCGAAGAGCGCCCGGACGTCGACGCCGTCTACATGGAGGCCGTGCAGGCCGCGACCGGCCACGGCGGCTGGCCCATGACCGTCTTCCTCACCCCGGACGCCGAGCCGTTCTACTTCGGCACGTACTTCCCGCCCGCCCCGCGCCAGGGCATGCCGTCCTTCCGGCAGGTGCTCCAGGGCGTCCACCAGGCGTGGGAGGACCGGCGGGACGAGGTCACCGAGGTCGCCGGGAAGATCGTCCGGGACCTGGCCGGGCGGGAGATCTCCTACGGGGACGACCGGACGCCCGGCGAGCAGGAGCTCGCGCAGGCGCTGCTCGCGCTGACCCGCGAGTACGACCCGCAGCGCGGCGGATTCGGCGGGGCGCCGAAGTTCCCGCCGTCCATGGTGCTGGAGTTCCTGCTGCGCCACCACGCCCGCACCGGTGCCGAGGGCGCCCTCCAGATGGCGCAGGACACCTGCGAGCGCACGGCCCGCGGCGGCATCTACGACCAGCTCGGCGGCGGCTTCGCCCGCTACTCGGTCGACCGCGACTGGATCGTGCCGCACTTCGAGAAGATGCTGTACGACAACGCCCTGCTGTGCCGGGTCTACGCCCACCTCTGGCGTGCCACCGGCTCGGAGCTCGCCCGCCGGGTCGCCCTGGAGACCGCCGACTTCATGGTGCGCGAACTGCGCACGAACGAGGGCGGGTTCGCCTCCGCGCTGGACGCCGACAGCGACGACGGGACCGGCAAGCACGTCGAGGGCGCGTACTACGTGTGGACGCCCGAGCAACTGCGCGAGGTCCTCGGCGAGCAGGACGCCGAGCTCGCCGCCCAGTACTTCGGCGTGACCGAGGAGGGCACCTTCGAACACGGCCAGTCCGTGCTCCAGCTGCCGCAGCAGGACGGCCTGTTCGACGCCGGGAAGATCGCCTCGATCCGCGAGCGGCTGCTGGCGGCGCGAACCGAGCGTCCCGCCCCCGGCCGGGACGACAAGGTCGTCGCCGCGTGGAACGGGCTGGCGATCGCCGCGCTCGCCGAGACCGGCGCCTACTTCGACCGGCCCGACCTCGTCGAGGCCGCCCTCGCCGCCGCCGACCTCCTCGTGCGGCTGCACCTCGACGAGCAGGCCCGCCTCACCCGCACCAGCAAGGACGGCCACGCCGGCGCCAACGCCGGTGTCCTGGAGGACTACGCCGACGTGGCGGAGGGCTTCCTCGCGCTGGCGTCCGTCACCGGGGAGGGCGTCTGGCTGGAGTTCGCCGGATTCCTCCTCGACCACGTCCTGGCCCGCTTCACCGACGAGGAGTCGGGCGCCCTGTTCGACACCGCCGCCGACGCCGAGCGGCTGATCCGGCGCCCGCAGGACCCGACCGACAACGCCGCCCCCTCCGGCTGGACCGCGGCGGCGAACGCCCTGCTGAGCTACGCCGCGCACACCGGGTCCGAGCCCCACCGCACCGCCGCGGAGCGGGCCCTCGGCGTCGTCAAGGCGCTCGGGCCGCGCGTGCCCCGCTTCATCGGCTGGGGGCTCGCCGCCGCCGAGGCGGCGCTGGACGGGCCGCGTGAGGTCGCGATCGTGGGGCCGTCCCTCGATCACGAGGGGACAAGGACCTTGCACCGCACGGCACTTCTGGGCACCGCGCCCGGCGCGGTCGTCGCGGTGGGGGCTCCGGAGAGCGACGAGTTTCCGCTGCTCGCGGACCGTCCGCTGGTCGGCGGTGAACCGACCGCGTACGTCTGCCGTAACTTCACATGTGACGCTCCGACGACCGAAGTTGAGAGGTTGCGTGCGGTTCTGAACGACTGAAGTCGGGAATCAACGGAAACACGCTCTTTATCTGAACTGCCCCCAGACTTCACAGTTCCCCCTTAATCTCTGCACAGTGCCGTGACGGATGAGGTTGTCGTTACGGCGGGGGGTTTCTGGGATCTGGGGGGATCTGTTTGCTGACGTCTGTCTTCATCGCTGCCGTTTCACTGGCCCTGTTCTGGATGGCGGCCTTCACCCTGTGGTGGCAGATGCACGCCTGGCGTACGCCGGAAGTGCTCGCCTCCACGCGGTTCAGCAGTCCGGACGGGGACGAGCACGTCTCGTTCTCGCTGCTGCTGCCCGCCCGGCACGAACAGGCTGTGCTGGACCACACGATCCAGCGGCTGCTGGAGTCCAGCCACACCGACTTCGAGATCATCGTGATCGTCGGGCACGACGACCCGGAGACCACCGCCGTGGCCGAGCAGGCCGCGGCGCGTGATCCACGGGTCCGGGTCGTCGTCGACCGCCACGAGAAGAAGAACAAGCCGAAGGCCATGAACACGGCCCTGCCGCACTGCCGCGGCGACGTCGTCGGCGTCTTCGACGCGGAGGACCAGGTCCACCCCGAGCTCCTCGCGCACGTCGACCACGCCTTCCGCACCACCGGCGCGGACGTCGTCCAGGGCGGGGTGCAGCTGATCAACTTCCACTCCAGCTGGTACAGCCTGCGCAACTGCCTGGAGTACTTCTTCTGGTTCCGCTCGCGGCTCCACCTGCACGCGCAGAAAGGTTTCATCCCGCTCGGCGGCAACACCGTCTTCGTCCGCACCGGCGTCCTCAGGGAAGCCGGCGGCTGGGACCCGGACTGCCTCGCCGAGGACTGCGACCTGGGCGTGAGGCTCTCCAGCGTCGGCAAGAAGGTCGTCGTCGCCTACGACTCCGACATGGTGACCCGGGAGGAGACCCCGGGTTCGCTGATGTCCCTGCTGAAGCAGCGCACCCGCTGGAACCAGGGGTTCCTCCAGGTGTACCGGAAGAAGGACTGGAGGCAACTGCCCACCCTCGGACAGCGGCTGCTCGCCCGCTACACCCTGATGACGCCGTTCATGCAGGCCTTCACCGGCCTGATCATCCCGCTGAACGTGGCGATCGCGCTGTTCCTGGACGTGCCCGTCGCCATCGCCTTCATCACCTTCCTGCCGGCCGTCACCGCCCTGGTCACCTTCGTCTTCGAGATCGTCGGGCTGCACGACTTCGGCAAGCAGTACGGGCTGCGCGTGCGGTTCGCGCACTACCTGAAGCTCGTCGTGGGCGGCCCCTTCTACCAGGTCCTGCTCGCCGGGGCGGCCGTCCGTGCCGTCTGGCGTGAGCAGCGCGGCCGCAACGACTGGGAGCTGACGACCCATGTCGGCGCGCATCTCGGCGAGACGGCCGTGACGCGGCAGGACGTTCCCGTGACCCGAGAGGACGTTCCCGCGTGACCTCCACCCTTCCCGCGGTGACCACAGCGAAGGTCCCCGCGCAGCGCCGGCCGGTGTCCGGCACCGGTGCGTACCAGCGAGCGGAGCCGCTGAAGCGGCTGCGCTCCTCCCGGCCCGACCTGCTCCTGTGCGGTGTTCTCCTCGTGGCGATCCTCGTCGTGCAGGGCTGGAACATCGCCGACTACCCGGCCCTCAGCGACGACGAGGGCACCTACCTCGCCCAGGCCTGGTCGGTGCAGCAGGGCAACGGCCTCGCCCACTACACCTACTGGTACGACCACCCGCCGCTCGGCTGGATCCAGATCGCCGTGCTGACGTGGATCCCGGCGCTGATCAGCCCCGAGTCGATGACGGTGGGCACCATGCGGGCCGCGATGCTCGTGATCAGCGGCATCAGCGCGGTCCTCGTCTACGTACTGGGCCGCCGCCTCGCCCTGCCCCGCTGGGCGGCCGCGCTCGGCATGGTGTTCTTCGGCCTCTCGCCGCTGTCGGCCGTCCTCCAGCGGGAGATCTTCCTCGACAACCTCGCGGTGATGTGGACGCTGCTGGCCTTCGCCCTGGCAGCCTCCCCGAGCCGCCACCTCTGGCACCACTTCGGCGCGGGGATGGCGGCCGCCACGGCCGTCCTCACCAAAGAGACGATGCTCATCGTCCTGCCCGCCCTGTTCCTCACCATGTGGCGGCACAGCCACAAGGACACCCGCAAGTTCGCCCTCACCGGAGCCGTCACGGCCTGCGCCCTGATCGGCTTCTCCTACCCGCTGTTCGCCCTGCTCAAGGGCGAGTTGCTGCCGGGTGCCGGGCACGTCTCCCTCTGGGACGGCGTCAAGTACCAGATGACCAGACCCGGTTCGGGCTTCATCCTGGACCAGGGCTCCGGCTCCTGGGGCGTGCTCCAGTCGTGGCTGTACTACGACAAGATCCTGCCCCTCGGAGGCCTCGCGGGCGCCCTGCTGCTCCTGGTCACCTGGCGCTGGTCGGTCACCGCCCGCGCCCTGGCCGGACCGGCCCTGGCCGTCGCCGTCTTCGCCGCGCTGGCCCTGCGCCCCAACGGCTACCTGCCCGCGATGTACGTCATCCAGGCCCTGCCGTTCCTCGCTCTCGTCCTCGCCGGAGGAACCGCCTCCGTCGCCCACGCGGTGCTGAGCCGCTGGCGCTCCGAAGCGGAGAAACGGTACGTCAGCGTGGGCCGGTACGCGCTCGCGACGGTCCTCGCCCTCGCCGCCGGCGCCTACGTCGTACCGCACTGGTACGACGGCGCCCGCACCGCCGTCACCACCGACGCCAACGCCCCCTACAAGGCCGCGTCCAAGTGGCTGGCCACCGAGGTCGAGAACCCGGAGCGCACCCGTGTGCTGGTCGACGACGCCCTCTGGCTCGACCTCGTGCACCAGGGCTACCGGCCGGGACTCGGCGTCATCTGGTTCTACAAGGCCGACCTCGACCCGGCGGTGACGAAGACGATGCCGCGCGGCTGGAAGGACCTCGACTACGTCGTCGCCTCGCCGACCGTGCGGCGTGACGCGGCCGACCTGCCCAACGTCAAGGCCGCCATGGAGCACTCGGACCCGGTCGCCACCTTCGGCACCGGCGAGGACCGCATCGAGATCCGCCAGATCCAGACGTCCGCCGGAGGCGCGCGATGAGCCAGGAGTCCACCGTCCCGGGAGAGGTCGTCGAGACCGCCGAGATCCCCGAACCGGGCGCCGTCACCATCGTCGTACCGACGTTCAACGAGTCGGCGAACGTACGGCAGCTGCTGCACCAGATCACCGAGGCCGTCCCGGCACGGCTGCCCTGCGAGGTCGTCTTCGTGGACGACTCCACCGACGACACGCCCGAGGTCATCCAGAAGGCGGCGCAGGACTGCCCCTTCCCGGTGACCGTCCTGCACCGGGAGGAACCCGTGGGCGGGCTCGGCGGCGCGGTCGTCGAGGGACTGAAGGCGGCCACGTCCGACTGGATCGTCGTCATGGACGGCGACTGCCAGCACCCGCCGTCCCTCGTGCCCGACCTGGTCGCCACCGGCGAGCGGGCGAACGCCGGGCTCGTCGTCGCCTCCCGGTACATCAAGGGCGGCAGCCGGGCCGGGCTCGCGGGCAGCTACCGCGTGGCCGTCTCGCGCGGGGCGACCTGGCTGACCAAGGCGCTGTTCCCGCGCCGGCTGCGCGGCATCAGCGACCCGATGAGCGGCTTCTTCGCGATCCGCCGCAGCGCGGTCACGGCCGAGGTCCTCCAGCCGCTCGGCTACAAGATCCTCCTCGAACTCGCCGTGCGCAGCCGCCCCCGCACGGTCACCGAGGTGCCCTTCGTCTTCCAGGACCGGTTCGCCGGGGAGTCCAAGTCCACCGCGCAGGAGGGCCTGCGGTTCCTGCGCCACCTGGCCGGGCTGCGCGCCGCCTCGCCGGTCGCGCGCATGGTCGGCTTCGGCCTGATCGGGCTCACCGGCTTCGTACCGAACCTGCTCGGCCTGTGGGCGCTGACCGCCGCCGGCATGCACTACGTGCCGGCGGAGATCCTCGCCAACCAGCTCGGCGTCGCCTGGAACTTCGTGCTCATCGAGCACCTGCTGTTCCGCGAGCGGCGCCGGCACCGCCGCTGGTGGGACCGGGCCGGGCGGTTCGCGCTGCTCGCCAACGCCGATCTGGTGCTGCGCATCCCGCTGATCGCGCTGTTCGTGCACCAGTTCCACCTGGGGGTGCTGTCCGCCACCGCGCTCGCGCTGGTGACGACGTTCGTCCTGCGCTTCGCGGCCACCGAAGCGCTGGTCTATCTGCCGCGCCGGGGCGCTGTGAAGCCCGTGCGCGAGAGCCGCACCGCGAGGAGAGCCGAGTGAACAAGTACCTGGACAAGTACCGGAGTAGAACCGCACTCGCCGGCGTGGGCGCGCTCGCGGCCGGCCTCCTGCTGACCGCGCCCCAGCCCGCCTCCGCCGCCAACCTCATCAGGAACCCGGGCTTCGAGACCGCCGGCACCGGCGACATGCCCTACTGCTGGGAGAAGTCCGGCTGGGGCGACAACGACTTCACCTTCACCACCACGAACGACGCGCACACCGGCGGCAAGGCCATGAAGGTCGAGCTGACCCGCCGCGCCGACGGCGACCGCAAGGCCCTGATCACCGAGTCCGCCGAGTGCGCGCCGGTGGTGACGCCGGGCAAGCAGTACGACCTCGGCCTCTGGTACAAGACGACCACGCCCGACGCGGCGATCACCCTGTTCCGGCACGACGCGACGGCCGGCTGGCAGTACTGGACCGACCTCAAGACGCTGGACCTGGCGGGCGACTGGACCGAGGCCACGGTCCGCACCCCCGAGGTCCCGGCCGGCACCGACCGCATCTCCTGGGGCGTCTCCGTCTACGGCACCGGCTCCGCCACCACCGACGACTACAGGATGGACCAGGTCCCCGACCCGGTCCTGCCGCCGAAGTGCACCGGCACGGCCGAGCAGTGCGCGAACGGCAAGTGGGACGTGCTGCCCACGCGGAACCCGGTGCGCTCCATGCACTCCGTCGTCCTGCACAACGGCAAGGTGCTGCTGATCGCGGGCTCCGGCAACGACGAGTCGATGTTCAAGGCGGGCACGTTCACGTCCGCGGTCTACGACCCGGCGAACGGCTCCTACAAGGTCGTCCCCACGCCGAAGGACATGTTCTGCGCCGGCCACGTGCAGCTCCAGGACGGGCGCGTGCTGGTGATGAGCGGCAACAAGGGCTACCCGTCGGCGGACGGCCGCGTCGGCTACCAGGGCTACAAGGACTCGTACGTCTTCGACCCGGAGACCGAGACCTACACCAAGACCAACGACATGAACGACGGCCACTGGTACCCGTCGGCCACGATCCTCGGCAACGGTGACGTCATCTCCTTCGGCGGCCTGAAGGAGGACTCCACCGGCTCGGTCACCGCCGAGCTGTTCTCCGAGGCCGAGCAGCGGTGGCAGCCGCTGTGGAAGGTCAACCAGACCTGGTCGTACTGGGGTCTGTACCCGTCGATGATCCTCATGCAGGACGGCCGCCTCTTCTACTCGGGCAGCCACGTCTTCGGCAACAACATCCCCGGCACGGGCTCGGCGATCTACGACTACGGCGCCAACACCACCACCCAGGTGCCGGGCCTCCGGAAGAAGGACGAGCGCGACCAGTCGGCCAGCGTGCTGCTGCCCCCGGCGCAGGACCAGAAGGTCCTCACCCTCGGCGGCGGCAACATCGACTCCAACCCGGAGGCGAACCGCCTGACCGACATCATCGACCTCAAGCAGCCGAACCCGTCCTACGTGGCCGGGCCGCCGATCCCGCAGGGCACGGTCGACCTCGGCAACGGGCCCGTCCCGCAGACCGGGAACCAGGGCAAGATGTACGTCTCCGCGGTGCTCCTGCCCGACGGCAAGGTGCTGGAGACGGGCGGCGCGCTGCACAACCGCGCCAACCCGGTCTACGAGACGTCGATCTTCGACCCCGAGTCGGAGACCTTCGACCCGGTGGCCGTCGACCCCGAGGCGCGCGGCTACCACTCCTCGGCGTTCCTGCTGCCGGACGGCCGCGTGATGACCACCGGGGACAACCCGGGCAACGGCTCCTGGAACCACGACGTGTCGGTCTACAGCCCGCCCTATCTGTTCAAGGGACCGCGACCGGCGATCACCTCGGTGATCGACACCGAGTGGAACTACGGCGACACCCAGCGGATCACCGTCGACCGGCCCATCGCCAAGGCCGAGCTGATCCGCCCGGCCGCCGTCACGCACTCCTCCGACCCGAACCAGCGGTTCGTGGACCTGCCCCTGTCCGTCGACGGCAACAACGTCGACCTGAACGTGACGAGCAACCCCAACCTGGCCCCGCCCGGCTGGTACATGCTCTTCGCGGTGGACGCGAACGGGGTGCCGTCGGTGGCGAAGTGGGTGCACCTCCAGGGCCCGCAGGCCCTCAAGGCGACGGACGCCTCAGCGCATGTCCACGACTTCGCGGACTCGCCCGAGGGCAAGGTCGCGGGGCCCGGCGAGAAGCGCACGTCGCAGAAGGTCAGCCCGACGATCTCCGGCTGCGACCGCCACTATGGCTCGGTCAACGTCTGCGTGCCGACCGACTTCCCGGCGGAGGTGAGGAAGACGACGGCCGCCCGCTGCGAGTGGCTCAAGGCGAACGACTACGGCCGACTGAAGGTCAACGGCAAGGACGACCCGCTGCGCCTGGACCGCAACGGGGACGGGATCGCCTGCGGCAAGGGGGACGTGAGGAAGAGCTAGCTCCCGAACTCGGCGAGGGCGCGTTCCACGATGGCTTCGAGCTGCTCGTGGTGCGCGCCCTTCCAGTAGGCCCGGCCGCATTCCGTGCACTGTGCGAACACGTCGTACGTCGCGTGCGTGCCGTGCTTGAGCTGGTCGGCGACTTCGTCCTTGGTCGCCTGGCGGAGCAGCCCGTTGCAGGCCGTGCACCGCGTCCAGGGCCGCAGGCCGGGCTGGAAGCGGTCCAGAACGTCCCGGAGCTGCTCCTCCGGCCGGGTGCTGTAGACGAACGCCCCCGCCCACAGCTCGCGGCGCCGCAGCAACCCCCGGTCGCGGCTGAGCATGACGCGCTGCTCGGCCGCCGAACGCGCCGCCAGCGCGGGGTCGCCGATGTCGGTCGACTCGTAGGCCGTGTCGACACCGAGCAGCCGCAGGCGGCGGGCCAGCGTGCCGAGGTGTACGTCGAGGAGGAAGCGCAGGGGAGCGCCGGGCACCCGCTGGGGGCGGGCGACGGTCCGCACGGTCACCGACTCGCCGGCCGCCGGGACGTGCGAGACGGGCACCTCGCGGCCGTCCACGACCAGGGCGCCCACCTCGGTCAGCGGCACACCCAGCGACTCGACGACATGGCCCAGGCTGGAGACGCCGTCCGTGGTGGCCCGCAGGGTGCCCGCCCGCCGGGCCTGGGGGACGAACACGTGCAGCTCGGGGGCGAACTCGACGTGGATCTCGGGACCGTTCACCCGGTCAGGATGCCACGGGGGCGGGTGCCGGCCTCAGGGTTTTCCGGTCGCCAGGCCGTGTTCCAGGACGTCCAGGGCACGGTCGACGAGTTCCCGGACGTCGTCCCGGTGGCCGGTCTCGGCCCAGTAGTGGGAGACCTCCATCAGCCCGCCCATCACGGACATGGCGAAGACCCGTAGCTCCAGGCTGTCGGGGGCCCGCCCGGAGCGCTCGGCGAGGGCCTCGCGGAGCAGCCGGCCGGTCGCCGCCATGCTCTCCATCATGCGGGCGCGGACGGCGGGGATCTCGACCCCGAGCCGGCTGCGCAGCCGGGCCACCTCCGGGTCCTCGGCGAGGCTCAGGTCGAGGGCCGTGCGCATCACGTGCCGCAGGACGTCGGCCCACGACTCGTCGTCCGGCCGGGCCCGCAGCTCCGCCAGTATCACCGGGTCCCACTCGTCGGTGATGACGATGTCCTCCTTGGTCGGGAAGTACCGGAAGACGGTCGACGGCGACACCTCGGCCCGGTCGGCGATCTGCTCGATCGTCGTGGCGTCGTAACCCTGCTGCTCGATCAGCGCGTACGTCGCGGCGCGGATAGCCTTGCGGGTCTTGATCTTCTTCCGCTCCCGGAGTCCCAGTGGGGGCTGCTCGGCGGGGGTGACACTGGCCATGAATCGACAGTAACTCTCAATCATCATCCACTGTCAATTTCGCCCCGAGTGCAGACGAAAGGCGAGTACAACGCGAACGGCCACGGCTCGAAAGCCGTGGCCGGAAGGTGGAGCGGGTTCTATCCGTGCTGGTACGCCACCAGCGAGATCCCCACGTAGTGCGCGATGAAGGCCGCCAGCGTGAGGGAGTGGAACACCTCGTGGAAGCCGAACCAGCGCGGTGACGGGTTGGGCCGCTTGATCCCGTAGATCACGCCGCCCGCGCTGTAGAGCAGGCCGCCGACGATGACCAGGACGAGGACGGCGACGCCGCCGGTCCTCATGAAGTCCGGCAGGTAGAAGACGGCCGCCCAGCCCATCGCGATGTAGCACGGCGTGTAGAGCCAGCGCGGGGCGCCGACCCAGAAGACGCGGAAGAGGATGCCGGCCGCCGCCGCGGCCCAGATGCCCCACAGCAGCCACTCGCCCTTGGCGCCCGGCAGGAGCAGCATGGCCAGCGGTGTGTAGGTGCCCGCGATGATCAGGAAGATGTTGGCGTGATCCAGGCGGCGCAGCACGCCGTCCATGCGCGGGCTCCAGTCGCCCCGGTGGTACAGCGCGCTCACACCGAACAGCAGGCACGCCGTCAGCGCGAAGATCCCGCAGGCGATGCGCCCTCTGGTCGAGTCGGCGAGGGCGGTCAGAACCAGGCCCGCGACGAGGACGGCCGGGAACATACCGAGGTGAAGCCAGCCGCGCAGCTTGGGCTTGACCGGGTGCGGCAGGGAGAGCGCCGTGGGACCACGGCCGTCGGCCGGCGTGTCCGAAGGCGCGTCGGGGGCGAACGCAGTCATGGCCAAATGTTAGCTACGGAACCGTAAGTGACCTATCGGTCCGGTCGATCGGCCGATGAAGAGTGGCCATCCTCTCACCGGGCCCGAACGATGGTTACGCAAACGGATGGTCAGGTGAACCCAACGTGCATGTAAAGGGACGCGAGAAACCGTGGCGATCCTCACGTTGCTCACCTGTGCGCTCCTCTGGACAGATGGGCGCGAGCGTCGGATGATCAAATGAGTGCAGTCGGCACCGGATGAGCGCCAAGTTTCACCGTGAAGCATCCGGGTCGCAGCCCCCACGGGGCCTCCACATCAAAAAAATCCCTCATTTAGGAGCAATCGTGGCGCGCGACATCGCGGCTCCCACCGTCCCCACCACCCATCAGGGCCTGATCTCGTGGGTGAACGAGATCGCCGAGCTGACGCAGCCGGACAATGTGGTCTGGTGTGACGGATCGGAGGCCGAGTACGAGCGACTGTGCGAGGAGCTCGTCCAGAAGGGCACCTTCCGGAAACTCGACCCGATCAAGCGCCCCCACTCCTACTACGCGGCCTCCGACCCCACCGACGTCGCCCGCGTGGAGGACCGGACGTTCATCTGCTCCGAGAAGGAGGAGGACGCGGGCCCGACCAACCACTGGAAGGCCCCCGCCGAGATGCGGGAGATCTTCCAGGGCTCCGGGGGCCAGGGCGGCCTGTTCCGCGGCTCGATGCGCGGACGGACCATGTACGTCGTGCCCTTCTGCATGGGCCCGCTCGGCTCGCCGCTGTCCGCGCTCGGTGTCGAGATCACCGACTCGGCGTACGTCGCCGTCTCCATGCGCACCATGACCCGCATGGGCCAGGCGGTCCTGGACGAGCTCGGCTCCGACGGCTTCTTCGTCAAGGCCGTGCACACCCTGGGCGCCCCGCTGGAGCCCGGCCAGGAGGACGTCCCCTGGCCCTGCAACACGACCAAGTACATCTCGCACTTCCCCGAGGACCGCGAGATCTGGTCCTACGGCTCCGGCTACGGCGGCAACGCCCTGCTCGGCAAGAAGTGCTACGCCCTGCGCATCGCCTCCGTGATGGCGCGTGACGAGGGCTGGCTGGCCGAGCACATGCTGGTCCTCAAGCTCACCCCGCCGCGCGGCGAGTCCAAGTACGTGGCGGCGGCCTTCCCGAGCGCCTGCGGCAAGACCAACCTCGCCATGCTGGAGCCGACCATCCCCGGCTGGACGGTCGAGACCATCGGCGACGACATCGCCTGGATGCGCTTCGGCGAGGACGGCCGGCTGTACGCCATCAACCCCGAGGCGGGCTTCTTCGGTGTCGCGCCCGGCACCGGCGAGCACACCAACGCCAACGCGATGAAGACGCTGTGGGGCAACGCGGTCTTCACCAACGTGGCGCTGACGGACGACGGCGACGTCTGGTGGGAGGGCATGACCGAGGAGCCGCCCGCCCACCTCACCGACTGGAAGGGCAACGACTGGACGCCCGAGTCTCAGACGCCGGCCGCGCACCCGAACGCCCGCTTCACCGTCCCCGCCGCCCAGTGCCCGATCATCGCGCCGGAGTGGGAGGACCCGAAGGGCGTGCCGATCTCGGCGATCCTCTTCGGCGGCCGCCGCGCCACGGCCGTACCGCTGGTGACGGAGTCCTTCGACTGGAACCACGGCGTCTTCCTCGGCGCCAACGTGGCCTCCGAGAAGACCGCCGCCGCCGAGGGCAAGGTCGGCGAGCTGCGCCGCGACCCGTTCGCGATGCTGCCGTTCTGCGGCTACAACATGGGCGACTATATGGGCCACTGGGTCGACGTCGCCAAGGGCAAGGACCAGTCGAAGCTGCCGAAGATCTACTACGTCAACTGGTTCCGCAAGGACGACGAGGGCAAGTTCGTCTGGCCCGGGTTCGGTGAGAACAGCCGCGTCCTGAAGTGGATCGTGGAGCGTCTGGAGGGCAGGGCGGAGGGAGTCGAGACCCCGATCGGCATCCTGCCGACCAAGGAGGCCCTGGACACCGACGGCCTCGAACTGGCCGGCTCCGACCTGGACTTCCTGCTCACCGTCGACAAGGAGGTCTGGCGCGAGGAGGCCGCCCTGGTCCCCGAGCACCTCAACACCTTCGGCGAGCACACGCCCAAGGAGCTGTGGGACGAGTACCGCGCGCTGGTGCAGCGCCTGGGCTGAGACAGCCCTCCACCGACGCCGCGGCCGGCTCCGATCGTGCCCTGACCAGCAACATCGTCACGGCCGGCCGCGGTGACAGCACCACGGGAGGCAGGGGTCCGCACAACGGCGTGCGGGCCCCTGCCTCAGCCGTTTTCGTCGCGCCCCCTTGCTCACAGGATCTTCACGCCTGTTTCATGCTCTCTCCAGGTGTCTCACCGGTCCCGGTGGGGCCCGCAGACAAGCCTGTGGGGGGCACAGTTGAAGACAGCACACCGTTCCAGACGGCTCGTGGCCACGCTGGCCGCCGCGTTACTCGCGGGGACCGGGCTCACCGTCGCCGCCGCGCCCGCGGCGCACGCGGCGGCCTCCGACGCCGTGGCCAAGCTGCCGATCTCGTCGTACTCGGCACTGGCCGTCGACAACGTCCACCAGCGTGTCTTCGTGGCGGACAGCAACGTCGGCTACTACCTCAACTCCGGCACCATCGCCGTCTACAACTTCGAGGGCGAGCGTCTCACGACCCTCGTCACCAATCAGGCCCACGTCTCCGGCCTCGCGGTCAGCGCCGACGGCAGCAAGCTGTACGCGGGTCTGCGCGACCGCATCGAGGCCTACGACACCGTCACCTACCAGCGCACCACCGTCGCCTCCATCGGCACCGACTACTGCGGCCGCGAGGTCGCGCAGTCCAGCGGCCAGCTCTACTTCACGGTGCCGTACGCGTCCTCGGTCTCCCAGTGCGCCACCTCCGAGACCCATCTCGCGGGGCTCGTGAACGGCGCGTACACGTCCACCGGCTGGAACGACTACGGCGATCTGCTGCTGGAGTCCGGCACCGGGGACCGCATGCTCATGGGCCAGCCGCTCAACACGAAGGCGGCCAACCCCTTCCTCGCCGTGTACGACACCGGCAACGGCGCCCTGGTCCGGGGTGCCGCGCGCCGCTTCGCCGACGACGCGGGCAACGGCGCCCTGAACCTCAAGGACCTGGCGCTGTCCGCCGACGGCAGCAAGGTCGCCGTCGCCGACGCCACCGCGGGCACCCGGCTGCTGAACACCGGAGACCTGTCGGACGCGGCGACCGGCTACCAGCCCCTGCCCGACGGTTCCACCGCCAGCGCGGTCGCCTTCAGCGGCGACGGCAAGTACATCGCGCGCGGATCCGCCGCGACCGGTTCCGTCCCCGACCTGCTGGTGCAGCCGGCCGATCCGGGCGACTCGACCACCCCGCTGGAGTTCGTCTTCGAGGGCAGCCTCGACGGCGACCGGGTCGTGCCCCGCGGCATGGAGTGGTCGGCGGACGGCTCCCGGCTGTTCGCGGTCACCACCAACGCGGCCGGCGGCCAGTACTGGCTGCACATCATCAAGCCGCCCGCCATCCAGTACGACGCCCGCTTCACCGGCGGCCTCGCCCACAGCCCCGGCCAGGCCGTGGCGGGCGAACCGCTGGCCGTGCGCGGCAGGCTGGAGCACGACGGGCCCGCGCCCGCCGAGCCGCTGAAGGTCAGGGCGACCCGCACCGACGCGGCCGGCACCCACGACCTGGGCACCGCCACCGTCAAGGCGGACGGCACCTTCACCGTCCTCGACGAGCCCGACCTGGTCGGTGAGGCCACGTACACGGTGTCGTACCTCGGCGATCTGACCCACCGGCCGGCCACCGACGTCACCCACACCGTGGCGGTCGGCAAGGCGCCCACCTCGATCGCGCTCACCGCGCCCGAGGAGGCGAGCATGTCCGGCGGCATCGAGATCACCGGCACGTTCACCGCCCAGGGCAAGGCACTGCCCGAGCGGGCCGTGCTCAAGGTCGTGCGCGAGGACCGGCTCGGCACGGGCGCGCTGTCGTCGGTGACCGTCGCCGCCGACGGCACGTTCACGATCAACGACGTGCCGCGCACCCGCCGCGAGGTGACCTACACGGTGAGCTGGCCGGGCGACGACCTCCACGAGGGCTCGACGGCCTCGGCGGAGGTGTATGTAAGACGCTAGCCACTGCGACGCCGGGCGGGGGCACGCCCTTCAGGGGCGCGGGGAACTGCGCGACCAGCCACACTCAACCGGCACAGACCCACACCCGAGAACCACAACGGCGATAACCGGCTCAAGCCAACGCAGTGCTGTTGTGGCGCCCGGTCCGCGCGTCGCTGCGGGTGCGCGCGGACCGGGGCCGTCGGGGGAGCCCCCGGTGGGGGCTCAGCGCGACGCGAGTTCGCGCGGCTCGAGAGCCGCGGCGTGCGCGTCCATCCGCTCGGCGGCCAGGATCGCGGCCGCCGTGTCGGCGCGGGAGGCGGCGACGACCAGCGCGCGGCCGGCCAGGGCGTGTGCCCGCCGGTGGAGGGCGGTCCCGCTGCGCTCGCGGCGGGAACCGCTCATCGGCGCGCGAACCGGCGTGCGCCCTCCGCGCAGTCGGCCCACCTGCTCCGCGAGCCGCTCCGCCGCGGTGTCCAGGTCGGCCGAGGCCTTCGTCGCGCGCAGCTCGTCGGTGACGGCGAGCAGGGCGGCGAGATGGCCCGCGAGCTGGATGTCCAGCTCTTCCTCGCGGGAACGGTGGGGGAAGTCGGGGTTGGGGCCGTCCACCGTGCTGTGGACCGACTTGGTGCGGATCGGTTCGTACATGGGAGGGCCTCCTGAGTGCTTTCAGGAAGCCATCCTAGCTTAGATTTCGTCTAAAGTTGAGTTGTTCACAAAACCGGACTGGCTGCACACGTACCGTGAGCGAGGCGCCCCGTCAGGCCTGGCTGTAGCCGTCCAGGAAGTGCCCGATCCGGCCCACCGCGTCCCGCAGGTCCCCGACGGTCGGCAGGGTCACCACCCGGAAGTGGTCCGGCTCCGGCCAGTTGAAGCCGGTGCCCTGGACGACCATGATCTTTTCGCGCCGCAGCAGGTCCAGGACCATCCGCCGGTCGTCCTTGATCTTGAAGACCTTTGGGTCGAGGCGCGGGAAGAGGTACAGCGCCCCCTTCGGTTTCACGCAGGTCACGCCCGGGATCTGGGTCAGCAGCTCGTAGGCGACGTCCCGCTGCTCGCGCAGCCGGCCGCCCGGCAGCACCAGGTCGTTGATCGTCTGGCGTCCGCTGAGTGCCGCGACGACGCCGTGCTGTCCCGGCATGTTCGCGCACAGCCGCATGTTCGCCAGGATCGTCAGGCCCTCGATGTAGGAGTCGGCGTGCGCGCGGGGCCCGGAGATCGACATCCAGCCGACCCGGTAGCCGGCCACCCGGTAGGCCTTCGACATGCCGTTGAAGGTGAGGGTCAGCAGGTCGGGGGCGACGGCGGCGGTCGGGGTGTGCGTGGCGCCGTCGTAGAGGATCTTGTCGTAGATCTCGTCCGAGCAGACCAGCAGGTTGTGGCGGCGCGCGATGTCGGTGAGCCCCTTGACCATCGCCTCGTCGTAGACGGCCCCGGTCGGGTTGTTGGGGTTGATGATCACGAGCGCCTTGGTGCGGTCGGTGACCTTGCGCTCGATGTCGGCCAGGTCCGGCATCCAGTCGGACTGCTCGTCGCACCGGTAGTGCACGGCGGTGCCGCCGGACAGGGAGACGGCCGCGGTCCACAACGGATAGTCCGGGGCCGGCACGAGGACCTCGTCCCCGTCGTCCAGCAGGCCCTGCATCGCCATCACGATCAGCTCGGAGACGCCGTTGCCGATGAAGACGTGCTCGACGTCCGTCTCGATGCCGAGGGTCTGGTTGTGCATCACGACCGCCCGGCGCGCGGCCAGCAGGCCCTTGGCGTCTCCGTATCCATGCGCCGAGGACACGTTCCGGAGGACGTCCTCCAGGATCTCGGGCGGACACTCGAAGCCGAACGCGGCCGGGTTGCCGGTGTTCAGCTTGAGGATGCGGTGACCGGCGGCTTCCAGCCGCATCGCCTCCTCGAGCACCGGGCCCCGGATCTCGTAACAGACGTTGGCGAGCTTGGTCGACTGGATCACCTGCATGCTTGGGAGCTTACGGCCCGGTAATGCGTCTCGGGTCGTGTTTTCCGCCACGTGAGACACGGGGATTTGGGTCGATATCGCCGTCGACTGTCCCGCCAGCACCTCAGGTCCCTAGAATTCGCCGCCATGTCCAAGCCATTCGATTACGCCGACGGAGCGACGGGCGGCGAGCCGCAGGGGCCGCCGAACGTGTACCTGCCGCAGGGGGCCGCCCCTCCGGCGTACGACGCGTACGCGGATCCGGCCGCGGCGCACGGATGGCAGGACGCGTACGGCGCCACGGGCCCGGGCGGCGGTCCGAACGGCATGGACGGCGCGGGCGATGACCCGCATGCCCATAGGCACTCCGACGCCCCGGGCGCTTACCCCGGCCACGCCCCCGGCCGCCCGCACCCCGGCGGCACGGGCGGCGTCGGCGGCGCGGACACCGGTGAGACCCGCGAGCTGCCGGTGGTGCCGTCGGCGTCGGTACCGGCGCCGGGCCGTTCCCGTACCGGACATCGCGCCCGGCGCAAGCCCCGTCCGTGGCAGTCGCGCCGCGTGGCGGTCGCCGCCGGTGCCGTGGGTGCCGTGGCGGCGGCCGTGCTCATAGCCGGGGTCTCCCTCTCGGACTCGCCCTCCGGCGGGACGCAGGACGGCGAGGACGGCCGTACGGGTTCGTCGTCGGGGGAGTCGCCGACCGTGTCGCCCACCGGAACCGGCAGGGAGGAGGCCTCCGGCGCTCCGCTCGACGGCCGAGCGGAAGATCGTGAAGAGCTGTCCGGCGACGCCTCCGCGAGCCCGTCCGCCGAGGGGAGCCGGACGCCCTCCCCCTCCGCCACGGGCGGCGCGCCGCCCCCGGCCGGCGACTCCACGACCAGCGCCCCGGCGGCCCCCGCACCCACGACCACGACGGCGCCCCCCGGCCGGACCGACGAGAAACCCGGACGCGGTCCCGGCGGTACGAAGGGACCCAAGTGACCGGTCCGGAGGGGCCGTTGAGTAGGGTCTGACGGGACGTCGGCATTCCGGTTGTGAAACAGGTTCTTGTGCGGCGCCCCTTGCGACGATCACAATGCGCATGACAACACTGCAGGCGGCCGGAAGATTTCCGGCCGCCTCCGTCGCAAGAGGGGACCCCCCATGAGAAAACCTCTCGCAGCCGCGTTCTGCGCCCTGGCGATAGCCGGGGCGGGCGCGGCTCCCGCGACCGCTGCCGAGGCCGCCCCCACGGGCGTCGGCAAGGTCGCGGACACGGGCTCGGCCACGTCCGCCGTCCCGGACGTGGTCACGTCCGTGGAGCAGGCGCTGTCCGGGCTCAACCCGTCGGCCAAGGCCGTGAACCTCGCCGGCACCGTCGCGCTCAGCAACTGCTCCGGTTCCGTCGTGCGCATGCCGGACTCCGAGGCCGACGACCCGGCGCTGGTGATGACCAACGGCCACTGCCTGGACAGCGGCTTCCCCGCACCCGGCGAGGTCCTCGTCGACAAGGCGTCCAGCCGCACCTTCAGCCTGCTCAACGCCTCCGGCTCGCGCGTCGCCACCCTGCGCGCCGCCAAGCTCGCGTACGGCACGATGACCGACACGGACGTCGCGTTCTACCAGCTCACCACCACCTACGGGCAGATCAAGAGCTCGTACGGCATCAACCCGCTGACGCTGAACGACACGCACCCGGTGGCCGGCACCGCCATCAGCATCCCCTCCGGCTACTGGAAGCGCGTCTACAGCTGCGACATCGACGGGTTCGCGCACACCCTGAAGGAAGGCGACTGGACCTGGAAGGACTCGGTCCGTTACACCTCCGCCTGCAACACCATCGGCGGCACGTCCGGTTCGCCCGTCGTCGACGAGGCCACCGGCAAGGTCGTCGCCGTCAACAACACCGGCAACGAGGACGGCGAGCGCTGCACGGTGAACAACCCCTGTGAGGTCGACAAGAGCGGCAACGTGACCGTCCGCAAGGGCATCAACTACGCCCAGCAGACCTACCAGATCCCGTCCTGCTTCGGCATCGACAACAAGCTCGACCTGAGCGCGAGCGGCTGCACCCTGCCCAAGCCGTAAGGCCGGGGCAGGTCCCTCCGGGGCGGGCGGTCACGCGGGAGTCCTGCGGACCGCCCGGCCCGCCAGGGCGTCCGTGCGACGCCCGTCCTCGATCACGAACCGCCCGTCGACCAGCACGTACGGGATGCCCGTCGGGAGCACGCGCGGCTCGGCGAAGCTCGACCCCGCCGCGACCGTCGCCGGGTCGAAGAGCACCAGGTCGGCGACGTAGCCCTCGCGCACCAGGCCCCGGTCCGGCAGCCGGAGCCGGGCCGCCGGGCGCGAGGTGAGGTGCGCGACGCACTCCTCCAGCGACAGCACCCCCAACTCCCGCACGTAGTGCCCGAGGTAGTGCGGGAACGTGCCGTACGCGCGCGGGTGCGGCTTGGCGCCCTGGAGGATGCCGTCCGAGCCCCCGGTGTGCACGCGGTGGCGCATGATCGCCCGGACGTTCTCCTCGTGGCCGACGTGCTGGAGGATCGTCGGCGCCAGCCGGTCGGCCAGCAGCAGCCCGCGCGCGGTCACCCAGGGGGCCTCGCCCCGCCGGTCGGCCGACTCCTGGACCGTCCGGCCGACGTGATCGGCCAGCGCCGGATCGCCCACGCCCGAGATCTCGATCGTGTCCCACTCGATGGGCACGCCGTGGCAGCCGTCCGAGCCGGTGACCTCCAGGTCGTGGCGGATCCGCTCGGCCGTCCCGTCGTCCGCCAGCCGCTCGACGGCCCGCTCGGGGCCGCCCTCGCTCGCCCAGCTCGGCAGCATGGCCGCCAGCGTCGTACAGCCCGGTGTGTAGGGGTAGGTGTCGAGGCTGATGTCCGCCCCGTCCGCCAGCGCCTCGTCCAGCAGGGCCAGGAGTTCGGGCGCCCGGCCCTTGTTCACGCCGAAGTTCATGGTGGCGTGGGCGAGATGCAGGGAGCAGCCCGCCTCCCGGGTCAGCGCGACCATCTCCCGGTACGCCTCCAGGGCGCCCGCGCCGTAGGAGCGGTGGTGCGGGCAGTAGTAGCCGCCGTACGACGCCACCACCCGGCACAGCTCGGTCAGTTCGGCGTCCTTCGCGTACATGCCGGGCGTGTACGTCAGCCCCGACGACATGCCGACGGCGCCCTGCTCCATGCCCTCGGCGACCAGCTGCCGCATCCGGTCCAGCTCCCGCGGCGTGGCCTCCCGGTCCTCCCAGCCGACGGCGAGCGCGCGGACCGTGCCCTGGGGGACGAGGTAGGCCGCGTTCACGGCGATCCCGCGGTCGAGGCGGTCGAGGTACTCGCCCACCGTCCGCCAGTCGAAGTCGATGTCGTCGCCGGAGCCGTTCCACCCGGCGATCGCCCGGCGCACCTCGCCGAGCGTGCGGTCGTCGACCGGCGCGTACGACAGCCCGTCCTGGCCGATGACCTCCAGCGTGACGCCCTGCGCGGCCTTGGCGCTGTGGTCGGGGTCGCGCAGCAGGGCCAGGTCGCTGTGGGCGTGCATGTCGACGAAGCCGGGCGACAGCACGAGGCCCTCGGCGTCCAGCTCCCGGCGTGCCTTGGGCCGCTGGCAGCCGGCCGCGGCGGCCTCCTTGACGATGGACACGATCCGGCCGCCGTCGACCACGACATCGGCCCGGTAGGAGTCCGCGCCGGAGCCGTCGACGACGTCCGCGTCCCGGATGACGAGCTCTTCCATCGCTTCCCGCCTCCTAGAAGAACGTACGGACGTAGTCGACGACCGTGCCGTCCGCCTCGGCGACCGGGATCAGCGGCCACTTGTCGAACGACGTGCACGGGTGGGACAGCCCCAGGCCGACCCAGTCGCCCACCTCCAGATCCGCCTCCGGCGTGGTGCTCAGCCAGGCGTGCTGGTCGGACAGGGCCGTCACCGACACGCCGGTGGCCGGGCGCTCGGCGCCGTCCCGGCGGATCACCTGGGCGAAGGGCAGGTCGAGGTCGTAGGCCGCGTCCCGCTTGCCCGCGTTGACGAAGGCCTGCTCGGCGGAGGGCCGTGACACCACCTGCGTCCACAGCCGGAACGCCGGCTCCAGGGCGCCCTCCTCGGGCACCCGGTTGAACGGGGTCAGCTTGCGGTAGTGGCCGTCGTCGTGCGAGACGTAGGCGCCCGAGCGCAGCAGCTTCAGGACCGGCAGGGAGAGTCCGGGGATCTCCGCGAAGACGTCGGCGACCGCGTCGAACCAGGCGCTGCCGCCCGCGCTGACGACGATCTCGTCCACGTCCTTGAAACGCCCCGCCTTGTCGAAGCCGGCGGCCAGCGCGACCAGCCGCCGCAGCCAGGCCGTCACCCGCTCCGGGTCGGCCTTCGGCACCTCGCCCTCGTAGCCCGCGACGCCGGCCAGCCGCAGGGTCCGCGTGCCCGCCACCGCGTCCGCGACCGCCGCGCCCTCCGCCTCCGTACGCACACCGGTACGGGCGCCCTCCCCGGCCGCGAGTTCGACGACGACGTCCAGCGGGCGCCGGGCACCCCTCAGCGCGGCGTCCATCAGCTCCACCCCGCGCACCGAGTCGACGTAACAGACGAAGCGGAACCCCGGATCGGCGTCCAGCTCGGCGGAGACCCAGCGCAGGGCCGCCGCGTCGACCAGCTCGTTCGCCAGGAACACGCGCCGGGTCCCGAACGCGCGCGCCACCCGCACCTGATGCGGCACCGCCAGCGTGATGCCCCATGCCCCGTGCGCGATCTGCCGCTGGAACAGCTGCGGTGCCATGGAGGTCTTGCCGTGCGGCGCGAAGGCCAGGCCGTGCCGGTCGGCGTAGGTCTCCATGAGTCTCAGGTTGTGCTCCAGGCGCTCGGCGGACAGCGCGAGCACGGGCGTGGCGAAACCGCCGGTGAACAGGTGCCGGCGCTGGGCGGCCAGCTCGCCCACGGTCAGGCCGTCGGCGTCCGGCGGGAGGCCCTTGAAGCGGTGGTCGACGCGCTCGTCGGCGAGCCGGGCGAGGGACTCGGCGGCGGTATCGGCTGTCATGAAGCCTCCCTGATCAGGGGTGTTGCACTGCCTGCAACATTCATTGCGTATATCGCTCAACGCTGTCTAACATCTCGGCCACCCGGGGTCAACGAAAGCGGCCGCACCAGCCGCCCCCGCCGAGCAACCAGGAGCTACGAGCATCGTGACCCCCACCGGACCCTGCAACGCCCCCGACGTCGTGGACGTCGTCGCGCTCGGCGAGGCCATGGTCACGTTCCTGCCGTCCCGGCCGGGCCGGCTCGCCGACGTCCCCTCCTTCGACCGGGGCATCGGCGGCGCGGAGTCCAACACGGCGTGCGTGCTGGCCGCCGCCGGACACTCCGTGCGGTGGGTCAGCCGGGTGGGGGACGACCCGTTCGGCGACCACCTGGTCGAGGCCATCGGCGGGTACGGGGTCGACGTGGCACACGTCCGGCGCGACCCCGCCCGCCCCACCGGCATCTACTTCCGCACCGCCGGGGACCGGGCCACCGACGCGCACGAGGTGGCGTACTACCGGGCCGGATCCGCGGCCTCGGCCATGTCGGCCGGCAACGTGGACCTGGACGCGGTCCGCGCCGGCCGCATACTGCACCTGTCCGGCATCACGGCCGCGCTGTCCGGGACCTGCCTGGACCTGATGCGCGAGCTGACCGCACGCCGGCCCGGCCGCCCCCTGGTCTCCTTCGACGTCAACCACCGGCCCGGCCTGTGGCGCGACACGGACGCCCCGGAGGTGCTGCGGGACCTCGCGCGGGGCGCGGACCTCGTGTTCGTCGGGCAGGACGAGGCCTGGGGGCTGCGCGGCGCCGAGGCCGTCCGCGCCGCCCTCCCCGAACCCGAGGTGCTGGTCGTGAAGCAGGGCGCCGCGGGAGCCACCGTCTTCGACCGGCGGGACGTCACCTCCGTGCCCGCCCCGCGGGTCGACGTCGTCGCCGCCGTCGGCGCCGGGGACGCCTTCGCCGCCGGGTTCCTCTCCGCCACCCTGCGCGGACTGCCCGTCCGGGACCGGCTGCGGCACGGGCACCTGATGGCCGCCGCCGTCCTCACCGCCCCCGGTGACCTCGCCGCGCCGCCCGCGCGGGAGCACGCCGACCGCCTCGCCGCCCTGGACGACGCAGCATGGGGGAGACTGCGACTCGGCCCGGGCTGGACCGATGACACACAGCGGGCCCCCGAGGAGGTACGTACGCCATGAGCCAGACCGTCGACCGCGCGCTCAGCATCCTGCCGCTGCTCGCCGAAGGCCCCGCCGACCTGGGACAGGTCGCCGACCGCCTCGGCGTGCACAAGTCCACGGCCCTGCGCCTGCTGCGCACCCTGCACGAGCACGGCCTCGTCTACCGCCAGTCCGACCAGCGCTACCGCCTCGGCGCCCGCCTCTTCGCCCTCGCCCAGGAGGCGATGGAGAACCTCGACGTCCGCGAGATCGCCCATCCGCACCTGGTCCGCCTCAACGAGAGCTGCGGACACACCGTGCACCTCGCCGTGTACGAGGAGAACGAGGTCCTCTACATCGACAAGGTCGAGAGCCGCTACCCGGTGCGGATGTACTCCCGGATCGGCAAGCCCGTCGCCATCACCGTCGCCGCGGTCGCGAAGCTGCTGCTGGCCGACCTGCCCGAGCACGAGCGGCGGGCGGTGGCGGAGAAGCTCGAATACCCCGCGTACACGGCCCGTTCGACCTCCAACGCCACCGCGTTCCTGCGCGAGCTGGAGAAGGTGCGCGAACAGGGCTGGGCCACCGACCTCGGTGGCCACGAGGAGTCCATCAACTGCGTCGCGGCGCCCATCCGCGGCGCCGACGGCCGGGTCGTCGCCGCGATGTCGGTCTCCGCGCCGAACGTCGTCGTCACCGCCGACGAACTCCTCACCCTCCTGCCGCTGGTGCGCCGTACGGCGGACGCCATCAGCGGCGAGTACTCCGGCAGAACACCAGTGAAGGGCACCGAATGACGGACAAGACCGCACTCACCCCCAAGACCCACACCACCCCGCCGGCGAAGTTCTCGCACGGTGTGAAGAAGGGCAACATCCTCCAGGTCGCCGGCCAGGTCGGCTTCCTGCCCGCCGAGGAGGGCAAGCCGCCCACACCCGCCGGGCCGACCCTGCGCGAGCAGACCCTCCAGACCCTGGCCAACGTCAAGGCCGTTCTCGAAGAGGGCGGCTCCGGCTGGGACGACGCGATGATGATCCGCGTCTACCTCACCGACGTGGCCCACTTCGCCGAGTTCAACGAGATCTACAACGCGTACTTCGAGGAGCAGGGCCTCACCCGGCCGCCCGCCGCGCGCACGACGGTCTACGTCGGCCTGCCCGCGGGCCTCCTCGTCGAGATCGACGCGCTGGCCGTTCTCGGCTGACCCACCCCCACTCCCGCACGTCCGTGAGGCGCGGCGCCCCCGATGCGCCGCGTCGCGCTCCCCCCTACCCAGAAGCTGTATGCATTTACGCAGAGGACCCCCAAATGTCCCATCCGCTCGCCGCGTCCGCCCCCGCCGAGACCCCACCCCACACCGGAGGCCTGCTCCTCCTGGTCGACGGTACGGCCGGACTCCTGCTCACCGCCGCGCTCGGCATCGGGCTGCTGCTGTTCCTCATCATCAGGATGAGACTCCAGCCGTTCGTCGCGCTGCTCGCGGTCTCCATAGCCGTCGGCCTCGCGGCCGGCCTGTCGGTCACCGAACTCTTCGGCACGGTCCAGAAGTCGGACGCCGTCTCCACGATCGAGTCCGGCATGGGCGGCATCCTCGGCCATGTCGCGATCATCATCGGCCTGGGCACCATGCTCGGCGCGATCCTCGAAGTCAGCGGCGGCGCGGAGGTGCTGGCCGGCCGGCTCCTCGGCATGTTTGGCGAGAAGCGCGCCCCGCTCGCCATGGGCCTGACGGGCCTGATCTTCGGCATCCCCGTCTTCTTCGACGTCGGCATCTTCGTCCTGGCGCCGATCGTCTACGCCGCCGCCAAGCGCTCGGGCAAGTCGATCCTGCTCTACTGTCTGCCCCTGCTCGCGGGCCTCTCCGTCACCCACGCCTTCCTGCCCCCGCACCCGGGCCCGGTCGCCGCGGCCGGTCTCCTGCACGTGGACCTCGGCTGGGTCATCCTCATGGGCGTCGTCTGCGGTCTGCCGGCCGTCGTGGCCGCGTGGGCGTACTCCGCGTGGATCGGCCGCCGCATCTTCGTCGCCGTGCCGCAGGACATGGTCGAGGCGGCGGAGGAAGCGAAGCAGGCCGTGATCGACGAGCAGCGGGCGGCCGGCACCGAGCCGCGCGAGCAGCCGGTCTCCCTCGGCACGGTCCTCGGCATCATCGGCACCCCGCTGGTCCTCATCCTCGCCGCGACCTTCTCCTCGATCGCCCTGGACCCCTCCACGCTCCGCTCGGTGATCGAGTTCTTCGGCAACCCGTTCGTGGCGCTCACCCTCGCCCTGTTCCTCGCGTACTACCTGCTCGGCATCCGGCGCGGCTGGTCCCGCAAGTCCCTGGAGACGGTGTCGACCGCGTCCCTGAAGCCGGTCGGCAACATCCTGCTCGTGGTCGGCGCGGGCGGCATCTTCGGCGCCGTCCTCAAGGCCAGCGGCGTCGCCCAGGCCCTCTCCGACACGTTCAACGACGTGGGCCTGCCGGTGCTCGTCCTCGCCTACCTGATCTCCGTGGTCCTGCGCGTCGCCCAGGGCTCCGCGACGGTGGCCATCGTGACGACGGCGGGCATCGTGGCGCCCCTGCTCTCCGAGGGCGACCACTCCCAGGCCTTCGTCGCCCTGGTCATCATGGCCATCTCCGCCGGCTCCATCTTCGCCTCGCACGTCAACGACGGCGGCTTCTGGATGGTCGCCAAGTACTTCGGCATCAGCGAGCGGGACACGCTCAAGTCGTGGACGGTGCTGGAGAGTGTGCTGTCCGTGGCGGGGTTCGTGGTGGCCGCGGTGCTGAGCCTGTTCGTGTAGGTGTCTGATAACGATGCTGGGGCTGGCTGTGTGCGGAACAGGTTCGTCGACCATACTGCTTCGCTGTGGAGCAGCGCATAGGTTCGAGCAGCCAGCCCCTGGAAGGCGCCGGATTCGACCCGGCCTTCATCCCCGGGCTCACGTCACCCGCGTCCGGACGGACGGAGGACGAGGAGCCGGAGAAGGAGCCCGAGGTCGCCGAGGCCGGGGAGACCGCCCCCGAGCCGGAGGAGACGGCCGAGGCGTCGCCCTCCGAGCCGGAGGAGGACGCCGTACCCGACGGCCCCGTCTTCGAGGCGTCCGATCGCCGCGCGAAGATGGTCGCCGACCACAGAGGCGTACGCCTGTCCCTGGACGACCAGGAATGCGAGTTCCGCTGGGACGAGATCGGCGCGGTCGAGACGGAGACCGCCCGCTTCGGCAAGCGCTACACCGTCACCGTCCACACCCCTGACCGGCGCTGGTACCCGATCGAGATCGAAGCACCGGCCAGGAGCCACTTCGCCGAGTGGGACACGCAGTTGGACGCGGTACTGGACGCCTACTTCGAGGAAGACGCCGAGTAACTACCGGCAGTACTGCGTTTCCTTGCCGATCGACCGGTACATGCAGTCGGCGTTCTCCAGCAACTGCAAGACCGCGTCCCGGTTACGGGAGGTCTCCCGCTCGATCACCTCGTCGGGCGGGTAGAACCCGCCACCGCCGGACCTCGGGTACATCTCGAAGGTGTACCCGAAGATCTTGTGTGCGCCCCAGAGGTAGTCGTCGATCGACCCGTCCGTGATGTACAGGTCGCTGGACTGTTCCGCCGTGTACCCGTTGCTCGCGGCCATCTTCTGCCCGACCGCCTTGAACGCCGCGTGGTCGTCCGCGGTCATCCCGGTGGTCGTGTCGGAGTACGTGTAGCCGAACGGCCACAGCACCAGCTCGCTGTACGTGTGGAAGTCGATGCCGGCCTTGATCTGCTGCACCCCGCCGACGACCCGGCTGCGCACGAAGTCGGCGACGACCTTGACCTCGGGCGCGGACTCGGGCGCGGAGCCCCGGTAGGTGTCGGAGGACGTCGAGCCGGAGGAGCCGCCGCAGCAGCCCCAGCGGTAGTTCCAGTTGCGGTTGAGGTCCGTACCGACGTACGAACTGCCGCTGTTGGGCTGGCGGTTCTTGCGCCACGAGCGGTACGACCCGGTGGCGATGTCGTACTCGCCGCCGTCCGGGTTGACGTCCGGGACGATCCAGATCTCACGGTTGTTCACCAGGCTGGCGACGCGCGAGTCGGAGCCGTAGTCGGAGGTCAGCTCGCGCAGCAGGTAGAGCGCCATCTCGACGGTGAGGTGCTCGCGGGCGTGCTGGTGGTGCGTGAACAGCACCTCCGGCTCGGACTCGTCGGCGCCGACGTTGTCGCTGATCTTGACGGCGACGATGTTCCGGCCCTGGTAGGACTTGCCGATCACGCGCTGGCTCGCGATGGACGGGTTGGCCGAGACGATCGAGTTGATCTCGCTCGTCATCTCCGCGTAGTTGTGGTATTTCGAGTCGCCCGACGGGAAGTCTGAGATCCGTACGTCGTCCTCGCCGGCGGACCGGTCGGGGACCGCGCCGAGCGGGGTGACCTCGTAGCCCAGCGCGCGCAGCTTCTTGATCTGGTCCGCGCGTCCGGAGACGACGACGCCGTGGCCGTGGGCCTCGTCCACGGTCACTCCGGTGCGCTGAAGTGCCGTGCGGTCCCCGGCCGTCGAGTGCATGTGGATCTCGTACTGCCGGACGTCGTCGGCGGAGGGGGCCGCCTTGCGGACGCTGTCGGCGGTGGCGTCGGTCGTCGTCGCGGAGAGGGGCGCCGCGAGGGCGAGTGCGAGGAGGGCGGCGAGGGCGGCGGTGCGTCTGCCGGTGCGGGCACCGGAGCCTCGTATGCGGAGTCGCATGAAATCTCCTTGTGGGAGGTGGGGTTGTTCCGTGCGACGTACGTGGTGCGGGTGGCGCACATCGTTCTGCCAATGGCATGAGCAGGTCAAGACTGAAAGCGGACGCGCAGTGTACGCGTGCGGCCCTGCGGTCGAGCTGTCCCTGCCGAAGTACACCCACGGGTGTGACCCGAGCGTGCATATATGTACGCGAAGGGGGAGAGTGAGGACCCGCGCTAGGGCCTGTCGGCCCTCGGACCACACCCCCAGAGGACTGGCTGATCATGGGCGGATCAGCGCCACGACGGGACCACCAACTGCCGGTCGAGACGACCAGCTTCGTCGACCGGCGTGGCGAACTGACCCAGGGCCGCGAGCTGTTGGCCCGCGCACGGCTGGTGACGCTGACCGGGCCGGGCGGCGTCGGCAAGACCCGGCTCGCCGCGCGCGTCGCGGCCCGGGTGCAGCGGGCCTTCCCGGACGGCGTGCGCTTCGTGCACCTCTCCGGGCTGCACGACCCGGCGCTCGTGCCGCTCGCCGCCGCCGACGCGCTGGGGCTGCACGACCACTCCGCCCAGCCGCCGCTGGACGCCCTCGTCGAGCAGGTGCGGGACCGGCGGCTGCTGCTCGTCGTCGACAACTGCGAGCACCTGGCGGGTGCGTGCGCGCGACTCGCGGCGGCCCTGCTGCACGGCACCGAGGGCGTCCGCGTCCTCGCCACCAGCCGGCACCGGCTCGGGCTCACCGAGGAGCACCTGCTGGAGGTGCGGCCCCTGCCGGTGCCCGACCCGGACGGCGACCTCTCCGCCGCCGAGGGCTACCCGGCCCTCACGCTCTTCGCCGACCGGGCCGCCGCGGTCCTCCCCGGCTTCCGCCTCACCCCGGACAACCGCGCCTCCGTGGCCCGCCTGTGCAGCCGTCTGGACGGCCTGCCCCTCGCCATCGAACTCGCCGCCGTGCGCATGCGCGTCCTCGACGTCGACCAGCTCCTGGACCGCCTCGACGACCGCTACCGCTTCCTCACCACCGGCAGCCCCGCCGCCCTGCCCCGCCACCAGACCCTGCGCGCGGCGGTCGCCTGGAGCCACGACCTGTGCACCGCCCCCGAGCAACTGGTGTGGGCCCGGCTGTCGGTCCTCGCGGGCAGTTTCGACCTGGAGACGGCGGAGACGGTGTGCGCGGACGACACGGGGGAGCCCGGCCCCCGGCGGGGAAGGAGCCCGGCGCAGGCGCAGGCGCTCGCGCCGGGCGGGGCGGGCACGGGTCGTGTCGCGGGCGGGGCACGTCCCGATGTCGCGTCGGGCGGCGCCCGGTTCGACGACGGCCCCGGTGAACGAACCCTGCCCATGCAGGCGCTCGCGGGAACCGTGACGCTGTCCCCGCTCGGCGGCGGTTCCCGGAACATGGCGCTGCCTGTGCCCGCTCCGGCAGTCGGGCCCGTGCCGCTGCCCGCGATGCGCCCCGAGTCCCTGATCACCCCGAGCCCCGGGAGCGGCCCCGGCGGCGCCCTGACGCGGCCCCCGTGCGCGCAGGGCCCGGAAGGCGTGACGCTGCCCCCGCCCCTGCCCGAACCGGCAGGCCCTGCCACGCCCTCGCCGGCCGCGGGCGCCGCAGGCACCTGGCCCGCCCGGCCCGGCCCGGCCCTGCGTGCCGACGACGTGCTCGACGCCGTCGCCGGGCTGGTGGACAAGTCCGTGCTGTGCCGGGAACCGGGGCCCGGTGGGGTGCGGTACCGGATGCTCGACACGCTGCGGCAGTACGGGCTGGAGCAGCTGCGCCGGACCGCCGGGGAGGAGGGCGCTGTCCGGCGGCGGCAGCGGGACTGGACGCTGCGATGGGTCGGGGAGTGCGAGCGCGGCTGGTTCGGGCCCGGGCAGCCGGAGACCGTCGCCCGGCTGCGCGCCGACCGGGACAACCTGCGCGCCGCCCTCGACTTCAGCCTCTCCACCCCGGGCGAGGCGCTCGCCGGGCTGCGGCTCGCCGGAACCCTCTGGTTCTACTGGCACGCCTGCGGCGCCCCGCGCGAGGGCCTGTACTGGCTGGACCGGGCCCTGGCCGCCAACCCCGAGCCGACCCCGGAACGGGCCCGCGGCCTCTGGGTAGCCGGGCTGCTCGCCGCCGCCACCCAGGACTTCCCCCGCGGCCGCCGCGACGCCAGGGACGCCCTCGCCCTCGCACGGGTCCTGGGCGACACCGCCGAGGCCGCCCACGCCGAGTACGTCATCGGCGTCCTGAGGCTGTTCGGCGACGACCTGCCCGGCGCGCTGCGGCACTTCGAGACCACCGTCGCCCGCGGCCCCGTGCCCGGCCAGCACCTCAGTGTCGTAGGCCTCGACCAGGTCGAACTGGCCTGCACGCTGGGCTTCCTGGGCGAGGCCGACCGGGCCGTCGAGGTGTGCGAGCGGGCCCTCGGGCTGTGCGAGCGGCACGGCGAACAGTGGGTACGGTCGTACGTGCTGCGCATACTCGCCCTCGCGCACACCGTGCGCCGCGACTGGGCCCCGGCGGAGCGGCACGCCCGCGAGGCCCTGCGCCTCAAGCTCGCCGTCCACGACGTCATCGGCATCGCCCTCACCCTCGACCTGCTCGCGTCGATCGCCACCGAACGCGGCGCCCACCGGCACGCGGCCGTGCTGCTGGGCGGCGCCGACCGCGTCTGGGCCGACATCGACGCCGCCCGCTGGGGCGCGCGCACCCTCAACTCCGCACGCCGGGACAGTGAGGAGCGGGTCTGCCGGGCCCTGGGACGGGACGCGTTCGAACAGGCCCACCGGCGCGGCGGCAGCCTCGGCCTCGCCGAACTCGTCGGCCACGCCCTCCAGGAACCGGCCCGCCCGCACCCCGGCGAGTCCCCGGCCCCGCACGACGACACAGCGGTCCGGCTCACCCCCCGTGAGACCGAGGTCGCCCGGCTCGTCGCCGAAGGGCTCGCCAACCAGCAGATCGCCGACCGTCTGGTGATCGCCCGCCGCACCGCCGAAGGCCATGTCGAACGCATCCTCAGCAAGCTCGGCTTCAGCAACCGCAGCCAGATCGCCGCCTGGGTGACGGCCCAGCGCTGACCGCCGTACCGCAGACCCCCGCCCGCACCGCAGAACCCCGACCCGCACCACAGACCCCCACCGCACCACATACCCCCGAGGGGAACCCATGACCACCCGACAACCCCCCACGCCCGCCGCGTTCGACCACCGCATGGCCGTCTTCGACACCGACGACGCCTTCGTGGCCGCCGCCCTGCCCTTCCTCGGCGAAGGCCTCGCCGCGCCCGGCGAACCACCCCCCGTGGCCATCGCCGACCCCCGCAACCTGGACCTCCTGCGGGACGCCCTCGGCGGGGACGCCAAGGACGTCACCTGCATCCCGCACACCGACTGGTACACCGGCTCCGCCGCCAACGCCGTCGCCCAGGCGGCCTCCTACCTCACCGCCCACGCCGGCCCCGGCGGCCGGATCCACCTCCTCATGGAACCCGTCTGGAGCGGCCGCGCCGGCCGCTCGACCCGCGAGACCACCGAGTGGATCCGCTACGAGGCCCTCGCCAACCTTCTCTTCGCGCCCATGGCCACGACCGCCCTGTGCGCCTACGACACCCGCACCGCCGGCCCCGCCGTCGTCGCCGCGGCCCGCCGCACCCACCCCGGCACGGACGTCTACCAGGACCCGCTGCGGCTCACGGCCGAACTCGACGCCGTACCGCTGCCGCTGCCCCCGGCGGGCGCGCAGCCCCTGGCGGAGCCGCACGCCGCGGCCGTGCAGGCCTGGGCGGAAGCCCGGGGGCTTCCCGCTGCCGGCGCCGAGTTGTTCGCCACGGCCGTCGCGGAGACGGCGGCGGCCCTGGCGCCCCTCGACGGCACCGCCCTGCTGTGGGGCGAGGCGCCCGCCTGCGTCTGCGAACTGCGCTCGGCGCGCCCCGTCGGCGACCCGCTCGCCGGCTTCGTCCCGCCCCCGCCCAGCGGCGCGGAACCGGGCCCGGGCCTGTGGTACGCGCGCCAGGTCTGCGCGTACGTGGACATCCGCGACGACGCCGGGGGAGCGACGGTCCGCCTCCAGTACGCATAACCCGCCCACCTGCACAAGCAGGTAGGGGATCGGGTAGTCCTCCCCCTGTGCCGGACCGGCCCCCGGGCCACCCTGGAGGCATGCTGCAACTCTCCGGGCCCCACCTCCCGGACCCCGACGCCAGGTACGGCCCGTTCCCGCAACCACCCCTGGGAGCAGGCCACCTGAGCGTCGAGTTCGCCCCCGAGCCCTCCGCCGTCCGCGAGGCACGCGCTCAGGTGCGCAGGCAGTTGGAGGGGTGGGGGCTCGCGGAGCGCGGTGAGGTGGCGGACGTCGCGGAACTGCTCGTCGGCGAGCTGGCCACCAACGCCCTGGTGCACGCCGAGAGCCGCTTCCGGCTCACACTCTTCGCCGCGCACGGCGTCCTGCGCTGCGAGGTGGCCGACGGGGAACGCCGCGTGCCCCGGGTGCTGGAGGCGGGCACCGGAGAGAGCGGCCGTGGGATGTTCCTGGTGGACGCGCTGGCCCAGCGCTGGGGCTGCCACCGGGACGGGCCGGGCAAGACCGTGTGGTTCGAGCTCGGCACGTGCGGATCGGACGGCTGTGGTCGGCGACAGCCGTGACGCTCCGCTGGGTGGGCCCTGGCGGTGCGTCCTGCCCGCCTGGGCCCGTCTTCGGGCTGCGGGTTCGTCGTGGTTGATCGCGCAGTTCCCCGCGCCCCTGAGGTGGGACTACTCCTGCCCTCTTGTCGGGCCGGGCTCTTTGCGGTTTGTTGACCTGCATGGCGGAGACCACGGGAAACACCACGGAGAACGCGGCCCACGAGCCCCCTCCGATGCGCAAGGCGAGTTGGAAGTACATCGGCCCGGGCATCGTCGTCGCGGCGACCGGCGTCGGCGCCGGCGACCTGGTCGCCACGCTGATCGCGGGCAGCAACTTCGGCTACACCCTCCTGTGGGCCGCGATCATCGGCTGTCTGGTGAAGATCTCCCTGGCGGAGGCGGCGGGCCGCTGGCATCTGTCCACGGGCCGCACCCTGTTCGACGGCTGGGCCAGTCTCGGCCGCTGGACCACCTGGTTCTTCGCCGTGTACGTCGTGGTCTGGGGCTTCGTCTACGGCGCGGCGGCGATGTCGTCGAGCGCGCTGCCGCTCCAGGCGCTGTTCCCCGACGTGATGGACCTGAAGTGGTGGGGCATCGC
This sequence comes from Streptomyces coeruleofuscus, assembly GCF_039532725.1. NCBI lineage: Bacteria > Bacillati > Actinomycetota > Actinomycetes > Kitasatosporales > Streptomycetaceae > Streptomyces > Streptomyces coeruleofuscus. The sequence goes on from NZ_BAAASE010000004.1 coordinate 399,085, forward strand.
CTGCGGTCTGGTCGGTCTGGTCTTCGTCTGGTTCAACAAGTACGCGGTGTTCGAGAAGGTCATGACGGTCCTGGTGGGCGTCATGTTCGTGGTGACGGTGTACCTGGCGATCCGCGTCACGCCCAACCTCGCCGACGCCTTCGCGGGCCTTCTTCCGGTCCTCCCGGACGAGAAGGACTCGATCCTCAACACCCTGGGCCTGATCGGCGGCGTCGGCGGCACGATCACCCTCGCCGCCTACGGCTACTGGGTCAACGCCAAGGGCTGGACCGACACCGGCTGGATGAAGGTCATGCGCCTGGACAACCGCGTCGCCTACGCCACGACCGGCATCTTCGTGATCGCCATGCTCTTCGTCGGCGCGGAGCTCCTGCACTCGGCGAACGTCGCGATCGCGAGCGGCGACAAGGGCCTGATCCAGCTGGGCGACATCCTGGAGGACGAGTACGGCGCCGCGACGGCGAAGTTCTTCCTGATCGGCTTCTTCGCCACGTCCTTCACCTCCCTGATCGGCGTCTGGCACGGCGTGAGCCTGATGTTCGCCGACTTCGTGGCCCGGCAGTCGGGCAAGGGCCGGGCCAAGGGCGAGGAGGTCGCCTCGGGCGAACGCGAACGCTCCTGGCCCTTCCGCGCCTACCTGCTCTGGCTGACCTTCCCGCCCATGATCCTCCTCTTCGAGGGCCAGCCCTTCCGTCTGATCATCATCTACGGCGTCCTCGGCGCGGCCTTCCTGCCCTTCCTCGCCGGCACGCTCATCTGGCTCCTGAACTCCTCCCGGACACCCAGGGAGTGGCGCAACGGCCCGCTCAGCAACGTGATGCTCGCCGTCGCGGGCCTGCTCTTCCTGGTCCTGTGCGTGAAGCAGATCTGGGACCAGCCGTGGGGGGAGTTCTTCTAGGACGCCGGGGAGGCGGACGGCGGCCGGCTACGGCAGCCCGTGCACGTGCGGGCCCACCGCGTCGGACCACGCGTTGCCGGCCGTCGCGTCCCAGTTGGTCGACCAGGTCATCGCGCCCCGGAGGTCCGGATACGTCCGGGGCGGCTTGAAGGAGCCGCATCCCGAGCCCTTGGTCAGGCAGTCCAGGGCGTTGTTCACCACGGACGGTGGGACGTAGCCGCCGCCCGCCGCGCGGGTGGAGGCCGGCAGGCCCAGGCCGACCTGGGACGGGGCGAGGCCGTTCTCCAGCTGGATGCAGGCCAGGGCGGTCAGGAAGTCGACCGAGCCCTGGCTGTAGACCTTGCCGTCGCAGCCGAGCATGGAACCGCTGTTGTAGTACTGCATGTTGACGACCGTGAGGATGTCCTTCACGTTCAGCGCCGTCCGGAAGTACGCGTTGGACGTGGACTGCATGTCGATCGTCTGGGGCGCCATCGTGAGGACGAGGGACGGTCCGGCCTTCGCCGAGAGCGACCTCAGCGCCTGCGTCATGTATGTCGCGTTCAGGCCGTTCTCCAGGTCGATGTCGACGCCGTCGAAGCCGTACTCCTGCATGACGGCGTGGACGCTGTTCGCGAAGTTCGCCGCCGACGCCGCGTCGTTGACGGTGACCGTGCCGCGTTCACCGCCGACCGAGATGACGACCTTCTTGCCGGCCGCCTGCTTCGCCCTGACGTCCGCCTTGAACTGGTCGACCGTGTAGCCGTTCAGCCCGGCCGAGTCCAGGTTGAAGGTCACCGCCCCCGGCGTGGAGGTCGCGTCCGCGAACGAGACGGCGATGATGTCGTAGTGGGAGGGCACGTCGGAGAGCTTCTGGACCGTCGCGCCGTTGTTGAAGTTCTGCCAGTAGCCCGTCACCGCGTGCTTCGGGAGCGCGGGGCCCGGGCCGTTCGGCTTGTTCGTGGTCCCCGTCACCGCCGCCGACTTCGGCGACTCGCCCGCCGCGTTCACCGCCGTGACCTGGAAGGAGTACGACGTCGAGGCCGCGAGGCCGGTCACCGTCGCCGACGTGCCGGTCACCGCCGTGACCTTCGTGCCGTCGCGGTAGACGGTGTAACCCGTCGCGCCGGAGACCGCGTTCCAGGCGAGGGACACCGACGAGGACGTCGTACCGGAGACGTTCAGGCCGCTCGGCGCGGCCGGGATCGCCGGGCCCGGGTCCGTGCCGCCGCCCCCGTCGGGGCCGAACACCGACACGTCGTCCGCGTAGTACGCCGCCTGCCCGTACCAGCCGTGTGTGTACACCGTCACCGACGTCGTCGACGAACCCGTGGTGAAGGTCGTCGACAGCTGCTTCCAGGAGGTGGAGTCCGGCGTCCAGGTGGACACGTCCGTGGTACCCGTGCCCGAGACGCCGAGGTAGGCGTATCCGCCCCGGACCCAGGCGCCCAGCGTGTACGTCGAGGAGGGCTTCACCCTGACCGTCTGGCTGCACCGCGCGTTGTCCTGCCCCGCCGGGGTCGCCTTCAGCGCCGCCGTGCCGGCGTGCACCGGGGAGGAGACGGTCGTACCGCTGCCCGCCGAGCAGGTCCAGTCGCTCAGGCCCGACTCGAAGCCGGCGTTCCTGGCGTTGTTGACGTCGGCGGCGGACGCCTGGCCGACGGTCGTGACAGTGAGGGCCAGGGCCGCCGTGAGGGCGCCCGACCACAGCCGCAGGGGTCGTCTGTGTCTGGACATGACAAGAAAATGGTCCAGACCAGCATCACTGTCAAGAGGTCCAGACCAACCTGTCGAGCAGCAGCCCCACCGCACATCCCGCCAGCAGCACGCCCGTCGACATCCACAACGCCGGCCCGGCCGGGTCCAGCACACCCGGCCGCAGCGACAGCAGCAGCACCTGCGCCGCCGCCGGAGCCGCGCACGCCGCCGCGAGATGCCGCCCCGGCATCCGGCGCCACGGCTCCGGGTGCACCCGCGCCGCCGCCCAGGTGGCGAGCACGACACACACCAGGTTCGGCAGGTGCACCAGCGCCAGCGCGGCACCGAACGAGCCGACGCCCCGCGGGCCGACGAGGGGGCCGTACACCAGCGTCATCTGGACGTACTCGCTGACGACCAGGACGACGATGCCGACGGCCCAGCAGCGGACGAGCGCCATCAACCGCTCCCGAAGATCTCGAAGTAGAGGAGAACCGCGAAGCCCAGCGCGGCCATGCCGCAGCCCGCGACCAGGGCGAGCGACTGGAGCACCGGGGACCAGCTGCCCCGGCCCGCCACCGTCGCCGTGCCCTGCGGATCGCGCGGGTCGTAGGTGACGGTGACCCGGGTGCCCCGCGTCGTCGACCAGCCCGCCAGGTCCTCGAACTCGACCGGAGTGCCGTCGGCCGTACGGAAGGCGAAGAAGTGCCGCGTGGCGTCCGACCGGTGGTACGGCTCCGTCTCCACCCGGACGCACTCGCCCTCCGCCCGTACCCCGCGCCGCAGCACCCGCGTCACCGTCACCAGCCGCCGCGCGTACTTCCACGCCAGCCCGCCGAACAGCGCCACGAGCAGCGCGAGTACGACGTAACCGGCGCCCGGCACCTCCATGGCTAGTGCACCTCGACCGAGTCGATGATCCGGTCCAGGTCGCCGTCCGGCAGGGACCCCCGCTGGGCGTCGACCCGGACCGCGAAGGCGGAGTCGGTCGAGTCCAGCCCGGCAAGGATCACGCCCTGGACCGGGGTGCCCTTCGGCGGGCCGCCGTCCTCGCCGGTCGCCTCGAAGGTGAAGTCGATCCGCTTCGCCTCGTCCGCGCCGGCCAGCTCCACGTCCTTCTGGCCCTTGACGTCCGCGCCCAGCTGGATGCCCGCCTCGGCGGCGATCGCGGCCTGCTCGGCGGAGTTCGCCTCGGTGAAGCCGAGCTGCACGGTGATGACCGAGACCTTCCTGCCGTCCTCCGTGCGCACCGCCGCCGCCGCGTTGTGCCTGCCGCGTTCGCCGGCGCTCTGCTCCTCGTACCCCTTCGGGTACGAGACGTCGACGCCCTTCGTCTTCAGCGTGCCCCAGCCGTCGGGCACCGAGCCCGCCTCGGAGCTCCCGCAGCCGGTCAGGGCCACGGCGGTCGTCAGCAGGGCGGCGGCCAGAGGGGCACGGCGGGTCTTCATCGGCTTGGGCTCCGTCTCGTCAGTTCGCACAGTAGCTGTAGGGAAGATAGGAGCGACCGCCCCCACGGGGCGCCCCCAGGAAGCGGGCGTCGGTCAGCGTCTCCGACTTCTTCTCCGTGCTGATCGTCATGCCCAGACTGAGCCCGAGATTCAACTCGAAGCCGTACTCGGCCGCGTTCACCTCGCCGGTGTACGTCATCCGGCTCGACCTGCCCTTGTCGAACATCAGCTGCCCGAAGGGGTCGTCGGCGCCCGGCCGGGCCGTCGGCGCGTGGTCGTCGAACATGTACTGGAAGGGCGTGGCGACCTGCTCGTTGTTGCTGTCCAGCCACCGCTCGGCGACCGCCCGGTCCTGGTCGCCGGCCGGGCCGGGGTCGAAGGTGAGGGTGTTGGTGACGATCTCGATGCCGGTCCGGGAGTCCGTGCCCTTGACGCCGGCGTTCCCGCCCCGCTTGTCGCCGTCCTGCTTGCCGTTGTCACCGCCGGCCTTGGCGCCGTCCTTCTGGCCGCCCTCCTCGACGGTCCGGGTCATGTCGACGCGGACCAGCTTGCCGGTCTCCTTGTCGTAGGTGACCGTGATGGTGCCGGTCTGCGTCGTGTTCGCCGCGTACTCGCCGCTGAGCGGGCCCGCCTCGTAGCCCACCTTGGAGCCGTACTCGATGGACGAGGAGTACGTGTACGACTTGGTGTTCTTGTAGGCGTTGTCCGTCCAGGTGACGTCGGGGGAGTACTTGAAGGTGCCGCCGAGCGCGGCGCTCAGCTTCTTCTCGTCGCCCGCCGAGATCTTCAGGCCCGCCGACGCCGAGGCCTCCAGGCCCACCTTGCCGTAGGTGATCTTCCGGTTGTCGCCGAGGTGCTCCTCGATCCGGTTCCGGGTGTCCTCCTCGTCCTTGAGCGGTCCCGTCCCGAAGAGGTAGGCGATGCTGTCGCCCAGGCTCGCCTCCGCGCCGCCGGGCATGGTGCGCCGCATCTCGTACATCTGGAGCTTCTCCACGTCGTCCCGGAACCGCTGGGCCTCCTCGGGGCTCTGGAACACCCAGGTGTCACCGTTGGTGACCTTGATGCCGAGCCCCAGCTCCACCTTGTCGGCGCCGAACCGGCCCACCTTCATGCCCGGTTTGAAGTCCTTCTTCGCGGCGACCGAGGCGGCGTCCGTGAAGGTCAGATAGACCAGCTGGTCCTTGTCGTCGGTCTTGCCGTCGCCGTTGACGTCCGTGTTCGCCTTGATGTGCTGCTCCTGGAAGCCGTACTCCTTGCCGATCTCCCAGAAGAAGACCTTCGCCTTGGAGCCCGCCTTGTCGGTGACGGAGGAGACCTGGCACAGCGCCGGCTCGAAGTCGGCGTCGGTCAGGGGCTTGCCCGGCCCGGGCCCGCCCGAGGCGCAGTCGCCGCCACCGGCCACCTTGCAGATCTGCGCGGCGATCTTGTCGTAGACGAGCTGACCCACGCCGGTGGCCGAGACGGCCAGGACGATCGCGGCGCTGACGACGATCATGCCGAGGTACTCGGTGCCGGTCGCGCCGCGATCGTCGAAGACCGGTCTGTGCCCGTACGTCCGTATGCCACCCCCGCCAGCCATACGGCACCCCTCCTTGCCCGAACCACCTGCCCGTGGACGGTGAGAGTAGGGACGCGTCCCCGCGGGAGGCGTGGGCCTCAGGGCCCAAACGGAGGCCCACCGTCAACACTGGGCCCTCCGGGACGACCGGCCGGGACCACCCAGGACCCCGCCGACGACCGGCAAGATGCTCAACCTGCCCCGTTTTGGCGCATCTTGTGCAACGACAGTTGCTCTCCAGCTACACAAACGCTGTTCTCCGGTCACAGAGCCGTGGATACAGTGCTGAGGTAGTCACGCAGTGAAGTCACCAAGGTGGGCCGCAGTGACAAGGCGGCGCGCCGACGGGCATGGGGAAACGGGGAGCTGCGCGTGCCAACTGCCATTGCCGTGACCAGTGCCGACATGGCGCTGCCGCCACAGGACGAACGCACCCTGCCCGCCGTCGTGCTGCGGGACGTCGACCGGCGCCCCCTGGAGCAGGCGCTCGCCGAGATGCAGACCCTGGTCGAGCACCACGGGCATGTGATCGTGGTCTGCTCACCGGCCGCGCCCACCGCCGTGCAGCGACGGCTGCACACCCTGCGCTCCCTCATGGAGAGCGACCGCATCGCCCTCTTCCGCCCCGAGCTGCCCCCGCTCGGACTCGCCGTCCTGGCGCGTCAGTTACGGCAGCTCGCGTCCTGCGACATCAGCCCCGGCGTGCTCGCCTCGGCCGGCCGGCTGCTCGTCCACTACATCCACGCCGGGGCGCTGCTCAGCTCCGTCGCCCGGCTCGACCGCGTCCCCGTCGGCCTGAAGTCGCACGCCAAGTCCTGGGTACCCGGCAGCCAGTTCGGCGTCCTCGCCCATCCCGAGCCGCAGCTCGTCAGGATCACCCCCGAAGCCGCCCTCCCCGGCCCCGAGTTCGGCACCTGGATGCTGGTCGCCAAGGGGCAGCTCCAGTCCGACTGGGTCACCGGCACCCTCGCCCCGTCCTGGAACGTACAGGGGCTGCGCGAGATCCCGCTCCCGGCCGAATCACCCGGCTGGTGGGGCACCGGCAAGATGATCGAGTTCTGCAGCTACCTGCCCGACCTGTCGGTCCTCTACCAGCTGGTCACCTCCGTACGGCGGGCCCGCTGCCACTGGTGCGGCATCGACGTCATCGGCGACCGCTGCGTGTTCTGCTCGGCCACGCCGCCCGTCCACGACAGCCCGCCCCTCAAGCAGCTGGAGAACCGAACGGCCGCCGGATGAGCCCTGACTGCCCCGACAGCCCTCACCCCGCTCGTCAGCACTGCTCCGTTCCCGCTCGACCGATATCCCCAACGAGGTTGTACGGTTCATGAACTCCCGTCAGCGCCGCGGCGTGATTCTCCTGCTCCTGTCGGTCGTCTGCGCCCTCGGCGCCTTCGCCGGCGTGCTGTCCGTCATCAGTGACGTGAAGTCCAAGGTCGGCCCCGAGGTCACCGCCTACCGGCTCAAATCCGACGTGCCGCCCTACACCACCCTCAGCACGGGCCAGTTCGAGAAGATCAAGATGCCCGAACGGTGGCTGTCGGACAACGCGGTCACCGACCTGCGCGAGATCCAGGGCAAGATCGCCGTCACCACGCTGCAAGCGGGCTCCCTGCTCCAGTCCGACATGATCGTCCGCCAGCCGGCCCTCCAGCCCGGGCAGCAGGAGGTCGCCATCATGATCGACGCGGCGACCGGCGTGGCCGGCAAGATCACGCCCGGCTCCTCGGTCAACGTCTACGCCACCTTCGAGGGCAAGCGCGAGGGCGACCCCGACCAGTCGAAGATCATCGTGACCAACGCCAAGGTCCTCGACGTCGGCGACATCGCCGCGCTGAAACCGGACGAGAACAACCGCACCCAGCAGCCCACCGACGCCGTCCCCATCACCTTCGCGCTGTCCGCCCTGGACGCCCAGCGCCTCACCTACGCCGAGTCGTTCGCCCAGCGGGTCCGGCTCGCCCTGGTCGCGCCCGGCAGCGACACCACGGTCCCCGAGCAGGACCGGACGTACGAACTCGCGAAGGACAAGTGAGAGGCTCGCATGCCCACGAGGATCCTCCCGGCAGTCGGTGACGCGGACGCGGTCCGGTCGATCACGACGCTGCTCAGCCAGCTCCCGGACGCCGAGCCGGTCGCCCCGGTGGTCGACTCCACCCAGCTCATCGACACCCTCGCCCGCCTGGCCGCCGAGTCCGTCGACGAACTGCCCGAGGTCGTGGTCGTGCACGAGCGCATCGGCCCGGTCCCCGCGCTGGAGCTGATCCGCGAAGTCGCCCTGCGCTTCCCGGCCGTCGGCGTCATCCTCGTCACCTCCGACGCGAGCCCCGGCCTCTTCCAGGCCGCCATGGACTACGGCGCCCGCGGCCTCGTCGCCCTGCCGCTCAGCTACGAGGAACTCGCCAGCCGCGTCCAGGCGGTCGCCCAGTGGTCCGTCGGCGTACGACGGCACCTGGGCGCCGGCGGCGACGTGTTCACCGGCGTCGGCGGCACGGTCGTCACGGTCAGCGGGGCCAAGGGCGGCGTGGGCGCGACCCTGACCGCGATCCAACTGGCCCTCGCCGCCCAGGCCTCGGGCCGCAGCACGGCCCTGGTCGACATGGACCTCCAGACCGGCGACATCGCCTCCTACCTGGACGTCCAGTTCCGCCGCTCCGTCGTCGACCTGGCCGCCATCACGGACATCTCCCCACGCGTCCTGGCCGACGCCGTCTTCCGCCACGACACCGGACTGGCCCTGCTCCTCGCTCCCGCCGAGGGCGAACGCGGCGAGGACGTCACCGACCGCGCCGCCCGCCAGATCGTCAGCGCCCTGCGCTCCCGCTACGAGGTCGTCGTCATCGACTGCGGCGCCCAGCTGAGCGGGGCGGGCGCGGCGGCGGTGGAGATGGCGGACAGGGCGCTGCTCATCACCACTCCGGACGTGGTCGCGGTGCGGGGTGCCAAGCGGGCGGTGCGGATGTGGGACCGGTTGCAGATCCGCAAGGCCGAGGAGACGACCGTCGTCGTCAACCGGTACTCCCGCGGTACGGAGATCCAGCCGCCCCTGATCCAGAAGATCACCGGCACGGCGGTCGCCGCCACCGCGGTCCCCGCCAACTTCAAGGAACTCCAGAGCGTCGTGGACGCGGGCCGTGTTCACGAGCTGGAGAGCAAGAGCGCGGTGAAGCAGGCGCTGTGGGGCCTGGCCGGTGAGCTGGGTCTGGTGAAGGTCTCCGACGGGGCTCAGAAGGCGGGGAGGTTCAGGGGTGGGGAGCGGGGGTCGGTGAGCTTTCGGCGGCGCAAGGACGGAGGGGGATGAGGATGCGGGCGCCCTTGGCGCGGGATCGGGACCGGGGGCAGGTCACCATCGAGTTCCTCGGTATGACGCCGACGATCATCGTGACGCTGATCGCGCTGTGGCAGGTCGTCCTCGTCGGTTACACCTTCACGCTCGCGGGGAACGCCGCGGACGAGGCGGTGCGGGAGGCGACGGCGGCTGAACCGGGTGGGGCGCGGGAGGCCGCGTGCGAGGCGGCCGGCCTCAAGCACCTGTCGGAGGCCTGGCGGGCGGGTGCCGAGGTGAACTGCGGCGGCACCGGCTATGTGACGGCCGACGTCAGGCTCGAGGTGCCCATCCTCTTCCCGGGCACGCTGTCCTTCCCCTTCCCGGTCCACGGCCACGCCGGCGCCGTCGAGGAGGCGGACTGAGATGCCGAAGACGCGCAGGGACCGCGGTCAGGTCGCCATCGAGTTCATCGGCTTCCTGCCGATCCTGCTGATCGTCGCCCTGGCGGCCGTGCAACTCGGCCTGATCGCCTACACGGCCCAGCAGGCGGGCACGGCGGCCCGGACGGGAGCGCGCAGCGCGTCGCTGGACGGGCCGCACGAGGCGGACTGCCGGGCGGCGGTGAGCAGCTGGCTGGCCGATCAGACCGACTGCCCGGCTTCCTTCGGCGCGGACGAGGTCACCGTCACGGCCACCGTGCAGATCCCGTCCCTCGTGCCGGGCTGGGAGTTCGACCCGGCCGTCAAGACCGCGACGATGCCGCGCGACCACTGAACGGAGCACCGGACGCATGAGCCTGCGAGCACGCATCAACACCCCCGAGGAGAACGGGAACCGGGGCGAGGACGGCCACATGGTCGCCTCCTACCGGGCCAAGCTCCTGGAGGAGATCGACCTCGCGGAGATGAGTTCGCTGGCCGCCGCCGAGCGCCGGGCGCGGCTGGAGCGGGTGCTCGGGCACATCATCAGCCGCGAGGGCCCGGTCCTGTCGACGGTGGAGCGCTCGCAGCTGATCCGCAGGGTGGTCGACGAGGCTCTGGGCCTGGGCATCCTGGAACCGCTCCTGGAGGACGCGTCCATCACCGAGATCATGGTGAACGGCCCGGACGCGATCTTCGTCGAGCGCGGCGGCCGCGTCGAGCAACTGCCCCTGCGCTTCGCCTCGAACGACCAGCTCATGCAGACGATCGAGCGGATCGTCTCGACGGTCAACCGGCGCGTCGACGAGTCGAACCCGATGGTCGACGCCCGCCTCCCCTCGGGCGAGCGCGTCAACGTCATCATCCCGCCCCTGTCACTGACGGGCGCCACCCTCACGATCCGCCGCTTCCCGCGCTCCTTCACGCTCCAGGAGCTGATCGGCCTCGGCTCGCTCGACGAGCACATGCTGTACCTGCTCGCGGGCCTGGTGCAGGCGAAGTTCAACGTCATCGTGTCGGGCGCGACGGGCACGGGAAAGACGACCCTGCTGAACGCGCTCTCCGGGCTCATCCCCGAGAACGAACGCATCATCACCATCGAGGACTCCGCCGAACTCCAGCTCCAGCAGGCCCACGTCATCCGCCTGGAGTCGCGCCCGGCGAACGTCGAGGGCAAGGGCCAGGTCTCCATCCGCGACCTGGTGCGCAACTCCCTCCGTATGCGCCCCGACCGGATCGTGGTCGGTGAGGTCCGCGGCGGCGAGTCGCTGGACATGCTCCAGGCGATGTCGACGGGCCACGACGGCTCGCTGGCCACGGTCCACGCCAACAGCGCGGAGGACGCGCTGATGCGGTTGCAGACCCTGGCGTCCATGTCGGACGTGGAGATCCCCTTCGTGGCGCTGCACGACCAGATCAACAGCGCGGTGGACGTCATCGTGCAGCTGACCCGGTTCGCGGACGGCGCCCGCCGCATCACCGAGATCGCGCTGCTCGAAAGCCACGGCAGCGAGCCGTACCGGCTGGTCACGGTCGCCCGCTTCAACGCGCAGCCCATGACTCCCGACGGCCGTATCCACGGCGCCTTCGAGTACTTCCCGCTCCCACGCCGTACCGCCGACCGCCTCTACATGGCGAACCAGCCCCTCCCGCAGGCCTTCGGCATCGCCCGGTCCGCGGAGCAGCTAGCCACCCGAGAAGCCAGGTAGGACCGACCGATGGAACTGCAACAGCTCATCACGCTCACCACCGGCGTCACCCTGCTGACCTGCGTCCTCACGGTGGCAGGCCTGCACTCGTACGCCATGGGCAAGGCACAGCGGCAGGCGCTCGTCGACCGTCTGTCCGCCACCGGCCAGATCCCGGTCGGCGGTCGGCACCGGCACTTCCGGGGGATCGACCGCCGCCTGCGGCGCACCGGGCTCGGCAAGAAGCTGGAGCTCCGCCTGGCGGCCACCGGCCTGGACATCACCCCCGGCGAGTTCTTCGTCTACATGCTCGCCACGGTCGCCGGCCTGTGGCTGATCGGCCAGGCGGCACTGGCCCCGTTCTTCGGCCCGCTGGCGGGCCTGCTGGGCATCGGGGTGGCGATCCAGTTCCTCAACTGGCAACGCCAGAAACGCATCGAGAAGTTCATCAACCAGCTCCCCGAAATGGCCCGGATCCTCGCCAACGCGACCCAGGCGGGCCTCGCCCTGCGCACCGCGATCGGCATGGCCGCGGAGGAGATGGAGGCCCCCGCGGGCGAGGAACTCGGCAAGGTCTCCGCCCAGCTGGCCGTCGGCGCGTCGATGGACGACGCGCTGAGCGAACTGGCGGACCGCCTCCCGTCCCGCGAACTGGTCGTCCTGGTCACCACGCTCGTCCTGTCGAACCGGGCGGGCGGCCAGGTGGTGAGCGCGCTGCGGAACCTCACGGACACACTGGAGGAACGCAAGGAGACCCGGCGCGAGGTCCGCACCCAGCTCTCCCAGGTCAACATGACGTCGTACGCGGTCCCGGTCCTCGGTGTCGGCTCGCTCTTCCTCATGAACGGCGTGAAGGACGGCGCCCTGGAGCGCATGACGGGCTCCCCCTTCGGCCAGGCGGCGGTCATCATCGCCTTCTCGCTCTACGCCGTCGGCTTCGTCCTCATCCGCCGCCTGTCCCGCATCGACGTCTGAAGTCCGGAGGCACACCATGGGACTGCTTCTCGCCCTGCTGACGGGCCTCAGTGTCTGGGGCATCTTCGCCGGTGTCCGCATGTACCGCGCCGAGGCCAAACTGCCCGGCGACCTCGCCCTGGCGCTGGAGGTCGGCTCCACCCGCACCGGCGCCGTCGACTCCCTCATCGACCGCCTGGGCATGCGCTACGCCCCTGCCGTGCTGCGCCTGATGGGCCCCAAACAGGTGGCCAAGTACCGCCGCAAGATCGACCTGGCGGGCAACCCCGGCGGCCTGACGATCGACCGTTACGCGGCGCGGCGGGCGGTGTACGGGGCTCTGGGCGGGGTGGGCTTCCTGGTCTTCCTGATGCGGGGCCAGCTCCTGGTCGCACTCCTCCTGCTCGCCTTCGGCGCGTTCTGGACCGAGGTCGGCATCTGGTCGGCGATCCGCATCCGCAAGGACGTCATCGAACGGACCCTGCCGGACTTCCTGGACGTCCTGGCGGTCGTGGTCAGCGCGGGCCTCGGCTTCCGCCAGGCGCTGGACCGGGTCGCGTCCAAGTACGAGGGCCCGTGGGCGGACGAACTCCGCATCACGCTCCGCCAGATGGACCTGGGCATGAGCCGCCGGCAGGCCTTCGCGGAACTGCGCCGCCGGAACGACTCCGAGCAGGTGGCGATGTTCGTGACGGCGTTGCAGCAGGGCGAGGAACTGGGCGCGCCGATCGTCGACACGCTGGTGGCTCTCGCCAAGGACATGCGGCGTACGGATGCGCAGAACGCCCGCCGCAAGGCCGCGCGTGCCGTTCCCAAGGCCACGATGATGATCACGACCTTCATGGTCCCGGCCACGATGCTCCTCCTCGGCGCCGGCCTGATCCTCGGCTCGGGCACGGACTTCGGCTCGGTGACGGGCAAGTAGGCAAGCAGGGAGGGCAGCCAGCATGGCGCTGACAGAGGAACGCAACGGACTGCTACGCCGTCGCCGCCGCGCCGCGAACCCACCGGAGATCACGACACCGCCGGCGGGGACGGTCCTGCCGGCGCATGCGCGCACGGGAGCGCCTGATGTGCCGGTCACGTCGGCTACGCCCGCGCTGCCGCCGGGATGGGAGGCGGTGGGCGGGGGACAGGGGGGCGTGCCCGCGCCGGGGCCGACGCCGGTAGCTGGGAGCAGCGGGCAGGCGGGGCATGCGACAGGCGTGCCGGAACGGAAGACGGACGGCGGCCCGGAGCCGCGCCCGAACGGCCGGCCGGCCGCCGACGGTGCTCAGTCCCGACAGGGACCAACAGCACTCGACTCCGAAGGCCGCACGGTCGGTGCGGGTGGGAACCCCGTGCCGGCCGAAGACGGGGCCACTGCCACACCGGCAAACCCGGCGATCCCCATCCAGATCAACGCCCTCCAGGCCATGTGCCGCCAGGTCTTCGGCTTCCGCCTGGCCATGATCGCCCTGGCCACCCCGACCGCCCTCCTCAACGCCAACGAGGGCCTGCCCACGCGCCTCGTAGGCGCAGCCGTAGTCGTCACCTTCATGACCTCCTACGTCCTCTTCAGGGACTGGGAACGCTTCGGCCCCCTCCTCCTACGCCATCCCACCCTCCTCGCCGCGGACACCCTCTTCGGCGCCCTCCTGCTCATCTCCGCGGGCCCGGACAGCACCCTCGCCTACGTCAGCGTCTGCACCCCCCTCCTGGCCGGCCTCGTCTACGGCTGGCGCGGAGCAGCCGTCTTCGCCAGCCTCCAGGCCCTGCTCCTCCTCCTGATACACGCGGCACAGGAGAACCCCCACCCGGACCTCGCCGAGTCGACCCTCCTGCCCGGCCTCTGCGTCATCGCGGGAGCCGTCGGTTCCAGCCTCCGCAACCTCATGCTCCGCTTCGGCGAGGCCACCCAGGCCCTCACCACCGTCCAGGCCCGCCTCGCCGTGACGGAAGCGGTCAGCGCCGAACGAGCCCGCCTGGCCCGCGAGATGCACGACTCGGTCGCCAAGACCCTGCACGGTGTGGCCCTGGCGGCCGACGGCCTGACAGGCTCGGCAGGCGCCGACCGCATGGACCCGGCCCTGGTCAGACAGCAGGCCGCATTGGTCGCCCGTTCAGCCCGCCGAGCCGCCGCCGAAAGCCGCGAGCTTCTGGCCGACCTGCGCCGCGAATCGGACCCGGCCCAGGCCACGGACGTCCTGGTGGAACTCGCCGCCCGCACCCGCGACTTCGGCACCCGCACCGGCCTCCCCGCCGTCTACCGCCCCACCGGCGACCACTCCGTGCCCCCCGTCCCACCCGCGGTGGCCCGCCAGCTCCTCACCATCGCCGCGGAGGCCATGGAGAACGCCCACCGCCACGCACACCCCACCCGCGTCGACGTCCGCGCGGGCGTCCACGGCGACCTGCTCCGCATCAGCGTGTACGACGACGGACGCGGCCTCCCACCCGGCACCACACTCGAACAACTCCGCCGGGCGGGCCACTTCGGCCTGGTCGGCATGGTCGAACGAGCCGCGTCGGTCGGAGCCCGCATCCGCATCGGCCGCGGCGGCCACCCGAAGGGCACGGAAGTCCGCCTGGAACTCCCCCTGGCAGCCCTGACCACCCCCCATGCCTGACCCCCACAACACGAGAGGAGGCCCCCGGATGCCGGACCACACCCCGCCACCCCAACCGCCACCACCGTCACAGAACCCGTTCGCCGACCTCCCACAGCCCGCACAGCCCAGTAGCCTCCGCGTCGTCGTGGCGGACGACAACCCCGTGGTCCGCGCCGGCCTCACGGCGCTCCTGTCCGGCCGCGCGGACATCACGGTCGTGGCCGAGGCCGCGGACGGCCGCCAGGCCTGCGAGGCCGCCCACCGGCACCGCCCGGACGTCGTCCTCCTCGACGTCCGCATGCCCGGCGTGGACGGCATCTCGGCACTTCCGTACCTGGTGCGGATCGCCCCGGTGGTGATGCTGACGTACAGCAGGGAGTCGGAGATCGTCCAGGAGGCCCTCCGCAGAGGAGCCGGCGGCTACCTGGTCCACGGCGAGTTCACGGCCGACCAGCTGGTCGACGCCGTACGGGACGTCAAGGAGGGCCGGGCCCACTTCACCCCCACGGCGGCGGGCGCCCTGCTGGCCCAACTCCGCCAGGACCAGACACCGGCCGCGTCCCTGCCCGAAGGGCTGGGTCGGTCATCGAGTGCTACTGCATACGGAACTTCCGGGTCCGCAAAATCGCATATTCATCCCCAGCAGGCGCCTCCACCAGGGCATTTGTCGCCACCTTACGCCCCACCCCCGCCCATTTCCTCAGAAAACCTTTCGCAAGTGCAACCGCATGTGGGACAGTCTTCGTCTGGGTGGACGAATGGCCGCCCGGCCGCTCCCGACAGGTCGCGGTTCCAACTGAGCACGAGGGAGGCGGAGATCATGGACCACATCGCGTCCGGCATGACCAACCAGCAGATCGCCGCCACCTGCTTCATCAGCGAGAAGACCGTCAAGAACCACATCAACCGCATCTTCGCCAAGCTCCACAGCACCAGCCGCTCCGAGGCCGCCGCGAAATGGATCGGCACGGCACCGGACTCGCACCGAGGACTGGGGTGACCTTCGGTGACGGAATGGGGGAAGAGCCGGTTGGGCCCGCGCGATTGGGCCCGGAATTGGGCCCTGGGGCCCTCTGGCGGACAGGGTGTCCGGCCATACGTTCCTCGTGCCGAAAGCGGCACAGCCGAAACCGGAGGGGAACACCATGAGCGACCTGATGCTGAAGACCGCCGTCGCGACCAAGGTCCGCGTGAACGGCTGGAAGAACACCACGGTGCAGGCGATGCAGCGCCGCGCCGGCGACAAGGGGCAGACGGCGGTCGAGTACCTGGGCATCATCGCGGTGGTGGTGGCGATCGTGCTGGCGATCACCGGTACGAACATCGGTCAGACGATCCTCGGGAAGATCCAGGCGCAAATCGCCAAGGTCGCTCCTTGATGCGACTTCGCCGCTACGGCGACGTAGGGCAGGCCTTCCCCATCTACATCACGGTGGTGGGGGGCCTGCTCTTTCTCGCGTTCGCCTACTTCGCGGTCGGCCAGGCCGCGGCGAATAGGAACGGCGCCCAGACTGCTGCCGATGCGGCGGCTCTGGCGGCGGCTCAGGACAGGCGGGACCAACTCGCGGGCGCGTGGGTAAAGGACGTACTCGACCCGAAAAAGTGGCCGGACATTTTCGAGGGCAATGCCGAGGGACTCCAGCCGTCGTGCTGGCGCGCGCATGAACTCGCCGCACAGAACGACGCCCAAGTGCTGAGCTGCGCGCCGGAGGGACTCCGAGGCTTCACGGTCGAGGTGGAGACCAATAAGTCCGTCGGTGAGTCCGTCGTTCCTGGTACGGCGGAACGGAAGTCCGATGCGTCCGCCACGGCCGTGATCGAGGCCCTCTGCGACGTCGAGCCCCCAGCCGAGGATGCCGGTCCTGACGTGCTGCCGCAGCTCTCTTGCGAGGACGGGAAGGACTGGAAGCTGGACCCGGACGATCTCGATGTTCTGCCCGAACCCGAGGACCTCTTCGACGTCCACCTGGCCGACCCACAAGCGAACGACGAGTGATGAAGGAAGCAGAGAGATGAGCATTCGGTTCACTGCTAAGGCCCGCAGGGGGATGGTCGCAATGACCGTTGCGGCCGGACTGGCCCTCGGTGTGGCCGGCTGCGGCGGTGGTGGCGGCGACGATGACAAGCCGAGCCCACCGGCGTCCGCCTCCAAGGACAGTGGATCCAAGCCGAGTGCTCAGGAAGGGCAGGCTGAGACGCCGCTGGCGGAACTGAGGGGCACGGATGGACTGCTTCTTCAGATCACATCCGCTGCAAGGGACTCGGGTGGCTTCCTCACCGTGAACGGAATCGTGAAGAACGACGGAGACAAGTCCGTGGTTATTCCCCCTCAGACCAGCGGCGACGAGACGGAGGTCATCAAGCACGGTCCCTCGCTCGGCGGCGCCACCATCGTGGACGCCAAGGGGAAGAAGCGCTACTACACGCTGCGCGACACTGAAGGGCGCCCACTTACGACAACGGGCCTCGGGAATCTCGAAGCGGGGCAGGCCCTCCCCGTCTTCATGCAGTTCCCCGCACCACCGACGGACACGACCGAGGTCAACTTGCAGGTACCGACATTCTCCAGCGGCACCATCAAGATCTCCGGGTGAGGCCGGCCATGACCCCAACGCGCACCCGAACGACAACCCCACGCCTCACCCTGGTCCTCACCGCTGCCACCCTCATGGTCGCCACCAACATCTACGGCGCCGTGTCGGCCCACGCCGACGAAACCCCCGGCGTCCCTCCTGGCACCGAGGCCTCCGCCTCCGCCCCCGTCAAGGTCGACCCCAACGACCCGGACCTCAAACTCCCCGAGGGCGCCACCCTCGCCACCGCCAAAGTCCTCGACATCAAACAGGTCGTAGAAGACCAAAGCGGCGACGAACGCCGAGAAGACACCAACGCCGACGTCAAGTTCGCCCTCCAGGCCGAAGTCCTCTTCGGCAAGGACAGCGCGAAACTCAGTGCCGAGGCAAAGGCCCGTATCTCCACGATCGCCGAGGAGATCAAGGCACAGAACGCGACGAAGATCCGCGTCTTCGGCTTCACGGACAACCTCGGCTCCTCCGCCCACGGCGACGTCCTGTCCAGGAAACGCGCCGACGCCGTACAGAACATCCTGGACCAGGTGCTGAGCGACTCCAGCGTCACGTATGAGGTACGCGGATACGGCGAGCAGTACCCGATCGCCGACAACTCCACGGAAACCGGCCGCAAGAAGAACCGCCGGGTCGAGGTCTCCTTCCCGCGCTCGGAGAGCTGAGCAGAGGACATCAGGGGGCACGATGGGGGAGTGGCGGCTGCGACGCTCACTGCCGCGGCTGGCCAGGCAGGCCGGCCTCGGCGAGGTGCACCGCGTACACCACGAGCGCCGTTCCGTGCCCGTACTGCTGATCGCCAAGCTCGGCCTCGACTGGGCGATGGTGCTGTGCCTCGTCAAGGCCCTGTCGGAACTGGACATGGACCCGGGTGCGAGACCCATCGCGGTGCTGCTCTGGCTGGCGGTCTCCTGGGGCGCTCTGGCGTACTGGCTGCTGGTCCGGGACGGCAGACGGTGGTTCGCGGTATGCGACGGCGGCCTGCTGGCCGGCACGGCAGGGACGGGCACGATCGCCATCGCCTGGGACGCCGTACAAGGGCTCACTTCCGCGCACGGACCCGGAATCCGCCACGGGTCGCTGCGCCTGTCCTGGCTCGACGGCGGCAAACAGCGGTACGTGACGTTTCGGATCATGACGGACCGAGATGCCCTGGCTGAAGCCGTGGAGGACAAGCACCCGGTACCGGTGCCGCCGCACAGGCGGATCCTCGCCGGCCCGGGCATCGTGGCCGTGGCCTCCGTCGTCGCCTGGGCACTCACTCTCTCGCCCCTCGCCGACATCGTCATGGCCAGTCGGCCGTACTACCTACGGGACCTCGCGAGCCTGTGCGCGCAAGCCACGGCGGACTCCGGTGCCGCGTACCCCGAATCAGCCGCCTACAGCCCGAGCGCCCCGCATCCGGCGGTCCTCTTCGCCGAGGAGCACGACCTCGACCCGGTCGTCACTTCGACGGGAACCGGCTCGGGCACCCCGGACCCCGACGACGTCCAACTGGTGGCGTGCAGCCGCCTGGAGCGTCGTACGTACGACACGACCTGCGCGTTCTCGCATGGGTTGAGCGTGAGCTACTACCGGGCCCGCTACCGTGTCGAGGTGTACGAAGCCCGTACGGGGCGCAGGGTGACCGGCCGGACGCTGGATGCCGACAACCACCTCTTCTGCGGGGGTATCCGCGAGCTTGACGGGAAGGGCGGTGGGCATGAGGAAGAAGTCTCCGTGCCTTCCCGGGAGGACTACCAACTCATCCTCGACGAAGTGTCCGTGGGCGCCGGTGAGTGACGACAGCGATGCGACGGAAGACTGCGGGCGGACACCGAACCGGGTCACGCCCGAACACCGCACACGGGGGAACACCATGGCCGCGACGAAGTCACGCGGACTGCGTAGAACCGGAGTCGTACTCGCCGCACTGATCGCCCTGACGGCGGCGGCCGGCTGCGGCAGCGACTCGGACGAGCCGGCGAAGGCGTCGTCCCCACCCGGTGAGCGGCCGTCAAAGACCGACTCCGCGAAGCGACCTGAGCCCGAGCCCAAGCCCTCGGCGTCGGCCGCGGACGGCAATGACATCACCGCCTGCGCGGACGGCAACTGCGAGATCGCGGTATCCGAGCCGGTGAAAATCCCGTTCAAGGGCCCGCGCGGCCAGGCCACCCTGTCCATCACCGAGATCGGCCCGAACAGCATCGCGTACACGGTGAAGTCGGGCAACGGCCAGTCCAAGGGCAGCGCGAGCGGCCCGGGGCAGGGCTGCATCACCGTTCTCCGCAGCAACGGCAGCGGCAACTCGTGCGGCGGCCTCGGGGACGCGGGGCGCCCGAGCCCGCAGCCGGACGCGGTCGTGATCCAGGCGGCGGCCGGGGAGGACGGTACGGCCGTCCTCCAGCTCGTGTCGGGCCGATGACCGGCGGCTTCCGCGCTCATGCTGCGGGACGGCAGGCATGAGCGAGTCCGGCACGGAGCCGGAGGCGGAGGAGATGTGGGATCCGCAGGTCGCGCGATGGCGTGATCCGGAGGGTGACTACGTCCTGCCCCACGCTCTGCGGTCCCTGCCACAGCCCTGGGACGAGTGTGACTGGAGCCGGATCGCGGAACTGCCCCGCACCGACGAGCGACTGGCGGAGGCCCGGCGGGTGGTGACAGTACTCCTGGACGACCCGGAACTGGCTTCGAACGTCCCTCAGCCGCCATCGCCCGGCCTGTTGTGGCACGTGTGGGAAGAGTTTCATCAGGCCGTCGGGAAGCGCATGCCCCGCACGAGCCAGGTGACATGGTGCGGTGTGGCCGAGCTGGTCCGCACGTGGCGAGGCCGACCACAGCTGTTTCCGTTGCAGCGGCACGTCGTGCGGCACGTCGAAGCGGCGATGCTGGCCATGATCCCGTCCCTGCGGGACGACATCGCAGACTCGGTGTTCCGCTGGCTGGCTCTCGATCCCGACCCGGGCCGCTTCGCCGACTGGGCGGTGGACCTGGCCGAGCGCTGCGTGACCGAGGACATCGGTGCCGACTCGGCCATCGAGCTGCTGGGCGCGATGGGCGGTCCAGAGTCCAGTGCGGCACTGGAGCGCCTGTCGGTGAAGCCGGACGGCCCGGCGAGTTGGGAGAACGCGGAAGCGGCACTGAGCATGCTCTTCGAGCGGGGGAGCGAAGGAACGAACTGCTGACATGTCGATAATCAGCGCGCGGAGGGAGTCCCGGCTGTCGGTGAGGTGTGCTCCTCTTGCCCGGCGACGGCGAACGCCCACCGCAGAGGTGTACGCAGCGCTGCGTTACAGGGTTGCCGCCCTGCGCGTAATCGTCTCTGACGGCCACACGCGCCACACGAACCCCCGTCTGGCAGCCGCCTGCGACACTCGCCGCCGCACGGCGGGACGCGCAGGTAGGCCGTCCCGCCACACCGGGCCGCTCGCGCCTACCTGCGTGGCGCAGGCGTGCCTGAGCGCCAGGGACGGCTCTTTGGGCCCCGGTTTGGGGCCACGGGCCCATCCCGCCCCGAAGACCCCTCCCTACTCTCAAGCCGTGTCGTAGCCCGAAGGTACGAGGGGGAGGCGAGGCATGGCCTCGATCGGGGCAGTTCCGGAGCCCGGCGGGGCATGGCCGTCAGGACATGGCGGGCGTCAGAGCATGCCCGGCTCGCTCGCCACGGCACTCGTCCTCGTTCACTCCCTCTTCGCGATCACGGTCGTCGGGGGCCTCGGCCTGCTGCTCACGGCGGCCTCGTACGACGCGGTCGACGGCGGCGTACTCGCCCTGACCGCGTACGGGGCCGCCCCGGGTGTCCTCGGCTGGTGGCTGGCCCGGCGCACGTGGCTGGGCGGGACACGGATCTGGGGCGGTCTGATCGCCGTACAGGCATGGCTGATCACCGGAGCGATCGCCAACATCACCGACGGATCACCGCGCGGCTTCACCCAGCTCTTCGTCCCCGCCTTCGTCCTCTACTTCCTCACCCGCGAGGACACCCGCACCTGGTACCGCCTCCCC
Source organism: Streptomyces coeruleofuscus (assembly GCF_039532725.1). Classification (NCBI taxonomy): domain Bacteria; kingdom Bacillati; phylum Actinomycetota; class Actinomycetes; order Kitasatosporales; family Streptomycetaceae; genus Streptomyces; species Streptomyces coeruleofuscus. The sequence goes on from NZ_BAAASE010000004.1 coordinate 420,155, forward strand.
GACGGGGCCCGGGCCGAACGCCGCCCCTTCTCCCTGCCCCGGATGATCCGCTGGCGCCGGGACGAGGGTCAGACGGCGGTGGAGTACGCGGGGCTCATCGCGGTCGTGGCCGCGATCATCACCGCCCTCGTCGTCAGCGGCCTGGGCACGCAAATCTACGGCGGTCTTCAGTCGGCGATCTGCAAGGTCACGGGAACGGCCTGTGCGGCCCCGGTTGCGGCACCCGGTGACGGAACGGACGGCAGCACCGGAGAAGGGCCCCAGCCCGACGACACGGGGCGCCGCACGACAACCGCTGAGGACGAGACCCAAGAGGCCGGCAATGGCGAGAAGGAGAACAAGGAAGAGGAAAATGACGACAAGGACGACGACAAGGACGACGACAAGGGCTGCTTCTCCGGCGTAGGCGCCTTCTTCGGCTGCGCGGGCGACCAGGCGAAGCAGGTCGGGGAAGGCCTCGTCGTCGACGGCATCGGCGGCGAACTCAAAGGCATCTGGGACACGGTCACCAACCCGCTCGACACCCTGGACGGCCTGAAGGACTACGGCGGCGTCATCGCCGACCAGTGGTCGGAGGACGCCAAGGACGCCGGCGACAAATGGGCGAAGGGCGACTACTTCGACGCGCTCACCGACTGGGGCGGCGCGACACTGAACTCGGGCGGGAAGATCCTCGACGACACGTTCATCGGGGAGGAAGTCCGCGACCAGTGGAACCAGGGCAACGAGACCCGCGCCGTCACCACGGTCGTATGGAACGTCGGCTCCCTCTTCATCCCCGGTTACGGCGAGGCGAAGCTCGTCGGAAAGCTCGGCAAGCTGGGCAAACTCGGAAAGCTCGGCGACCTGGGCAAGCTCACCGAGAAGGCAGTCGACGCGGCGGATGACGCGAGAAAGGCCGCCAAGGCGGGCGACGCGGAAGCCGCACGCAGGGCGGCGAAGGAGGCCGACGAGGCAGCGGACGAGGCCGAACGCAAGGCCCGCGAGTCGGGCTGCACCCTCGCGGCGCCGCCCCGCAGCAGGCCGTACGGCGGTGGCCCCGGCACAGGCACCACCGTCCTGGCCGCCACCCGAGCCGACTCCCCGTACGTCATCCTCGCCGAGGACGGCTGCGACGAGGAGGCCAAGCAGCAGGCGCAGGAGGCCCGCAAGCAGGCGAACGAGGCGGACAAGGCTGCGGACGGGGTGCAAGCGAAGGCTCGGGAATGGGTCGCCGACGAGAATGTCGACGGGCCCGCCTCGGGCAGGACCCTGAAGTTCCCGCATCCCAGGCACACTGTTTCCGGCGCCAAGCACGGCCAGGTCAAGACGAAGAACAGCGTGATACTGAAGGGACACGAAGCCGACGTCGAGGCGGACATCAAGGCGATCGCCGAGAACAAGGCCCACTTCAACAAGGCGACGAACCGTTACGAAATCAATGGCCGTAGCTACGGGGTGGAGGACTCCGGGCGTGTCTACCCGGACTCAGGGCCGGGCATCGTAGAAATGGACCGCAACGAGTACGCCGCGCTCAAGGAGATCGCCAGGGCGAACGGCGACGTGAACGCCCCCGCCCTGACGAAGAACCCACGCTTCGCCAACAATCCCCAGGCCGTGGCCAAAGCCAAGAAGGTGTACGACGGGACCTACCGATGATTTATGACCTGCTGTTGGCCGGGCCGCCGGTTCCGCCCACGTCGCTCGCCGAGGCCCTGGCGGAAGCCGTCAGGACGGAAGGCGTCGACGTGGACGTGGCCGACCGGGACGGCGACCAGAGCCAACGCGACTGGACCGCACCTGTCCTGTGCGGCTACATCAGGCTGCGCGGTGACCTGTCGTTGGAACTCGACATCTACGTGGAGGACGCCCTGGTCAACGAGGCACCGGCTGAGCCGGAGCTCGCTCGGCGCCTGGCCATGGCGTTGGGCGTTCCCGTTCTCTATCCGGCCGAGGAGGTCCTTCCGTCGGCTTACTGGCTGGCGACCTCGTCAGGAGAGTCCGTCCGCGCCCGGCTGTATGCCTCGGACGACGAACCACCGGTGCACACGATCGATGCAGTCGAGTCCCCGGTTGCCCAACTACCGCACATTCGCGTCAGTGACTTGCCGGAGATCGCCCGCGAACAGCACGGAAAAGGGTGACAGGGAGGGAACGGGTCTCCGCTACGTGATGACCTCGACGAACACACCCTCCCGTACTCCCCACCCCGCCATCACCCCTGCCTCCGCCTCCACCACATGCCGGGCCCGCAGCCGCGGCATCCCCAACCGCCCCGGCCGCATGGTCCGCACGGCGATGACGCGGAGGTCACGATCGAGATAGGCGACATCGATCGGCATGCGCATCCGGAACGTGTGCACGCTGTTGGCGGGGGAGAGCAGAATCGCCCCCTCGACGGAATCCCGTCCCAACAACCCTCTCGTACGGGCCCGATAGGAGGTGGCAATCTCCAACGGCACTCGGACGGCCGGCTCCCCACTCTTCCCGTGCACGACCAACTCCCCGTGCCCGTCCCGCCACTGTCGCCCCATACGGGCCACCTCCGACCGTCCCACCAGCCACCTTGGCCCGGTTGTCGAACCCGAACGTATCCATAGGCGAGTAGGCCCCACATAGGCCCACGGGCCCATGCCCCACGGCCCTTTGCTGGTTCAGCACTGGAACGCCCGCCTCCTGAAGAACCTGTTGGCGCGTTATGCAACCGTTACGGCTGGAACTGGTCGGCGTACCGCCGATTCCTCCCCATACACCCCACCGGTCGTCAACTTTCACCCTGGTGCGGCTCCACACCGCTGTATAGCTTTGGTTCGCTCAAGAGAAGCCTCGCCTCTGACCGGGAGCCGACCGTGAACCGCCGCCCCACCCTCCTCGCAGCGCTCACGCTGACCGCCGCTGCGGCCCTGACGCTGTCCGCGTGCGGGAGCGATGACAGCTCCAAGAGCAAGGACAACGACAAGATCGCCGGGGTCGATGCCGGGGGTGCCAGCACCGCATCGCCCACCGGATCAGCCCCGCAGGCCGCCGGTCGCCCCAAAATCAAGCTGCCGGCCGACCTGACCATGAGCTTCGAAGGCGGCAAGACGGGGGATGCCGTCAAGGACGCCGTACTCGCTGACAACGCCGAGCGTATGCGTGCCGTCAACGCGGCGATTACGGGAACGGACCCCAAGGCGGAGGCGCTGAACTTCTACAACACAGGCAGGGCGTTGGAAGCAGCCGCGGTCTGGGTGGACAAGTTCAAGAAGGCCAACCTTGGCATCACGGGCACCATTCGGTATTTCGACCGGACTGTGACACTCGACGGCAGCAAAGCGGCGTCGGTCGTGTTCTGTGCCGACGAGAGCAAGGGCTACGCCAAGGACCTCAAGACGAACAAGTCCAAGGTCACCACTCCTTCCGATGAGGACTTCATCCTCTACAACACCAGGCTGGAGAAGAACAGCGGCGGGGTCTGGCAGACCACACGCATCGTTTCGACCGCAGGAGCCAAGCAGTGCCTGAAGTGAAGCGGAGAGCGCTCGGAGGCCTCGCCCTGGCCGTGGCTTTTGTGGCTCTGGGTGCACCCAGTGCCTTGGCCAAAGTCACTCCCGACGGAACAACCGAAAGTGATACGAGTACGTCGAAGCCGTCGGGGTCTGTGGAGGGTGACACGCTGGCGTCGTCGGCCGGCGGTGTGATCGTTTTCGACCGTTCGAAGAACGGCTCGGGTGAGTCCGCCGGGGGCATCACGTCCACGAATTCGTGGACCCCGCCCCCCTGCTACTACGCTCCGAAGTACACACCTGAGCAACTCCAGAAGACCCTCGAGCCCATCTGGGAGTCCGAGTCGACGGGCTACCAGTGGGACGGGCAGCAGCGTGACCGCTACGTCAACGGAAATCCGTACAAGGACTTCAACAAGGACAAGTCCGGCGAAGGCTACTGGTGGGATGCCTATGTCCCTGAGAGTCAGGTCGGCGTCCCGGGCTCACTCGACTGCACCAAGCCGATCTTCTGGGTGGACAATGGGGACCCGCCGCCTGCGGACGTCCCCGAAGCCATCACGCCCGAAATACTCGCCCAGCTCGCATACGCCGAGATTCAGGTCCCCTCGACCACGGTCGAACTCGCACCCGAGCAAACCACGAAGGTGAACCTGCCGACCTGGGCCTGGCTGGATGCGGCGAAATTCAAGCCGGTGTCGGTGACGGCCAGCGTCCCGTTGCTCGGCATCCAGGCGACGACCACAGCTGAACCGGTCTCGCTGAAGATCGAGCCGGGCACGGCTGACTCCGTCACCTATCCGGCTACGGGCGAATGCCAGATCAATGCCGATGGCTCGATCGGTGAACCGTACGCGAAGGGCAAGGCTGACGAGACTCCACCGTGCGGCGTGAAGTATTTGCGTTCATCCGGTGACGACTCGTACAAGCTCCGGGCGACGATCACGTGGAAGATTCACTGGACAGGCACCGGTGTGCAGGGTGAACAGCTCCTGCCCGATGGGACGTTCGGCGCCGAACAAGATGTCGTCGTTCAGGAGGTCCAAGCCGTCAACCGTTGACGATCTTGAGATCCCACGGTCGGGCGATCGCTCTCCTCCCGAGGCGATCGCCCGCCTTGCTTTGAAGGCGACCCAGGTAGAGTCGCTGCCTCACGCATGTGGTTCCGAATGGGGAGAGGGCAGCGGTACATGGCTGACCGGCTAGCTGTAGACGGTGGCGAACTCGATCATTTCATGAAGCTTTTGAAGAAATCGAGTGATTCGTTGAAGGGGCTGCGCAAGGCCCTGAGTGACGCCACCGTCACCAGGCTGGGCACGGATGATTTGGATTCGGCGTGCGAGGACTTCCAGGAGGACTGGAAGTACGGCACCGAGGAGATCGGTAAGCAGACTGAGGACCTTGCCAAAATCATCGGGCAGAGCAAGGACAGCTATGAAGAAGTCGACAAGGCGTTGGAAGAGGCATTGAAGAAAGCCAGGAGCGGCAAGTCGGGGGACAAGAAGTGACGGTCACACCTGGCACCGAACACCCGCCCTACGCCAACTCGCCCGCTGCTCGAAATGGTGACCTGCCCCAAGGTCTCAAGTCCTCTCCGTCCATTCCCAATCCCAACTACCCACATCTGGGATTCAACCCGACCCCGGGGGATACCGACGCGGTCCGCGACCTGGGCAAGAAACTCGGCAACTGTGCCAAGGTCCTGGAGGAGACGCACGAGCTCGTCACCAAGCTCATGGACGGCAGCTACTGGAAGGGCGATGCCGCCGTCGCCTTCCGTGAACAGCTTGAGGACGGGCCCCTCCCGCTCAACTTGAAGAACGCCGCGCACTCCATCCGCAAGGCCGCCCGCCAGCTTGACCGCTGGGAGGGCGAACTCGACGACTTCCAGCGCCGGGCCAAGAAGCTGGAGCAGGAGGCCAAGGACGCGCAGGACGCCGTCGACGCGGCGAAGGGGCATGCCGAAAAGGCGAAGAATGACCCCGGCCTCGACGAAAAGGGCAGTCGTCACGACACGGCGCAGAAGAACCTGAACAGTGCGAACACCGCTGCAGAAGAAGCCCAGGCAGAACTCGACAAAATTATCGGCAAGGCGAAGAAGCTCGCTGAGGAACACGAGGAAAAAGCCCGGTACCGCGCCGATAAGGTCCGTGACGCCACGAAGAAACTGGCGCCGCACGAGCCGGGGTGGCTTGAGGAATTCGGCGAGTGGTTTGCCGAAAATTTGCCCGACATCCTTAGCTTCACTGCGGGCGTCATCGGCTTGGTGGCCCTGTTCGTGGCCACGGGTGGCCTGGCCGCAGCTGTCCTGCTGTTGGCGGCAGCCGCTTTGAGCGCCTCTGCGCTCGCCGTACGACTGTCCGACCCAAAAGTGCGCGCATCCCTCACAGACGGCATCACGAAAGGCGAGTTGGACTCCGACTTCTGGGGGAACGTCGTCAGCCTCGGCGGCGACATCCTGGGAGCCGTTCCGGGCGTCAGCGCCGTTGGTATGGGCGTCCGTGGAACGATGCGTGCCCTGCAGGCCGGTGAGGAAGCGGTCAGCCTCGGGAAGGTGCTGACGACGCTGGGCAGCAAGACCATCGGTGAAGCCAAAGCCATCTCCAACCTCGGGAATCCGGCCCTGAACCTGGTGGTGCGCGGGGCTCGTGACTCCGCCCGTGCCGGAGAAGTCGTGGAGATCAGCTCGGCTTCCCTCGGCGTCGTGACCGCCGGGTACGGCCTGGTGTCCAGCGCGGTCGATGAACTGGAGAATGACGGAGCGAAGGACACCGGTACCGGCATTGACGGCGCACGAAGCATCCTGGATGGCGGCGCACTGATCGATCTCGCCCAGCACGTGTTCTGACCCAGAGGATAAGAGAGTTCATATGACCCCCACGGACCATTCTGTTGCTTGGGAGCACCCGCCGACCCGCCGCGCCTGGTCGAAGCAGTTGGCAGCGAACACGCTCGCGCTCCTCGGCTGGATCGCCCTGTGGGCCGCCTTGCTGGTGATCCTGGTGGTGTTCCTCTCTCCCGGGTACACGATCCTCTTCGTGCCGTTCTTGCTGTACAGCTTCTATCGCGCGTTCCTCCAGCTCTTCGTCCTTCCTGCCGTCTTCCGAATGAGACGCGTCCTGCGGGAATACCCCTGGCGGCTGTACGGCGACGCCCCGCACGGGCTTGCCGACCGGCCCGACGTCGTCGGCAGACAGAACGGGTGGTTCGAGTTCCCGAACCCGGCCCGCCCGGAGGAGCTACTGCCCATGGTGTTTCCCCGGCACTGGGGAGTGGGCTGGTGGAACCGCCGGATGGCCCCTCGTGCGAAGCCTGAGCTGAAGGCCCAGATCGGCATGGTGTGGTTCGCGGGAGACCCTCGCTTCATCGGCGTGATCGCCGCGCCGGCCTCCGACGAGTCGACGCCCCGCCGCTTCCGATTCCTGAGCCAGCAGACGGGGTCGGGCGGAGGCCGCCATTCTGTCGCGGACTGGGGAGCCACCGCCGAGGACATCGAACGCGGTCACCGCGCGGGTGTCCGCATGGCCCGCCCCTGACCCTTCACCCGGCCAACCTTCCGGAAATGCCACCACATGACATCTCACGTCGTCATCTCTGAATCCGTGCACGACCCCAGCTGCGGTATCTGGTTCGCTGTGCCCGGCGGCTTCACTGAGTTGCCGCTCAATGTTCTCCTCGCCCCACCCACCTCAGCCGAGGCGGACCGGCTGCGAGAAGCGCTCGCTCCGCTGGTCGAAGCCATACCGGACGGCGTCACCCGTCAGCAGTTCATCGCTCAGTTGGCATCGGGCCAGCAACTCCTGCGTGCACTGCGTGAGGTGGGAACGGTTCATTGTTCGTTGGGCGTGCACCGCGACGACGTGGAGGGCGGAAGGGGAGGGTTCCTCCACTCACTCTTCACGGTGTCCTGGCGAGACATCGCCTGGTCCCCACGGTCGGTGAGCGCGGCACGGGCAGTGGCCACAGCGGAGCAGCACTCCAACATCGAGTACCTGGACCTGCCCAGTGGTCCCGCGTCCATGGGCGAGACGGTGCGCACACCGACTCCCGAATCCGGTCTTTCGACGACCCCATTGCTCCAGATTTACGCCTACCTCCCGCACCCGGACTGCAAGCGCATGGCGGTCCTGATGGTGAGCACTCCGGAGGTGGGGCGACGTGAGCAGTACCGCGAGATCCTCCGGCACATCGCGGAACTCACGAGCTTCGAGTCGCCGTTGGTCGATGCGTAGGCATTGGACCAGGCAGGCGTGAAAACGACATGATCGTGGGGCTGTAGGGAACGTCGGCCTGCTGCCTATGGATGGGGCAGGTGGTGCACCAATCGAGTCGCCGGTGAGGTTGGTGGTCCTCACCCGCCCACCGATGCGGAGGCCGTGCGGAAGGCGCGGCAGCTCATCGATGAGGGCCGGGCCGCACCCTGTCGTCGGGTACCCGCGCACCGCCACCGGGGCCGAGGCCGTCGACCGGGTGCGTGCCGAACTGGCCGCCGAAGGACTTGAACCCGTTCTGGATCGTGGTGTCGCCGGGAACGCCGGTGCCGTTCTGGAAATCTTCTTGGAGCGGGAGACGAACCGGCCCCTGCACGCCGATCCCTTCAGCGGTAACACCGGTTCCGTACGTCTCCTCGAGAAGCACGGCTTCCGTCGTGCCGGCACCGTCCGGTACGGAGACGACCAGCATGTTCTGTTCGTTCTGACGTGACATGAAGAGAAGAGAAGAAAAGGAAACCTTCGAAGACCTCGTCGCCGAAGGCGCCTCCGTCCCCACCGAAGGCTGGGACTTCTCCTGGTTCGAGGGGCGGGCCACCGAGGCGCGGCCCTCCTGGGGGTATGCGACGTCGATGGCCGAGCGGCTGGGGCGGGCGAGTGCCGTGCTCGACATCCAGACCGGCGGCGGGGAGGTACTGGACTTCGCTCTCGCCAAGGCCCCGAAGCGGCCCCCGCTCACCGTCGCCACCGAGGGCTGGCCGCCGAACGCGGCCAAGGCGACCGCCCTGCTCCGTCCGCGCGGGGTCGCGGTCGTCGCCGCGCCCGAGGACGCCCCGCTGCCCTTCGCCGACGGTGCCTTCGACCTGGTCGTGAGCCGGCATCCCGTCCGCCCGCACTGGGCCGAGATCGCCCGCGTCCTCCAGGCCGGAGGGACGTACTTCGCCCAGCACGTGGGGCCGGGCAGCGCCTTCGAGCTCGTCGAGCACTTCCTCGGTCCCCAGCCGGACGAGGTACGCGGCGGTCGCCGTCCCGAGCGGGAGCGGGCCGACGCCGAGGCCGCGGGGCTCGACGTCGTCGAGCTGCGGGCGGAGCGGCTCCGCATGGAGTTCCACGACATCGGCGCGGTCGTGCACTTCCTGCGGAAGGTGGTGTGGATGGTTCCCGGCTTCACCGCCGAGGCGTACGAGCCGCAGCTCCGCGCGTTGCATCGGCGGATCCAGGACGAGGGGCCCTTCGTGGCCCACAGCACCCGGCACCTCTTCGACGCACGCAAACCGGGAACCCACCAGGCCTGATCATGCGCGCGCGACACGCCTCGTCACGCGTGCGGTCCCACCCTCACTTCCCCCACTGCCAACTCCACCCTCGCCTCCAGTACCTCACCCACCCGCTCCACCTGCTCACCCAGCTCCCGTTCCTGCCGAGCCGTCAGCCGGACGAGTGGCTCGACCGTGACCGTCGCACGACGGCCCTGGCGCCGCTGGTGCCAGACGCCCGCGACCACACCGTCGACCAGCAGCACGGGGTAGTTGCCCGCCTGGCCGCCCGCCAGGGCGCGCTCGTAGGCCGCACCGGGGAACAGCCGCTCGCGGGGCTGCGCGGCGATGACGTACGCGTCGAAGTACGGCAGCAGCCGCACGCCTCGCGGGGGGTCGTCCGGGAACTCGGTGTCACCCGCTGCCACCCACGCCCGCGCGCCCTCGAAGTCGACCTCCTCGATGTCGCCCGCGGCGGCCAGTTCCCGGAACACGGTGCCGGCCCAGCCGGTCGGCGCCGCCAGCCACTTCGCGAAGTGCTGCGGGGTCGCCGGACCGTACGCAGCCAGATAACGCCGTACGAACGTCCCCAACGCTCCGTTCGTCTTCAACGCTCCGTCCGTCCCCAACGCTCCGTTCATCCCGTCCGTCCCCCCTCCCGCCACCCCCGCAACCGGCGGCCGCGTGTACGTCGCCTTCCGGCCGCGGTTCGGGCCGAAGCACAGCGTGCCCGCCCAGCCCGCCCGGTGCAGCACCTGCCGCCAGCGCGGCCACATGTCCTGGAAGGCCGGCATCACGCGGTCGCCGGCCCACGGGCCCGTCCGCGCGACGATCTCCTCGGTCAGTTCGTCGAGCGTCAGGGACGTGTCCTCGAGTGCTTCCCCGATCGCCGACACGATCTGGGCGGCCTGTTCCTCGCTGAGCCGTACGTCGGGCGGGAAAGGGCTCGGCCCGCTCGGGACCGCGGTCAGCGCGGCCGACCAGAGCGGGAGTTCCCGCGCCGGGAGGAGATGTACCGTTCCGCGCGGGCCGTACGTCTTGATCAGCGACCGTTCGTCCCAGAGTGCGGCCCGTATGTCCGCCCGTGTCAGCGTGGACGTCCGTACGCCCACCGACACCTCGGCCGCGGACAGCACCTGCGCGTGCGCTCCCATCATCGCGCCGACCACCTCGGCGACCGGCGTCCCGCTCCCGGTCGGTCCCGCAGGCCCCGCCGGAGCCACCGGTCCCGCCGGCCCGGTCAGGAACTGCCGCTCGGCCCGCCGTGCGCTCGCCGCGTCCCACGTGATCATCGAGGTCGTCGTCATGACACGACGCTAGACTCGAAAGAGGACAGAATCTGACCTAAGCAGCTTCCCGGTTCACCTCCTCCGGTTCCCCTCCGGTTCGCCCCTCCCGGCTCACCCCCTCCACTCAGCTCGCTTGCGCATCTCTGTCGCCTTTTTCCACATTGTTACCGCCTGTGACTCGCCTCCATGCCGTGCCCCACGTAAGTTCAGACCGAGGTGATTCGCGCCAGCAAAGCAGGACTGCGCGGGCGGTACCGCGCAGTGGAGGGGGCTGCGCGGTGCCAGGGCCTCGAGGCGGAAGCGGTGCGGGGTCAAGCGGGCGTTCGCGGCCGAGGTCACCCGTAGGTGGGATATGGGGACAAGTCGGCGAGCGGGCCGCAAGCTGCGGCAAATCCGCCGGATCCCGCCACGGGGCGCACGATTTTCCTGCGCGCAGGCGGCGTAGGGGCTGCGTTTCGGCCAGAGATAACCCGTGAACGAGAGGTTCCGCGGACATCGCCGCGTCGCCGGGTGGCTCCGGAGAGTAGTTGTGGCATGCCGATGCACGCAGCATCACTTACGAAGGGTTATGGTGGAAACCCCCCCTCGGGCCGGTCCGTCTCCCCCCCCACGGACCGGCCCGTTTTTTTGTGTGCCGAAGTCGGACCGAAGTACCGGCCGGAATTCTTCGTTCCGCACCCGTGGGCGGCCCACGGCGGCAGCGAGGGTAGGCTTCGCCTCCGGGGACTGCCACACGGACAGGGACCGCCCGCGGCCACGACCGGGCCGCACGCCGCGGCCTGTCCGATCCGTACGGAGGGGCTGACGATCACGTGAACCTGCGCGACAAGCTGCGTGGCCTGCTGGTCAGGCTGTACGCACGCCGGGTGGAAGGCCACCTGGACCACGCTCAGGTGCCCAAGCACATCGGCGTCATCATGGACGGCAACCGGCGCTGGGCGAAGGCCGCCGGTTCCAGCACCGTCCACGGTCACCGGGCCGGTGCCGAGAAGATCGAGGAGTTCCTCGGCTGGTGCAGTGAGACCGACGTCGAGGTCGTCACCCTCTGGCTGCTGTCCACGGACAACTTCGACCGGCCGCAGGAGGAGCTCGTCCCGCTGCTCGGCATCATCGAGGACGTCGTCCGGACCCTGGCCGCCGACGGCCGCTGGCGCGTGCACCACGTCGGCACGCCCGATCTGCTGCCCTCCGGGATGCAGACGGTGCTGAAGGAGGCCGAGGAGACAACAGCGCACGTCGACGGGATAGTGGTCAACGTCGCCATCGGCTACGGCGGCCGCCAGGAGATCGCCGACGCCGTGCGCTCCATGCTGCTCGACGCCCAGGACCGGGGCACCTCGATGGAGGAACTCGCCGAGGCGGTCGACACCGACATGATCGGGCGTCACCTCTACACGAGCGACCAGCCCGACCCCGACCTGGTGATCCGCACGAGCGGCGAGCAGCGGCTGTCCGGATTCATGCTCTGGCAGACCGCGCACTCCGAGTACTACTTCTGTGACGTGTTCTGGCCGGCCTTCCGCAAGGTCGACTTCCTGCGCGCCATGCGCGACTACGCCGCCCGCCACCGGCGCTTCGGCGGCTGATACACCGTCGGCCACAGGTGCTACGGCGGTGATATATCGCCGGCGGCAGGTGCTACGGCGGTGATACATCGCCGGCCGCAGGCGCCACGGCGCTGATACATCGCTGTCCACAGGCGCCACGGCGGCTGATGCATCGCCCGCCACCGGCGCCGCGGCGGCTGAAACGCACTCCGGCGCACTACGCCGGACGTGAGACTTCGCGGGACCCCGCAGGCCGCCCGGCACCGCGGTCACCGCACGTCACAAGCCTTCCCGGTACCCCTCCGAAGGCGCGCGTAACACGGAGTTCACCGGACCGCCGTCATATGCCGTGGCATGGCGACGCTCGTTCGAGGGCATAAGCCAGTCAGGTCGACGCCCGATCCCCGGGTGTCGGATCTCAGCGGACGGCACGGGGCCGTCCGCCCGGGAGGCCCTTTGCACCAGCCCGATCGTGCGGTCACAGCACGGACGAAGAGGCGGGGGGCCGGTTCTCGGCCCGCGCAGGGCGGCCGACGACCGGTCCAGCTCCACTCCGTCGCTCCCCGACCTCATCCGAGGGGGTACGTCCTTCCGTGGTGACCAGCACAAAGCGCCACAAGCCCGACCGGCGCACCTACGTTCTCGACACCAGCGTCCTGCTGGCCGACCCGAACGCCCTGAGCCGCTTCGACGAGCACGAGGTCGTGCTTCCCATCGTCGTGGTGACGGAACTGGAGGCCAAGCGGAACCATCCCGAACTCGGCTACTTCGCCCGGCAGGCCCTGCGCCTGCTCGACGACTACCGGGTGCGGTACGGCCGCCTCGATGCCCCCATCCCGACCGGGGACCTCGGCGGAACCGTCCGTGTCGAGCTCAATCACTCGGACCCCAGCGTGCTGCCCAGCGGCTATCGCCTGGGGGACAACGACTCCCGCATCCTCGCGGTCGCCCGAAACCTTCAGGCCGAGGGGTTCGACGTCACCGTCGTGTCGAAGGACCTCCCGCTCAGGATCAAGGCGTCCTCCGTCGGGCTCCTCGCCGAGGAGTACCGCGCGGAACTCGCCATCACGGACTCCTCCGGCTGGACCGGAATGTCTGAACTGACCCTGCCCGGCGAACAGGTGGACATCCTCTTCGAGGAGGGGCGCGTCTACGTCCCCGAGGCCGCCGACCTGCCGGTGCACACGGGCCTGATGATCCAGTCGGAGCGCGGCAAGGCGCTCGGGCGGGTCACGCCCGACGGCAACATCCGTGTCGTACCCGGGGATCGTGAGGCGTTCGGCATCAAGGGCCGCAGCGCCGAGCAGCGGATCGCGCTGGACCTGCTGCTCGACCCGGACGTCGGGATCGTGTCGATGGGCGGCCGGGCCGGCACCGGCAAGTCGGCGCTGGCGCTGTGCGCGGGGCTGGAGGCGGTGCTCGAGCGCCGTCAGCACCAGAAGGTGATGGTCTTCCGTCCGCTCTACGCGGTGGGCGGGCAGGAGCTCGGCTATCTGCCCGGCTCCGAGGCGGAGAAGATGAGCCCCTGGGCGCAGGCGGTGTTCGACACGCTGTCGGCGGTCACCAGCCGGGAGGTCATCGAGGAGGTCACCGCCCGCGGGATGCTGGAGGTGCTGCCGCTCACCCACATCCGCGGCCGTTCGCTGCACGACGCGTTCGTGATCGTCGACGAGGCGCAGTCGCTGGAGAGGAACGTACTTCTCACCGTTCTGTCCCGGATCGGGGCCAATTCACGGGTGGTTCTCACCCATGACGTGGCCCAGCGGGACAACCTGAGGGTCGGCCGGTACGACGGTGTCGTCGCCGTCGTCGAGAAGCTGAAGGGGCATCCGCTGTTCGCGCATGTGACCCTGACCCGGTCCGAGAGGTCGCAGATCGCCGCTCTTGTGACCGAAATGCTCGAAGACGGGCACATCTGACCGTCCTGCACCAAACGGTGGCGGTTACGCAGTAGTTGGCGCCGTCCGGAAAGGCGAAGAGCCTAGCCGGGCGGCGCCTTCGCGTGTGGGCTTTTCTGTGAATCTCCCGCGCCAAACGGGATGTGAGCTTTCACACGCAACTCGGAATTGCCTTGCCCCGTCGTGTTGCGGCAGAGTCTCACTCCTGTCAGGCCCCGCATACGACACACCTGTACCCCCAGCGGTACGGCACCACTAAAAGCACAGCGTCAACTGCATAGCGATGTCGTATGCCGCCCGAGCACCACGCGGCACTCCCCACGGGGGAGTTGCCCACCGGGCCCGAGCCTCCCGTGACCCCGCAGTTGGGGAGGCCAGTGCCAGGGGCACGATTGCGTCCGCGAGGGTCACCGAAGCGGGCGATGCTGGAAGGAAACCCGTGTGAGCCGGATCTCGGTCCGGGGATTCGCAGTGGCTTCGGCCACCGCGGTCACCGCTGTCGGAAGCGTCGTCGGCGTTGCCTCGGGCAGCACCGCGCAGAACAACGACGCGGAAGCGACGGCAAGCGGCACCACGCTGCTCGCGGACATTCCCGCGGGCCAGCAGGCCCAGGTGCAGACGGCGTCGCTGACGCAGCAGGCCGACGCACAGGCCATCGCCGCCGACGCGAGCGCGAAGAAGGACGCCGAGGAGGCCGCCCGCAAGGCTGCCGCCGAGACGGCCATCGCCAAGAAGAAGGAAGCCGCCGAGAAGGCCGCCGCGGCCGAGAAGGCCGCCAAGGAGCGCGCGGAGGCCAAGGAGGCCGCCAGCCGCTCCAAGGACATCTCCGACTTCCCCGTCGCGACCTCCTACTCCATCGCGCAGATCCAGGCGATGGCGCGGCAGATGGTGCCGTCGGGTCAGTTCCAGTGCTTCAGCAACATCGTGGACCACGAGTCCGACTGGAACTACAAGGCGGTCAACCCCTCCTCCGGGGCCTACGGCATGTTCCAGGCGCTGCCCGGTACCAAGATGTCCTCCGCCGGTGCCGACTGGCGGACCAACCCGGCCACCCAGATCAAGTGGGGCCTGAACTACATGAACGAACGCTACGGCAGCCCGTGTGATGCCTGGTCGTTCTGGCAGGCCAACAACTGGTACTGAGCCCGCGGCCCTGAGCCGCAGCCATCCTCAGCGCAAGCCCCTCACCGTCGTACGGTGAGGGGCTCGTGCCATGTACGGTCTTGACGACGACTCCAGGGGGGAGTGGTGCGGAGAGACGGGGGAAAAGGACGGATCATGTCGCGAGTACCAGGGTGGCTCGGCCGGCTCGGTGCCGGACTGACCGAGATGAGCGAGCGGTGGAACGAACGCCGCGCCGAGGCCGAACGGGAGCGGGACGAACCTGAGTCCCGGACATCCTCCGACGAATACGTGCCGCCGCCCCCCGACTACGCGCCCGACGTACCCGCCCGGCCCGATCCCGCGCTGGCCGTGCCGTGGGGGGTGCGGGTCGCGGCGGAGGCCGGCTGGCGGCTGCTCGTCCTCGCCGGCACGCTGTGGGTGCTGACGCGGATCATCAGCGCCGTCCAGCTCGTGGTGCTGGCGTTCGTGAGCGCACTGCTCATCACCGCGATCCTCCAGCCGACCGTGGCGCGGCTGCGGCGGCTGGGGGTGCCGCGCGGGCCGGCCACGGCGCTGACGGCGATCCTCGGCTTCGTCGTCATGGGGCTCATGGGCTGGTTCGTGACCTGGCAGGTCATGGAGAACATCGACGACCTCTCGGGCCAGATCCAGGACGGCATCGACGAGTTGCGGAACTGGCTGCTCAACAGCCCGTTCCACGTCACGGACAAGCAGATCAACGAAATCGCCAAGAACCTGCGGGAGGCGGTCGGCGCGAACACCGACCAGATCACCTCGGCGGGGCTGGAGGGCGTGACGGTCGTCGTCGAGGCGCTGACGGGGATTCTGCTGGCGGTCTTCTCGACGCTGTTCCTGCTCTACGACGGCAAGCGGATCTGGGAGTGGACGCTGAAGCTGGTGCCGGCGGCGGCGCGGCCCGGGGTGGCCGGGGCCGGGCCGGCGGCGTGGCGGACGCTGACGGCGTATGTGCGGGGCACGGTGATCGTCGCGCTGATCGACGCGATCTTCATCGGGCTGGGCATCTACTTCCTCGATGTGCCGATGGCCGTGCCGCTGGCGGTGTTCATCTTCCTGTTCGCGTTCATCCCGCTGGTGGGTGCGGTGGTGTCCGGGGCGCTGGCGGTCGTCGTCGCGCTGGTCACCCAGGGGGTGTTCACCGCTGTCATGACGCTGGTGGTGGTGCTGGCGGTGCAGCAGATCGAGGGCCACATCCTGCAACCCTTCATCCTCGGGCGGGCGGTGCGGGTGCACCCGCTGGCGGTGGTGCTGTCCGTGGCGTGCGGGGGGATGGTGGCCGGGATCGGGGGTGCGGTGGTGGCCGTACCGCTGGTGGCCGTGACGAACACGGTGGCGGGGTATCTGCGGGCGTATTCGCGGCAGTCGGCGCTGCGGCATTCGGTGCGGCCCCGCGGGGCGACAGCGATGGGGCCGGTGGAGCAGCCCGGCCCTTCCGAGGCGCCGCCGGAGTAGCCCGGCCCGGCGAGAACCCGAAAAGCCGACAGGGCCCCGCCCACCGGTCAGGTGGGCGGGGCCCTGCGATGTGCGGCAGGCGACCGAGGGTTACTCGGACAGCGCCGCCTCGGCGTCCAGCGTCACGCCGACCGCCTGGATCACGGACGCGATCTTGAACGCCTCCTGGACGACCTCGCGGTCGATCCCGGCCTTGCGGAGCACCTGCTCGTGGGAGTCGAGGCACATGCCGCAGCCGTTGATGGCGGAGACCGCGAAGGACCACAGCTCGAAGTCGACCTTGTCGACGCCGGGGTTGCCGATGACGTTCATCCGCAGGCCCGCGCGCAGGTTGCCGTACTCGTGGTCCGAGAGGAGGTGCCGCGTGCGGTAGAAGACGTTGTTCATCGCCATCACCGCGGCGGCGGACTTGGCGGCCGTGTACGCCTCGGGCGACAGGTTCGCCTTCGCCTCCGGCTCCAGCTCGCGCAGCACGATCGGGGAGCGCGAGGCGATCGCGGTCGCGAGGACCGTGCCCCAGAGCTGCTGGGCCGGGAGGTCGGAGTTGCCGATGACCGAGCCCAGGTTGAGCTTCAGGTCCTTGGCGTAGTCCGGTATGCGGGACTTCAGGGAGTCGAGGGACATGCCTCACTCACCAGCCAGCAGCTTGACGGGGTCGAGGGTCTCGTCGCCCTTGGACCAGTTGCAGGGGCACAGCTCGTCCGTCTGGAGTGCGTCCAGGACCCGGAGGACCTCCTTCGGGTTCCGGCCGACCGAACCCGCGGTCACCATCGAGAACTGGATCTCGTTGTTCTGGTCCACGATGAACACCGCGCGCTTGGCGAAGCCGTCCTCGTCCTCGATGCCGAGGTCGCGCATGAGCTCGTGCTTGGGGTCGGCCATCATCGGGAAGGGCAGGTCGCGCAGGTCCTCGTGGTCCTTGCGCCAGGCGTGGTGGACGAACTCGGAGTCGCCGGAGAAGCCGAGGACCTGGGCGTCGCGGTCGGCGAACTCGTCGTTCAGCTTGCCGAAGGCGGCGATCTCGGTCGGGCACACGAAGGTGAAGTCCTTGGGCCACGCGAAGATGACCTTCCACTGACCCTCGTAGGTCTTGTGGTTGATCTGCTGGAACTCCTTGCCCTTCTCCAGCGAGACGCAGGCGGTCAGATCGAACTCGGGGAACTTGTCACCGACAGTGAGCACACGCTCTCCTTGCAGCGAAGAAACACCCGGATTGCGGGTGTTTCCCATGGGTTGGACGTTATTGATGTTGGCACAGGGTCGATTGATTACGGAAATAGCTACACTCGGTCGGGTTGATCGGAGGTAGTTATCAGTGACTGTGGGTAATAAGCGCAGGCAGCCCAGCCTCGCCCAGCTGCGGGCCTTCGCGGCCGTCGCCGAGCACCTGCACTTCCGGGACGCCGCCGGGGCGATCGGCATGAGCCAGCCCGCCCTCTCGGGTGCCGTCTCGGCGCTGGAGGAGACACTCGGAGTGACGCTCCTCGAGCGTACGACGCGCAAGGTGCTGCTCTCGCCCGAGGGCGAGCGGATCGCCGTACGGGCCAAGGCGGTGCTGGCCGAGGTGGGCGCCCTCATGGAGGAGGCCGAGGCGGTCCGGGCCCCGTTCACGGGGGTGCTGCGGCTGGGGGTCATCCCGACCGTGGCGCCGTATCTGCTGCCCACCGTCCTGCGGCTGGTCCACGAACGGTATCCGCACCTCGACCTCCAGGTGCACGAGGAGCAGACCGCCTCTCTCGTCGACGGCCTCGCCAACGGCCGGCTCGACCTGCTGCTGCTCGCCGTGCCGCTGGGCGTGCCGGGGGTGGCCGAACTGCCGCTCTTCGACGAGGACTTCGTGCTCGTCACGCCGCTCGACCACTGGCTCGGCGGACGCGAGGGCATACCGCGCGAGGCGCTGCGGGAGCTGAACCTGCTGCTGCTCGACGAGGGGCACTGCCTGCGCGACCAGGCCCTCGACATCTGCCGGGAGGCCGGCCGCGAGGACGCGCCGGTCACCACGACCGCCGCCGGGCTGTCCACCCTGGTGCAGCTCGTCGCGGGCGGGCTCGGCGTCACGCTGCTGCCGCGCACCGCCCTCAAGGTCGAGATCTCCCGCAGCAGCCAGCTCCTCACCGGGTACTTCACCGACCCGGCCCCCACCCGCAGGGTCGCTCTCGCGATGCGGGCGGGGGCCGCGCGCGGCGCGGAGTACGAGGAACTGGCGGCGGCGCTGCGGCAGGCCCTGCGGCCGTTGCCCGTGCGGGTCCTGGACCGGGACGCCTGACGGCCGGCGCAGAAGAGCCTGGGGCTCCTACTCGGTCCGCAGCCCGTCGGGCCGCATCATCCTCAGCAGCGGTGGCAGGCTCAGCAGCGTCACCACCAGGACGACGCCCGCGCCGATGCCGGTCATCGACAGCACACTCGGCCAGTCGACCCGGACCGCCGTGTCGGTCATCCGCAGCAGGACCGCGCCCAGGGCCATGCCCACCGTCGCGGCGAGCAGGAGGCCCAGTCCGATCGGGATCGCCGTCTGCCACAGCACCGACAGGCTGAGGGTGCGGCGCCGCGTGCCGAAGGCCACCAGGGCCGACAGCAGCCTGCGGCGTTCGCGCAACTGCTCCAGCTGCGAGACCAGCAGGCTCGCGCCGATCAGCGCCAGCACACATGCGGCGCCGACGAACAGGCCGGTGCGGATGGTGGCGTAACGGCTGTTGCGCTCGACGGAGTTCCAGACCATGGGGTCGGCCATGGGGTCGATGCGCGCCGCCGCGTTGCGCACGTACTCGTACGCGTCCGGCTCCGCGGGGGCGAGGCTCAGGTAGAGCTCTCCCTCGGCGGACGACGCGAGCTTCGGGAGCGTCCCGCCCGGCGTGAGCAGGATGCCGCCGCGCTCGGTCCCGGTCGGGTCCTCGCGGGACTGGGCCTGCCGGATGTCCCGCGGCACGCTCCAGGAGAACTGCTCTCCGGGCCGGCCCTCGTTCGCGCTGTCGAACCACAGCTTCTTGCCCGGCTTGGCCAGCCTGGCCGTGTCGGTGTCGTACTTCGCCCCGTGCACGGCGAAGACGTCGCCGTCGCGGCAGGAAGGCAGCGTGGCCACCTCGCGGAGCGCGGCGCAGTCGCCGATGGTGACCTGGAGGAGGGAGTCGGCGTCGGTGCGCTTGTCGGCGAGGTAGGTCTCGGCCAGGGCGGTGACCTTGCGGACGCCACGGGTGTCGCGGAACTTCTCGGCGGTGGAGGCGAGTTCGACGCCGTCCGGCACGTGCACCTGCATCTGGGCCCGCGAGACGTCGTACCGCGACGCGGCGGTGTAGGTGCCCTCCACCCCGGCGAACAGCATCTGGAGCGCGATCGCCCCGGCCACCGCCACCGCGATGCCGTTGACCATGCGAGCCGCCGCGCCACTGCTCAACTGGAGTCGGCGCACGGCCAGTTGCCAGGCGATCCCGCCGGAGCCGAGCCGGGCGACGACCCTCTCCACGATCCAGGGCAGCAGGGCGGTGACGCCGACGAGCAGGAGCATGACGCCGCCGACGACGAGGTACTGATTGAACTCTCCGCCGTCGTCGCCCTGCCCGATCATCGGGAAGAGCATCGCGAGCCCGCCCAGCGGCAGCAGCAGCCGCCACCACAGCCGGCGCCGCGCGGGCCTGGCCGTACGCACCACGCCGAGCGGCTCGATGACCACCCCGCGCAGGGCGAGGAGGGTCACCAGCACCGCGGCCGTCGGGACCGCCAGCGCGACCAGGGCGGCCAGCAGGGGAGAGGGGTCCAGATAGCTCGGGAACACGCTGACGTGGAACACCTCGAAGGAGGCCGCCAGTTGGCGTCCGAGCAGGAAGAAACCGGTGCCGAGGACGAGCCCCAGCAGGGATCCGGCGAGGGCCTCGCCGGCGGCGATCCGCCGGGTCATCCGGCTGTCCGAGCCGACCAGCCGCAGTGCCGCCAGCCTGCGGTCGCGCCGCTCGCCGCCGAACCGCACGGCCGCGGCGATGAACACGGCGACCGGCATCAGCAGCACCACGAAGACGACCAGGACCAGCAGGAGCAGCACCGGGTCCCACGGGTCGGACGGCACCAGGTCCGGATTGCCGAAGCTGTCGATCCGGGCTCCGCTGACGTGGTCGAGGCGGTCCGCGAGCCCCTTGCCGCCCGCGAAGTAGGCGAGTTCCTGGGAGCCGACGAGCCCCTGCTCGCCGATGGTGCCCCTGATCCGGTAGGGCAGTCGCTCCTTCAGCAGTTTCCCGCTGCCGGAGGCGAGCAGCTCCTTCAGCGCCGGGGAGACGGCCATCTCACCCTCGGCCGGGAAGTCCGACAGCCCCGGCGGCAGCGGCGCCCGCGGGCCCTCCGCCTCCAGCATGCGTCCGCGTACGTCCTGGTCGCGGAACGTGGTGTCCGTGTCCAGGACGACCAGGGTGTTGTCGGCCTTGGGTATGTTCTGCTGGCTGAAGGTGTGGTCGCTGCGCGCCGCCTCACGCCGGTCCCGTTCCGCCAGCGCGTTCGGGACGGCGGTGGTGAGCAGCAGCAGCGCCACGCCGAGCCCGACGCCGACGGCCGTCAGCAGTGCCCGGATCCACCCCTCGCGTCCGCCTGCGAAGGCGAACCGGACCCCCATGGAAAGATCGGCGGCCCACTGCCGTGCACTCATACGACGCGCTCCATGTCCCGGGACTTGCCGTCGCGTACGACGATCTCGCGGTCGGAGTACGCGGCCACCCGGGCCTCGTGCGTGACGAGCACCACGGCCGCGTTGGCGGACCGGGCGGCGTCCGTGAGCAGGTCCATCACGCGCTCGCCGTTGAAGGAGTCGAGCGCGCCGGTCGGCTCGTCGGCGAACACCACGCGCGGGTTCGTCACCAGCGCGCGGGCGACGGCGACCCGCTGGCCCTGGCCGCCGGAGACCTCGCCAGGCCGCTTCTTGCGCAGCTCGTCGACCTCCAGCCGCTCCATCCACGCCAGCGCGGTCCGCTCGGCCTCCTTGCGGGACGACCCGTTCAGGCGCAGCGGGAGCGCCACGTTCTCCACGCAGGTGAGTTCGGGCACGAGCTGGCCGAACTGGAACACGAAGCCGAACTCGGAGCGCCTGAGCGCACTGCGCTCGGCGTCGCTCATCGACGTCACCTCACGCCCGTTGTACGTGATCGAGCCCGAGTCGGGCGGCACGATCCCGGCGAGGCAGTGCAGCAGCGTCGACTTGCCCGACCCGGACGGACCCATCACGGCGACGACCTCGCCCGGGTGGATGGAGAACTCGGCACCGTCGAGCGCGGTGGTCGGCCCGTACGCCTTGCGCAGGTCCTGGGCGGTGAGCAGCGAACCAGCGGGAATCGTCACCGGGTCACCGCCTCACGGAGCTTGTCCAGACGGGCGGCGGTCAGTTCCAGCCAGCGCAGGTCCGCCTCCAGGTGGAACAGGGCGTGGTCGCAGATCAGCTGGTCGGCCAGGTCGCCCTTGCGCTTGCGGTCGGTGAGGATCCGCATGCTGCGCAGGTGTTCCGAGCGCTGCGTGTCGAGGATGTCGGCGGCGTCGCGGTGGGTGAGCAGCGCGAGGACGACCTTGGTGTAGAGGGTCGAC
Organism: Streptomyces coeruleofuscus; assembly: GCF_039532725.1. Taxonomy (NCBI): domain Bacteria; kingdom Bacillati; phylum Actinomycetota; class Actinomycetes; order Kitasatosporales; family Streptomycetaceae; genus Streptomyces; species Streptomyces coeruleofuscus. The sequence continues at coordinate 441,968 of NZ_BAAASE010000004.1, forward strand.
TGGAGGTACGGCTCCGGCTTCTCCGGCGTCGCGAGCCACCGCGCGACGTCGGTGATGCCGGCCTCGGTGATCGCGTACCGCTTGCGCTCGGGGCCGCCGCCGGCCTCGATGCCGTCGACCTCGACGAGCCCGTTCTTCAGCAGCCGGGACATCGTCGAATAGACCTGGCCGTAGTGCAGGGGCCGGTCGTGACCGAACTTCTCGTCGAAGGCCCGCTTCAGGTCGTAACCGTGGCGCGGGCCGGACTCCAGGAGTCCCAGGAGGGTGTGACCGATGGACATGACCAGGACTGTACACGGGGTGTATACGCGGCATGTATACGCCGAGTGTGCAGTCCATGGCGTGCGGTACGGGGGTGCAGGTCGGGGGCTGTTGTCACGGTTCCGCAACAGGCTATTGCCCGGAGCCGCCGGGGGGTCGTCCACGCCGGGGCAGTGGCCCGGTCTCCCGCGGCAACCGCCCCGCTTCGGCCAGCGCCTTCCGCAACAGGAACTCGATCTGCGCGTTGGCCGACCGCAGTTCGTCCCCGGCCCACCGCGCCAGCGCCTCGTACACCGCCGGGTCCAGCCGCAGCAGCACCTGCTTGCGCTGCTGCTGCGGCCGGCGCCGGGAACCGGGGCCCTCGGACGGCTCCGTCACTGGTACAGCGACCCGGTGTTGAGGACCGGCTGCGCGGCGCGGTCGCCGCACAGCACCACCATCAGGTTGGAGACCATCGCCGCCTTCCGCTCGGAGTCCAGTTCCACGATGTCCCGCTCGGTGATCCGGGCGATCGCGGCCTCGACCATGCCCACGGCCCCGTCCACGATCTGCCGCCGGGCCGCGACGACCGCTCCGGCCTGCTGCCGCTGGAGCATCGCCGAGGCGATCTCGGGGGCGTACGCGAGGTGCGTGAAGCGCGACTCGATGATCTGCACCCCGGCCGCCTCCACGCGCGCGTGGAGTTCGACGGCGAGCTTCTCGGTGATCTCCTCGGCGTTGCCGCGCAGAGAGAGGCCGTCCTCCTCGTGGGCGTCGTAGGGGTACTCGATGGCGATGTGCCGCACGGCCGCCTCGGTCTGCGTGGAGACGAACTCGACGTAGTCGTCCACCTCGAACGTGGCCTGGGCGGTGTCCTCGACCCGCCACACCACGACCGCGGCGAGCTCGATGGGGTTGCCGTAGGCGTCGTTGACCTTCAGGACGGCGGTCTCGTGGTTGCGGACGCGTGTCGAGATCTTGGTGCGCGAGGTGAGGGGGTTCACCCAGCGCAGGCCGTCCTGCCGGATCGTCCCGCGGTAGCGGCCGAAGAGCTGGACGACCCGGGCCTCGCCGGGCGCCACCATGTTCAGCCCGCACATGGCCAGGAAGGCCGCGAGCCCGACCAGGATGCCGCCGATGATCAGCGCGGCCTTGGCCCCGCCCCCGTCGACCGACGTGGCGGCCGCGATCAGCCCGGCGCCGGCCAGCAGACCGAGCAGCCCGAGCAGCAGGGCGAGCCCGCCGCCGATGCTGCCCGCGGTGAACTCCCGCACGCGGGGCGCCGGCATCTCGGGCACGTCGGCGGCGACCTGCGGTTGGTGTGTGGACATGGATGATCCCCCGTTCCTCCCGGGAAGCCACTCCTGCATAGCTTCCATCTATCTAAGTGATATCACTTTTCGCCGTCCTGGCAACCCTTCGCGTGTCTCGAACGTCGGTTCCGTTGGGATGGGTGCTGATTGTCACGCCCGCAAAGGGCCGGATCGGCAGCCCTATCTCTTATCTCCCGGTGTTAGCTTTCTGAGCTGACCTGAGCGGCGAACCTGTGTGACATGTGAGCACACATGAACGAAGCGGAGCGGATCGGACCCATGGGACGAGCGGAAGAAAGACGCGCCAGACAGCGCGGTGGGCGCCGGGCGGCACCCAAGCGCCGCCGTTCGTCGGGCGCGCCCGGGAAGAGCGGCATACGCAGGCTCTTCACCTGGAAGAAGATCCTCGGCACGTTCTTCGGCCTGTGCCTGCTCGGCATGGGCGCCTTCATCGTGCTGTACATGATGATCGGCATTCCGAAGGGGAACGCCGACGCCGAGTGGCAGAGCAACGTCTACAAGTACAGTGACGGCTCGCTGCTGGCCCGCGCGGGTGACCGCAACCGCGAGATCGTGGATTTGGCCGAGGTGCCCAAGCCCGTCCAGAAGACCTTCGTCGCCGCCGAGAACAAGACGTTCTACAAGGACGCCGGCGTGGACCTGAAGGGCACGGCCCGCGGTCTGCTCAACACGGTCACCGGCAAGGGCGCGCAGGGCGGTTCGACGATCACCCAGCAGTACGTCAAGAACTACTACCTGACGCAGGAACAGACCGTCTCCCGCAAGCTGAAGGAACTGGTCATCTCCCTGAAGCTGGACCGGGAGAAGTCCAAGGACTACATCCTCGCCGGCTACATCAACACCAGCTATTACGGCCGTGGCGCCTACGGCATCCAGGCCGCCGCCCAGGCCTACTACCACGTGGACGCCCAGGACCTCACAGTCGAGCAGGGTGCCTACCTCGCCGCGCTCCTCCAGGCGCCGAACCAGTACGACTGGGCGATGCTCTCGTACTTCACGGGGCCCGCGTACTGACTGAAGGTGCCCTCGTCGACCTTGCAGGCCGCCCCGGACAGGTTGGGGCAGAGCTTCAGCTTCATCTTCTTCGCGCTGCTCGTGTTGTTGTCGAACACGACACAGACTCCGTGCTTGCCCACAGTGGACTTGACGTAGCTGAACAGGGTGCCGTAGCGCCTGGAGTCGGGAAGCCGCTCCGCGAACTCCAGTTCGTAGCCGCTGCCGCAGAGGGTTGCCGACGCGGTGACAGCCGCGGGGGCCGCCGCGGCGATGGCGCGCGTCTGCGCGTCCTGGGCGCCGGCGGCCGACAGCTGGACGCTGGTGCCGGCGACTGCCTGCCCCGTCACGGGAGCGTCCTGGGCGATCGCCTGCGGGGCGACCAGTGCGGAGGCGACGAGCGTGGTACCGAGAGCGAGAGCACGCATGAGGTTACGCACTGAAAGCGCTTCCTTTCGGGGTGGGGTCCTGGTCGCAGTGGAGCGTCAGGTCCTACGGATGGTGCGGTCGGCAGGTCGCGCGGCATCCGGGCGAGAGAGCCGCGGAGAGTGGTGACGCGCTGCTGTGAGAAAGGTGGCCCGGCGCACAAAGCGGTCCATACCTGTCGAGCGCGGCGCTCACCATAGGCATGGGGCGGCGGAGCGGAACAGCGGTGATGCGGGATCTGGCTGGAAAGCGCTCCCGCGGGATCGCCCGCCGACAGCGCTGCTCGTCTGTCTGCAACGGGCATGATCTGTGCGCATGTCGTGAACGTCAGGGGTGCCGGTGCAGCGCGGCAGTCGCGGGGCTGGCTCAAAAGTGTCGGCCGGGCTGCCCAAGCCTCCAGTTCTGGACAGTTTTCCGTCCTGAAGCATCCCTCTTCTCACCATTCCGCTTCGCAGCTTCTCACCGGCGTGGAGTGGGTGAGTCGGCTCAACCGCCTGTTCCGGAACCGTGTATGGGGGCGGGTCTCAATCACGCCACGGCACCAACTGACTCAGAGTCAAGCCCTTGCTCCCTCTGCTCATGCTGTGCCTATGGTGATCACCAAATCCGGTGCACTGACCACGCCACCGGAACGGGGGAGGTTCCTGATGGCGCCGTGCCGTCTGTCATGCGCGCATCTTCTGCGCAGTCGTGCTGCCACGCCGCGACTCTGAGCTGTCTCGCCTCCTGGTGAGGCCGTCCCTCGTCAAATCCTCCCGGTCCCGCAGGGGATGGGGGTGTCGTCACGCTCGAGTACTCGGACACGACCTTTGTGAAGGAGAGCCACGCCCATGGCCGATGAGATGGTGCGCAGAGCCCAGCAGTTCATCAACGGCACCTATGACAAGGGTGCGAAGCTGGGCATATCGCGGCTCGTGGAGAACGGCGAGACCAGTTGGACCGTCATGTTCGCCCTCACCCGGGCGCTCCAGTACGAGCTGGGCATCTCCAGCCTGTCGGACAACTTCGGCCCCGGCACGCTCTCCACGCTCCAGTCGAAGTACCCGCGCATCGGCGCTTCGGGTGTCCCGGCGAACATCATCCGGATCGTCCAGGCCGGCCTGTACTGCAAGGGGTACGACGGCGGCGAGATCGACGGCAAGTACAACGACCGTGTCCGCGACTCGGTGATCAAGCTCAAGCAGGACATGGGCGTCGACTTCGCCTACCCCGGCAGTGACGTGGTTCCGAAGGTGTTCAAGGGCCTTCTGAACATGGACCCGTACGTCACCGTCAACAACGGCTCCGCCCAGATCCGCGCCGTGCAGCAGTGGATGAACGGCGCGTTCGTCAACCGCCGGGACTTCTTCATCATCTCGTGCGACGGTCATCACTCCCGTACCGTCGCCCAGGCGATGCTCTACGCGGTCCAGTACACCATCGGAATGGCCGACGGAGTCGCCAACGGCGTGTTCGGCCCCGGCACCCAGGCGGGGCTGAAGGAGCACACCCTGTCGGTGGGATCGTCCGGTACCTGGGTGCAGTTGTTCACGGCCGGCATGCTGCTCAACCAGCGGTCCGTCTCCTTCGGCGGCACCTTCACCGCCGCCCACGCGGAAGCGGTCCGCTCGTTCCAGTCGTTCGTCAAGCTCCCCGTGACGGGGAAGGGCGACTTCTCCACCTGGGCCTCCCTCCTCGTCTCCTACGGTGACCAGAACCGCAAGGGCGCGGCCTGCGACGGCGTCACCAAGATCACCCCGGATCGCGCCAAGGCGCTCAAGGCCGAAGGCATCACTTACGTCGGGCGCTATCTGACCAACCCGATCCCCGGCGGCGGCAAGGTCCCGGAGAAGGAGATCCAGCCCGGCGAGCTCCAGACGATCGCCGAACAGGGACTGCGCTGTTTCCCGATCTACCAGACCTTCGGGCGAGGCGCGGACGACTTCAGCTACCCCCTGGGGCGTGCCGCGGGACAGGCCGCGATCAACGCGGCACTCGACCACGGTTTCAAGCCGGGCACGAGGATCTTCTTCGCCGTCGACTTCGACGCCTACGACTACGAGGTCACCGACAACGTCCTGCCCCACTTCAAAGGCGTCCAGGACGCCATGGCCGACGACGGCAACCGCTACGGCGTCGGCGTCTACGGTCCTCGCAACGTGTGCACGCGCGTCTCGGACGCGGGCCACGCCTCGGCCTCGTTCGTCTCCGACATGTCCTCCGGCTTCTCGGGCAACTTCGGCTACCCGCTGCCCGACAACTGGGCCTACGACCAGATCGTCACCAAGACCGTCGGCTCCGGCAGCGGCGCGATCAACATCGACGTGAACATCGCGTCCGGCCGTGACACCGGTCAGGGATCCTTCAACAAGCCCAGGGGCGTCCTTGCCGACACCAGCCTGGACCCGGATCTCGTGCAGGCCATGATGACGGACGTCGGCAAGTACATGGAGTCGATCGGGTTCCCGAACGACGGCGGCGTGCGGAAGTGGCAGCACTGGAAGTGCTTCACGACGACCGTGATCGACTACGACTCCGACATCACCCTGTACGCCTACCGCTACAAGATGCGAAAGGCCCTCATCCAGACCTCCGCGTACTGGGAGATGCGGCACGTCGACGTGGTCGACGAAAGCGCGGACCTGGCTGTCATCACGGCCTATGAGACGACCGGAACGTTCAAGGACACCTCCACCGGCATCTGCCAGATCTTCGGCATCACGGCAGTACGGGCATGGAACCACGCCGTCGGGAAGGGCTACATCACCGGCAGCGTCATCGACGTCAATGACGACACCCTGTACAACATGTGGCGCAAGTGCCGGGACGACGACCAGTTCGCCCTGTCGATCGTCCCCCTGATCCACCTCTGGAACGCCGACGGAGCGCCGGGCAGCGGGAACGACGAGACCACGCTGCGCCCCATGCGCCTGGATTACACGGAGACCGAGATCTACGAGGTTCTGCGGCGGTACCAGGGCACGAACGACGAGGCGAAGGCGCACGCGAAGAAGCGTCTGGCGCTGTACCAGGTCATGGAGAAGTACAACTCCATCTCCCGGAACCCGTGACAGGCTGCACGCATGTCGGGAGATGAACCATACGCAGGTCACAACCCCGTGGTTGTGCTCCTGCTGTCACTGGCCGGACTCGTCGCCACGCCGGGGCTCGCCGTCTACGCGGTCGTGGCGCTGGTCCGGGCCGGCAGGAAACGGACTCGGGCAGGCCTGCTCAAGCCAGCCGCGATCCTTGCCTGGTTGGCGACGGTCGGCATGTACACCTGGGGCGTCCTGCACCTGCTGTTGCTGGACGAAAGCGGTCAGGCCGCGGCCTGCACGAAGGTGCTGGGAGGCCCCGACAAAAGGTCCGAGGTCGTCGTCGACCGATATGAGACCTCGTTCCTCCCCCTGCACTTCGGGTGCCACGTCGAGGGCGGGAAGACGTACGAAGCCGCCGTTCCGGGCTACGTGAACCCCCTGGCGGGGGTGTCGGCAGTGACCGCTGTCGCTCTCACCGTATGCGCTGCGCGTTCCCACACCCACCACAAGGAGAGAACCGCGTGACTGTGAACATCTCGCGTCGTACGACCCTGCGCCGTGCCGTCTTCCTGGCCGCCGGCACCGCTGTCGCCGCGGGAGCGCTGACTCCTCCCGCCCACGCGGCAACCACGCAACCCGAACCGGACAAGATCCGTGAAGCGATACGGAAGGCGCAGGAACGCAACAAGCGAGTCCTCAGCGGTACCCCGTCGACGAACGGGTGGGAGATGGAGAAGACCGCGGACGACCACGGGCACATCTACACCAGACCCGTCCCCGGCACTCCCGTCGAGGGCGTCCAGGTTCGCATGGGCGATGTCGAAACCGTCCTCGTCCATGTGATCCGCCGCTTCCACTACGAGGTCGACGAACTCCGCCGTGGCGATCTCACCGGCTGGCGTCACCCCTCCGAGGTGCGCAAGGGCCTGGCCGAGTCGAACCAGGCCTCCGGCACGGCGGTGCAGATCCGGTCCGGCTCCTACCCCTCCGGGATCCGGGGCGGGTTCTTCCCGCAGCAGGAATCCGTGATCCGGGACATCCTCGCCGAATGCGACGGAGTGGTCCGGTGGGGCGGTGACGACAAGCGACCGGACGAGGCGCTGTTCTACATCGACACCGCCCCCGGTGACCGCCGGCTGTCGCAGCTCGCGGAGAAGATCCGCCACTGGGACTGGACTCCCGGTGCGGGGGCCGGCTCCGGTGCCGACCCGCTCCAGCCGGCTCGCAGGCGAGCCGCGGAACGCCTGGCCCGACAGCAGTCCTGAGCTGCGGGCGATCCCGCGGGGCTCCGCGGCGTGACGAGTGACGACGACGGGCCGGTCCCCGCGGTGCGGGGACCGGCCCGTCCGTGCGTTCAGCTGCGGTTGAGCTCGAACCAGACGACCTTGCCCGTGCTGAGCCGGGTCGCGCCCCAGCGCCGGGCCAGGCGGTTCACCAGGTACAGCCCGCGTCCGCCCTCGTCCGTGGCGCGCGCCTGCCGCAGGCGCGGCAACTGCGGCACGTCGTCGCCCACCTCGCAGCGCAGGACGTCCGTCCGCAGCAGCCGGAGCGTGACCGGCCGGGAGGCGTACCGCACGGCGTTCGTCACGACCTCGCTGACCAGCAGCTCGACCGAGTCGCTGAGTTCCTCCAGGCCCCAGCGCTGCAGCGCGCGCCGGGCCAGGCGGCGGGCCCGGCCGGGGGCGGCGTCCTCCGGCTCCAGGAACCAGTACGCCACATCGCTGGGCGCGATGCCGTCGAAGCGGGCGGCGAGCAGCGCGATGTCGTCGTCCCGGTCGCCCGGGCCGAGCATGTCGAGCACCTCGTCGCACAGCGCTTCCAGGGGCGGCGGATGGTCCGGGCCGGTGAGCTGCGCGGTCGCGGCGAGCTTCTCCCGCAGCTGCTCGATGCCGGTCCACACGTCCCGCAGCCGGGACTCGACCAGGCCGTCGGTGTACAGCAGCAGGGTCGCGCCGGCGGGCGCGTCCAGCTCCACTGCCTCGAAGTCGACACCGCCGACCCCGATCGGGGCACCGGCCGGCACGCGCAGCACCTCGGCACGGCCGCCCAGGTGGAGCAGGACGGGCGGCGGGTGGCCGGCGTTGGCGATGGTGATGCGGTGCGATACCGGGTCGTACACCGCGTAGAGGCAGGTCGCCATGCGGTCCACGCCGAGGCGCTGGGCCTGTTCGTCGAGGTGGTGCAGGACCTCCTGCGGCGGCAGGTCGAGACCGGCCAGGGTCTGGGCGGTGGTGCGCAGCTGGCCCATGATGGCGGCCGAGGTCATGGAGTGGCCCATGACGTCGCCGACGACCAGGGCGACCCGGCTGCCGGGCAGCGGGATGGCGTCGTACCAGTCGCCGCCGACCCGGGCGGTCTCCGCCGCCGGCAGGTACCGGGAGGCCAGCCGCACACCCGTCGGGCGGGGCAGCGTCTCGGGCAGCATCGTGCGCTGGAGCTCGTCCGCGATGTAGGCCTCGCGGCCGTACAGCACGGCCTTGTCGATGCCCAGGGCGCTGTGCGTGGCGAGCTGGGCGGCCACCAGCAGGTCGTCCGGCTCGAACGCCATGCGCTCGGGGCGGCGCAGGAACAGGGCGGCACCGATCACGCGGCGCCGGCCGCGCAGCGGCGCGAGGATCGCGCGCTGTCCGTCCGGTACGGCGAACTCGCCGCCGTCGCCGAGAAGTTCGGGCAGCGCGGCACGGGCCGCGGGCGCGTCGGTGAACACCGGGCGCACGCCCCGCAGTACCTCGGCGAGCGCGCTGCCCGGCCGCACCTCGCACAGCTCGGCGCCGACCGTGTCCAGCTCGTCCGGCTCGGGCTGCGCGGCCGGCAGGAAGCCGTTCTCCGTGTCGCGCTCCGCCGGTATCCGGTCGGTGCGGCGCAGCCGCAGCACCAGCGGGCCGGTGGGCCGCTCGTCCCCGACGGGCAGCGGGTCGCGCAGATAGACCAGGATCGCGTCGGAGAACGTGGGGACGGTGGCTCGGCACAGCCCCATCACGATCTCGTCGAGATCGATGCCGCGGGCGATCCGCCGGGTGGCGGCACCCACGAAGCGCAGCCGGTCGCCGTCCCGCCGCATCGGCGTGGGCCGGCCGGGCGGCAGGCTCTGGCCGCTGCGGCGCTCCTGCCCGTCCGGGCCGGGCGTCGACCTGTCCTGTTCGTCGGCCGGCTGGACCGGAATGCCGTCGGGGGCGGGCCGAGGCCGAGGAGTGTCGCGCTCGGCGGTCTGCTCGGTACCCGGCTGGGAATGCTCGGAGGCGGGGTCGCTCACGGTGTCCTTGCCCTTGCCGAACGGCGTTGAGGTGCCCGGCTCCGACGTGCCTGGCGTGGTGTGCGCCGTCGTGAGCGGAGCGCTGACGTCGCCGCCGCAGCGGCCCTGTACCGGTAAGGCGCCCGCGCCGGGCGCACGCGCCGGTGTCGAGGTGTGCACGAGCGCCCCGCGGGGGTCCGCGGGGTCGACGCCCGGCTGCGGGCGTTCGAAGGAGGTCGGCTGCTCCGTCACGCGTGTCGAATCCATCCGTCCGGGGCTGCACGCCAGTGGTGCAGGTGGTCCCGCCGAAACTCCGATACCCGGAATACGTGCCCCAGGAACGGAATCCCCGCGTGGTCAGAGGTTGTCGCTGTGCCACCGGCGGACCGTCTGCGGCCCTCAGGGGCCTCCTGGCCTGTGGCGCAGGCCTTGCCGGTGTTGCCCTCGTACCCCTCGCTCACGTCCTGCCGCCCCTCGGTGACGATCGGTCAAGCCCAGCGCGTGCTCCGTCAGTTGCCGCCGCGCACCCTTGCGGAGGACGATCCTACGTTTCTTGCCCGGGGGCGCAGCAAGGGTCTCATGAGGACACATGCGCGGGCGTACGATCCCAGTCCTCCGGCAGTGACGGTACCGTCCAGGACGGATCCGGGCGCCAGTGCTGCCAGCCTTCCGAGAACGGAGGCCCCCAGGCGCGGATCACCTCCACGGCGGCGCGACCGGCCGCCCGTACCTTTTCGGCCTCCTGGTCGTCCATCAGCCCGTCCCGCATGGCCTGGGCGAACTCGTCCTCGTCGCGCCAGTGCCACGTGCGGTCCGGGTGCACGGAGATGTCCAGGAAGTGGTCGACGGAGTCCACACCGCCCTCCCAACGGACCAGCGGCTCCTCCAGGTTCACGTACCAGTTCTTGAACCGCCAGCCCGGCTCCCAGAACAACCACACCGACCAGGGCTCGCCGGGCCGCGCCAGCTTCAGCACGCCCGTGCCGAACCAGCGGCCTCGCTGCACGGTCCGCGGCTTGGTGTAGCGGGACTCCAGCGGTTCCAGGTGCACGGGGGTGCCGTCGGCGAGCACGGGCCGCATACACTCCGTGCCGGGCGCCAGCCATACGGCGAGCAGCTCCGCGTCGTCCCGTACGACGGTGACGGGACGCGCGATGTGGAAACGCGCGCCGCCGTTCTCCCGGTACCGCCACAGGATCTCGCTCCCGGGCTCCCAGAAGCCTGCCGCACCACCCGTTTCCACGCGTCTCACCGCTCCACCGTCTGCCATGCACAGATATTAGGTGCCATAGGCATACGACGCTGCGGCGCGTGTCACGGTTCACGCGCCGGGTGCCTCGCTCGGCGAACTGTCACGGGTGCGTCATCCGCAGGACATCCAGCGCCTCGTCGAGCTGCTCCAGGGTCAGGTCCCCGCGCTCCACGTACCCGCTGTCCAGGACGACCTGACGGATGGTCTTCCGCTCGGCCAGCGCCTTCTTGGCGACCTTGGCGGCCTCCTCGTAGCCGATGTACTTGTTGAGCGGCGTGACGACGGACGGGGAGGACTCGGCGTACTCCCGCGCCCGCTCGCGGTCGGCGGTGATGCCGTCGACGGTCCGGTCCGCGAGCAGCCGCGTGGCGCCTGCGAGCAGCCGCACGGATTCCAGCACGTTCTTCGCGATGACGGGCAGCATGACGTTGAGCTCGAAGTTCCCGGCGGCGCCGGCGGTGGCGACGGTGGCGTCGTTGCCCACGACCTGGGCGGCGACCATCAGCACGGCCTCCGGGATGACCGGATTCACCTTGCCCGGCATGATCGAGGAGCCGGGCTGGAGGTCGGGCAGGGCGATCTCGGCGAGGCCGGTGCGCGGACCGGAGGACATCCAGCGCAGGTCGTTGGCGATCTTCGTCAGCCCGACCGCGATGGTCCGCAGCTGCCCGCTGGTCTCGACGACGCCGTCCCGTGCGCCCTGAGCCTCGAAGTGGTTCCGGGCCTCGGTGAGGGGCAGCCCGGTCGTACGGGCGACCTCCTCGATCACGGCGGCGGAGAAACCGGGCGGGGTGTTGATCCCCGTGCCGACGGCCGTACCCCCCAGGGGCAGTTCGGCGAGCCGGGGAAGGGACGCCTCCAGCCGCTCGATCCCGTACCGCACCTGTGCGGCGTACCCGCCGAACTCCTGCCCCAGCGTCACGGGCGTGGCGTCCATGAGGTGGGTCCGCCCCGACTTCACGACATCCGAGAACTCCTCGGCCTTGCGCTCCAGGGAGCCGGCGAGGTGGTCCAGGGCGGGGATGAGATCACGGGTGACGGCGGCGGTGGCGGCGATGTGGATGGAGGACGGAAACACGTCATTGGACGACTGGGAGGCGTTGACGTGGTCGTTCGGGTGAACACTCCTGCCCAGCCGCTCGGTCGCGAGGGTGGCGATGACCTCGTTGGTGTTCATGTTGGACGACGTCCCGGACCCGGTCTGGAACACGTCGACGGGGAAGTGCGCGTCCCACTTCCCCTCGGCGACCTCGCCGGCGGCCTCCTGGATCGCCCCGGCGACATCCTCGTCGAGCACCCCGAGCCGCGCGTTCACCTTCGCCGCGGCGCCCTTGATACGGGCCAGCGCCTCGATGTGCGCCCGCTCGATCCGCTGCCCGGAAATCGGAAAGTTCTCGACAGCACGCTGCGTCTGAGCCCGCCACTTGGCGTCGGCCGGGACACGTACCTCGCCCATGGAGTCGTGCTCGATGCGGTATTCGTCGCTCATACCGGCTATAGCGATCGAGGGGGCGGTGATGTTCCTGGGTGGGGCGAATGGGGGTTGAAAACACGCGGGGGGGGCCGGGGGACTGGAGGAACGTAGGGGGGCCCGAGGGCTGTCAGGTGGCGGCCTGATGGCTTGTGAGGGGCCGGGGGCCGGGGGTTTGAGGCCCTTATGGGGGCTGGAGGCCGATGAGCGGGCGGGGGGGCGAGGCCCGAGGCCTGTGAGTCGGCGGGGCCTGAGGACTTGTGAGGGGGGTGAGGGCCCAGGGCCGTGAAGGGGGCAGGGATCGGAGGTCCTGAGGGGACGGGGCCGACGGGGCCTGAAGAAGGCGTGGGGGCGGGGAGCTGGAGGCCATGAGGGGCCCGAGGCTGGTGAGGTGACGGCCTGAAGACTCGTGCGAGGGCCGGGGCCCGGTGCCATGAGGGGGCTGTCCGAGGCCCGTGGCTGGGCGGGGTGCCTGCGGCGGCCTGTGAGGGGGAGGGGCCTGACGGAATGTGGGCGGCGGGGGCTGCAAGGCACGTGAGGCGGCGAGGGCTGAAGATGCCTGAGGGAGCCGGGGCCCGGACCATGCGGGTTCGAGTGTCCGAAGCTCATGAGGGCCAGGGGGCCCGAGACCTCTGAGGGCACAGGGGACGCGGTCCCCGCCGGTGGCCGGGCCTCACGCCCGACCGGGTCGGGCAGTGGGTGGGCGATGGCCGAGGCCCCGAAGTCAAAAGAGGGGCGAGTGTCCGAAGCTCATGAGGGACCAGGGGCCGAGACCTCTGAGGGGGCCAGGGGGCGGAGCCCCCCTGGCGGGGTCGAAGGGGCGGAGCCCCTGGGGATGGGACGGGTAGGGGCGGCGGGGGCGAGAACCACCCCCGCCGCACCCCGGCGTACTACGCCAGCCCCGGCCCCCGCACCGGAATGCTCGTGAACGTGGGCGCCGGCGCCGGGTCCTGGAAGAAGTCGTTGCCCTTGTCGTCGACGACGATGAACGCCGGGAAGTCCTCGACCTCGATCTTCCAGACGGCCTCCATGCCGAGCTCCTCGTACTCGACGACCTCGACCTTCTTGATGCAGTCCTGGGCGAGACGGGCCGCCGGCCCGCCGATGGAGCCGAGGTAGAAGCCGCCGTGCGAGGCACACGCGTCCGTGACCTGCTTGCTGCGGTTGCCCTTCGCCAGCATCACCTTGGACCCGCCCGCCGCCTGGAACTGCTCGACGTAGGAGTCCATACGGCCGGCCGTCGTCGGGCCGAAGGAGCCGGACGCGTACCCCTCGGGCGTCTTGGCAGGACCGGCGTAGTACACCGGGTGGTCCTTCAGGTACTGCGGCATCTCCTCACCCGCGTCCAGCCGCTCCTTGATCTTGGCGTGCGCGATGTCACGGGCGACGACGAGCGGGCCGGTGAGGGAGAGCCGGGTCTTCACCGGGTACTTGCTGAGCTCCGCCAGGATCGTCTCCATCGGCTGGTTCAGGTCGATCTTGACGACGTCACCGGCCTCGTCCAGGTGCTCGTCCGTCGTCTCCGGCAGGAACCGCGCCGGGTCCGTCTCCAGCTGCTCGAGGAAGACACCCTCGGCGGTGATCTTCGCGACGGCCTGACGGTCGGCGGAGCAGGACACCGCGATGGCGACCGGGCAGGACGCCCCGTGCCGCGGCAGCCGCACCACGCGCACGTCGTGGCAGAAGTACTTCCCGCCGAACTGCGCCCCGATCCCGATCTTCTGCGTCAGCTCGAAGACCTTCTGCTCCAGCTCATGGTCCCGGAAGCCGTGCCCGAGCGCCGACCCCTCCGCCGGGATCTCGTCCAGGTAGTGCGCGGACGCGTACTTCGCGGTCTTCAGCGCGTACTCGGCGCTCGTACCGCCGACCACGATCGCCAGGTGGTACGGCGGGCAGGCCGCCGTACCCAGCGAACGGATCTTCTCCTCCAGGAACTTCATCATGGAGGACTCGTTCAGGACGGCCTTCGTCTCCTGGTACAGGAACGACTTGTTGGCCGAGCCCCCGCCCTTCGCCATGAACAGGAACTTGTAGGCGCCGCCGTCGGTCGCGTACAGCTCGATCTGCGCGGGAAGGTTGGAGCCGGTGTTCTTCTCCTCCCACATGGTGAGCGGAGCCATCTGCGAGTAGCGCAGGTTGAGGTTCTGGTAGGCGTCGTAGATGCCGCGGGACAGGGCTTCCTCGTCGCGCCCCTCCGTCAGCACGTTCTGACCGCGCTTGCCCATCACGATCGCCGTGCCCGTGTCCTGGCACATCGGCAGCACGCCCGCCGCCGCGATGTTCGCGTTCTTCAGCAGGTCCAGCGCCACGAACTTGTCGTTGCCGGACGCCTCGGGGTCGTCGATGATGCGGCGCAGCTGCGCGAGGTGGGCCGGGCGCAGGTAGTGCTGGATGTCGTGGATGGCTTCCTCGGCGAGCTTGCGCAGCGCCTCCGGCTCCACCTTGAGGAAGGTCCGCCCGTCCGGCCCCTCGACCGTGGAGACACCCTCGGAGGTCACCAGCCGGTACGGCGTGGTGTCCTCTCCCTGGGGGAGCAGATCGGTGTACGCGAACTCAGGCATCTCAGCCCATTCCTCACTCGACGGACGGCGGCCCGCCTCCATTGGCGAGCGCCCACCAGCGTAGAACCTGCCTCCGACAGCGAGCCTGTGAGGTAAGGCTCAGTTCGTCACACTCGGCCGTGACGCTTCGCCGCACTCGGCCGCGACGCAGCCGCCTCGCGGGGGCTGTCGCGATCTATCGTGTTTCGGTAGGCTGCTGCCGTGGACCTTCAGAAGCAGACCGCGCCCGCCGCCTCCGAGCTCCGCGCCTCCGACGCCGAGCGCGACCGCATCGCCGACATCCTGCACGACGCACTCGCCGAGGGCCGTCTCACCGTGGACGAGCACGCGGAGCGCGTCGAGGGGGTGCTGCGCGCCAAGACGGTCGGCGAACTGGACGTCTTCATACGGGATTTGCCCGCCGCTCACCGCCAGGGCCCCGGCCCCTCACCGGCCCCGGCCCCGCACCGCCCCACCGTGGGTGCCATCCCGATCGACCCGGACGACAACGTGGTCGCGATCTTCAGCAGTGCCGTCCGCAAGGGCCGCTGGCGCGCGGGCCGCCGCATCCACGCGTACGCGATCTTCGGCAGTGTCGAGATAGACCTCAGCGAGGCGCTCTTCGACCACCAGCAGGTCATGATCAAGTCGTTCTCGGTCTTCGGCAGCGTCGAGATCCGCGTCCCGGAGAACGTGTCGCTGCGCGGCATGGGCGGCGGCGTGCTCGGCAGCTTCGAGGTGGACACGCTCGACTCGGGCGAACCGGAGGCCCCGATCGTCTACGTCGACGGCTGGGCCGTCATGGGCAGCGTCGAGGCGCGGCCCCGGCGCGGCAAGGTCGTCGCGGACATCCTCGACCGGGTGCAACGCAAGGTCGACAAGGGTTTGCGCAAACACCTGAACCATTGACGGTCGCGAATCCACCGGGATCCGGAGCAAATCGGTCCACCGGTGACGCCGCTCCACGGAACCCGAAAACGGGGGCGAAACCAGCGCTTCGGAACTCAGTGCATAGGCGCGCGTACAGCGGGTAGGCCTTGCTGCATCGTCTCTCGCTCGCGAAGCCGTCGTCAGGAGTAGACCGTGCTGCAACCGCCGCATTCGTCCCTGGTAGCTGCCGTTCCGGCCCCGCGGGTGCCAGCGCGAGACAGGGACCAAGACGCCCCGTGGCACACCGAGGCGGTGTGCCGGCGCGACGAGGCGGGCCTGTTCTTCGCCCCCTCCAAGGAGCCCACGGCCGCCCGGCTCTCCCGGGAGGAGGCGGCGAAGCGGGTCTGCGCCCGCTGCCCGGTGATGGTCGAGTGCCGCGAGCACGCCCTCCTCCAGCCCGAGCCCTACGGCGTCTGGGGCGGCCTCACCGCCGCCGAACGCCGCGTGGTCCTGGCCCGGCGCCGCCGCCGCGACCTGGAACTGAAGAAGGCGGCCCGCCCGGCGAGCACGATAGCCGCGGCAGGCTGACCGGCACGCGCGACGGAAAAGGGCGCCCCCACCGCACCGGGGGCGCCCTTTCGTCACGGGGTGAGCTGCCCGAGCCCCACCCCTCTACGCGCTACTTCCCCTTGTCGAAGTCGATCGCGCTGTAGGCCCGCAGCTTGCTCAGCCGGTGTTCCGAACTGATCCTGCGCACCGTCCCCGACCGCGACCGCATCACGATCGAGTCGGTCGTGGCGGTCTCGGCCCGGTACCGAACCCCCCGCAGCAGCTCCCCGTCGGTGATCCCGGTCGCCACGAAGAACACGTTCTCCCCGGTGACCAGGTCCTCGGTCGTCAGGACCCGGTCGAGATCATGGCCCGCGTCGATCGCCCGCTGCCGCTCCTCGTCGTCCTTGGGCCACAGCTTGCCCTGGATCGTGCCGCCCAGGCACTTCACGGCACACGCCGAGATGATGCCCTCCGGCGTGCCGCCGATGCCGAGCAGCAGGTCGACCCCGGTGCCCTCCCGCAGCGCCAGGATCGAGCCGGCCACATCGCCGTCGGAGATCAGCTTGATCCGCGCACCGCTGTCCCGGATCTCGTTGATGATGCCCTCGTGCCGGGGCCGGTCGAGGATCACCACCGTCACGTCCTCGGGCGCGGACCGCTTGGCCTTGGCGACCCGGCGGATGTTCACCGACACCGGCGCGTTGATGTCGACGAAGTCGGCGGCCTCCGGCCCGGTGACGAGCTTGTCCATGTAGAAGACGGCGGACGGGTCGAACATGGACCCGCGCTCGGCGGCGGCCAGCACCGCGATCGCGTTGGTCATGCCCTTCGCGGTCAGCGTGGTGCCGTCGATCGGGTCGACGGCGATGTCGCACTCGGGTCCCGTCCCGTCGCCCACGCGCTCCCCGTTGAACAGCATGGGGGCTTCGTCCTTCTCGCCCTCGCCGATGACGACGACGCCGTTCATCGAGACGGTGGAGACGAGGGTTCGCATGGCGCGCACCGCGGCACCGTCGGCGCCGTTCTTGTCACCCCGCCCGACCCAGCGGCCCGCGGCCATCGCCGCTGCCTCGGTCACCCGGACGAGCTCCAGGGCGAGGTTGCGGTCGGGGGCCTCGGAGGGCACATCGAGTTCGGACGGCAAGTGATGATGCTCGGTCATCGGAGCGCACCTTTCTGTACGACGACGGCCGGATGAGGGCGCTGTCGCCCGACTCTATCTCCGAGACCGCAAAATGAGCAGGGGCCCCCACGGATGAGCGCACCGGAGACCTGCGACGATAGGGGGCGTGGCAGGCACGAACGGCAAGCAGAAGACGGCGCGGGACATGATCCTCTCCATGGGAGTCATCGTCCTCGTGGCGGGCGTCATATACCTCTTCATCCCGCACGACGACAGCGCGCCCGACACCAAGCGCGTCGACTACCGGGTCGAACTGCTCACGGCACGCCGCGCCGCCTCGTACCCCGTGGCCGCGCCGCAGGGCCTGCCCGACACATGGAAGGCCACCTCCGTCCGCTTCCAGGGCGACGAGTTCGACGCCTGGCACCTCGGCTTCCATGACCCCGAGGGGGAGTACGTGGCCGTCGAGCAGTCCACTCAGCGGCGCCCCGTCTTCCTCGACGAGGCGACCCAGGGCGCGCGGGAGACCGGGAAGACGGAGAAGATCGACGGCCGGACCTGGACCCGCTACGAGGGCGGCCGGTACGACGCGCTGGTCCTCGAAGGCACCAAGGGCTCGACGACGGTCGTGACGGGCACCGCGTCGTTCGCGCAGCTGACGAAGATGGCGGACGCGCTGAAGACGGAGTGAGACTCGGTACGCGACGGAGTGAGACGACGGAGCGGGACTCCGTACGCGCGGAGTGCGCATGGAGAAGGCCCCCGGCGAGCACCGGGGGCCTTTCTCGTGTCCGTCGGTCAGACGGTCGTGACGACCTGGTCGAACTCCAGGCGCGGGGAGCGCGGGTACCAGGCGTCCGGGCCCGGCCGGCCGATGTTGACGACCATCAGCGGGGTGTGGTCGTCGTCCAGGAACTCCTTGCGCACGCCCTCGAAGTCGAAGCCGGTCATCGGGCCGGCGGCGAGACCGGCGGCGCGGACGCCGACGATGAAGTACGCGGCCTGGAGGGCGGCGTTCAGCGTGGCGGCGTTCTCGCGGACCGGGCGCTCGGCGAAGAAGAGGTCCTTCACCTGCGGCATGGCCGGGAAGAGGTGCGGCAGCTCCTCGTGGAACTCGTTGTCCGCGGAGAGGATCGCGACCAGCGGGGCGGCGGCGGTCTTGGGCTGGTTGCCCTCGGCCATGTGCCGCACCAGGCGCTCGCGGGCCTCGGGGGAGCGGACCAGGGTGATGCGCAGCGGGGTCTGGTTGAAGGCGGTCGGGCCGTACTTGACCAGGTCGTAGATCGCCTGCACCTGCTCGTCGGTCACCGGCTCGTCGGTGAAGCTGTTGGCGGTGCGGGCCTCGCGGAACAGCAGGTCCTGCGCGGCGGGGTCAAGGGCGAGAGACATGGATGAACCTTTGAACCTTCTCGAGCGGGTACGTCGGATGTCTCCGACCGTACGACAGTGAAGTTCAACGTTCAACCAAACGTGGGGTGTCGTGTCCCACCTCACAGTGAACTGCCCGCTCGCTACTCCGCGCCCGCTCGCTACTCCGAGTCCGCTTCGTCCGAGGTCTCCTCCGCCAGCGCCGCGTCCAGCCGCGCCCGCGCCCCGTCCAGCCAGCGCCGGCACACCTTGGCCAGCTCCTCGCCGCGCTCCCAGAGCGCGAGGGACTCCTCCAGCGTCGTACCGCCCGCCTCCAGGCGGCGCACGACCTCGATCAGCTCGTCCCGCGCCTGCTCGTACCCGAGCGCCTCGGTCATGCCCGGTGTCTCATCAACCTCGCTGGTCATCCACCCACCCTATGTGTCCACTCGTACGGAGAACTCACCCTCGGAGACCCGCGCGCGCAGGGCCTCACCGGCCTCCACCTCGCCGGGGTCGCGGACGGCGTGCCCGTCCGCCTTCTGGAGCACGGCGTACCCGCGCTTCAGGGTCGCGGCGGGGGAGAGGGCCACCACGCGCGCGTGCGTGTGCGCCAGCTCCGAGTCCGCCCGGTCGAGCTGGTGCCGCAGACAGCGCCGGCCCCGGTCGAGCAGGTCCGCCACATGGTCGGCGCGCTCGTCGATCATCCGGTGCGGATCCTCTATCGACGGGCGCGCCAGGGCGTGGGCCAGCCCGCGCTCCTCCCGCTCCACCAGCGCCGCCACGCACCGCCGCGCCCGGTCCCGCAGCAGCCGCACGCGCTCGTGCTCCTCGCCGACGTCCGGCACGACCTTCTTCGCGGCGTCGGTCGGGGTGGAGGCGCGCAGGTCGGCGACGTGGTCGAGGAGCGGGTTGTCGGGCTCGTGCCCGATCGCGGACACCACGGGCGTACGGCACTCGGCCACCGTCCGGATCAGCTGCTCGTCGGAGAACGGCAACAGGTCCTCCACGCTGCCGCCGCCGCGCGCGACGATGATCACGTCCACGTCCCCGATCGCGTCCAGCTCCTTCACGGCCTGCACGACCTGCGGCACGGCGTGCACGCCCTGCACGGCGACGTTGCGCACCTCGAAGCGCACGGCCGGCCAGCGGTGCCGGGCGTTCTCCAGCACGTCCCGCTCGGCGGCCGAGGCCCGTCCGCACACCAGCCCGACGAGCTGCGGAAGGAAGGGCAGCGGCTTCTTCCGCTCCGGCGCGAACAGGCCCTCGCGCGTGAGGGCCTTCTTCAGCTGCTCCAGGCGCGCGAGCAGCTCACCGACACCGACGGGCCTTATCTCGGCGGCCCGCAGCGACAGCTGCCCCCGCGGGGCGTACCACTCGGGCTTCGCCAGGACGACGACCCGGGCGCCCTCGCTCACCACGTCCGCGACGGCGTCGAACACCTGCCGGTAGCAGGTGACGCTGACGGAGATGTCGTACGAGGGATCCCGCAGCGTCAGGAACACCACACCGGCACCCGGCCGCCGCGACAACTGCGTGATCTGCCCCTCGACCCACACCGCCCCGAGCCGGTCGATCCACCCCCCGATGAGCCGCGACACCTCACCGACGGGGAGCGGGGATTCCGGAGACGTGTTCACAGCCATGCCCGCGAGAGTAGTGGCCACCGCTGACAACCCGGCCCATCCGCCCGGCGACGCGGGTCCCGACGCCTTCGCATCCGTCACTCACACCGCGCCCCGTCAGTCTTCCCGGGGACTCCACACGGACGCGATCTTCGACGCGCCCGACGCGGCCTTACGATGGGACGCATGTCTGCTTCGCCTGGCCGCCGTGTCCTGCTCGCCGCCCCCCGGGGCTACTGCGCGGGTGTGGACCGCGCCGTGATCGCCGTCGAGAAAGCGCTGGAGCAGTACGGCGCTCCGGTCTACGTCCGGCACGAGATCGTCCACAACAAGTACGTCGTGCAGACCCTGGAGAAGAAGGGCGCGATCTTCGTCGAGCAGACGGAGGAGGTGCCCCCGGGGAACATCGTCATGTTCTCGGCG
Source organism: Streptomyces coeruleofuscus (assembly GCF_039532725.1). Taxonomy (NCBI): domain Bacteria; kingdom Bacillati; phylum Actinomycetota; class Actinomycetes; order Kitasatosporales; family Streptomycetaceae; genus Streptomyces; species Streptomyces coeruleofuscus. Next base: position 462,413 of record NZ_BAAASE010000004.1, read on the forward strand.
CACGGCGTGGCCCCCGTTGTCCACGAGGAGGCCGAGCGCGGCCGCCTCGCCACCATCGACGCCACCTGCCCGCTGGTCACCAAGGTCCACAAGGAAGCCGTCCGCTTCGCCGGCGAGGACTACGACATCCTCCTGATCGGCCACGAGGGCCACGAGGAGGTCATCGGCACCTCCGGCGAGGCCCCCGACCACATCCAGCTCGTCGACGGGCCGGGCGATGTGCAGAAGGTCGAGGTCCGCGACCCGTCCAAGGTCGTCTGGCTCTCCCAGACCACGCTGTCCGTCGACGAGACCATGGAGACCGTCGACGCCCTGAAGGAGAAGTTCCCGCAGCTCATCTCGCCGCCCAGCGACGACATCTGCTACGCCACGCAGAACCGCCAGCTGGCCGTGAAGCAGATGGGCGCCGAGTCGGAGCTGGTCATCGTGGTCGGCTCGCGCAACTCCTCCAACTCCAAGCGGCTGGTGGAGGTCGCCAAGATCGCGGGAGCGCGCGAGGCGTATCTCGTGGACTTCGCCGACGAGATCGACGAGGCCTGGCTGGAGGGTGTCTCCACGGTCGGCGTCACCTCGGGCGCGTCCGTCCCGGAGGTCCTGGTCGAGCAGGTCCTGGAGTGGCTCTCCCAGCGCGGCTTCGAGGACGTCGAGATCGTCAAGGCGGCCGAGGAGTCCATCACCTTCTCGCTGCCCAAGGAGCTGCGCCGCGACCTGCGCGAGGAGGCGACGGCGCTGGTCGCCGAGCGCCGCGGCGCCGGAGCCGGTGAGGATTCCGGGGAGTGATCGGGGAGTCGCTGGGCGGGGATCGCCGTACGGCCGGTGACTGTCTGTCCCCCGTCGTAACGTAGGGCCATGCAGATCTTCGGTGTGGACATCGGCGGTTCCGGGATCAAGGGCGCCCCGGTGGACCTGGACAAGGGCGACCTGGCGCAGGAGCGCCACAAGGTCCTCACGCCGCAGCCGGCCACGCCCGACGGGGTGGCCGACGGCGTCAAGCAGGTGGTCGACCACTTCGGCTGGACGGGCCCGGTCGGGGTCACGTTCCCGGGCGTGGTCACCGACGGAGCCACGATCCGGACGGCGGCCAACGTCGACGACAGCTGGATCGACACCGACGCGCGCGTGCTGCTCGGCGAGCGGCTGGGCGGCCTGCCGGTGACGGTGGTGAACGACGCGGATGCGGCGGGCGTCGCCGAGATGAACTTCGGCGCCGGCCGCGGCCGCCGCGGCACGGTGATCGTGCTCACGTTCGGCACGGGCATCGGCAGCGCGGTCTTCGTCGACGGCGTCCTGGTCCCCAACACCGAGCTGGGTCACCTGGAGCTCGACGGGCACGACGCGGAGAAGCGGGCCTCCAGCAAGGCACGCGAGGACCACGACATGACGTGGGAGCACTGGGCGGTGCACCGCGTGCGCGGGTACCTCGCCCACGTCGAGATGCTGTTCTCGCCGGAGCTGTTCATCATCGGCGGCGGCGTCAGCCGCAAGTCACACAAGTTCCTGCCCCACATCGAGGGCATCAAGGCGGAGATCGTCCCGGCGCAGTTGCAGAACAACGCGGGGATCGTGGGCGCGGCGATGCGGGCGGCCGGGCACTAGAGCCGGGCGTCACACCGGCGGACGGGCCCGGCCGTCACACCGACGGGACAGCCCCGGCTGTCACACCGGCGGGCGGCCCCCGGCCGCCGCCCGTCGCCGGTGCACCAGCCGGATCCGCCGGACGATCACGATCAGTCCGGCGACGAGCGTGCCGCCGTACAGCCACCCGGCCTGCGTGGCGAGCGCCGTCACCAGCCCCATCAGCTTGCCGCCGGTCCCGTCGCCGTCCGCCACCGGCAGCAGCCCCACGGCGAACGCGATGGGCACGACGACGGGCGCGGTCATCAGATCCCCCCGGCGCACCCAGACGGCGGTCAGCACGCACACCGGCAGGAACAGCACGCCGTACGCCGTCAGCGACGCCCCGAACAGCATCGCGCAGAGCCCGCCGATCAGGAACATCACCAGCGCGCAGAACAACCCGCTGCCCAGTCCGGTCAGCCGCGGGTTCGGCATCCTCCTCGCGGTGGGTGCCGGCGCAGGGGCAGGCCGCCGTACGGCCGCCGGACGGCGCTGGGGCCCGGGCTGCCGGACCGCGCGCACCGCTCCGCCGCCCGCTCCTCGTCCCGCCTGCGGCGGCAGGGACGATCTCGGCCCGTCACGTCGCGGTCCGTACCGGGCAGGTCGCGTCCTGTATCGCTCCACTGCACCAACTTAGGTCGTTCAATATGCCGAATAGCCCTTCAGACACGCCGGGGACCCACGCTTGGCCAAGCGTTCGATACGCCGCCGGCGGGGTTCCGGGTACGCCGTAGACTGGTGGATCGGCCGGTCCCCTGGCCCCCTGGCCCTCCACTCACGGGAAGTCGCAACGTGTCGCTCACGATCGGAATCGTCGGTCTGCCGAATGTCGGCAAGTCGACCCTGTTCAACGCCCTGACCAAGAACGACGTGCTGGCGGCCAACTACCCGTTCGCCACCATCGAGCCGAACGTGGGCGTCGTCGGCGTCCCCGACCCGCGGCTCGGCAAGCTGGCCGAGATCTTCAAGTCGGAGCGGATCCTCCCGGCCACGGTCGACTTCGTCGACATCGCGGGCATCGTGCGCGGCGCGTCCGAGGGCGAGGGCCTGGGCAACAAGTTCCTCGCGAACATCCGCGAGTCCGACGCGATCTGCCAGGTCATCCGCGCCTTCAAGGACGAGAACGTCGTGCACGTCGACGGCAAGGTCTCACCCAAGGACGACATCGAGACGATCAACACCGAGCTGATCCTCGCGGACCTCCAGACCATCGAGAAGGTCCTGCCGCGTCTCCAGAAGGAGTCGCGGATCAAGAAGGACATCCAGGCCAAGGTCAAGGCCGTCGAAGAGGCCAAGGAGATCCTGGAGAAGGGCGACACGCTCTTCGCGCACGGCATCGTCCAGGGCGGCGAGCGCAACGAGCTCCTCCACGACCTGCACCTGCTCACGACCAAGCCCTTCCTCTACGTCTTCAACGTCGACGAGGACGAGCTGGTCGACGAGGACTTCAAGAACGAGCAGCGCGCCCTGGTCGCCCCCGCCGAGGCGATCTTCCTCAACGCCAAGCTGGAGGCGGACCTCGCCGAGCTCGACGACGAGGAGGCCCTCGAACTCCTCCAGTCCGTCGGCCAGGAGGAGCCCGGCCTCGCCACCCTCGCCCACGTCGGTTTCCGCACGCTCGGCCTCCAGACCTATTTGACGGCCGGCCCCAAGGAATCCCGCGCCTGGACCATCAAGAAGGGCGCCACGGCCCCGGAGGCCGCCGGCGTCATCCACACCGACTTCCAGAAGGGCTTCATCAAGGCGGAGGTCATCTCCTTCGACGACCTGGTGGAGACGGGGTCGGTGGCGGAGGCCCGCGCGAAGGGCAAGGCGCGCATGGAGGGCAAGGACTATGTGATGCAGGACGGGGATGTCGTGGAATTCCGCTTCAACGTGTGAGCGGATGACATAACAGCAGGCTCCCGCCGGACCGGCCGTGGGAAAACCCCATCAGTGCCCGTCCCTCCGAAGTCGCACGGTGGAGCGGACCTCCGACAGCCGCCGGAGGTCCGCTCCACCGTTTGCCGGGTCAGGCCTGCGGCACGCGTGAGCCGTTCATCGCCACGGCGGGGCCGCGGGGATTGCCACCGCTGCTCAAGAGGGAGCGTCCCAGGGGCGTCAAGGTGTGCAGGACGAGATTGCGGGTCCTGCGGGTCGCGATCAGGCCCGCCGCCCGCAGGACGGAAGTGTGCTGGCTCACCGCCGCGGCCGACACCCCGACCCGGCCCGCCAGTTCGACGTTCGCGCAGCCTTTGCGCAACTCTTCGAGCAGGGCTGCCCGGGTGCGGCCCATGAGCATGGCGAGCGCGTCTTCCGGCACGGCGTCCTGCGCCGCCGTGTCCGTGTCGGCGGTGAGCGCGCTGCTGGTGCGCGGGTCCGGCCGGACGGGGAACACCAGCGTCGGTGAGTGGCTGGTGGTGCCCGCTGCGGAGAGGTGCAGCAGCGCGCCGGGTGCGGAGAGGAACAGGGACGGGGACACCAGCAGGCCCCGGCCGTCGAGTTCGATCTCTTCCATGTCGTCGTCGGGCCCGTTGTCCTCGATCTCGAGGAAGGGCGCGCGCCAGTGGATCCTCGGGTGCAGGCAGCGAAGAAGCGTCTCCACGCCGGAGGTGCTCATGATCTGCTGATAGGCGTCCGTGTCGTTGTCGAGCCGGGTCTGGATCGCCTTTCGGTACGGAAGAATCGCGATGCGTGCGAATTCCTCGAGCAGCGCGTCGAGTTCGCTACGGCGCAACTCGTTGGCCCGCCCCGTGCGGTCCTGGCGGGGGGCGCTCATGGAAAGCGTGTCGATACGCGGTGGTATCCCGATGAGGTCCCGGGATGTGAGTCCGGCTTCGGAAAAACGTTTGAGCCGCTGCTGCGTCCCGGCATGGCGGCGCACCCTGCTGGTCACCGTATGGTGCCATACTCGAAAGTAGCCTCCTGTGTTCCTGTGCCAGTTCTCCAGAGCGAACGCTGTCTCGTTCTCGTAGTTCACCGGTCTTACCACGCGGACACGCGAGAGGTCCTCGACGGTAAACCGTATCCTGATCATGATGTATGCCCTCCCCCGCAGAGGGGCGGACGGTGCGGTATGCAATCCCGTCCTGCCTCCCTCGGCGTGTGGGCATCATGGTCGAGGGATGTGGCCCGGCGGTATCTGCCGTTTGGTAGATGCTCGGCTCAAAACCCTTGTCTCGGCGCCTTCGTCGATGGAGACCAGCGGGTTGCGCGGGAGTGACGTGCAGCTGACGGAAATCAGTCCGACCGACCGGTCTGCAGTGCGCCGTTCTCCCATATCCAGGCGGCGATCTCGACGCGATTCCGTACCCCCAATTTCCCTTGCATGCTGGCCAGATGAGTCTTCACCGTGGACAGGGAGACCGACAGCTCGTCCGTGATCTCCTGATTGGTGCGGCCGCGCGCGACCAGTCGCGCCACACTGAGTTCGCGCTCTGTCAGCCCGCAGTTGTCGCGCGAGCCGAGCGGAGCGGGGGCGCCGGGCGCCGGATCGCCACCGCTCCGGCCGGTGATGTGCTTGAGCAGACGCGCCGCGATCGTGGGCGAGACCATCGCCTCGCCGCTCGCCACCGCCCGGATCGCCTCGATGAGAAGAGCCGAGCCGCTGTCCTTGAGCAGGAAGCCCTGAGCGCCGCCGCGCAGTGCGCCGAAGACGTACTCGTCCAGATCGAAGGTCGTGAAGATCACGATGCGCAGTGGGTCGGCGACGTCGGGACCGGCGAGCAGCCGGGTGACCTCGAGGCCGTCGAGGCGGGGCATGCGGATGTCCACCAGGCACACGTCGGGACGCAGTCGCCGTGCCATCTCCACGCAGGTGACGCCGTCGGCGGCCTCGCCGAGGACCTCGAGGTCCGGCTGGGTCTCGAGAATGAGCCGGAAGCCGGTGCGGACCATGGCCTGGTCGTCGGCGATCAGTACCTTGATGGTCACGCCGAACCCTTCGACGCGGTGGGGTTCGTGTGCCGCACGGGGAGCACGGACGATACCTCCCAGCCTCCGCCGTCGACCGGACCGCTGCGGAACGTGCCTCCGACCGCCCGCACCCGTTCGTGCAGACCGAGGAGCCCGAATCCGTCGGTGCGGCCGCGCGGCAGGAACCGCAGACTCCTGCGACCGGCTCCCGGCGGGGACGGCTCGTTGCGCACCATGACCTCGAGGCCGTCCGGACCGAGACCGACGCGGACTGTGACGCCGGTGGTGTGCGGAGCGTGCCGGCGGACATTGGTCAGGCCTTCGGTGACGACCCTGTGCGCGGTGGTGGCGACCTCCGGCGGCAGCTCCATCAGGCTCGCGGAATCGGCGAGTTCGAGGTGTACGGGAGGGCCGCCGCGCTGGAAGGACTCGACCAGGGCAGGGATCTGCGTGATGCCGTGGATGGGTGCGGGAAGGCCCGCAGGGGTGGTCTGCTCGCGCAGTACGGTCACCAACTGGCGCATGGAGTCGAGAGTCTGGGAGCCGGCCTGCTCGATGTCGTCGAATATCGACGCGACCTTCTGTGGTGAGAACTCCCATACGGTACGCCCCGCCTGGGCCAGGACGACGATGCCCGTCACGTGGTGGGCGACGAAGTCATGGAGATCCCGGGCGAGTTCGAGGCGCTCGTCGTAGCGGATCCGCTGGACGGCGCGCTGTCGGCGCCCGTCGAGGAGCCGCAGATAGGCGCCCAGGCTGATCGCGGCTGCTGCCATGAAGGCAACCATGACCATGGCGAAGACCGCGCCGTCGCCGCTGCCGGGCACGCGCATCGCCAGCGTGAGCATCGCAGCGGCAAGCAGTCCGCAGGAGCCGAACGAGATGCCGAAGGCCTGGGGACCGCGGGCTGCCGAGGTGAGCAGCACGGTCAGCGCGAGGAGTTCCATCAGTCCGGGGCTGTCGCTGTCCGTGCCGCGCACGAGCAGAACGACGGAGAGCGCCAACGACCAGGCGGCGGCGAGGAAGGGGCGTACCCCGGGCAGCCGCAGCGGACCGTACAGCGCGAGCGCTCCCGGCAGCAGTCCGCCGAGCGGCAGCAGCGCGCCTTTCGTACCGATGCTCATGGCCACGTCGAGGAACCACAGCATGACGAGGACACCCGCCATCGCGGTCCTGGCCAGCGGACGCATCACCCGGTGCAAGGGATCCGTCCCGGTGGCATCGGTGACGTCCGGGGCATAGGTGGCATCGGTGACATCGGGAGCTTTCGGGCTGAAGAAGTGGCGCGAGCCTTGGGTCCGCAAGGGACAGCCTTTCGAGGAAGGGGTCTTGGGCGAGCAGCGCCTGGGCCGGGGAGGACCGGGCGCTGCTCGCGACTGTGGGGCGCAGACTCGTAGGTGCTGTCGCATCGGGGAGGAAGCGCCGGGTGCGGGGGCGCGGACCTTCGCCGCCGTGGAACGGTGGTTCAGCGGCGGGCCCGGCGGACCGCGTCACCGGCGAGCCCGAGGAGGGCGAGCGCGATCGCCACCGCCATGACGAGTGCCGGCGAGGGACCCGTCGACGGGGTGCTGCCGAGGAAGTCCAGTTCGGGAATGCCGTTGAACATCGCGTACCAGAGAAGCGGGTACAGCGCCTGGAACAGCCGGGGGCCGCGGCTGAGCACACCGCACAGCAGGGCGAGGGCCGGCACCAGGAGGACGCCGCCGAAGCCCGCGGCCACCGCGGTCATGTCGCCGGCGAGCGTGAGACGGAGCAGCGGCACCGCCGCCGCCACCACAGCGAGCACGATGCCCGCCAGGAGCCCGGCGAACAGCCTGCGCTTGGCGCCGGGGCAGGCGGCGAGCAGGTCGTCGATGTTTCCGGCGTCGGCATGGTTGCCCATCCGGGACCAGATGAGCACCGGCCACAGCATGGCGAGCGCCAGCATCGGCACGACGACGTTCTCGCGGTCGATGAGTGCGGAGACGACGGCGATGGCCGCCAGGCCCGCCCACCACCACAGGCGAATGCCCTGGAGCAGCACCCGCAGTTCACCGATCGCCACCGAGGCGAACGACCCCCCGTGGCGCACCGGAGTCATCCGGGCCGGGTCGAGCTCGAACGACGCACCGCGGCCGGCCTGCTGGTCGCCGAACTCGCCGGGGCCCGACGCGGTGCCGCCGGTGTCCGCGGCGCTTCCCGTGCCCGCGGCACCAGTGCCCGCGAGGAGAGCCGCCGCCCCGCCGGACGGCGTGGCCGGGTCGAACCGGCGGAACCACAGCGCGGCGACAGCGGCGAGGAGCACCGCGCCGGCGAGCAGCAGGACGGTATTGGCCAGCAGGCCGCCGCCGAGGTCCCCGGGACCGAGCCCGGCCCAGTCGAAGGTCACCAGTTCCTTGTCGGCCGCGGTCAGTCCGACACCGAACCGCACGGCTTCGGCGGCTTCGTCGGATGCCCCGGACGCCTCGATCGCCGTGCGCATCGAGTCGCTGATGCGCCCCATGCTCAGCAGGTCGTAACCACCGGCGGACTGGGCCATCATGATGCCGCCGAGCCACACCGCGAACCACACGAGCGCCCCGGCGCCGCCGCGCAGCCCCGGCACCGTGTCGAAGAGCACCGCGCAGGCCGCGACCAGCGCGAGCAGCGGCAGGGTGATCAGGACGAAGGGGATGAGCAGCCGCACGACATCGATCCGGTACGACTCACCCTTGAGCAACTGCATGCCCACGGCGGTCAGGGCGAGCGCGAGCAGCATCGAGCCGAGCACCAGCAGATTGCTGAAGAACTTGCCGAGCAGATAGGAGATCCGGCTGATGGGCGTCGCGGCCAGGATCTGCCCGACGCCGGTCCGCTCGTCCTTGGGCACGGACCCGCGCGTGATGCTGAACCCTGCGAGCGCCAGCCACACGGCGCCGCCGAGTGCCGTGACCACGCCGACGTACCCACTGGTGTAGAGGCCGCGGTAGTCGCCCATCTGGAAGATCTGGAAGTCGGCGTCTCCGAGGGGAGCGGCGAGCAGGCCGAGGGCCAGGGTGCCGAGCAGGACGACGAGATAGGCGGGACGCCGTCGGCGCTCGCGGAAGTCGGCGAGAGCCACTGCTCCCATGGTCTTGGCCATCAGCGCATCATCGCCTGGGACGAGCCGGCGGAGGTGGGGGCTCCGGCGGGCGCGGACGTCAGCAGGAGGTACGCGTCGTCCAGTTCGGGCTGGACGAGTTCGGCTTGGGGCAGCGGCGGCTGCCCGGTGAGCAGCAGCCGGACCCGTACGCCGTCGGGCGTGCGCGTGGTGCCGCTGATCAGGAACTGCTGGCGCAGGGCGGGAAGACGATCGGAGGGTACGGTCGCTTCCCAGACCGAGCCCTCCGCGAGCCGCAGCAACTCCTCGGGAGCGCCGTGGCGCAGCAGCCGTCCGCCCGCCATGATGGCGATCCGGTCGGCGGCGGAGGCGACGTCGGACACGATGTGGGTGGAGAGGATCACCACGCGGTCGGCGGCGAGACCGGACAGCAGATTGCGGAACCGCATCCGCTCCTCCGGGTCGAGGCCCACGGTCGGCTCGTCGACGATGAGCAGCTTGGGGTCGTTCAGGAGGGCCTGGGCGATGCCGACTCGCTGCCGCATGCCACCCGACATGGAACCGAGCCGCTGCTTGGCGGCATCGGTGAGGTTGACCAGACCGAGCAGCTCCGCGATCCGGGAGCGTGCGGAGCCGCGGGACAGGCCCTTCGCCGAAGCCAGATAGGAGAGGAACTCCTGGGCGGTGAGCTGCGGGTACACGCCGAAGTCCTGCGGCAGGTAGCCGAGGGTGCGGCGCAGCGGCCCGGGGTCCTTGCTGATGTCGGTCCCCTGCCACAGAACCCGGCCCGAGGTGGGTTTGGTCACGGTGGCCAGTACCCGCATCAGCGTGGACTTGCCCGCTCCGTTGGGGCCGAGGAGGCCGAGGACGCCCGGCTTCAGGTCAAGGGTGAAGGAGTCGACGGCCCGCTTGCCGCCGGCGTGGTCCTTGGTCAGCTCGTTGATCTGTAGATCCATGGGTGGTCAGCCTTTCCAGGCCGAAGGCACTGGTGTGGTGGTCACTTGCTTCATTTCCGTCATGCTCCTGGCGGGCGGGCACCTGGCGCCATCTGCCGTTGTGCAGAGGCGGAGGTGGGGGCTCGTCCCTTTGGCCGATCAGCTCTTCTGCTCGACCCGCACCCGGCCCTGGGGGCTCTCCACGCTGATGCGGTGGGCTGCTCGGGGATCGTTCGGGACGTCGACGCGGTACTTTTCCTTCTCCTGGGCCCTGCCCTCGATCGCGTAGCGGGTGCCGTCCTTGGGGAGCGTCAGCGTGATGTCCCCGATGTCGAGGTGGGCCGACACCCGGCGGGGCGCCTTGCGGAACGACAGGAAGTGCGCGGCGTCGTGGCTGCGCACCTCGACGTCCGGGGCGCTCGAATCGGACACGGTGATGCGTCCGGTGCCGGAGGTGAGCCGCAGCGGCCCGGAACCACCGGCCAGCTTGATCTTGCCGCTCTTCGTGCGGACCGTGAGGCCGTTGGAGAGGCCCGCGGCGGTCACGTCGGCGCCTTCGGTGACCACGGTGACCGCGATGCCCGACGGGACCTTCACGGTGTAGTTGCTGCCGCAGTTGAGGACCAGGCCGCTGCACTTGGCGGTGAGCCGCAGGGTGCTGCCGTCCAGCTTCCAGGACGCGTTGCCCTCCTCGGCCGCCATGCCGGTGAGCTTGCGGGAGACGGTGAGGTCCGGTCCGTCGCCGGCCTCGATCCGCACGTTGCTTCCGGAATCCACCGTCAGTCGCTTTCCGGATAATTCGAACGTGCGATTGTCGTTGCGTGGTTCCACATCGAGATCACCCACCGAACCGCAGCTGCTGAGGGTCAACACGGCAACGAGAGCCGCCGCGCCCGTGCTCCAACGAGTTAGTGATTGCATGTACTTGATGGTGGCCAAGCCGGATGGTCATCGGTATCTGCCGAAAGGGAGATTCTCGCGACGCGCGGTTCCTCAGGGAATGCCCAGCCAGCGGAGCTTTGGCCACAACGTGACCCAGCTGGTATGAGGGCCGCGGCAGATCAAAACGTCGCCGTGCTGCCAGGGATTCATGGCGTCGAGAGAGAGCGGCGGCCGGGATTCGCAGCTGTTGAATTCCGGATCGATCTCCCGTCGTGCTGCGCGGGGGATCCCCTTCTGGCCGACCAAAAGGACTACCTCCGTGCCGTCCTCGGGCTGCCCGAATCCGTGGTACGAGTTGTGACCGCTGTAGACGGGCGGCAGGCCGAGCGCCGGGCCGTAGCGGTCGAGCGCGCCGGCCTCGGCGTAATTGCCCGCCACGATGGCCGTCCGTGACCGTTCGCCGGGCGGCAGTGTTCGATAGACGCCGGCCACCTGCTCCGCGTACCGCTGCCAGCCCATCTGCTGGGTCTGCACCTCGCTGAGCCCTGTCGCGGCACCGCCCTGATGCCAGGCCGCCGGAGCGAGGGGCAGGGCCACCAGCCCGGCGAAGACGGCGTTGCCCGCCAGTGCCAGGGCGGCGAAGGCCTTGCGGTGCACGGGTGTCGCCCAGTCGGCGAGGACCGCACCGCCGACGGCGAGGAGGACCTGGAGCAGTCCGGAGGCATAGCGGGGTTGGCCCGCGACCACCAGGAGGACGGCCAGGATCACCACGTACGCGACTCCGATCGACCGGTACCGCCTCCACGCCTGCCGCCGCCACAGCAAGGCCACCAGGCCGGCGATCCACACCGGGGCCAGGAACGGGCCGAGCAGCAGGAGTTGGGCCGGAACCAACTCGATCCGCCCCGTCATGCCGCCGGACTCGGACAGGGCGCGCGCCATGGCGACCTGTGGCCAGCCGTTCGCCGCCTGCCACACCAGGTTCGGTGCCGTGATGAGCAGGGCCACCGCGATGCCGCCCGCGAGCCACTTGCCGCGCAGCACGGAGCGGGGCCCGCAGCACAGCAGCCCGGCCACGAGTCCCAGGGCGAGCAGGGGAGCCAGGCTCTTCGCCAGCATGCCGATGCCGAAGACCGCGCCGATCGGGAGCCACAGACGGCGGTCGCCGGTGTTCAGCATGCGCAGGAGCAGCAGGGCGACGGTCATCCAGACGACGGAGTCGACGGAGCCGGGGGTGAACATGTGCCCGTACGCCAGGGTCCCCGCGGAGACCGCGGTGGCGACGGCGGCCAGGCCCTGGCCCCGGGCGTTGCCGCCGACCTCGCGGGCGATCAGCGCGGAGAGCAGCACGGCACCCCCGGCGAGGAGGGCGGCGAGTGCGCGCAGGGCGAGGGGCGTGTCGCCGAGCAGCTCTGTCTGGAGGCGCGCCAGGAGCGGCACCAGGGGCGGCTGGTCGTCGTACCCCCAGTCGAGCCGCTGCCCGGCGGCGCGGAAGTACAGCTCGTCGCTGTGATAGCCGTACCGGCCCGACAGGGCGAGCAGCAGGAGCGTGACCGTTGCCGCCACCGCCAGGACCGGCTTGTGGTGAAAGCGGGGACGCCCCGTGCGCTGGGCGGACTCGTCGCCGTGCTCGGGGCTCGCCCGGCGATCCGGGGTCCGGCCGTGCTCGGAGTTCTCGAAGTCCGGTGTGGCGCTCGGCCCGCTCCTCGGCCTGAGCCCGGTCCTGCGGTCAGTCATCTGTGTGGACCCCCCAGGGAATCAATGCGAAAGGGCGCCGGCCGCGGGGCGAGGATCCGGGACGTGGGCTGACGGGGGTTCTGCCACGTGTCCGAAGGTCCGCCCTGCGCGGCCGGCGCCTGCTTCGAGGGTCCTGGCCCCCCACCGTCCGGCGCCATCTGCCATGCGGCGGATACACCGGGCCCGGCATCGCCCTTTCGGCCGAGTGGCGCCAAAGCCGGGAGCCGTCAGATGATGACGGATTGCCTTCCGGTCAGCGCCCTGATCCGCCGCGCGTCCCGGCTCAGGTTGAGCCGCTTGAGCCAGCGGTCGCTGCCGTCGTAACGCGAGGCGAAGGCCTCTCTGCCGTGCACCACGCGGTAGTTGTCGAGGAACACGATGTCGCCGGGAGCCAGGGTGACCCGCTCCGCGCTGGTGCTCAGCTGCCGCTGGACGGCCTCGATCGCCTCGGCGGCCTCCCGGTCGCCCGGCACGGGCCGCATGAAGTCGATGTCGAAGCGCAGGTAGGGAGCGTCGGCGGGGCCGAAGAGCACGGCTCCGCGCCGGGCGCTCGACAACGCACCGTCGGCAGCGTCCGGTCCGCCCGCGCCGTCCGGCAGGCTGCTCAGGCTGTGGGAGTCGTCCGGCAGGAACAGGAAGCGCTCCTGGAAGAGCACCTGGCGGATCTCGGCGGGGAGATCGAGTGCCGTGACCGGTACGACGGTTGTGCCCACCCCCGTCGGATTGCGCAGGCAGAAGAGCGAGACGTAGTCGCAGCGGCAGGGATGGAAGACGTCTTCGGTGTGGAAGTTCAGGGCGAGCGTGCTGCTGGCGCTGGTGAGGGACGTCTCCGCCTCGGGCGTGGGGCATACGTCGTGGATCAGCCGGCCGGCCTGCTGGCTGACCCAGCCGAACGGTTCACCGAGGGCGGCCCCGCACAGCAGCAGGACCATCTCCTCGCGCTGGGCCGCTCGCAGTTTGGCCGCGATTTCCCAGCCGATGGGCGTCGGTTCGAGTTCCTCCTGGACCGGAAGGTTGGACAGGACGGTGACCGCCGGACCCTCGGTACGGACCCGCGCCAGGAATTCCCGGACGCGCTCGGGAAGGCGCTGAGCGGTGACGACCGCGGCCGCCGACAATTCTGTCGGATCCTGCATCACCGCGTGTGACTCCAGGAATTCATCAGCGAGCTTCCCGACCTCGCTGCTCTCTTCGTCGTGCAACAGGAGAGTGGACACTGCCTTACCTTTCTCCTACCGCGCCCAGGAATGAACGCTTCAGGAACTCTTGGTCGCGGTGAGTTCGATGGGGCGAATATCGGTCCAGTGGGTCTCCACGTAAGCGAGGCAGGCAGCCCGAGAATCCGGCCCGAAGGCCGTCGACCAGCCCGCCGGTATTTCTGCGAATTCCGGCCAGAGGCTGTGCTGGTTCTGTGCGTTCACCAGTATCAGAAAGGTTCCTGCCGGATTGTCGAACGGGTTGCTCATGAGCCCCTCCGGGTGTGGGGTTTTCTTTCAGTTTCCTTATGCTTGGCAGTCTGCTGCACCCTTGGCAAGTTCTTTAAGTTGCACCTTAAACGAGAAAATAGAAGGCTGTGATTCCGCCCCATTCGACCCGGTCGAGTGGGCCCGAAGTGCCCGCTGACCTGGTGCTATAGGTCAGGGCTTAAGTAGCTGGAATTCTGTCGGAGCCCTGGCTGACACTCAATGTGACCTACCGGAAATCGAGCAGGAGGCATCCGTGTCGATCACTGAAGTGGTAGGAAGCCAGGCGCGGTTGACGGCCGCCGACATCTACAACTCGGCGGTGGCATCGTGGGCCATCGCCGCCGCGTGGGAGGTTGGTGTTCTCGACGAGATACACAAAGCAGGAGCCGTCCAAGCGGACGAGCTCGCGGTAAGGCTGGGCCTGGATCCGGTTGCCGCACGCGGCATGTACCAGGCCCTCGCGGCCGTTGAAGTCATCACCCGCGACGGCGACACCGTCCGCCAGGGCCCGCTCTTCGCCGAGGTGAACCAGTACCGGTCCTACTTCCACTGGCTGAGCCGCGGCTGCTCGGGCCTCTACACCGAAATGCCCACGGTTCTGAAGCGCGCGAACCGGGTGGGCAGCTTCTACCAGCGGGACGCCGCGGCCATCAGCTATGCCTGCCGTGAGCTGAGCACGTTCTCATTCGACCCGGCGTTCTGGACCGCGATGGAGCGCATTCCGTTCAGCTTTTCCGTCGTCGCCGACCTCGGGTGCGGCAGCGGCGAGCGGCTCATCCAGATCGTCCGCAAGTACCCCGGCACCCGGGGGCTCGGCATCGACATCGCGCCGGCAGCCGTCGAGATGACGCTCGCGGAAGCGGAGCGCAACGGCTTCGCCGACCGCATCACCGCCGTACGGGCCGATGCCCGGGGGCTTGAGCCGCACCCCTCGTACGAGGAGGTCGAGGTCCTCACCTGCTTCATGATGGGCCACGACTTCTGGCCCCGCGAGGACGCGATCGAGCGTCTGAGCACCTTGCGCGAACTCTTCCCGCGCGTACGGCGTTTCCTGCTGGGCGACGCCACCAGGACGGTCGGCTACGCCGACCGCGACGTCCCGCTGTTCAACCTCGGCTTCGAGTCCGCCCACGACCTGATGGGCCAGTACATCCCGACCATCGACGAATGGCACGGCGTCTTCGCGGAGACCGGCTGGAAGCTCGTCGGTGAGGAGGCGATCACCTCTCCCGCGGCCTCGGTCGTCTTCGAACTGGAGTGAGTCACACCACCATGACCGCACCCGTGCTCCTCAAGGGGCGGCGCGCCGCGCCGCCGGATCACAGTCAACTCGGGCTGCTGCTCCGCAATCTGGCCGCGCGCCACCACGTACCCGGTGCGCAATTGGCCGTCCTGCACGGAGCGGACGGCCTCACGGAGTTCGCCGTCGAGACGGGCGAAGAGCGATTCGGCGGCGGCAGTCCGGTCACCCCGGGCTCCCGCTTCCCGGTCGGCTCCCTCACCAAGGCGTTCACCGCACTGCTCCTGATGACCTTGGCCGACGACGGGGAGGTGGACCTCGATACCCCGGTGGGCGCCCAGTTCCCGGAGCTGAGCACCCTTCCGGGCGGATACGGCTCCCGGCTGCTGCCGCGCCACCTGCTCTCCCACACGAGCGGGCTGCCCGCCGGCCACCCCGCGGACAGCCCGCCCGGCGACCGCGGCCAGTACCTGCGGGAGGCGTGCGCCGCGCGGCCGGTGTGCGCGCCCGGCGCGGCCTTCTCGTACTCCAACGTCGGCATCGTGGCCGCCGGTCACCTGGCGGAACTCGCACTCGGCATGTCCTGGGAGGAGGCGCTGCGCTCCGTGGTCCTCGGCCCGCTCGGCATCGAGGCGGCCTGGGTGACGCCCGGCGCCGGGCTCCCGGGGCCCGCACACGTGCCGGGGCACACCGCACGGCCCGAGCTCGGGAAGGCGGTGCCCGTCGGGCAGTTGCTGGCCGCGGTGGAGGCTCCGGCAGGGGGGCTCGCCCTGAGCGCACGGGACCTCCTCTCGTTCGGGCGGCTCTTCACGGACCACCCGCTGCGCCGGCGCGGCGGGCTCCTGCCGGGTCCGCGGGTCACGGAAGCGATGCGCCGCTCGCAGCCCCACACGGACGCCTTCGGGCTCGCCGACACCTGGGGTCTCGGCCTGGCCGGCTACCAGGCACCGAACGGGCAGCTCTGGTTCGGCCACGACGGCACGGGCGACGGCACGTCCTGTCATCTCAGGGTCGACCCGCAGGAGGGGACCGTGGTCGCTCTGACCACGAACGCCGGTACGGGACTCGCCCTGTGGGAGGACCTCGTCGCCGGGCTCCACGAACTGGGCATCCCGGTCGCCAGCCACCCGTTCGCAGAGCCACGCGGCAGCGCACCTCCCGCCCCGCCGTCCCTGGTGGCCCGCTGCGCGGGGACCTACGTCAACGGCGCGGTGACCTACGACTTCGTCCAGGACGCCGATGGCCTGCGCCTCGACCAGTCGGGCGGGCCCTACGCCCGGATCGCCCTCCGCACCGACCTGGCGTTCTCGGTCGTGGAGCTGACGACCGAGAAGACGGCGTACGCCGGGCGCTTCATCCAGGACCCCGGCACGGGGCGGATCGACGGCATGCAGATCAGCGGGCGCCTCGCGGCACGTGACCACGCGTAAGCAACCGAAGGGCAGGAGACGCACCATGTCGCACGAGGCGGCTTTCTCGGAGATACGGCCCCAGCGCGCAGTCGGCGCGGCGGACGGGCAACAGGGGAGCGGGGCGCAGGCGGTGCGGCGCGACACCGGCGGGCTCGTCGTCGCTGACACCTTGCCCGGACTGCTGCGCCGCCATGTGCGGCGGGCCCCCGGCATGCCCGGCCTCGTCTTCGGGGGAACGACACTCTCGTACGGCGAACTGGACGCCCGCACCGACCGGTTGGCACACCTGCTCATCGACAACGGGGTGATGCCCGGGAGCGTGGTGGCGCTCTACCTGGAGCGCGGCGCCGACCTGATCCTGGCCGCGCTCGCCGCGTCCAAGGCCGGGGCGGCCTTCCTCGCGGTCGACCCCTCCTACCCCGCCGAGCGCATCCGTTACGTCCTCGACGACGCCGCACCGCACCTCGTCGTGACGACAGCCGCAGTGCCCGGGGAGCTGCTCCCGGCCGGTATCCGCACGCTCGACCTGGACGGCGCCGCCGAGGAGATCGCCGCCCGGCCCGCCACCGACCCCGTCGCGGCCGGGCGGATCCCGGCCGGACGGCCGATGGACCCGGCGTACGTCATCTACACCTCGGGCTCGACCGGCCGCCCCAAGGGCGTCGTCGTCCCGCACAACGGTCTTGCCTGGATGGCCGAACAGCACAGGACCCGCCTTGGCGCAGGCCCCGGCTCGCGCGTGCTGCAGTTCGCCAGCCCCAGCTTCGACGCCTCGGTGTTCGAGCTGACCATGGCCCTGCTCACGGGGGGCGCGCTGGTCCTCGCCACCCCTGACCAACTGGTGCCCGGGGAGGCCTTCGCCGGGCTGCTCGTCGAGCAGCGCATCACGCACGTCACGCTGCCGCCCGCCGTGCTGGCGGTCCTGCCCGACGGAGCCATCCCCGCCGGCGTCACCGTCGTGACGGCAGGCGAAGCCATCTCGGCCGGTGTGGCGGCACGCTGGGCCCCCGACCGGATCATGGTGAACGGGTACGGGCCGACCGAATCCACGGTGTGCGCGACCATGAGCGGACCCCTCGCCGCGGACGGCGTCACCCCCGACATCGGCCGCGCCGTCCTCGGCACCCGCGTGTACGTCCTGGACGACCGGATGCGGCGGGTGCCCGACGGAGTCGCCGGTGAGCTGTACATCGCCGGTGAAGGTCTGGCCCTCGGCTATCTGCACCGGCCCGCTCTCACCGCCGAGCGGTTCGTCGCGGACCCGTTCGGCCCGCCCGGCGGCCGGCTGTACCGCACCGGGGACGTGGTCGAGTGGACCGGAGCCGGGGTCCTGCGCTACCGCGGCCGCTCGGACGACCAGGTCAAGGTGCGCGGCTTCCGGATCGAGCTGGGCGAGGTCGAGGCGGCGGTCCTGACCCACCCGGCCGTGGCCGAGGCCGCCGCCAGCGCACCGTACGACGAGCAGGGGCACAGGCGGCTCGCCGTGCACATCCGGGCGGCCGCCGGGCACCGCGCACCCGGCCGCGCCGACCTCGTCGCCCACCTCGGGCGCACCCTGCCCGAATTCATGCTGCCCTCGGCCGTCGTCCCGCTGGACCGCTTCCCGCTGACCCCCTCCGGGAAGGTGGACCGGGCCCGGCTGCCCGTCCCCGATCTCCGGGCGCCGGACAGGGCCGCCGCGCAGGTGCCCTCGGCCGACGGGGTGGAGAAGGCAGTCGCGGGCATGTGGGAGAGCGTCCTCGGTGCGGCGGGGATCGGGACCCGGGACGACTTCTTCGACCTCGGTGGTGACTCGCTCCTCGCGGTCCGGATCCTGTCCCGGGTCCGCGCGGAGTTCGGGATCGAGCTGCGGCCCCGTGACCTGTTCCACGCCGCCACCGTGCAAGGCCTGGCCGGTCTGATCAAGGGCGCTCAGGACGCGCCGGGCGAGGACCGGACGAAGGCGGCGCAGCACGGTTCGGCGCTGCCTTCGTCCGAGACCGCCCAGGTGCCGCACGGAACGGCGGTCCCGATGTCCTTCGCGCAGGAAGGCCTCTGGTTCCTGCACGACAGCGTCCCCGGCTTCGCGGGCTACGGTGCCGCGGCCGGCATCGAACTGCGGGGAGCTCTCGACGAGTGGGCGTTGCGTTCCGCGCTGGCCGGGCTGACGCGCCGGCACGACAGCCTGCGGACCACCTTCCGGGCATCGGACAGCGGCGGCGTCCAGATCGTGCACCCGCCCACGGAACCCGTCCTTGAAACGTTCGACCTGCGCGCGCTGCCCGCCGACCGGGCCGCGGCCGAGTGCGAGCGCCTGCTCGCGGCGGAGTCCGAACGTCCCTTCGACCTGGTCGAGGGTCCGACCCTGCGCACCCTGTTGCTGCGCCTGCCCGAGCAGCGGCACCTCCTGGTCCTCAACCAGCACCACATGATTACCGACGGCTGGTCGACCCGGTTGCTCGTGACGGAGCTGCTCGACCTCTACGAGCGCGCCGCGGCCCGGGGCACGGAACTCACCCCCGACGCGGCACCGACCGTGACCTCGGACCTGCCCGCGCCACCGCCGTACGTTCAGCACGCCATCGACCAGCGCGCCCGCGCCAGGGCCGGGGCATGGGACGACCACATCGCCCACTGGAGGCGCGTCCTCGCGGACCTGTCACCGCTCGACCTGCCCACCGACCGCCCCCGCTCCGCGTCCCGTGGCGGTGCCGGCGCACTGCACCGCTTCGAACTGCCCGCCGATGTCGTGGCCGGCCTGCGCGAACTCTCCCGCGAGCGGAGGGCGACCGTGTTCATGACCCTGGTCGCCGCCGTGCACGCCGTTCTCGCCCGGCACAGCGGACAGGGCGACTTCGCCCTCGGCACCGCGGCCTCCGGCCGGGGCCACGGCGACTGGGAGCGCACCCCCGGCTTCTTCGTGAACCTGGTGCCGCTGCGCAACCGCCTCGACCCGGACAGGCCGTTCACCGAGTTCCTCGACTCCGTACGGGAGACGACCCTGACCGCGCTCGGCCATGCCGACGTGCCCTTCGACCGCCTGGTCGACGCGCTGGCGCCGGTGCGGGAGCCCGGCCGGATGCCGCTGGTGGAGACTGTCGTCTCCTACCAGGAGCCGCTGCTGCGCCCGCACACGGTCGCGGGACTGGACGTCGCGGAGGCCGAACTGCCGCGCTCCATCGCCCGGTTCGACCTGCTCTTCGAGTTCTGGGACCAGGGCGCGGGCATCGGCGCCGACATCGAGTACAGCACCGAGCTGTTCGAACCCGCCACCGTCGCACGCCTCGCGGACCATCTGACGGAACTGCTCCGGTCGGCCGTGGCCGCGCCCGCGACCCCGGCCGGACTCCTGCCCCTCACCGCGGACGCCGGGCAGGAGGACGGCGCACGCAGGTGGAACGACACCGCCGTCGCCTACCCGCGCGACACGTGTGTCCACGAGCGGTTCGAGGAGGTGGCGGCGGCCCGCCCGGACGCGGTGGCCCTCGTCTTCGAGGACACCACACTGTCGTACGGACAACTCAACGCCCGTGCCAACAGACTGGCCCACCGCCTGGTCGCTGCGGGCATCGGACGCGGTTCGCTCGTACCGGTCTGCGCCGAGCGCGGCCCCGAACTGGTCACCGGCCTCCTCGCCGTCCTCAAGGCGGGCGGCGCCTACGCGCTCCTCGACATGGGGCTGCCCCGGGAGCGCCTGCGTCTCATGCTCGAAGACCTGGCCGCCCCGGTCGCCCTGGTCCAGGAACACGTCACCGGCCTCCTGGAGCGGGCCTGGCCCGACGGCCGCCCGTTCACCGCGATCCCGCTCGGCCATCACGACGGGACGGCCGGACAGCCGGCCGGCAACCTCGCGACGACGGCGACGGGAGTGACCGCGGACGATCCGGCGACGGTGATGTTCACCTCCGGTTCGACCGGCCGCCCCAAGGGTGTGATCGCACCGCACCGCGCGACCGTGCGCACCTTCATCGGGACCGACTTCGCCCAGTTCGGCCCGGACGAGGTGATCCTCCAGTCCGCGCCCATCTCCTGGGACGCGTTCTCCCTGGAACTGTTCGGCGCACTGCTGCACGGCGGTACCAGTGTCCTCCAGCCCGGCCCGACACCGGAACCCGAGCGCATCGCGGAGCTGGTCGAACGGCACGCGGTCAGCAACCTGTGGCTGTCGTCCAGCCTGTTCAACGTCATGGCGGAGGAGTACCCGGAGATCTTCACGGGGCTTCGCCAGGTCATGACCGGAGGCGAGGCGGTCTCCCCCGAGCACGCCGCCCGTGTGCTGCGCCGCTCCCCGGGACTGCGCCTGGTCAACGGTTACGGCCCCGTGGAGAGCATGGTCTTCGCGACCAGCCACCGGATCACCGCCGAGGACCTGGACCGGGCCTCCGTGCCGATCGGGCGGCCCATCGCCAACACGCGGGTGCACCTCCTCGACCAGGCCGGCCGGCTGGTGCCGGACGGCATCCCGGGAGAGCTGTGCATCGCGGGCGACGGACTGGCACTCGGGTACCTGGGGCAGCCCGAGCTGACCGCCGAGCGCTTCGTCCCCGCGCCCTTCGACGCGAACGAGCGCCTGTACCGCACCGGCGACCTGGCCCGTCGGCTCCCCGGGGGTGACCTGGAGTTCCTCGGCCGCGTGGACGATCAGGTCAAGGTCCGGGGATTCCGCATCGAACCGCGGGAGGTCGTGAGCGCGCTGCTGCGCCACCCCGGCCTCGCGGACGCAGCCGTCACCGTGATGGCGGACGGCTCCGGAGCGAACCGCCTGGTGGCGCATGTGGTGCCCAAGGAGCCGGGTGATGGCCCCGACGGCTCCGAACTGCGAGCCATGCTGAGCGAATTGCTGCCCTCCTACATGGTGCCCTCGGCCTTCGTGGCCCTGGACGCGCTGCCCCTGACGGCATCGGGGAAGCTCGACCGGCGAGCCCTGCCCGCCCCGGTGCCGGGTGAGGGGCGGGCTGCCCAGGTGGCTCCGCGCGATGATCGGGAGCGGCTGCTCGCCGCCATCTGGTGCGCGCTCCTCGACATCGAACGCGTCGGCGTGCACGACAACTTCTTCGAGCTCGGCGGTGACTCCATCCTCACCATGCGGGTCGCCGCGCGAGCCCGCGCCGAGGGGTTCGCGCTGCGGTCGGTCGACGTCATGCGTCACCAGACCATCGCGGCCCTCGCCGCCCAGGGCGAGTGGACCGAGAACGCCGGGGACGCCGTGGACCGTGCGGAGCAGTCGGCCGTCGAGGGCGACGTGCCGCTGATGCCCGTGCAGCGCTGGTTCTTCGGCACCGGCAGCGGTGGGCACGATCACTTCGACCAGACCGTGCGGGTCGAACTGGCCGCCGATGCCGACGAAGAGGCGCTCGGCGCCGCGCTGCGCGCCCTGGCCACCCATCACGATGCGCTGCGGCTGCGCTTCACCACGACGGACGGCGCCCCGGTCGCGTACAACGCGATCGAGGAGACAGGCCGGCTCCTGCGCTGCGAGGACCTCTGCGGCCTGGACCCGGACGAGCAGGAGGCCAGGATCACCGCCCTCGCCACCGGCCAGGGACGCTTCGACCTCGCCACCGGGCCGCTGTTCGAGGGGGTGCTCTTCCGCCTCGGGAACGAACGCCGCCCCGAACTCGTCCTCGCCGCCCACCACCTGGTCGTCGACGGCGTGTCCTGGCGGATCCTCCTCGAAGACCTCGCGACCGCCTACCGGCAGGCCGCGGCAGGCGAGCCGGTGAGCCTGGGCCACAAGACGACGTCGTTCCGCGCCTTCGCCCTCGCCCTCGACGAGCGAACGCGCGCAGGGGCGTTCGAGCCCGAGCGCGCGTACTGGGCGGGCGTGCTCGACAGCGGTGTTCCGCGGCTCCGGCGCGACAGATCCGGCCCCAACACGGCCGGTTCGACCCGCACCATCGCCGTACGCCTGGATGCCCCCGAGACCGACGCGCTGCTGCGCCACGTCCCCGCCCTGTACCGCGCGGGCGCCGACGACATCCTGCTCAGTGCGCTCGGCACAGCGCTCGCCGACTGGACGGGACAGGATCGCGTCCTGCTCGACCTGGAGGGCCACGGACGGGACGGGGACGCCGAACTCTCCCGCACCGTAGGCTGGTTCACCACGCTCTACCCCGTCACGCTGAGCCTGCCCCCGGCCGCCGATGGCTGGCCGGCCGTACTGAAGTCCGTGAAGGAGCAGCTGCGTGCCGTACCAGGCGCCGGCCTCGGCCACGGAGCCCTGCGCGGTGTGGCCGACCACCGCGCCGAACGCGACCGGGTGCCCGAGATCAGCTTCAACTACCTGGGACGATTCGAGGAGCTGCCGGTCGAGGGGCCCTTCCACCCGGGAGCCCGGCCCGGTCTGTGGCTGCGCCAGGACCCGGACCGGGAGCGCCCGCACCTCATCGACGTCATCGGCCGTGTCACCGACGGCGCGCTGGAACTGCTCTGGCAGTACTCCGATCAGGTGCACGAGGAGCCGACCGTACGGGGGCTCGCGGACGCGATGGTCACCGCTCTGCGCGCCATCGCCGCGCACCGCGACGAGCCGGGGGCCGGCGGCCGCACCCCGTCGGACTTCCCCCTGGTCCGCCTCGACCAGGACGCCGTGGACCTGATCGCCGGGGACGGCAGCGAGGTCGACGACATCTATCCGCTCACACCCATGCAGGCGGGCATGGTCTTCCACGGCATGGAGAGCGGCCCGGGGACAGGCGGACAGGACGCGTACCTCGCCCAGATCGGCTTCGTCCTCGACGGGGTGGGCCGGCTCGATCTGCTGGCGGCGGCCTGGCAGCGGATCGTGGACCGGACACCGGTGCTCAGGACCACCATCGTGCAGGAAGGCGCCGGTGAACCGGTGCAGCGGGTGCTGCGCGGAGTGCGCGCGCCGCTGAACCTGCTCGACTGGACGAGCTTGCGGGGCGACGAGCGGGAGCACGCACTG
The DNA here is from genome assembly GCF_039532725.1 of Streptomyces coeruleofuscus. Lineage (NCBI taxonomy): Bacteria > Bacillati > Actinomycetota > Actinomycetes > Kitasatosporales > Streptomycetaceae > Streptomyces > Streptomyces coeruleofuscus. The sequence goes on from NZ_BAAASE010000004.1 coordinate 485,561, forward strand.
CGGCAGCTGTTCACCGAGGACCGCGCGCAGGGGTTCGACCTGGCCAGGGGGCCGCTGTCACGGCTGACCGCGGCCCGGCTGGACGGCGGTGCGCTCCAGCTGATGTGGACGTTCCACCACGCGCTGCTCGACGGCTGGAGTCTCTTCCAGGTGCTGTCGGATCTGTTCGCGGAGTACGGGCGGTTGACCGGCCAGCCGGCCGAAGGCGCGCCCCCCGTCGTACGGCGGCCCTTCCGTGACTACGTCGAGTGGCTGGCCGCCCAGGACGAGGGGGATGCCCGGCGCTACTTCACCGAGGCCCTGGCCGGGCTGACCGCCGCGACCGAGCTGCCCTACGACCGGCCGCTCACGCAGGAGCACCGGCCGAGCTCCTCCGCGCGGCTGCGCACCGAGCTGTCCGCCGAGGTGTCCCAGCGGGTGTACACCCTCGCCAGGGAACAGCGGGTGACGGTGAACACCGTCATCCAGGGCGCGTGGTCGCTGCTGCTCTCCCGCCTGGCCGGCCGCCGCGACGTGTGCTTCGGCTCGACCGTGTCCGGGCGCCCCACGGATCTCGACGGCGTCCACGACATGGTCGGCCTGTTCATCAACACCCTGCCCACCAGGGTGCGCTGGGACGCCGGTACCCGTCTGGGGCCATGGCTGCGCGGAATGCAGCAGTCGCAGTCACAGGCGACCGGGTACGGGCATCTGCCGCTGTCCGTCATCCAGTCGTGCGGCGAGCTGGCGGACGCCGGGCGGCTGTTCGACAGCGTGCTGGTCTTCGAGAACTACCCCATCGACGACGAGGCGCTGGGCGCAGGCGGCCTGACCCTCCGCGACATGACGGCGGACGCCGAGACGACGAACTACCCGCTGGTGGTCGGGGTGTACCCGGACGAGCGGCTCACGTTCTCCTTCGCCTACGATCCGCGGCTCTTCGACGAGTCGACCGTGGCCGGTCTCTCCCGGAGGCTCGGGCTCCTCCTGGAGGGCTTCGCGGCCGGCGGGCCCGGGACCCAGGGCCCCCGGGTCCTGGACCTGCCGCTCATGACCGCCGAGGAGCAGCACGCACTCCTCGTCACGTACAACGAGACCGACCACCCCACGGACGGCGCGACCGTACCGGAACGCATTGCCGCGCAGGCCCTGCGCACGCCCCACGCCAACGCCGTCGAGGACGCGTCGCGCACCCTCACGTACGCCCGACTGGCCGAAGAATCCGATGAGCTGGCAGCGGAGCTGGTGGCATCCGGGATCGGCACCGAAGACGTGGTGGCGGTCGGACTGCACCCGTCCGCGGACCTGGTGGTCGCGCTGCTCGCCGTGTGGAAGGCGGGGGCGGCCTACCTGCCGCTCGACCTGACGCACCCGGCGCGGCGGCTCGGCACGCTGCTCGCCGAGTCGGGGGCGGTACGCGTCCTCGCGGGGGCCGACAGCGAGGAACAGCTACGGGATGTGGTGCCGCAGGGATGCGGGCTGCGCGTCGTGGGAGCCGGCGCGGTCCGGTCCGCCGACGCCCCCGGGGCCGGCCGGCCCCTGCCACCGCTGCCCGCCCGGGACCACGCCGCGTACGTCCTCTACACCTCCGGTTCCACCGGTGTGCCCAAGGGCGTCGTCATCGAGCACGCGTCCCTGGCGCACTACGCGGGACACGCCGCCGATGCCTACCCGGGTCTGCGTGACAGTGCGCTGCTGCACTCGTCCATCGCCTTCGACCTCACGGTCACGGCACTGTGGACGCCCCTGACGCAGGGCGGCAAGGTCCTGGTGGAGGACCTGGAGGAGGAGGCCCTCGGCGAACTCGCGGCTGCGGGCCGGCGATCGGCCTTCCTCAAGGCGACGCCCAGCCATCTCACGCTCCTCGACGGCCTGCCCGACGCGTACACCGCCGACGCCGACCTGGTCGTGGGTGGCGAACAGCTGCCGGGTGAGGCACTCGACCGCTGGCGAACCCTGCACCCCGGCAGCGCGGTGATCAACGAGTACGGTCCGACCGAGGCCACCGTCGGCTGTGTCGTCCACCGCGTCGAGCCGGGCCGGCCACTGCCGCCGGGGCCCGTGCCGATCGGGCGTCCCATCAGGAACACCCAGGTGTACGTCCTCGACGATCTCCTCCAGCCGGTGCCCGCGGGCGTCTCCGGCGAGCTGTACATCGGCGGCAGCGGGCTCGCCCGCGGCTATCGCGGGGACCCGGAGAAAACCGCGGCGCGGTTCGTCGCCAGCCCCTTCGGCGCGCCGGGAAGCAGGCTCTACCGTACCGGTGACCTGGTGCGACGACGCCCCGACGGGATCCTCGAGTACGTCGGACGCACCGACGACCAGGTCAAGGTCCGCGGTTTCCGGGTCGAGCTCGGAGATGTCGAGGCCGCGTTGATGCGGCACCCGGACATCACCGCGGCCGCCGTCGTACTGGTCGACGGGCGCCTGGTCGCGCATGTGGTGACCGGTGCGGAAGCACGCGTGGACGCCACGGGTATCCGTTCCTTCCTGGTCACGCTGCTGCCCCAGCACATGCTGCCCGCGCAGTACGTCTTCACGGAGGCCCTGCCCCTCACCCCCAATGGCAAGGCCGACCGCAACGCGCTGGCGCGGATGGAGCCGGCGCCGACGGGGGCGGCCGGGCAGGACGCCGAGTACGTGGCGCCCCGCACTCCCACGGAACAGGCGCTCGCGGACATCTGGACCGAGGTCCTCGACCTGCCGAGGGCCGGTGTCACCGACGACTTCGTCGGGCTCGGCGGCGACTCGATCCGCAGTCTGGCCGTGATGGCGCGCGTGCGCACGGCGTTCGGTGTGACGCTCTCGCCCCGGGACGTGCTGACGGCGCGGACGATCGCCGACCTGGCCGCCGTAGTGGAGGAGAAGGTCCTGCTCGACCTCCTGGAACAAGCAGAAGCGCGCGAACACGGTGAAAGCGAGGCGCAGGGCGCATGAACAAGGACCACCGGACATCCTTGAGCGACAGGCTGGCCGCCGTCCCGGCCCATCTGCGGGAGGAACTGCTGCGCCGGCTGGCGGGCCGGGGGACCGCCGCACCCGCGCCCGACCGGATCGGCACCCGGGCGCGGCCGCCGCTGCTGCCGCTCTCCTCCGGCCAGCAGAGCATGTGGTTCCTCACCGGCCTGAACCCCGAGGGAAGCGAGTACACCAGTGCGTTCGGGCTGCGCCTGCGGGGTGCGCTCGACACGAAGGCACTCGCGGCCGCCGTCGACCTGCTCGTGGAACGGCACGAAGTGCTGCGTACCACCTACAGGTCCGAGGACGGCCGGGTACGGCAGCTCGTGCATGCCCCGGAAACCGGAGTCCTCACCTTCGCGGTCCCGGCCGAATCCGCCGGATCCGCGGGGTCCGTCGACTCCGGGAACGTCGAGACGGCCGTACGGGAGGAGCTCGCCCGGCCCTTCGACCTCGACGCCGGACCGCTCCTGCGCGCCCGCCTGTTCCGCGCCGCTCCCGAAGAGCACCTCCTTCTGATCACGGCCCACCACAGCGTCATCGACGGCTGGTCCTCCGGCGTGCTCTTCAACGAGCTGGGCACGGCCTACGCCGCCCTCACCAAGGGAGCCACTCCTGAACTCCCTCCCGTCAGTGTGCAGTACGCCGACTACGCGCTGTGGCAGCGTGAGTGGCTCGCGGGCAAGGAGCTGGACGAGGGGCTTTCGTACTGGAAGGAGCGGCTGCAGGGCGCGGTGCCGCTCGACCTGCCCGCGGACCGGCCGCGCCCGGCCGTGCGCGGGTCGGCGGGGGCCGTCTTCAGATACCGGGTGCCCGCGCCGCTGACCGAGCGGCTCAAGGAACTGGCCCATGAGCAGGGGACCACGCTGTTCGTGGTCCTGATGGCGGGATTCCAGCTGCTCGCCGCCCGCAGCTCTGGGCAGCGCGACGTGACCGTGGGCACCGTGACGTCGGGGCGCGGCAGGCCCGAACTCGAGCGTGCCGTCGGCTTCTTCGTGAACACGATCGCACTGCGCACCCGGGTCGACGAGAGCGAGCCGTTCACCGGACTTCTCGCCCAGGTGCGCGAGCACGTCCTGAACGGCTTCGAGCACGACGAGGTGCCGTTCGAGCGCGTGGTGGAGGCATTGGAGGCGACGCGCGATCCCAGCCGCACCCCGGTGTTCCAGACCATGCTGTTCCTCCAGAACGCCATGGGGCAGCTGCCCGAGCTGCCGGGTGTGACGGTCGAGACCATGGAACTCCCGCGCTGGGAGGCGGATTACGACCTGAGCCTCGAATTCCAGGAGGCGGACGGCGGCCTCGACGCCGGTATCCAGTACAGCACCGAACTCTTCGACGAGCCGAGCGTGGCGGCGCTCGCCGAGCAGCTCGTGGAGCTGCTCGACACGGTCTGCGAACGCCCTCAAGAGCCCCTGCGCCGACTGCCGCTGGGGACCCGCGAGGCCCGCGCACGGCTGCGCGGCACCTGGGACGCGACCCGGGCGGCGACGGAAGCCGACCCGGGCACCGTGGTCGAGGCCTTCGAGCGCCAGGCCGCCCGCACCCCCGACGCCATCGCGCTGGTCCACCACGGCGAGGAGCTGACCTTCGCCGGGCTGAGCCGCCGCGCCAACCGCCTGGCCCACCACCTGATCGGTCGCGGAGCAGGGGCCGAGGACACCGTGGTCCTGGCCCTGCCCCGCACGGCGGATTTCGTTGTGGCGTTCTGGGCGGTCCTGAAGGCGGGCTCCGTCGCCGTACCGGTGAACACCGGGGAGCCGGCCGAGCGTGTGGCCGACGCCGTGCGCACGGCCGCCCCGGCGCTGGTCCTCACCAGCCGTGAGCTGCGGGCCGCGATCCCGGCGACCGGAACGAGCTCCGCGGCCACGCCGCCCTGCCTGGTCCTCGACGAGCCCGACACGGTGGCGGCCCTGGCGGGCGAGCCCGACCGCGACCCGGACGGCCCCGTTCGCAAGGCCGCCCCGGGCCCCGCGAACGCGGCGTGCGTCATCCACACCTCCGGCTCCACGGGCCGTCCGCAGGCCGTGGTGGTCGAGCACCGGGCACTGGCGAACCAGCTCGCACGTCACCGGCGGGAGCTGTTCGGGCCCGCCGAGGAGTCCCTGGGCCGCAAGCTGCGCGTCGCCCTGAACGCCGGGTCCGTGTTCGATCCTTCCTGGAACCCGCTGTTCTGGCTCGCGGACGGTCACACCCTCGTCCTCGTGCCCGGCGAAGTCCGGCCGAACGCCGAGGATTTGGTGGCCTGTACCCGGGAGCAGCGGATCGATCTGCTCCAGCTCACCCCCACCCTGATCCGGCCCTCGCTCACGGCGGGCCTGCTCGCCCCGGGCGGGGTGCACCGGCCCTCGGTCCTGGTGCTCGGCGGCGAGGCCGTCGACGAAGAGCTGTGGCGTGAGCTGTCGGCCGCGCCCGGCCTCACGGCGTACAGCTTCTACGGGCCCGCCGAGTGCACCTCCGACACGGTCGTGGCCCGCGTCGACGGCTCCCGGCCGCCGGCGCTCGGACTGCCGACCCGCAACACCCGCGCCTACGTACTCGACGAGCAGTTGCGGCCCGTGCCCGACGGAGTGCGCGGTGAGCTCTACCTGGCGGGGGATCCCGTCGGGCGCGGCTACCCGTACCGCCGCGGGCTCACCGCCGAGCGGTTCGTCGCCGACCCGTTCGGTGCGCCGGGCAGCAGGATGTACCGCACCGGCGATCTCGTACTGCGTGCCAGGGACGGTCGGTTGGAGTTCCTGGGCCGTGCCGACGACGAGGCCGAGATCGACGGCGTCCGGGCCGAACCGGACCGCGCCGAGGCGGCGTTGCGCAGCCATCCCGCGGTGCGCGACTGTGCCGTCGTGGCGCGCGAGGCCCGCTCGGGCGGACACCGCCTGGTGGCCTTCGCGGTGCCCGCGGACGGCGCTGACCTCGACCCCGCGGTGCTGCGTGAGCACGTGCGCGGGCTCCTGCCCGAGCCCATGATCCCGGCGGTCTTCACGGCGGTGGCCGCGCTGCCCCGCACCCCCGGCGGCAAGCTCGACCGGAACGCCCTGCCCGCCACCCCTTACCTCGACGAGCCGGCCGCCGGGCACACGCCCGCCCGGACGCCCGTCGAACAAGCGCTGGCCGACATCTGGTCCGAGCTGCTCGGCGTCGACCAGGTCGGCATGGACGACAACTTCTTCGCGCTCGGCGGCGATTCGATCCTCAGCATCCAGGTCGTCTCACGGGCCCGCGCCGCCGGTCTGCGCCTGAAGTCCAAGGACATCCTCGTCAAGCAGACCATCGCGCGGATCGCCCCGGGCGTCACCGAGACGTCCGGCAGCGCACCGGCCGCAACGGTGTGGCAGGGTGGCCCGGCGCCGCTCGGCCCGATCCAGCAGAGCCTGCTCGGCGACGGTGACGAAGTACCGCGCTACTCCATGTCCCTGCTGGTCGAGCTCGCACCGGGGACGGATCAGGACCTGCTGCCCCGGGCCGTGTCGGCTCTCCTCGAGCAGCACCCGGCGCTGCGCACCAGGTTCCGCCGCGAGGACGGCCGCTGGGTGCAGGAGCAGGTCGCGCGCGAGACAGCGCAGGTGTACACCCACCGGGACCTGTCCGGGCTCCCGGCAGGTGAGCAGGAGGCCGGGGCGTACGAGACCGCGCTGCGGGAAACGGCCGCCGCGGCGCGCGCCGAAGTCGACCCGCTGCACGGCCCGTTGCTGCGTGCCGTACTGCTCACACGCGGCCCGGACGAGGCCCCGCGGCTGCTCCTCACCGCGCACCACCTCGTCGTGGACGGCGTCTCCTGGCGCATCCTGCTCGACGATCTCACCACCGCCTACGAACAGCTCGCCGCCGGACGCCCCGTGGACCTGGGCCCCGCCACCACACCGTTCACCGAGTGGACGGCCCGGCTCGCGGACCATGTGCGCAGCGGCGGACTGGACGCCGAGCTCCCGTACTGGACGCGGATCGCCGAGCGGGAGCCGTACGTCATACCCGTCGACCACGACGGGCAGCAGGCCCTCAACACGGCGGGCACCCTCGGCCGGCTGGACTTCTCCCTGGACCCGCAGGAGACCGCCGCCCTGCTGCGCCAGGCGCCCCGGGCCTATCTGACCCGCGTGGACGACCTGCTCCTGACGGCACTCGGCAGCACCCTGGCCGACTGGACCGGAGACGGCCGGGTCGCGATCGGCATGGAGGGGCACGGCCGTGAGGAGATCCTCGACGGTGTCGACCTGTCCCGTACGGTCGGCTGGTTCACCTCGGTCTATCCCGTCGAGCTCGACCTCACGGCTCGTGCGGGCTGGGGCGAGCGCGTCAAGGCCGTCAAGGAGCAGCTGCGGGCCGTACCCGGCAAGGGACTCGGCTACGGCGCCCTGGCCGCATTCCGCCCGGGCGGCCTCGGGGCGGCACCGCCCGCGCTGCCGGTGACCTTCAACTACCACGGGCAGCTGGACGGCACCTTCGCCGCGGGTTCGCTGCTCCGGGCCCATCTGGGCGACCCCGGCGGACAGTTGGACGCGGATCACCCCCGGGACCACCTGATCGAGGTGGTGGGCGCCGTGGAGGACGGCGCGCTGACCCTTTCCTGGCACTACTCGACGGCCGTGCACGACCAGGACACCGTGCGCCGACTGGGCCGGTCCGTGCTGGCGGGGCTGCGAGAGATCCTCGCGCACTGTGCGGCCCCGGACGCGGGCGGCCGCACCCCCTCCGACTTCCCTCTGGTCGGCCTGGCACAGGACACCCTCGACCGGCTGGTCGGCGACGGGCGCGCCATCGCCGACGTACTGCCTCTGACGCCGCTTCAGAGCGGCATGCTCTTCCACACCCTGGTCGACGCCGACAGCACGGCCTACGTCGATCAACTCGTCCTGCGCCTGGACGGGGTGACGGACCCCGAGGCCCTTGCAGCGGCCTGGCGGGGCGTCTTCGAGCGGACCGACGTCCTGCGTGCCACCGTGCGCTGGGAAGGCCTGCCGGAGCCCGTCCAGCTGCTGCGGACCGACCTCGAGCTGCCCGTCACCCGGCTGGACTGGCTTGCCCTGACGAAGGAACAGCGCGAGGCCGAGCTCGACGAGCTGCTCCGCACGGACCGCGAGGCGGGCATCGATCTGCGCGAGGGCCCTCTGATGCGGATCACGCTCGCGCGCGTCGCCGACGACACCGTGTATCTGCTGTGGACCTTCAGCCATCTGCTGCTCGACGGCTGGAGCACGGCGGCCGTCTTCGGCGACGTACTGGAGAACTACCAGGCCGCGGCCGCCCGACGCACCCCGGCCCTGCCGAGCAGGCCGCCCTTCCGCGACTACCTCGCATGGCTGTCCGGCCAGGACCGCGAGGCCGGCCTCGCGCACTGGCGGAACCTGCTGTCCGGGTTCACAGCCCCCAACTCCCTGCTGGCGGACCACCAGCCCCGTGCGTCCCACAGCTCCCGGGCGACCGCATCACAGCGCCTCGACCTCGACGCGGACGTCGCCCGGCGCCTCGCCGACTGGTGCCGTGGCAGCCGCGTCACCCTCAACACCTTGGTGCAGGGCGCCTGGGCGACCCTGCTCGCACGGCACAGCGGGGACACCGACGTGGTCTTCGGCGCCGTGGTGTCCGGGCGGACCCCGGAACTCCCCGGTGTCGAGGACAGCATCGGCATGTTCGTCAACACGATCCCCGTACGCGTCCGACTGGAGCGGGAAACCGAGGACTTCGGCGCCTGGCTGCGCGCCCTCCAGGCCGCTCAGGCGGAGTCGGCGGCCCACGACTATCTCTCCCTGACCGACATCCGGCGCTGCGCGGACGGCCTCGCGCCTGGTGACCGGCTCTTCGACAGCGTGGTCGTCTTCGAGAACTACCCGATCGCCGAGGGCTCACAGGGCCGCGACGGGATCGCCGTGAGCGTGCTGCGCGCCACCGACGCCGGCACGGTCCCGCTCACCCTCAGCTGCCACTTCGACTCGACACTGCGCTGCGAACTCCTCTACGACCCCGAGATGTTCTCCCCGGACACCGCCGGGCGCGTTCTCGCCCAGCTGCGGGCACTTCTCGGCTCGGTGGCCGAGGACCCCGGGCGGCCGCCCCTCGAACTGCCCTGGATTCCCGCGGACGAACGGCGCCTGCTCGACGAGTGGAACGACACGAGCAGGCCGCGCCGCCCCGAACGCCTGGTGCAGGAGCTCTTCGAGGACCAGGCACGCCGCACCCCGGACCGGGCGGCGGTCCTGGACGCGGAGGGGGACGTCGCGCTGACCTTCCGCGCCCTGGACGAGCGCGCCAATCGCCTCGCCCACCGGCTGCGGTCCGCGGGCGCCGGACGCGGACAGCGCGTCGCCCTGCACCTTCAGCGCTCCACGGACATGGTGACCGCCGTCCTCGCGGTCCTGAAGGCGGGCGCCGCGTACGTGCCGCTCGACCCCGAATACCCGTACGAGCGCCTGGAGATCCTCCTGGCCGACGCGGCACCGGCCGTCGTCCTCACCCAGGAGGCCGTCGCCGGTCTGCTGCCGCCCACGGGGGCCGCGGTGCTCCCTGTCGACGCGGACCACACCCTGTGGACGGAAGGGCCGTGCACCGCGCCCGCGACCGGAGCGGAACCCGACGACCCTGCCTACGTGGTGTACACCTCGGGATCCACGGGTCAGCCCAAGGGCGTGGTCGTCACGCACCGCAACCTCGTGCACATCGCGGGCGCCTGGGACGAGCTGTACGACCTGACCGGCAAGAAGCTGCGATTCGTCTCCGTCACCAGCCTCTCCGTCGACCTGTTCTTCTCGGACGTGCTGCGCTCGGTGTTCTTCGGCGGCTCCGTCCTCGTCGTGCCCACCGACCTGGTCACCGATCCGGCCCGCCTGCTCGCCCTCGTCGAGCGCACCGGCGGCACCGCCATCGAGCTCGTGCCCTCGCTCGCCAAGGCCCTGGTCGAGGAGGTCAGGGAGAGCGGCGGCAAGCTGCCGCGCCTCGACCTGATGTCCGTCGGCTCCGAGGGCTGGCACGTGGACGACTGCCGCGAGCTGCTCGCCCACGTCCATCCCTCGACCATGGTCGTCAACGCGTACGGGGCGACGGAGGCGACCGTCGACTCCACGGTGCTCGTCCTCGACCCCGCGCTCCTGGAGCGGTACGCGGAGTCGGCCACGTACGTGCCGATCGGGCGGCCCATCGCCAACACCACGGTCCACCTCCTCGACGAAGAGGGCTCGTTGGTGCCCGTGGGCGTCCCCGGGCAGGTTCACATCGGGGGCGACGGGGTGAGCGCGGGCTACTGGAACCGGCCCGAGATGACCGCGAAGCACTTCGTGGCGGACCCGTTCACGCCGGGCGGGCGCCTCTACCGGCCCGGTGACCTGGCGCGGTGGCGGCCGGACGGCACCCTGGAGTTCCTCGGCCGGGCCGACCACCAGGTCAAGATCCGGGGGTTCCGCATCGAACCCGGCGAGGTCGAGAGCGCCCTCGCCGCCCTGGACGAGATCTCGGAGGCCGTGGTCGTCGCCCGCAGGGACGACGGCCGGGACCGGCTCGTGGGCTATGTCGTGCCGGCCGCCGGCAACCTGGACCTCACCCAGCTGCGCGCCCGCCTCGGTGCCGTTCTCGCCCCCGCCATGGTCCCCTCCGCGTTCGTCGTCCTCGACCGCATCCCGCTGCTCCCCAGCGGCAAGACCGACCGGCGCTCCCTGCCGTCGCCCGGGCCCGAGCAGGGCACCGCCGCGACGTACGTGGCTCCCGACGGCCCCCTGGAAGCCCTGATCGCGGATGTCTGGGCGCAGATCCTCGGTGTGGAACGGGTGGGCGCGGCCGACGACTTCTTCGAGCTGGGCGGGGACTCACTCCTGACCATCCGGGTCATCTCCCGGCTGCGCGCGGCCGTCGGCACCACGCTGTCCCCGCGCGCGCTGTTCTCGGCACCGACCGTGCGGGCACTGGCCGCCCTGGTCACCGAGCACGCCGCCACCGGGCACTCCGAGGCCGGCGGCGGCGCGGTCGTCCCGGTGCCGAGGGAGGAGGCGGGCCGGGTGACGCCGCTCCCGCTCTCCTTCGGCCAGCAGCGCCTGTGGTTCCTCAACCGGTTCGACCCGGTCGGAGCCGAGTACAACTCCCCGCTCGGACTGCGCATCCCGGGCCCGGTCGACGCCGCGGCCCTCGAACTGGCCCTGGCCGACCTGACCGACCGCCACGAAACGCTGCGGACCACTTTCGAGGACGTCCAGGGCGAAGGGCGTCAGCTCATCCACCCCGTCGGGCGGACCGTGCCGCTGCTGCGTACCGACCTGTCCCACCTGACGGGCGACGAGCGCGAGGCGCGCCTGCGGGAGGTGCTCGCCGCGGACGGCGGCCATGTCTTCGACCTGCGCCGCGGCCCGCTGCTCAGGGCCCGGCTGATCCGCCTTGCCGAGAACGAGCACGTCCTGACTCTCTGCCTGCACCACATCATCACCGACGGCCGGTCGGCGGGCATCCTGGTCCGTGATCTCGACGCCCTCTACCGGGCACGGCTGGAGGGAGTGCCTGCGAGCCTTCCCGAACAGGCCATGGACTTCGCGGACTTCGCGGTCTGGCAGCGCCGCCGCTGGGACACGGAGGGAACCCGACAGCTCGCGTACTGGAAGGAACGCCTCGACGGCCTCGAACCCTTGTCACTGCCGACGGACCGGCCACTGCCCCCGGTGCGGAGCACCACCGGAGCGCAGGTGGAGTTCCAGGTGGCGCCCGACGTCGCACAGCGGCTGAGGAAGCTCGGCGGGGCACGCGGGGCGACGCTGTTCGTGGCCCTGGTCGCCGCGACCAAGCTGCTGCTCTCGCACTACTCGGGGCAGGACGACATCGCCGTCGGCACCGTCTCGGCGGGACGTGACCGGCCCGAGTTCGAAAACGTGGCGGGCTTCTTCGTGGACACCCTGGTCCTGCGCTCCGAGGTGGACTGGGGCAGTGACTTCGACGGCTTCCTCGAGGTGGTGCGGGAGACGGTCAAGGGTGCCTTCGCCCATGCCGACGTGCCCTTCGACCGTCTGGTCGAGGCGCTGCGGCCGGACCGCGACCCGAGCCGCACGCCGCTGTTCAGCGCGATGGTCGTCCTCCAGGACGTGCGGGACGAGCAGCCCTCCTTCGGCACCGCGGAACGCGTCACGGAATTCGGCCTGCCCACCAGCGGAGCCGCCTTCGACCTCACCTTCCAGTTCCAGGAGGCGAACGGCGGCCTCGACGCCGCCTTGCAGTACAGCGTCGGCCTGTTCGACGCCTCGACCGCACAGCGCATGGTGCGGGCCCTGCTCACCCTGCTCGACAGCGTCACCGCGGAGCCGCACCGGCCTCTGCGTGAACTCCCCTACGTTCCCGACGAACCCCCAGCCCCACTCGCGCACCGCGCCTGGCACGACGAACCCGCCGACGACGAGGCGGACCTCCTGCCCCACCAGGTGATCCGCCGTCGAGCGCTGGAGCGGCCCGACGCGGTGGCCGTCGTCGCGCACGACGGTGGCGAGGTCACGTACGCCGAGCTCGAGGCGCGCGCCGACTCGTTGGCCCGGCACCTGGTCGAGCGGGGCGTACGGCCCGACGTTCTGGTCGGAGTGTTCGCGGACCGCAGCGTGGACATGGTCGTCGGTGCCCTGGCCGTCCTCAAGGCGGGTGGCGGCTATGTGCCGCTCGATCCGCAGTACCCGGCCGAGCGCGTCGAAGCCATGATCACCGGCACGGCGGTACCGCTGGTGCTCGTGCAGCCGCATCTCGAAGAGCGACTGCCTGCGGGCGACCACACGGTGATCCGGCTCAGCACCTCGCGAGAGCCTGCCGCGCCCTCCCGGTCGAAGGTGTCACTCCCCGGCGAGGAGGACTGCCCGTACGAGCTGACGGCGGACCACATCGCCTATGTCGTGCACACCTCCGGCTCCACCGGCCGTCCCAAGGCCGTCACCATCACCCATGGTTCGATCGGCCGCGCGGCCCGCGTGCTGCGCCGCGCCTGGGGCATCACCGAGGACAGCCGCATCCTGCAATACGCGCCGGCGAGCTTCGACGGCGGCGTATGCGATCTGTTCTGCACGCTCACCGCCGGGGCGACCATGTGCCTGACGTCCCCGCGCCCCGCGCCGGACCCCGCGGCCGAGGTGATCAGGACGGGAGCGACCGTGGCGGTGCTGCCCCCGGCCCTCCTCGCGGCCATGGACCCCGAGCGGCTGAAGGGCCGCCTGGCCACCATCGCGGCGGCCGGTGACGTCTGCTCGCCCGGACTGGTCCGCGCCTGGGCGCCGGGGCGCGCCTTCTTCAACGTGTACGGCCCGAGCGAATGCACCCTGGTCACGACGCTGTGGAGCCCGGGCACGGCCGAGGACGGTGACATCGGGGCCGCCGGCGTCCCGGTCGGCACCCCCTTCCCGTACGCCGGAACGCGCGTCCTCGACCGCTTCCTGCGCCCCGTGCCCGTCGGCGTTCCCGGTGAGCTGTACATCGACGGCCCCGGCCTCGCACGCGGCTACGCCCGGCAGCCGGGACTCACCGCCGAGCGTTTCGTCGCCGACCCGTACGGCGCCCCCGGCAGCCGCATGTACCGCACGGGTGACCTTGTGCGCCGACGCTCCGACGGCAACCTGGAGTTCATCGGCCGGGTCGACGGCCAGGTCAAGGTGCGCGGCCACCGGGTGGAACCGGGCGAGATCGAGGCGTTGCTGCTGCGGCAGCCGGGCGTCGCGGACGCTGCCGTCACCGTATGGAAGGAGGACGGCGGACGGGAGCTGCTCGCCGCCTATGTCTCGCCCGAACCGGCCGTGCGGACCCAGGACGTGGATTCCGACGCCCTGAGGGCGACCGTCGCCGCGACACTGCCCGGATACATGGTTCCGGCCACCGTCCAGGTCCTGGAGAGGCTGCCGCTCGGCACCAACGGCAAGGTGGACCGCGGTCGACTGCCGCGTCCTGCCGCGGGGAACGGCAGCGCGAACGGATATCTCGCCCCGCGCAACGAGCGCGAGGAGATCCTCGCGAGGGTGTGGGCCGAAACGCTCGGCATCGACAGAGTCGGCGTCGAGGACCGCTTCTTCGACCTCGGTGGCGACTCCATCCTGAGCATCCAGGTGATGGCCCGCGCCCGCAGGGCCGGGCTGCTGCTGAACACCCAGGACATCTTCCTGCACCAGACGGTCGCGGAACTGGCCGCCGTCGCGGAACTCACGGACGGCGCGGCGACGCGCCGCCCGCCGGCCGTCGGCCCCGTCCCCCTGACCCCCGTACAGCGCTGGTTCTTCGCCACCCACGACGTGCCGCACCACTTCAACCAGTCGACCCTCGTCGAACTGCGCGGCAGGGCGGACGAGCCCGCCCTGCGGGCCGCTCTCGCGGCGCTCGTCGAGCACCACGACGCCCTGCGGATGCGCTACACACGAGACGGTGATCGCTGGTCGCAGCAGAACCCGGAGTACCGGCCGGGCACGGACGTGCTGCGTGTGGTGGACGCCTCCGGCACTCCCGACGACGAGCTCGACGCGCTCCTCGAACGTGAGGCCGTCAGGACCCAGTCGGGCTTCGCCCTCGACCAGGGCCCGTTGCTCGCGGCCGTCCTGTTCGACCGGGGTGAGGCGCGCCGCGGCAGGCTCTTCGTCACGGTCCACCACCTGGTCGTGGACACCGTCTCGTGGAACATCCTCCTGGACGACCTGGAGATCGCCTACGGCCAGGCCGCCGAGCGGGCCGAGATCGACCTCGGACCGCGTTCCACCACCTTCCAGGAATGGTCGACGCAGCTCGCGGCCCACGTCCGGGAAGGCGGCTTCGACCATGAACTTCCGTACTGGCAGGGCGTCGACACCGATGTGCCGCTGCCACGGGACTTCGACGGTCCCACCCCCACGGTGGCCGACAGCCGGCAGATCCCTGTCCGGCTGACCGAGGCGGAATCCGCTCTCCTGACCGACCACGCGCCGACCGTCTACCGGACCCGGGTCGAGGAGGTCGCGCTCAGTGCTCTCGCCCGGGTGCTCGCCCGATGGACGGGCCGGGGCGCGGTCGCCGTCGACCTGGAGGGGCATGGCCGCGAACGGCTGCTCGACGGAGTCGATCTGTCGCGCACCGTGGGCTGGTTCACCTCGGTGTATCCGGTACGGCTGAGCGTTCCGGAGGGCGCGGACTGGCGGACGATCACCAGGTCGGTACGGCGACAGCTGCGCGCCGTGCCCAACAAGGGGATGGGCTACGGTCCACTGCGCCACCTGCGGGCGGCCGACGACGGATCGGGCCCCCTCCTCGGCGGCCCCGACCCGGAGGTCGTCTTCAACTTCCTCGGCCGCCACCGCACCGAGAGCCGCTCCGAGGAGCGGCCCGGCCAGGGCCTGTGCCACGCGGTGCACGGGGCCATCGGCCAGGACCTCAGCCCCGACGACCGCGCCGACCACATCCTGGAGATCGTCGGGGGCATTCAGGACGGCCGGCTCGAGTTCACCTGGTACTACTCGGCCGCCGTACACGAGGAGCGAACGATCGCGGCACTCGCGGCGGACTTCGGCCACTGCCTGCGTGAGCTGGCCCGCGAGTGTGCGGAGGCGGTGCGTTGAGAGACGTACAGAAGGAAGGGCCGGAAACCGGCCGCCTTCGCACGGAAGAGAGCCGTCCGCAAGAGGGGGAGCAGCAAGAACACCTCGCCCAGCCGCCGGCCCCGGGCCCGGAGCTGCCCCTGCGGAGCAACCGCTCCTACCACCTGATGTGGTTCGGCACGACCTCCTCCGAGATCGGGCTGAACCTCTCCAACATCGCGTTCCCGCTCCTCGCGCTGTCGGTCACCGGCTCACCGGCGGTGGCCGGCGCGATCGGCGCGGTGAACGCGCTCGCCCAGGTGCTGGTCGGGCTGCCCGCGGGCGCCCTGGTCGACCGCTGGGACCGCAAGAAGATCATGGTGAGCTGTCTGCTCGTCCGCGGTGTGATGCTGGCCGTCATGACGGCCGCCGTCGCCACCGGACGCCCGGCGGTGTGGCTGATGCTCCTGACCGCGGCGGTCGCGGGCGGTGCCTCCAGCCTCTTCGACCCGGCCGAACACGCCTCGCTGCCGCTGATCGTCACCCGCGAGCAGTTGCCGACGGCTCTTTCGGTGAACAACGCCCGCATGCACCTGGGGCAGCTCGTGGGCACCGCGGGCGGCGGCTTCCTCTTCGGGATCGGTCGTGCCGTGCCGTTCCTGGCCGACGCCGTCGCCCACTTCGTCGCGCTCCTGACCCTCTCCTTCGTCAAACTGCCCAAGCGGCCGCGCGGCCGGGAGCCGTTGTCGCTGATCCACCGGGACATCGCCGCCGGGTTCGCCTTCCTGTGGAACCAGCGGTTCCTGCGCAGTTCGACCCTGCTTCTGCTCGGCCTCAACTTCCTCTTCCAGGTGCTGTACCTGGTCGTCATCGTGGCGGCCGAACGGTCCGGCGTCCCGGCCGCCCAGGTCGGTGCGATGGCCGCCATGTTCGGCTGCGGCGGAATTCTCGGGGCGGTCGTGGCACCGAGGATCTACCGGGCGTTCGGACCGCACCAGGCGCTGGCGGGGATCATGTGGCTCTTCGCCGCGATCGTCCCGGTCATGGCCCTCAGTCGGGGCGTCGTGGTCTGGGGCCTGCTGCTCGCCGCGATGGCGTTCATGGCGCCCACCGCGTACACGGTCCTCGGCACCGAGCAGGTCCTGCTGACCCCCGACGACATGCGTGGCCGCCTCAGCTCGGCGACGAACCTGTTCAACGGCGGTGCCCTGGCCGGGGGAACGGCGGTCGGCGGCCTCCTGTCGCAGTGGCTCAGCCACACCCAGGCCCTGGTCTGCTGCGCCGTCGCGGTGACGGCACTCGCCATCACGGCAACCGCGAGCCGCTCCCTGCGGATGGTGCCGGACACCGCCCCGGCCCCGGACACCGCCCCGGCCCCGGACACCGAGCACATGCCCGCACCCGCCCGCGAAACGGAGGATTCCCCGTGACCATCGCGCCCGCTCCGCCGCTCTCCCCGGACCCGGTGGTCCGTACCGCCGAACGGAGCCCGGGAGTCCGGCACTCCTGGCGAGATCTTCCCGCCGCGCACCAGCCCTCGTATCCGGATGCCGAGGCGCTGCACGAGGTGATCGCGGACCTCGCCTCGTATCCGCCGCTCGTCTTCGCGGGCGAGTGCGACCGGTTGCGGGCCCGGCTCGCCGAGGTGGCCAGGGGCGAGGCGTTCCTGTTGCAGGGCGGGGACTGCGCGGAGGCCTTCGACGCGGTGTCGGCGGAGCACATCCGCAACAAGCTCAAGACACTGCTTCAGATGAGCGCGGTCCTCACCTATGCCGCGTCGGTGCCGGTGGTCAAGGTGGGGCGGATCGCGGGGCAGTACGCCAAACCACGCTCACAGCCGACCGAGACCCGGCAGGGCGTGACGCTGCCGGCGTACCTGGGTGACGCGGTCAACGGGTTGGCCTTCACCGAGTCGGCACGGGCCCCGGATCCGGAGCGGCTGAGGCGGATGTATCACGCGTCCGCCGCCACGCTGAATCTGGTGCGGGCCTTCACCACCGGCGGCTATGCGGACCTGCGCCAGGTGCACGCCTGGAACCGGGACTTCGTGCGGTCGTCGCCGTCCGGGCAGCGCTATGAGCGACTGGCCGGCGAGATCGACAAGGCGCTGAGCTTCATGCGGGCGTGCGGCGCCGGCCCGGACGGTGTACGGGCGGTGGAGTTCTACGCCTCGCACGAGGCATTGCTCCTCGACTACGAGGCGGCGCTGACGCGCACGGACTCGCGTACCGGCGAGTCGTACGACACCTCGGGGCACATGGTGTGGATCGGGGAGCGAACCCGCCAGCTGAACGGCGCGCACATCGACTTCGCCTCGAGGATCCGCAATTCGTTGGGAATCAAGCTGGGCCCGGAGACGACTCCGGAGGAGGCCGTCGCCTATGTCGAGCGGCTCGATCCGCAGCGGGAGCCGGGACGGCTGACGTTCATCGTGCGGATGGGCGCGGACAGGATCCGCGACCGGCTGCCGGCCCTGGTCGAGAAGGTCACCGCGTCGGGGGCGCAGGTGGCCTGGGTGACGGACCCGATGCACGGCAACACGTTCGAGGCGGCATCCGGGCACAAGACGCGGCGCTTCGACGACGTGCTCGACGAGGTGAAGGGCTTCTTCGCGGTGCACAAGGCCCTCGGCACCCATCCGGGCGGCATTCACATCGAGCTGACCGGGGACGACGTGACCGAGTGCGTGGGCGGCGGTGACGAGATCCTCGTGGAGGACCTGCACCAACGCTACGAGACCGCCTGCGACCCGAGGCTCAACCGCAGCCAGTCCCTCGACCTCGCCTTCCTCGTCGCCGACTGCGTCTTCCGGGCCACCGCCGGGCAGCCGGTGCGGCAGACGTTGCGGAGCGGGACATGAGCGTACGGGCGATACGTGGTGCGGTGCAGGTGGAGCGGGACGATCCCGGCCTCCTGCGCGACGGTGTGCAACTGCTCATCAAGGAGGTCATGAGCGCCAACGCCCTCGATCCCGACGCCCTGATCAGCATGGTGTTCACGGCCACCCCGGACCTGGTGAGCGCGTTCCCGGCTGCCGGGGCACGTGAACTCGGGCTGGTCGACTTGCCTTTGATGTGCGCGCGGGAGCTGGACGTCAAGGGCGCGCTGCCGCGCACGGTGCGGCTCCTCGCCCATGTCGAGACCGACCGGGGGAAGAGCCAGATCCGCCACGTCTATCTGGGCGGCGCGGCCGAGCTGCGCCCCGACCTCGCCCGCCCCGACCCCACACGCACCGAACACGGCCGAGCCGATGCCGGCTGACCGCCGCTCGAAGCCGGACGGCCATGCGCCGCCGACGGGTCACCGGAACGGCAGCACCGCCGTCACGCGCCAGCCCACGGGATGCCGCGCCTCGGCCATGAAGGTGCCGCCGACCGCCTCGACCCGGCGGCCGAGGTCCGCGATGCCCGTGCCGCCCCCTTCGCGCTCGGTGGCCGCGATGCCGGGGGGCTGGCCGTCGCCGTCGTCGGTGACGGAGATCCGCAGCCCGTCCCCGTCGTCCGTGTGCCTTACGTCCACGATCACCTGGGACGCCGATGCGGCATGCCGCCGTACGTTGGTGAGTCCTTCCATGACCACGCGGTATCCGACCGAGCTGATCTGCGGCGGCAGCCCGTCGAGGACGCCCGGGGCGAGGTCGAGGCGGGCGGGGATCGTCCCCGTACTGCTGAACCGGTCGACGAGAGTGGCCACTTCCTCCACGCGGAGCGAGGGCCGCGGCCCGGAGTGCTCCGCCTGCCCCGCCCCGACCTGTGCGCCCGGATCGCTCGCGCGGCCGGTACCGGCCGTCTTCGTGTCCGGGCTCACCCGCTCGCTTCCGCTGCCACGGTCACCGTCCCGGCCGCCGTCCAGCTCGCTGAAGATCCGGATCGTCCGGTCCATGGACTGCAGCGCCTGCACCCCGGCGGTCTCGATCTGCGGAAGCAGCGCGAGGGCCCGCTCCGGGGATTCCTTCGCGAGCGCTTTGGCGGCTTGGGCGAGCACCATCACGCCGGTCACGTCATGGGCCGCGAAGTCGTGCAGGTCCCTCGCCACGGAGAGCCTCTGGGCCCGGCGCTCGGCCGCCACGGCGATCTGGCGACGGCTGTCGAGGGAGCGCAGATAGCAGGCCGCGCCGATCGAGAGCCCCGCTGCGACGCCCCAGATCACGCAGAGCCCCACGGTCTCGCGCTGCTCGGCCGGGGGGTTGAGGGTCAGCGAGATGCGCAGCGGGATCACGGCGATCGTCAAGAAGAGCCCGAACGCCACGGTCGCCGCATAGCCCTGCTTCGGGTGCCGTACGGAAGGAATGGCGAGCACGAGGAACGCGAGCGTCTCCGCCAGGATCCACTGAGCCGTTTCGTTGTCGGCGGGCCCCTGATAGCGGAGGGTCACCCACAGTGAACCGGCGCACGCGACCGGCACTGTCGTCCACAGCCGCCACGGCCGGGACGCGGGCTGCCACAGCGTGAGTGTCACGGTGGCGAGGAACGCCAGGACGGTGGAGCCGCGGATGAGCGGATGCACCGCACCTGCCTCGGTCGCGGCGAACGATATGGCCCCGACCGAGAGGAGCGCAGCCGCAACGGGCCTGACCAACGTCCGGAAAGGCCGCCCTAAGAAGAAAATCTTCTTCATCACATGATTGGACTTTACAGCGTGCGAGGATCACCGCATGACGACGAACATTGTAATCGCGGACGACCAAAGAAGTGTGAGGGAAGGATTTCGCCATATCCTCGAAATCCAGCC
Source organism: Streptomyces coeruleofuscus (assembly GCF_039532725.1). Classification (NCBI taxonomy): domain Bacteria; kingdom Bacillati; phylum Actinomycetota; class Actinomycetes; order Kitasatosporales; family Streptomycetaceae; genus Streptomyces; species Streptomyces coeruleofuscus. Next base: position 505,693 of record NZ_BAAASE010000004.1, read on the forward strand.
AGACATGAAAGTCGTCGGCGAGGCGGCCGATGGCGAGACGGCCCTCGAACTGGCCCGTGGGTTACGGCCGGACGTTCTGCTCGCGGACATCCAGATGCCCTGCATGGACGGCCTGGAACTCACCCGCAGGCTGGCGGAGGAAGTGCCCACCGTCCGGGTCGTCGTGGTCACCACCTTCGACCTGGACGAGTATGTGCACTCGGCGCTGCGGTCCGGTGCCTATGGCTTCCTCCTCAAGCGGTCCGGGGCGGCCCTGCTGGTGGAGGCGGTACGCGCCGCGGTCGAGGGCGATTCGCTGATCAGCCCGCAGATCACCACCCGGCTCCTGCGCAGCCTGACCGTGCCGCAGCGGGACCTGAGCCGGCAGGTGCAGCTGACGCCGCGCGAGCTGGAGATCGCCCAGTTCGTCGCCGACGGCCTCACCAACGTCGACATCGCGGCCGAGCTGTTCATCTCGCCCGGCACCGTGAAGACCCATCTCGCCAACCTGCAAGGCAAGTTGAAGGTCCGCAACCGGGTGGGGATCGCGGCCTGGGTGTGGGAGGCGGGGCTGCGCAAGAACCAGTAGGACCGACGGGCCCGCAGTGGTCCGAACGGCCGGAGGGGGACCATGACCGCTGAGAGCCGCTGTGACCTGCCCGCGCGGGAGGAGTCCGCTCGGACACGCCTGCTCGCGCTGCTGCGCCGGCACGAGGCGCGGCACCGGCTGATACCGCATCCGCCGGAGGGCCGCACGGGTCTGGTCAGCGCACTGCGGGGACATCCACTGGAGCAGGCCGCCAAGTGCATCGTCGTCCGGGTGAAGATCACCCGTAATTCCTCCCGGTACGTCCTGGCGGTGGTGCCCGGCGACCGGCGGGTCGCCCTGGACGGCATACGGGAGTTGTGGGCGGGCCGTCGTGCCGCCTTCGCGGACCGAGTGACCGCGGAGCGGCTGACCGGTTGCGTCAGCGGCTCCATTGTTCCCTTCACCTTCGATCCGGACCTGGAATTGGTGGTGGACCCCGCACTGCTTGAGCATGAGGAAATCTTCTTCAATGCTGCGGATTTGGCGCTGTCCGTGGCCCTCGATGTTCGAGATTATGTACGGATTGCCCGCCCGCGAGCGGAATCGATCAGTGAAGTCGTCTGAAGGCCGAGACGCGAAAACCCTCTGTCCTCCTGCCATTCGCGACGGCAGGGGGACAGAGGGTTGCGGGTTCCGCTGTCAGCTCAGCGCCCGCCAGTCGTCCCAGTCGGCGGCGGTCATCGACACCAGAACCGTGCGGTCGCCTTCGTAGGGGGCACGACCGTGGCTCGCGAGCACGTTGTCGACCATGAGGAGGTCCCCTTCCTCCCAGTCGGGACTCACGGATGTCCGCTCGAACGCCGCGTGAATCTCCGCGAGTACGTCCTCACCGATGGGGCTGCCGTCGCCGAAGTAGGCGTTCCTCGGCAGATCCCGTTCGTCGAAGAGCGCGAGCAGTGCCTCCGTCGTGGCCTTGGGCAGCGAGCCGACATGGAACAGATGGGCCTGGTTGAACCAGACGGTTGCCCTGGTGACCGGGTGGGTGGTGAGGGCCGGGCGCACCTGACTGGTGCGCAGCATGTCGCCGTCCCATTCCCACTCGATGCCGCTGGAAAGGCAGTACGCCTCGACGTCGGAGCGCTCCTCGGTCTGGAAGGCCTCACGCCACGACAGTCCTACGCCGTCGTGGTACGCCCGCGTGTAGCGGACGCCGAGCTCGGCGAACCGCGCGACGAGCTCGGGGGGCAGCTCGTCGAGCACCGCACGGCTGTCCGCCACCGGGGTCTGGCCGCCCGATGTCGCCGCGCGGGCGGCGAGGAAGAACAGGTGATCCGGCCAGCGGGTCGAGTAGGAGCTCTCGTTGTGCTGGGGGATCCGCTGATCGGCCGGGTAGTCGGTGGAGGTGTAGACCGTGGCCGCGACCTGGGACCGAGGCGTGGAGCGCTCGGTGTACCGCAGAGCGCTGCCGCCCAGTACGGCCGCGACGTCGGAGAGCTGCTCCGTGCCGGCCGGGCCCGCGCCGGATATCCGTAGCGCTCCGTGCCGCAGCACGAGCCGGCGCAGTTCGTCCCGGTGGGCGAGGAGCCACGCGTGCGGGTCGTGGTCCCGGGCCGAGGCGGAGACCATGGGGAGCAGCGTGCCGGAGCGTTCGACGTAGGACACGGGGAGACCCTGCTGGGTGGTCTCCGGGAGTGGTGTGGTGCGCGATTCTGGCATGGTCCGCCCTACCCCGTTCGGAAGTGAGTCAGTTCACCCGGCCATCCTCGCCGCCGTGAGCCTTACTTCTCCAGACGCTTAAGGCGCAGACGAAAACGCTTGGCGATGAACCGCTCCCCATCCTGGAAAACGAGAAGCCGTTACCCAGTCGGCGCATGCCCTGCTTGCTGACGTGCTGGTCATCTGGTTTTTCGAACCGGTCGCGCGGGCCGCGCTGTACCTGGCCGTCGGCGCGACGTACACGACCGGGGCGAAGCTCCCGGTCGACGGCGGCCTCGGCCAGGGCCTGTCCTGCCCCGAGGAGTAGGCGCCGCCGGACGGGTGCGCCGGTCGCCCGGTGCGCGGACGGCGTGCCCCGCGCGAAAGCCGCGGCAGACGGGCGATCGAGGGAGGGCGCCGGCCGTGGCACGCGCAACGGCGGGACGGTCAGGGTGCCTTGGGGGCCTGCACAGCCGCGCGCCTACCCGTTTCCATCGCATCGTCCGTCTGCGTCGAACGGGCAGCGCGGTGGCCGGTTTCGACTGGGGCGCCACCAACTGGCCGCCCCCAGACGCCCATCGGCCGCTCGTCGCGCGCTCCCCGCCGACGTGAGCGGCCCCTGGCAGGACTCCCTCGCGCAGGGCCCTTGTGCAATTCCTGTGGAGGGCTCAATCTTTCGCTGACGCGCGGATGCCGTCCGTTGATTGACATGACCATGACTCTCGGGCGGCCGACGGGCGTGCACCACACCCCACAGCGCACCACCGATTGAGGAGGACCCCTCAGATGGCAGTGATGCGTACTCCCCACGGATCCACCCGGCGAAGACTGGCCGCGCTCGGCGCGACGGCCACCGCGGCGCTCGTCGCGAGCCTCGTCTCCGCCCTCCCCGCCGGCGCGGCCCCGGCCGCGTCCGAAGGGCGCATCCAGTACGAGGGCGCGGCGAACGCCGTCGCCGACAGCTACATCGTCACCCTGAAGACGCGGAAGGCCGGTTCCGCCGAGGGCCGGGCCCTGGCGCACAAGTACGGCGCCGACATCGAGCGGACGTACACCAAGGCCCTGAACGGCTACGAGGTCGAGGCCTCCGAGACCGAGGTGAAACGTCTCGCCGCCGACCCGGCCGTCGCCTCCGTCGTCCAGAACAGGACGTTCCGCATCACCGGGACCCAGCCCAGCCCGCCGTCCTGGGGCCTGGACCGCATCGACCAGAAGAACCTGCCGCTGAACAGCTCGTACACCTACCCGGACAAGGCGGGCGAGGGCGTCACGGCGTACGTCATCGACACCGGCGTCCGCATCACGCACAGCGACTTCGGCGGCCGCGCCTCCTACGGCTACGACGCCGTCGACAACGACAACACCGCCCAGGACGGCCACGGCCACGGCACGCACGTCGCCGGCACGGTCGCCGGCGGTGCCTACGGCGTCGCCAAGAAGGCCAAGGTCGTCGGCGTCCGGGTGCTCAACAACTCCGGCCAGGGCACCACCGCCCAGGTCGTCGCGGGCATCGACTGGGTCGCCCGGAACGCCGTGAAGCCGGCCGTCGCCAACATGTCCCTCGGCGGTCCCGGCGACACCGCCATCGACACGGCCGTACGCAACGCCATCACCTCCGGCGTCACCTTCGTCGTCGCGGCGGGCAACGAGTCCACCAACGCCTCCACCCGGTCCCCGGCCCGCGTCACCGAGGCCGTCACGGTCGGCGCGACGACGTCGAGCGACGCGAAGGCGAGCTACTCCAACTACGGTTCGGTCCTGGACCTGTTCGCGCCCGGCTCGTCCATCACCTCGGCCTGGAGCACGAGCGACTCGGCGACCAACACCATCTCCGGTACGTCGATGGCGAGCCCGCACGTCGCCGGAGCCGCCGCCCTGCACCTGGCCGACAACTCCACGGCCACTCCCGCGCAGGTCTCCGCTGCGCTGACGGCCGCCGCCACGACCGGCGTCGTCACCAGCCCCGGCACCGGCTCGCCCAACCGCCTCCTGTACGTCGGCGGCGGTACGACCACCCCGCCCGGCCCGCGCTTCGAGAACACCGCGGACCAGGCCATCGCCGACAACGCCACCGCCGAGTCCCCGGTGACCGTCTCCGGCGTCTCCGGCAACGCGCCCTCGGCCCTGGCCGTCGAGGTCCACATCGTCCACACCTACATCGGTGACCTCCAGGTCCAGCTGATCGCCCCCGACGGCACGGCGTACACGCTCAAGGCGTACGGCACCGGCGGCAGCGCGGACAACATCGACACCACGTACACCGTGAACGCCTCCTCGGAGGCCGCGAACGGCACGTGGAAGCTGCGCGTGAGCGACAACGCCCGCTTCGACACCGGGCGGATCGACGCCTGGGCGCTCCAGTTCTGACCTCGTTCGTGACCGGCCGTCAGTCTCCTGACGTGTCCGGCAGGTAGGCGTCCTCGTCCTCCGGGAAGGGCTTCGGGTCGGTGACCCGGCCCGCCGCGAGGACGAGGCGCGTCTCGCGGTGCACGGCCAGGAAGCCGAAGGGGCGGCGCAGGACCAGCGCGTGGGGCTCACTACCGGGAAGCGGACGGAAGGGGCAGCCGACCCAGCCCGGACTCCCTGGACTCCAGGCCAGGGAGCACGTCAAGATGCGCCCAGCCGTACGTCGTCGGTTTCGCACGGCCGCTCTCTCCCACCGCCTCAGCCAGGAGCACCGTACCCGTGTCGATACCCCCGCCCCCTGGGAACCAGCAGCCCCAGGATCCGTACGGCCCGCCGCCTGCGAACTGGCACCAGGGAGCCCAGGGGTACGGCCCCTGGGGTCACCACGGCCCCGCCGGCCGCCCGTACGGCGCGCCGGTCTCCGTCAACGCGCTCGCCGTCGCCGCGCTCGCGCTCGGCGTGCTCTGCTTCGTGCCCGCCGTGGGGCTCGTGCTGGGGCTCGTCGCGTTGCGGCAGATCGGGCGGAACGGCCAGAGCGGCCGGGGGATGGCGATCGCCGGGGCCGTGCTGTCGTCCGTCGGGATCGTGCTGTGGACGGTGACGCTGTCCACGGGTGCCGCGTCGGACGCCTGGGAGAAATTCAAGGACGGGGCGCGGGGCAACGAGAGTCTGTCGCTGAGGAAGGGCGACTGCTTCGACGCGCCCGGCGGTCTGGAGGGCGACACCTACGACGTCGACCCGGTGCTTTGCGAAGGCAGGCACGACGGCGAGGTGTTCGCCGTCGTCACGCTGCCGGGCGGCGCGTTCCCGGGCGACGCGGAGGTCACCGACATCGCCGACGAGCGGTGTTACGAGCTCCAGGACAAGTACGCCATGGACTCCTGGGCGATGCCGGCCGACGTCGACGTGTACTACCTCCTGCCGTCGAGGGACAGCTGGCGTTACGGCGACCGCGCGATCAACTGCGTCTTCGGCAACACCGACGCGAAGGCCAAGCTGACCGGCTCCCTGCGCGGCGACCCCACCACCTTCGACAGCGACCAGGTCGTCTTCCTGTCCACGGCCAACGCCGTCGACGCGGCGCTGTACGAGGAGCCGGAGGAGACCCCCGAGGACGACCTGGCCGGCCACCGGGCCTGGGCGGGGCGGATGGACGACGCGCTCGGCGAACAGATCGAGGCACTGCGCGGGCACGTCTGGCAGTCCACCGCCCAGCAGCCCGTCGCCGACCTGGTGAAGGACATGGAGGACGCCCGCGCGCAGTGGTCGAAGGCGAGCACGGCCCGTGACCCGGACACGTACTACACGCACTACGACAAGGCGTACGAGTACGTCGACGGCCCGGCGACCGTCACCGCGCGCAAGGCCCTCGGTCTCGCGACGGCCCCGCCGACCCCGGGCGGGACCGAGGGCGGGGACTCCGAAGCCGAGGTGTGACGGCGGCTATAACGGGGAGAAAGTGCCTGCGTAAAGCCCTCGGGGCCACCATGTCATCACATCGAGTGATTCTCTGGCCTTTGCTTGCACCGCACAACCTACGGTTGCCACGCTGTTGCTGTCTGTACAACCTGATGGGAGCGGCCAGTGACATTCGGTGAGCAACCGGCGTACCTGCGCGTCGCGGGTGATCTCCGCAAGAAGATCGTCGACGGTCAGCTCCCTCCGCACACCCGCCTCCCCTCCCAAGCCAGAATCCGCCAGGAGTACGGCGTCTCGGACACCGTCGCCCTGGAGGCCCGCAAGGTGCTCATGGCGGAGGGCCTGGTCGAGGGCCGCTCCGGCTCGGGGACGTACGTGCGCGAGCGGCCCGTGCCCCGGCGCATCGCCCGCTCCGGATACCGCCCGACCGGCGGGGCCACGCCGTTCCGCCAGGAGCAGGCCGACGGCGAGGGGCGCGGCACCTGGGAGTCCAGCAGCGAGCAGTCCGAGGCCAGTGTCGCGGTCGCCGAACGGCTGGGCATCGAGCCGGGCGAGCGCGTGATGTGCACGCGGTACCTCTACCGCGAGGGCGGCGAGGCGATGATGCTCTCCACGTCCTGGGAGCCGCTCGCCGTCACGGGCCGTACGCCGGTGATGCTGCCGGAGGAGGGCCCGCTCGGCGGCATGGGCGTCGTCGAGCGCATGCGCGCGATCGACGTGATCGTGGACAACGTCACCGAGGAGGTCGGCGCCCGCCCCGGGCTCGCGGAGGAGCTGCTCGTCCTCGGTGGCGTCCCCGGCCATGTGGTCCTGGTCATCCAGCGCACGTTCTACGCCTCCGGCCGCGCGGTCGAGACGGCCGACGTGGTCATCCCGGCTGATCGGTACCGGGTCGCCTACCACCTTCCGGTCAAGTAGCGAACGCTCACATCCGCCCCGTGGCGCGCTCCCCGCGCGCCCCGCTCACACGACCACCGCGGGAGCCGTCCTCGGCCGGGGTGGTTCGCCTCCCTGGGCCGGCCGTCGTTCTCGCAGGTCGGCGTCGGCGCATGCGGTATGCCTCCGACCGAGTGCGCCGACGTGCGCGGACGGCGCGTTCGTTGTCGTGCGCCCCCTGCGTTCTGGCTGGTTGCGTACCTCTTTGTGAAAAGCCGTATTCGCTGCGTGAAGGTTAGGCGTAGGCTCGGGCATATGCGCATTGCGGTTTCCTTATCGGGTGGGGCACGGCACAGGCCGCGAGTGGGAAGTGGAGGGGCGCGATGAACGACAGCACGATCACTCTTCCCTGGCTCGTGATACGCGAGGACGACAACGGCAACCGCTACCGGGTCGGCCGGTACGCGACCCGGGCCGAGGCCCAGAAGATCGCGGACAGTCTCGACGGCCGTGGCCACAAGCAGCTGTACTGGGTCGAGCGGCTCGGTCAGAACGGGCAGGGCGGGGCGCACGACTGACCTCGGGCGGGCCTGCGCCGAAGAGCCGGTGCCCGGCCGCGCTCCCGTAGGCCCTGTCGTCAAATTCCCGCCTGCCCCACGACGCCATGCACCCGCCCTTCGGGCGGACGACGGGGATGTGACGACAGGGCCTAGGCTCCCCGCATGAGTGAGCGGATCGTCGTCGTGGGTGCCGCGCTGGTCGACGACGGGCGGCTGCTGGCCGCCCGGCGCAGCGCGCCCGTCGAGTTGGCCGGGCGCTGGGAGCTGCCCGGCGGCAAGGTCGAGCCGGGGGAGACAGTCGACGCGGCGCTGGTGCGGGAGCTGCGCGAGGAACTCGGCGTCGACGCCGAGGCCGGCGGGCGTGTCCCGGGGGAGTGGCCGCTGAAGTCGCCGTACGTCCTGCACGTGTGGACCGCGCGACTGCGGCCCGGCTCCGCCGCCCCCAAGCCCCTTCAGGACCACGACGAACTGCGCTGGCTCGGCCCCGGCGAGATCTGGGACGTGGACTGGCTCGACCAGGACGTGCCCGCGGTACGGCGGACCCTCGCGCACCTGGGGCCTCTCGGCGGCCCCGGCACCGGAGAAGTGCCCGGCGCCTGAGGCCAACCGGGGGCGGGCGAGGCTCGAAAGTGGCCATACGGGCGCCCCTTACGCCTTTCGTGCCACAGTGCGCTGCCTCGTGCGGTACTCCGCCCCGAATATCGGGTATGTGCCCATTAACCCCATGAAACCGGACATGGGCGGGTTCGCTGCCGGGGAAGTGATCGGCGTGATCGACACCGAAGGTGACCGCGCCGAGTGGACCTTTCCCGCCGAGCCGGGCGCCGTGCGCACCGCCCGGCAGGCCGTCCGCGGCCGGCTCCGCGGCTGGGGCCTCGACAGCCTCGCCGACCTCACGGCGTTGTTGGTCAGCGAGTTGGTCACCAACGCCCTGCGGCACGCCACCGGCCCCATCGGCGTCCGCCTGGTCCGCCCCTCCGAACTGAACGGCGTCCTCCTGGTGGAGGTCTCCGACCCGCTCCCGGACCCGCCCCGCGAGCGCGCCGCCCGGCCCGAGGACGAGAGCGGCCGCGGGCTCCAACTGGTCGCCTCCTCCTGCCGTCGCTGGGGCACCCGGCCCGGCGGCGTGGGCAAGACCGTGTGGTTCGAACTCGCGGTTCCGGAGTGAAAAATCGGTGTACGTCCGCCCCGCCGCTGTCGAGCGAATGGTTCAGGCCAGTGGCGGTTGGCGACGGACGGGATTCGACGCCGTGTCCCCTGGTTAGAAGACTGGAAGTGTTGTCACGGTCCGGACCGAAAACCATCGGGACCGTGCTGTGATCGTGAACACCGTGTTGTGCGGCACCGTAGTGCTGGATACTGCGGGCAGCCGCCCCCGGTGACCGGTGCCGGACGCGGTGAGCTGGAGGGGACGGTTCGCGTGAGCGAGATACCAGCGAAGGCGACGGAGTCCGAGGACCCGTCGGCGGGCGCTAGGGCGATGGCCGCGGACGGCCTGGCCTCCGCGGTGGGAGGTGCGCTCGCGGCTGACGGGGTGCAGCCCGGGGACGCCATGTGGCAGAGCAGTCCCCCGGGATCCATCTACGACTACATCAAGGTCGCGTCCTTCTCCATCGGCCCCGACGGGCTCGTCGACCAGTGGAGTCTGCGCGCCGAGCACCTGTTCGGCATTCCCGCCGAACGCGCCGTGGGCATGGACCCCATCGAGACGTTCATCGACCCCCGCCTGCACGAGCGGGGCTTGCGCAAGATGGCGGAGATCCTCGACGGCCGCGAGTGGACCGGTGTGGTGCCCTTCCGGATGCCGAAGGACGCCGAGGGGGAGTGCGGACGCGAGGGGCTCGCCGAGGTGTACGTCATGCCGACGCGCACCGAGGACGGCGAGAAGGCCGCCGTCTGCATCGTCGTCGACGTGCGCACGCTGCGCAGCATCGAGACCGACCTCGCTGCCTCGCAGGCCATTTTCGGTCAATCCCCGTTCGGTTTCCTGCTGATCGACGCCGACCTGCGGGTCCGCCGCGCCAACCACCGGTTCGCCTCCGTCTTCGGCGGCGAGCCCGACGACCACCGCGGCAAGGGCGTCCACGACTACCTCCAGCGCGGCGAGGCCGAGCGGGTCGCCGCCACGCTGCGCCGCGTGCTGGAAACCGGCAACTCCATCACGGACATGCACGTCACGGGCTTCGTGCCGGGCTCCGACGAGCGCCGCCACTGGTCCGTCAACCTCTATCGGGTGCACAGCGGTTCGGGCAGGCCGATCGGCATCGCCTGGCTCGGCACGGACATCACCTCGCGCCGCGCCGCCGCCCGCGAGGCCGCCGCCGCCCGGCGCAACCTCGCCCTGCTGAACGAGGCCGGCGCCCGCATCGGCAACTCCCTCGACCTGGAGACCACGGCCCGGCAGCTCCTCGACGTCGTCGTGCCCGGCTTCTGCGACCTGGCCACCGTCGACCTCTACCAGGGCCTGCTGGTCGGCGACGAGACCCCGCCCGGGCTCGCCGACGGCAGCGCCGAACTGCGCCGGGTGGCCTTCGCCAGCGCCGTCTCCGACGCTCCCTTCACCGGCACCGGCGTGCCCGTCGCGGTCGGCGCCGTCCACCACTACCCGTTCAACTCGCCCTGCGCGGACGCCCTGCGCACGGCCCGCCCGCAGACCGTCCCCGGCGAGGACGGCGGACTCGTGCAGTCCACGCTCGCCGTGCCGATGGTCGCCCACGACACCGTCGTCGGGCTCGTGCAGTTCGCCCGTACGAAGGGCAGCGAGCCCTTCGGCGACCGTGACCGGGACCTGGCCGTCGAACTCGCCGCCCGCGCCGCCGTCTGCATCGACAACGCCCGCCTCTACCGGCGCGAGCACCAACGCGCGTTGATACTGCAACGGTCCCTGCTCCCGCCCGGCGACCCGGAGGCCTCCGGTCTCGACATCGCCTGCCGCTATCTGCCCGGGAACGCCAACACCGGCCGGCCCAGCGAGGTCGGCGGCGACTGGTTCGACGTCATCGAACTCCCCGGGCACCGCACCGCGCTGGTCGTCGGCGACGTCATGGGCCGCGGCCTGCGCGCCGCCGTCGCCATGGGCGAACTCCGCACGGCGGTACGCACCCTGGCGCAGCTCGACATAGAACCGGCCGAGGTGCTCTCCCAGTTGGACGAGATCGCCCGCGGCCTCGGCGCCCCCGGCGGCGTCCAGCAGGCGACCAGGGCGGCCCGCCGCCCCCGGGAGGCGGATCTGTCGGAGGTGTACCTCGCCACCTGCGTCTACGCCGTCTACGACTCCGTCACCCGGCGCTGCACCTTCGCCAACGCGGGCCATCTGCCGCCCGTCCTGGTCGAACCGGGCGAGCCGGCCCTGATGCTCGACGTGCCGCCGGGCCTGCCGCTCGGCGTCGGCGGCGAGCCCTTCGAGGAGGTCGAGGTCGAACTCCCCGAGGGTGCCCTGCTCGCGCTCTACACGGATGGACTGGTCGAAAGCCGCGACCACCCCCTCGACGAAGGGCTCCAGGCCTTCGTCAGCACCCTGTCCGACCCCACCCAGCCGCTGGAGGACGTCTGCGACCACGTCCTCAACACCCTCGACACCCATCACGGCGAGGACGACATCGCGCTGCTGATGGCACGTGTACAGGGCCTGCCCACCGAGTCCGTCGGTGACTGGACCCTGCCGCGCGAGCCGCGCAGCGTGGGCCGGGCCCGCGAGTACGCGCGTGCCCAGCTGATCAGCTGGGACATGGAACCCCTGGTCGACACCACGGAGCTGCTGGTCAGCGAACTCGTCACCAACGCCCTGCGCTACGGCGAGGGCGAGATCCGCCTGCGGCTCCTCCTCGACCGCACCCTGGTCTGCGAGGTCTGGGACTCCGGCCTGGTCCAGCCCCGCCGCCGCCGCGCCCGCGACACCGACGAGGGCGGCCGGGGCCTCCAGCTGGTCGGCCTCCTCAGCGCGGCATGGGGCTCCCGCCGCACACCCCGGGGCAAGACGGTCTGGTTCGAACTGCCCCTCCCCGGCGGCGAAACGGGCCTGACCGACCCGGCGGAGGCGCTGCTGAGCCTGTTCTGATCGCAACCGAACACCGGTACGGATCGTCCTCCCCGGCAACACCAACCGCATCACCGGGGGGAGACGGCATGGAACGCGTGGAGGGCACGACCCCGAACGAGGCCGCAGCGGCAGTCGCCGACGGGGAGGAACCCCCGCAGGGGCCACCGGCACCTGACGACGATGTCCGCACGGGTGCTGCGGATGGGAACGACCCGGCCGAAGGCGAAGCCGGGGCCGGACGTCCCCGCCGCCGCTGGTTCAGACGCGCGGCCTTAGCCCTGCTCATCGCCCTCCTTCCGCTCCTGACCGCCGAAACAGCCCTCTACGTCAACTACCAGGGCGACCCCGCACAGGGCACTCACACCAGAAACCGCGACGCCCTCTGGCTCGGCCACGCCTGGGTCGACGGCCGCAAGAAGGACGCCGACGTCACCGCCCTGGCCCGCCGCCTGCAAGGCACCGGCATCCGCGACCTGTACGTCCACTCCGGCCCGCTGGAACACGACGGCACGCTGCCCGAGTCGGTGTACCCGAGGGCCCGCTGGTTCATCGACGCCGTCCACGACAAACTCCCCGGGATCCGCGTGCAGGCCTTCCTGGGCGACGTCCTGGCCGCCGAGGGCGCCGACGGCATGGTCCTGGAGAAGCCGGACACCCGCGCCGCGGTCGTCCGCTCCGCCCGCCAGATCCTGGACACCGGCTACGAGGGCATCCACCTCGACCTGGAGCCCATGCCGTCCGGCGACCGCGACTACCTCACCCTCCTCGACGCCCTGCGCCGCGAGACCCGTTCCAGGGACGCCCAACTCTCCGTCGCCGCCCACCAGATCGACCCGCTCCCGGCCCTTCACACCGTGTTCGGTCTCTTCACCGACCACCCCAAGTGGTGGTCCCAGGAGTTCTTCGGCCAGGTGGCCCGCCGCGTCGACCAGATCGCGGTGATGTCGTACGACACCGCCCAGCCGCTGGAGGGCACCTACGGCGGGTACGTCGCCCAGCAGACGTCCCTCGCCCTGGAGGTCACCCCGCCCTCCACCGACCTGCTGATGGGCCTGCCCTTCTACTGGGAGAGCAACTTCGACCACTGGGGCCACGCCGAGACCGTCCCCGCCGCCGTCCGGGGCGTCCGCCTGGGCCTGTCCCGCACGGACGCCGACCGGTCCCGCTTCGGCGTCGCGCTGTACATCGACTTCGCCGCGACCGAGGCGGACTGGCGGGCGTACAAGGAAGACTGGGTGCGGTGACCAGGACCCGAAGACCCCTCACCCGCACCGAACTCGCCCCCCTCGCCCGAGCCGCCCTGGGCCCCGGCCGCACCCTCACCGGTGTGGAACGCCTGCGCGGCGGCACCAAGAAGGGCGTCTACCGCCTGACCCTCGACGACGACTCCACGGCCGTCGCCTACGTGTGGTCGGCCGACGAGGACTACTGGGACCAGCCCGACCCCGACCCCCGGGACGTCTTCTCCCACGGCACCGGCCGAGGGGGTGTCCGCAAAGTCCCGCCTGCCCCGCGACGCCCGGCACGCACTCTCGCCGCACCGGCCGAACACCCACGTACAACCAGTACGCGGGCGTCCGCCCGGCACTCCCCCAGCCTTCGGCCGGGGGTACCCCCAGAGCACGCACCGGACGCCGCAGGGCCCGCCTCCGGGCGGACGACGGGACTTTACGGACACCCCCTCCGCCTGTTCACGGCGGCCCACGACCGCCTGGCCGCCGCCGGCGTCCGCACCCCGCGCCTGATGTACGCGGACGCCACGCACACGCACCTCCCGGCCGACGCGGCCGTCGTGGAGGACATGACCGGCGGCAGCCTGGAGGACGCCCTCGCCCGGGACCCGCGCGAGGCGCCCCGGCTCATGGACCGGATGGCGGACCTGCTCGCCACCCTGCACTCCCACACCGGCCCCCGCTTCGGGAAGGCCGCCGTCGTGGACGACGGCGGTTCCTCCCACGGCGTCTCCTGTGAACAGCGCATCACCGACGGCGCTCTGCGCTGCATCGCGGAGGCGGCCCGGCGCGAACTCCGTGCCGCCGCCGTACGCCGGGAACTGGAGGACACGATCCACGCCCTGACCGCCGCGGTCCGCCCCCGCGACCGGCACACCCTCATCCACGCCGAACTGGGCCCCGACCACGTCCTCCTCACGTCCGACGGACAGCCGGCGCTCATCGACGTCGAGGGCCTGATGTACTTCGACGTGGAGCACGAGCACGTCTTCCTCGAGCTCCGCTTCGGCCCCCACTACGACGCCCTGCGCGCCCCCGGCCTCGACGAGGCACGCATGCGCCTCTACCGCCTGTCGATGCACCTCGGCCTGGTCTCGGGGCCGCTGACGCTCATCGAGGGCGACTTCCCGCACCCGGAGCGGATGCGGGAGATCGCGGAGCACAACCTCCAGCAGGCGCTCAGCCTGCTGAAGAACGCCGTTTGATCTTCGAGCCCAGCCACACCAGCGGGTCGTACTTGCGGTCGATCGCCCGTTCCTTCAGAGGGATCAGCGCGTTGTCCGTGATCTTGATGCCCTCCGGGCAGACCTCCGTACAGCACTTGGTGATGTTGCAGTAGCCCAGGCCGTGTTCGTCCTGGGCGGTGGTCTTGCGGTCCAGGCCGGATTCCGCCGCCGCGTCCAGCGGGTGCATGTCCAGCTCCGCCACCCGCATCAGGAAACGGGGACCCGCGAACGCCTGCTTGTTCTCCTCGTGGTCGCGGACCACATGGCAGGTGTCCTGACACAGGAAGCACTCGATGCACTTGCGGAACTCCTGCGGACGGTCCACGTCCTCCTGCATCATCCGGTACTCGCCGGGACCGAGATCCGCGGGCGGCACGAAGGACGGCACTTCCCTGGCCTTCTGGTAGTTGAAGCCGACGTTCGTGACGAGATCCCGGATCACCGGGAACGCCCGCAGCGGCGTCACCGTGATCGTCTCCTCCCGGTCGAACACCGACATGCGCGTCATGCACAACAGCCGCGGCCGGCCGTTGATCTCCGCGGAGCACGAACCGCACTTGCCCGCCTTGCAGTTCCAGCGCACCGCGAGATCGGGGGCCTGGGTGGCCTGGAGGCGGTGGATGATGTCGAGCACCACCTCGCCGTCGTTGACCTCGACCTTGAAGTCCTCGAGGCCGCCGCCTCCCACGTCACCGCGCCACACCTTGAAGTGGGCCGTGTAGCTGCTCATTCGTACAGCTCCTCTTCGGCGAGGTACTTGACCAGCTCCTCCTTGTCGAACAGGGCGAGCAGGTCGGCACGGACGGGTTCGGTGGTCTCGCGGGTGAGGGCGATCTGGCCGCGGACCGGGTCCGTGGCCGCCAGCCCGCCCGTCGGGTCGGTGAGCGCGCACAGCAGGTTGATCCGGCGCCACTTGCGGTCCATCCCCGGATGGTCCTCGCGGGTGTGCCCGCCGCGCGACTCGGCGCGCTCCAGCGCGGCCCGGGCCACGCACTCGCTGACCAGCAGCATGTTCCTGAGGTCCAGGGCGAGGTGCCAGCCCGGATTGAACTGCCGGTGCCCCTCGACACCGGCCCGGCGTGCCCGGACCCGCAGCTCGGCCAGCTTCTCCAGGGCCTGCTTCATCTCCGGCTCGCGGCGGATGATGCCGACCAGGTCGTTCATCGTCTGCTGGAGTTCCTGGTGCAGGGTGTACGGGTTCTCCGGCGGGCCGCCCTTCGGCTCCTCGATCTCCGACTCGGCGGAGAAGGGCCGCAGGGCTTCGGCGGCGGCGGAGTCGATCTGGACGTCGTCCACGACGGGCCGCGCCCCGGCCAGCTCCGCCGCGTACTCGGCGGCGTGCCAGCCCGCCCGGCGCCCGAACACCAGCAGGTCGGACAGCGAGTTGCCGCCGAGCCGGTTGGAGCCGTGCATGCCGCCGGCCACCTCACCGGCCGCGTACAGCCCGGGCACCCCGCGCGCCGCCGCCGTGTCGGACTCGACCGCCACACCGCCCATCACGTAGTGACAGGTGGGCCCGACCTCCATCGCCTCCGCCGTGATGTCGACGTCCGCCAGCTCCTTGAACTGGTGGTACATCGACGGCAGCCGCCGTTTGATCACCTCGGCGGGCATCCGGGTCGACACGTCGAGGAACACGCCCCCGTGCGGGGAGCCGCGCCCCTCCTTCACCTCGGAGTTGATCGCCCGCGCGACCTCGTCGCGGGGGAGCAGCTCGGGCGGGCGCCGGTTGTGGTCCGGGTCCTCGTACCAGCGGTCGGCCTCGTCCTCGGTCTCGGCGTACTTGTCCTTGAAGACGTCGGGGATGTAGTCGAACATGAACCGCTTGCCGTCGGAGTTGCGCAGCACACCGCCGTCGCCGCGCACCGACTCGGTGACGAGGATGCCCTTCACCGACGGCGGCCAGACCATTCCGGTCGGGTGGAACTGCACGAACTCCATGTTCAGCAGGGGAGCGCCCGCGAGGAGCGCCAGCGCGTGACCGTCGCCCGTGTACTCCCACGAGTTCGACGTCACCTTGAAGGACTTGCCGATGCCGCCCGTCGCGATCACGACAGCCGGCGCCTCCAGGACGAAGAAGCGGCCCGACTCGCGCTCGTAGCCGAAGACCCCGGAGACGCGCCCGTCCCCTTTCAGGACGCGGGTGACCGTGCACTCCTGCAAGACCTTCAGCCGGGACTCGTAGTCGCCGGTCTCCTTGAAGTCCTCCTGCTGGAGCGCGACGATCTTCTGCTGGAGGGTGCGGATCAGCTCCAGGCCCGTGCGGTCGCCGACGTGCGCGAGGCGCGGGTACTCGTGGCCGCCGAAGTTGCGCTGGGAGATCCGGCCGTCCTTGGTGCGGTCGAACAGCGCCCCCCAGGTCTCCAGCTCCCACACCCGCTGCGGGGCCTCCTGCGCGTGCAGCTCGGCCATCCGCCACTGGTTGAGGAACTTGCCGCCGCGCATGGTGTCGCGGAAGTGGACCCGCCAGTTGTCGTTCTCGTTGGCGTTGGCCATCGCCGCCGCGATACCGCCCTCGGCCATCACCGTGTGCGCCTTGCCGAACAGCGACTTGCAGATCACGGCCGTACGGGCGCCCCGCTCGCGTGCCTCGATGGCGGCGCGCAGCCCGGCGCCGCCCGCCCCCACCACGACGACGTCCCACTCCTGCCGGTCGACGACGGACATCAGAACGCACCCCTCATCAGAAGAACCGCGGATCGTCGAAGGCACCGGACGCGACCAGGTAGACGTAGAAGTCGGCGAGCGCCACGCTCACCAGCGACGCCCAGGCGAGCAGCATGTGCCGGGCGTTGAGCTTCCCGACCCACTGCCACATCCGGTAGCGCACGGGATGCTTGGAGAAGTGCTTGAGCTTGCCGCCGACGATGTGCCGGCACGAGTGGCAGGACAGTGTGTACGCCCAGATCAGCACGATGTTGACCAGGAACACGAGCGTGCCGAGGCCCATGTGGCCCCACTCGTAGTTCTCGTCGCGGAAGGCGAGCACGGTGTCGTAGGTGAGGATCCCGGCGACGAGGAGCGCGGCGTAGAAGAAGTACCGGTGGATGTTCTGGAGCACCAGCGGGAAGCGGGTCTCACCCGTGTACTTCTGGTGCGGCTCGGCCACCGCGCAGGCCGGCGGGGACGCCCAGAAGCCCCGGTAGTAGGCCTTGCGGTAGTAGTAGCAGGTCAGACGGAAGCCGAGCGGGAAGATCAGGATGATGATCGCGGGGGAGATCCCCCACCAGCCGCCGAAGATCTCCCAGTTCGGGCCGGCCTTCATCGGCTCGCAGTTCTCCGCCAGGCAGGGGGAGTAGAAGGGCGAGACGTACGGCGCCGCGTAGTAGTCGGCGTTCGCGAAGGCCCGCCAGGTCGAGTAGACGATGAAGGCCAGCAGACCGGCGACCGTGCCGGCCGGGGCCAGCCACCAGCGGTCGGTTCGCAGGTGCGGGGCGTCGATCGCGGCGCGCGTACCCGCCCGTACGCCGCCGCTTCGGGGTTGGGGTTCTGTGGCGGGAGGTTCCGTACCAGTGGCCACTGTGACGACTCCGGTCGGGTTCGGGGGAGGTGCCGGTCGTTCGACGCCCTCCCGGTCAGGGAGCGCGCCGGTCCCGGGCGCCGAGTCCCTCGTCGTCCGAGTCGACCCACAGGGCGGGGTCGTACGGCGCGTCCGAGATGGTGACGAGGTCGGGGCGCTTCGGAGCGGCCGGCGAGGCGGCGGCGTCGCGCAGCAGGGCGACGCTCTCGCGCAGGTGGTTGGCGTCGGCACGGACGCGGCGCATCTCCAGGCCGCCGGTGCCGAGCTGCTTCTCCAGGCGTCCCAGCGAGCGGAACAGCTCGTCGAGACTGCGCTGGACTGACGTCAGTTCGTCGTGAACGGACATGACTTGCCCTCACTTCCACGGGTCCTTCGAGGCCCAAGGCGGCAACGTTCATGCGCCTGCGAGTGTTGCGCGTCACACCTTGTGCTGTGAAGGGATGTGCATCGATTGGCCGAGGCGCGCGGGTGCACCCTGCGGTGCGCTGCGCCGCACGGGTGACTTCCCGCCCGTGACCGCCGTGTCGCCCTGTGTTGCTGAACCCTTTCCTCTTCAGTGGCCGCATACATCAGACAAGCACCAAATACCGCCAAAAGTGATCGTAACGCCCGCGGCTTCCCGGAGGTAGCACAGATGTCCCAGCACGGTGTCGGCCCGCGTGCGGTCACGCGCTCGGTCGCCTTCCTCACCGCGGGCGTGCTCGCGGTTCCCGCGCTCGCCGGATGCGGCTCCGAGGACCCCGCGGGCAAGCCGCTCGCCGCGCCGGACATCCAGCCCGCGGGCCGCGACCGGATCGCCGACGGCGGCACCCTGCGCTGGGCCGTGGACTCCGTGCCCGACACCCTGAACACCTTCCAGTCGGACGCCGACGCCACCACCACCCGCGTCGCCCAGGCCGTCCTGCCGTCGATGTTCCGGATGAACGCCAGTGGCCGTCCCGAGCGCAACCCCGCCTACCTGGAGTCCGCCGAGGTCGTCGAGACCGAGCCCAAGCAGGTCGTCCTGTACAAGCTGAACCAGCAGGCCGTCTGGAGCGACGGCCGGGAGATCGGCGCCGCCGACTTCGCCGCCCAGTGGCGCGCCCTGTCCGGCAAGGACACCGCCTACTGGACCGCTCGCAACGCCGGCTACGACCGCATCCAGAAGATCGAGCGCGGGGACAGCGCCCTGGAGGTCAAGGTCACCTTCAGCCGCCCCTACGCCGACTGGCGCTCGCTGTTCTCGCCGCTGTACCCGAAGGACGTCATGGGCACCCCGGACTCCTTCAACGACGGGGCACGCAAGAAGCTCAAAGTCACCGCCGGTCCCTTCTCGGTGAAGGAGGTCGACGGCGAGGACGACGAGATCACCCTCGCCCGCAACCCGCGCTGGTGGGGCAAGCCGGCCAAGCTCTCCGAGATCGTGCTGCGCACCGTGCCGCGCGACAAGCGGGCCGCCGAGCTGGCCGCCGGCACCCTCGACGTGGCCGAGATCGACCCCTCCGCGGCCCGCCGCATCACCGTCGCCGCCCGGCCCCGCAGCTCCAGCAGCCCGCTGATGGGCCCCGGCGCCGACCGGTCGGCCGCGGACGCCCTGCGCTCGTGGGCCGTCGCCAACGGCACCGACGAGGACGCAGCCGACGAGGAGACCGTCGCCCGCAAGAAGCTGCGCAAGGCGGTCACCAAGTACACCCGGCAGCAGCAGGCCCTGCGCGGCTTCGAGGTGCGCAAGTCCCTGGAACCCGCCTACACCCAGCTCGCCCTGAACGGCGCCGAGGGCCCGCTCGCCGACGAGCGCGTCCGCAGGGCCGTCGCCCGCGCCCTCGACCGCGAGGAACTGGCCGAGGCCGTCCTGAAGCCCCTGGGGCTGCCGGCCGTCCCGGTCGGCAGCCACCTGGCCCTCTCCGGCCAGGCCGCCTACGCCGACAACAGCGGCGCCCTCGGCGGCCAGGACACCAAGGAGGCCCAGGCCCTGCTCGCGGACGCCGGGTGGGTGCGCGGCGGCCCCGTCAAGGAGCAGGAGAAGAAGAAGGGGGAGAAGGCGGCCGGAGCCGAGGGCGAGAAGGCCGGCTCCTCCGAGGACAGGCAGGACGACGACGGCACGTACGTCGTCGGCGAGGACAACAAGGCGCACGGCCGGCAGGACCCCGCCGACCACCTCGCCCAGGACGGCAAGCAGTACAAGCAGCCGGCCCAGGGCGGCGCCCCCGGCGCGTACGCCCCCAAGGGCACCGCCGCCCCGGCGAACCGCGAGGCCGCCCAGCTCGCCAAGAACGGCAAGGCCCTCACGCTCCGCTTCGTCCTCCCCTCAGGGCCCGGCTCCCAGACACTGCGCACGGTCGCCGACCGCATCTCCCGCATGCTGGAGCGCGTCGGCATCGGCACGGACATCTCCAAGGTCTCCGACGAGTCCTACTTCAAGGACCACATCGCGTCCGGCCAGTACGACCTCGCCCTCTACTCCTGGCCCGCCACCGCCTTCCCCGCCACCGACGCCCGTCCCGTCTACGCCAAGCCCGTCCCGGCCGCCGACGGCTCCCTGAACGTCGAGCAGAACTACACCCGCGTCGGCACCGACCAGGTCGACCAGCTCTTCGACGAGGCCGTGTCCACCCTCGACGAGGGCGAGTCCCGCTCCCTCATCCGCAAGGCCGACTCCCGCATCTGGGCCGCGGCCGGCTCCATCCCCCTCTTCCAGCGTCCCCAGCTCATCGCGGCCCGCAAGAACCTCGTGAACACCGGCGCCTTCGGCTTCGGCACCCCGGTCTACGAGGACATGGGCTTCCTGAAGAAGGGCGCGAAGCCGGCGGCGGGACCGTCGGCGAAGGGATCAGCCGCCCGGTAGCTCTGGGAACGCTCAAACGTCTTGCCGTCCCCGCACGGCGTCCGCACCATGAGATCAGCAGTGATCATGGTGCGGACGCCGGGCGTCCGTGCACGGGGGACGGGGGCCGGCGGATGCGCGGCACGGTATGGCGGGTCTGTGCGGCCGGATTGGCCGTCGGGGCGTTGGTGACCGGACTGACGGCATGCACGGGGGAGGCGAAAGGTGACGCAGCGGCACGTGAGACCGGCCGGGCCGTCAGGCAGGCCTGCGCGGAGGGCACCTTCACCTGGTCCCGGGTCACGGAGCGGGACCGGCTGACCGGCGTCTCCGCCCTGGAGCGGCTGGGCAAGGGCGGCGGCAGGCTGCACAACCCGATGCGGCGGGTGTACACCCCCAGACCCTCGGTGCACGCCGACGGACCGGCTCCGTCCGCCGCCGAGATCCTCTTCTCGTTCGGCAAGAAGACGGGCGAGATCGACTCCGACGCGCGCACCCTGGCGGAGGCCGGCGGAGACACCTGGGCGTTCACCGACGTCCGGCTCCCGGCACCGGAACTCGACGACGGCCGCGTCGTCCCCCGCGCGGCGGGTGAGTTCGTCCAGTACGCCGGTGTGAGGGAGGTGTCGGCGGACTTCCGCTACACCTGCCCGGACGGCAGGACGGTCTCCGGCCACGCCCGGAACTGGACGGTCGACATCGGCGGCCTGATGGACTGCGAGGAGAAGGCCGACTCGCCCCTGGCCCGCGAGGCCGCCCGGCACTCCTGCGAACCGGCGGCCCCCGGAAAGCCCGGGCACTGACGTGAAGGACCTCGAAACAGGCTCTGACCTGCGCTGACGTGGGCTGGCTAACCCCAGCGGCAGCAGACCCGTACCATGGGGTGAGGCCGTGGCATGTTGAGCTCGGCAGGGCCCGCGCACCACCGATGCACGCGCAGGGCATTCCTCACACTCCGGGAGTACGCCTTCTTATGGCCACGCGCCACGACATCCGCAACGTCGCCATCGTCGCTCACGTCGACCACGGCAAGACCACCATCGTCGACGGCATGCTGAAGCAGGCCGGCGCCTTCGCCGCGCACCAGCTCGAAGGCGTCGACGACCGCATGATGGATTCGAACGACCTGGAGCGTGAGAAGGGCATCACGATCCTGGCCAAGAACACGGCGGTGAAGTACCACCCGAAGGACGGGGGGGAGGTCATCACCATCAACATCATCGACACCCCCGGCCACGCCGACTTCGGCGGCGAGGTCGAGCGCGGTCTGTCGATGGTCGACGGCGTCGTCCTGCTCGTGGACGCCTCCGAGGGCCCGCTCCCGCAGACCCGCTTCGTGCTGCGCAAGGCGCTCCAGAAGCGGCTGCCCGTCATCCTGTGCATCAACAAGACGGACCGCCCTGACTCCCGGATCGACGAGGTCGTCAACGAGACCTACGACCTCTTCCTCGACCTGGACGCCGACGAGGAGCAGATCGAGTTCCCGATCGTCTACGCCTGCGGCCGCGACGGCATCGCCTCGCTGACCAAGCCGGACGACGGCACGGTCCCGGCCGACTCCACCAGCCTGGAGCCGTTCTTCTCCACGATCCTGGAGCACATCCCGGCCCCGACTTACGACGAGGCCGCCCCGCTCCAGGCGCACGTCACCAACCTGGACGCCGACAACTTCCTCGGCCGTATCGCCCTGCTCCGCGTCGAGCAGGGCGAGCTGCGCAAGGGCCAGACGGTCGCGTGGATCAAGCGCGACGGCTCCGTCAGCAACGTCCGCATCAGTGAGCTGATGATGACCGAGGCGCTGACCCGCAAGCCGGCGGAGCTGGCCGGCCCCGGTGACATCTGCGCCGTCGCCGGTATCCCGGACATCATGATCGGCGAGACCCTGGCCGACCCGGAGAACCCGGTCGCGCTGCCGCTGATCACGGTCGACGAGCCCGCGATCTCCATGGTCATCGGCACCAACACCTCCCCGCTGGTCGGCCGTGGCGCCACCGGCAAGGGCGCCGACAACAAGGCGGCCGTCAAGGACCGCAAGGTCACCGCCCGTCAGGTCAAGGACCGCCTCGACCGCGAGCTGATCGGTAACGTCAGCCTCCGGGTGCTGGACACCGAGCGGCCGGACGCCTGGGAGGTGCAGGGCCGCGGCGAGCTGGCGCTGGCCATCCTCGTCGAGACCATGCGCCGCGAGGGCTTCGAGCTGACCATCGGCAAGCCGCAGGTCGTCACCAAGGAGGTCGACGGCAAGGTCTACGAGCCCGTCGAGCGCATGACGATCGACGTGCCTGAGGAGCACATGGGTGCCGTCACGCAGCTCATGGGCGTCCGCAAGGGCCGTATGGACAACATGTCGAACCACGGCTCCGGCTGGGTCCGCATGGAGTTCGTCGTGCCCTCACGCGGCCTCATCGGCTTCCGGACCGAGTTCCTGACGCAGACCCGCGGCACGGGCATCGGCCACTCCATCCACGAGGGCTTCGAGCCCTGGTTCGGCACCCTCCAGACCCGCAACAACGGCTCCCTGGTCGCCGACCGCGCCGGTGCGGTCACCGCCTTCGCGATGACCAACCTCCAGGAGCGCGGCGTTCTCTTCGTGGAGCCGGGCACCGAGGTGTACGAGGGCATGATCGTCGGCGAGAACTCCCGCGCCGACGACATGGACGTCAACATCACCAAGGAGAAGAAGCTCACCAACATGCGGTCGTCCACGGCCGATGTGACCGAGTCGATCGTCCCGCCGCGCAAGCTGTCGCTGGAGCAGTCCCTGGAGTTCTGCCGCGACGACGAGTGCGTCGAGGTCACCCCGGAGGCCGTGCGCATCCGCAAGGTGAACCTGGACGCCCGCGAGCGCGCCCGCGCCGCGAGCCGCGCCAAGCACGGCTGACGCCTGCCGTACGACGACGCCGGGCACCCCGCCTCGCGGGGTGCCCGGCGTCGTCGTAAAGCGGAGGGAACGAGAAGGAAAGGGTTAGGGAAAACCCTCGATTTGCCGGGGAGAGCCGTCCGGAGCACCTCGTGCGCACTACCCTGCTGCGGAAGTGCCGCGCCCTGCCCGCGCACCGGTCCGTACAACGGCCCTGCGGCAGAGGCTTCTTGAGCGCGTGACAGCCCTCGATGGCACCCTGCACGGCGGCCACGGCAGGCGCAAGCGGTTTATCTCACTCTCGCGTCCGGAATACGGACACCCGCCACCGATAGATGTGTAACAAGTCCGTTTCGCAGGGATCTTTCACCAAACCCTTTGTCCGGATTTTGGAAGATGTATACGCGAGCTGTGATCGAACCGAGACCTCGAGGGTGTGGTTCGGTCCCAGTGTTTGGCCGATAGTTAGGCGCGTAGAGCTCGGATGAACGGGTCACTCGCCGACGGGGCGCCGACCCTCACGAGCGCGGGGGCACCTGACGATTTCCGCTACCGGACGACGGGCGGTGGCGGTGATCTGTCCTGTGCTCCCTTCGCGGTGAACCAATGACTTCATAGGAGGAACCCATGCGCGGTGCCAAGAGCGCCAAGTGGGTCGCGGGGGCGATAGTTGTCGCTCTGGCCGCCACCGCCTGCGGCGGCGACAGTGACGGTGAGGGCAAGAGCAAGGGTTCCGGCCCTGCGGGGTACGTCTCGATCGACGTCGGTGAGCCGCAGAAGCCGCTGATCCCGGCTGACACCAACGAGACCAACGGCTCGTACGTCATCCAGTCCCTCTTCACCCAGCTGCTGGACTTCGACGCCAAGGGTGAGATCGTCTACACGAACGCCGAGTCGGTCACGTCCGACGACTCGAAGACGTGGACGGTCAAGCTCAAGAAGGGCTGGAAGTTCCACAACGGCGAAGAAGTCACCTCCAAGTCGTACATCGACGCTTGGAACTGGTACGCCAACATCAAGAACAACCAGCAGAACTCCTTCTGGTTCCAGGACATCAAGGGCTACGACGACGTCCACCCGGAAAAGGGTGACCCGAAGTCCGACAAGATGTCCGGTCTGAAGGCCGTGGACGACCACACCTTCACGATCGAGCTGAAGTACACGATGCCGTACTTCAACTACAAGCTCGGCTACGCCACGTGGGCCCCGCTGCCCAAGGTCTTCTACGACGACCCGAAGGCCTTCGGCCAGAAGCCGGTCGGCAACGGTCCCTACAAGTTCGAGAAGTGGGACCACAAGAAGCTCATCCAGGTCAAGGCCTGGGACGAGTACCAGGGCCCGAACAAGGCGAAGAACAAGGGCGTCCAGTTCAAGAACTACACGACGGTCGAGGCCGCCTACAAGGACGTCGTCTCCGGCAACCTGGACATGATCCGCCAGGTCGGCCCGACGGACCTGCCGAAGTACAAGCAGGACCTGGGCGACGGTGCCATCGAGCAGCCGTACGCGGCCATCCAGTCGCTGACCCCGGCGTTCTACTCCAAGACCTTCAAGGACATCGACCCGAAGGTCCTCCAGGGTCTGTCGATGGCGATCGACCGTGACACGATCACCAAGACGGTTCTGAACAACACCCGCACGCCGGCCAAGGGCTTCACGCCGCCTGGCGTCAAGGGCTACCAGGACCTGGACACCGACGTGTTCACGTACAACCCGGCGAAGGCCAAGAAGCTCGTCCAGGAGGGCGGCGGGGTTCCGGGCAACAAGTTCACCATCCAGTACAACGCCGACGGTGGACACAAGGAGTGGGTGACCGCGGTCTGCGAGTCCATCCGCAAGGCCACCGGCGTCGACTGCGTCGGCGACCCCAAGCCGGACTTCCCCACGGACCTGGAAGCCCGTGACAACGACCAGGTGAAGGGCATGTACCGCGGTGGCTGGGTCGCCGACTACCCGGTCAACGCCAACTTCATGAAGGAGCTCTTCCACACCACCGCCGAGGCCAACAACGGTCGCTTCTCCAACAAGGAGATCGACGGGCTGATGAACAAGGCGGACAACGCCAAGTCCCTCGACGCGTCGGTGAAGGCCTTCCAGGAGGTCGAGAAGAAGCTGGTCGAGCACATGCCGGCCATCCCGCTCTGGTACTACCGCATCAACGGCGGCCACGGTAAGAACGTCGACAACGTCAGCGTCGACTTCCACGGTGACCTCGAAGTGTGGGGCGTCACCACCAAGTAAGAGGGCCTTCCGGACCTCTTCCCCCTCGGCCGTAAACCCGCCGCCGCTCAGGTGGCGGTGGGAGGTGCATGGGGGTCGTCTCCTCACCAGGAGGCGGCCCCCGCACCTGCGTTAACCCCTCACGGAGGCACCTATGGGGCGCTATGTCGCACGGCGACTGCTCCAGATGATCCCGGTGTTCATCGGGTCAACCTTGATCATCTTCTGTATGATGTACGCCCTGCCCGGCGATCCCGTCCGGGCGATGATGGGGGATCAGGCGTACGACCCGGCGGTGGTCGCGGGCATCAAGAAGGAACTCGGCCTCGATCAGCCGCTCCTACAGCAGTACGTGAACTACATGACCGGGTTGTTCCAGGGCGACTTCGGCACCCAGATCGCAAGTCAGCGGCCCATCGCGGACATCATCCTCGATGCGTTCCCGGTGACGATCAGGCTGACGCTCTTCGCCTTCACCTTCGTCACGCTCGTGGGTATCGGCCTCGGTGTCGTCGCCGGCCTGCGCCCCGACACGCTGCGGGACCGCGGACTGCTGACGCTGACGCTGTTCCTCGTCTCGATGCCGTCCTTCGTGCTGGGCTTCCTGCTGCAGTACCTGCTCGCGTTCAAGTGGCAGGTCACCACGCCCACCGTGACCGACTCGACGGACTTCGGCCAGCTCGTGCTTCCCGCCACCGTGCTGGCGTCGCTCTCACTCGCTTACGTCGCCCGGTTGACCCGTACGTCGATCGCGGAGAACCTGCGTTCCGACTACATTCGCACCGCTGTGGCCAAGGGGCTGCCGCGCCGCCGGATCATCGGTGTCCACCTGATGCGCAACTCGCTGATTCCCGTGGTCACCTTCCTCGGTATCGAGATCGGCCAGTTGATGACCGGAGCCATCGTGACCGAGGGCATCTTCAACGTGCGGGGTATCGGCCTCGAGATCTACGAGGCGCTCACCCGGCGTGAGGGCGCCACGGTCGTGGGCATCGCCTCGCTGATGGTGCTCATCTACCTCGCCGCCAGCCTGATCGTCGACCTGCTCTACGCGGTCCTGGACCCGAGGATCCGGTATGCCTGACAAGACCGTCGAGAAGAAGGTCGAAGCCCTTCCCGGTGACACCGTGAGCACCGCGGGTGTCGTCGTGACCGACGCGGGCCCCGCTCCCGAGAAGGCGCGCAGCCTCTGGTCCGACGCCTGGCACGACCTGCGGCGCAACCCGCTGTTCGTGATCTCGGGCGTGCTGATCGTGTTCCTGCTGGTGATGGCGGTCTGGCCGGGACTGTTCACCAGTGCCTCCCCGCGCGACGCCGATCTGGCCAAGCACTACCTGGGCAAGCCGAACTGGGGGCACCTCTTCGCTCCGGACTGGCTCGGCTACGACGTCCAGGGCCGTTCGATCTACGCCCGTGTCGTCTACGGCACCCGCGCCTCGATCAGCGTCGGTGTGGGCGTCACCGTCGCCGTCACCATCATCGGCACGGTCATCGGCATGATCGCCGGCTACTTCGGCGGCTGGACCGACACGCTGCTCTCGCGGCTGACCGACATCTTCCTCGGCATCCCGTTCCTGCTCGGCGCCCTGGTGGTGCTGAACTCCTTCGACGACCGCACCGTCCCCGTCGTCATCATGGCCCTCGCCTTCCTCGGCTGGACGCAGATCGCCAGGGTCGCCCGCGGTGCCGTGATCACCATCAAGCAGTCGGACTACGTGGTGGCCGCCAAGGCCCTCGGTGCCTCGACGTCCCGGATCCTGATCCGGCACATCCTGCCCAACGCACTCGCGCCCATCATCGTCGTGGCGACCATCGCGCTCGGCGGCTACATCGCCGCCGAAGCCACCCTGTCCTTCCTGGGCGTGGGTCTCGGTGACACGGCCGTGTCCTGGGGCGGCGACGTGGCGCGAGGCCGTGAGCAGCTCCGTATCGCCCCCCACACCCTGATCATCCCCTCGGTGATGGTCTCGATCACGGTGCTCTCGTTCCTGATGTTCGGCGATGCGGTACGCAACGCCCTCGACCCCAAGCTGCGCTGAGGGAGGCGTACGTGACCATCATCGATGAAATGGCCGAAAGTCCCGCACCGGACGGCTCACAGGACACGGGCCGACCGCTGCTCGAAGTCCGCGACCTGCACGTGGAGTTCCGCACCCGCGACGGGGTCGCCAAGGCCGTCAACGGTGTCAACTACTCCGTCGCCGCGGGCGAGACGCTCGCCGTGCTCGGCGAGTCCGGCTCGGGCAAGTCCGTGACCGCGCAGGCGATCATGGGCATCCTCGACATGCCGCCCGGCCGCATCCCCAAGGGGGAGATCCTCTTCCGCGGCCAGGACATGCTGAAGATGTCCGGCGAAGAGCGCCGGAAGATCCGCGGCAGCAAGATCGCGATGATCTTCCAGGACGCGCTGTCCTCGCTGAACCCGGTGCTCTCCGTGGGCTACCAGCTCGGCGAGATGTTCCGCGTGCACCAGGGCATGTCCAAGAAGGACGCCAAGGCCAAGGCGATCGAGCTGATGGACCGGGTGAAGATCCCGGCCGCCGCGGACCGGGTGAACGACTACCCGCACCAGTTCTCGGGCGGTATGCGACAGCGCATCATGATCGCGATGGCGCTCGCCCTGGAGCCGGACCTGATCATCGCCGACGAGCCCACCACGGCCCTCGACGTGACGGTCCAGGCCCAGGTCATGGACCTGCTCGCGGAGTTGCAGCGCGAGTACAACATGGGTCTCATCCTGATCACCCACGACCTCGGCGTGGTCGCCGACGTCGCGGACAAGATCGCCGTGATGTACGCGGGGCGCATCGTCGAGCGCGCCCCGGTCCACGAGTTGTACAAGCGCCCCGCGCACCCGTACACCAAGGGTCTGCTGGACTCGATCCCGCGCCTGGACCAGAAGGGCCAGGATCTGTACGCGATCAAGGGTCTGCCGCCCAACCTGCTGCGCATCCCGACCGGTTGCGCCTTCAACCCGCGCTGCCCCCAGGCCCAGGACGTCTGCCGTACGGACATCCCGGCCCTGCTCCCGGTCGCCGAGCGGGACGGCACCGAGCTGGCCGGCCGCGGCTCGGCCTGCCACTTCTGGAAGGAGACGATCCATGGCTGAGCTCAGCAAGACCGACGAGCAGCAGGACGCCACGCCGAACGTCTCCGACGTCGAGGTCGTCGACGCAAGCTCCGAGTCGGAAGCGGTCGCCGCGATCGAGGCGCCGGTCGAGCGGGGCGAGCCGATCCTGCAAGTGCGCAACCTGGTCAAACACTTCCCGCTCACCCAGGGCATCCTCTTCAAGCGGCAGGTCGGCGCGGTCAAGGCCGTCGACGGCGTCTCCTTCGACCTGTACCAGGGCGAGACGCTGGGCATCGTGGGCGAGTCGGGCTGCGGCAAGTCCACCGTCGCCAAGCTCCTGATGACCCTGGAGCGGGCGACGGCCGGCGAGGTCTTTTACAAGGGCCAGGACATCACCAGGCTGTCCGGGCGGGCGCTGAAGGCGGTCCGCCGCAACATCCAGATGGTGTTCCAGGACCCGTACACCTCGCTCAACCCCCGTATGACGGTGGGCGACATCATCGGGGAGCCCTTCGACATCCACCCCGAGGTGGCCCCGAAGGGCGACCGGCGCCGTAAGGTGCAGGAGCTCCTGGACGTCGTCGGCCTCAACCCGGAGTACATCAACCGCTATCCGCACCAGTTCTCCGGCGGTCAGCGCCAGCGCATCGGCATCGCCCGCGGCCTGGCCCTGAACCCCGAGATCATCATCTGCGACGAGCCGGTGTCGGCCCTGGACGTGTCCGTCCAGGCCCAGGTCATCAACCTGATGGAGCGCTTGCAGGACGAGTTCAACCTCTCCTACGTCTTCATCGCCCACGACCTGTCGATCGTCCGGCACATCTCGGACCGGGTCGGTGTGATGTACCTCGGCAAGATGGCCGAGATCGGCACCGACGAGCAGATCTACGAGCACCCGACGCACCCGTACACCCAGGCGCTGCTGTCGGCGGTCCCGGTCCCCGACCCGGAGGCCCGCGCCCACCGCGAGCGGATCATCCTCACCGGCGACGTCCCGTCCCCGGCCAACCCGCCCTCGGGCTGCCGCTTCCGCACCCGCTGCTGGAAGGCGCAGGACAAGTGCGCCGAGGAGATCCCGCTGCTGGCGGTCCCGGAGCGCTTCAAGGGCGAGGACACCCCGGCGGCCCACGAGTCGGCCTGCCACTTCGCCGAGGAGAAGGACGTCATCCACGCGGCCTGACGGACCGTACGGCATCCCTGCCGGTTCCCGGCCCTTCTTGTCGAAGGCGCCGGGAACCGGTGTTCGAGGATCTACCGGCTCCTGGGCCGTCGCGGCTACGACTCCGGTGGCCGCCGAAGTACGTACAAACCCCCGCGAACCGCGTTAACACGCAGGCAACTTCGCCGACCCGGTCCCGATATACGGACGCGTCAGGCTGAACAGCGTACGGCCGTGCGGGTGCCGTAAACGGGCCGGGGCGCGCCATGTCGCCCCGGCCCGTTGCATGTTCAGGCGCCGGTGATCCCCAGGGACCGCTTCAGGAAGTCGACCTGGAGCAGCAGCAGGTTCTCCGCGACCTGCTCCTGCGGGGTGATGTGGGTGACCCCGGACAGCGGCAGCACCTCGTGCGGGCGGCCGGCGGCCAGGAGGGCCGAGGACAGGCGCAGGGCGTGGGCGACGACCACGTTGTCGTCGGCGAGGCCATGCACGATCATCAGCGGGCGGTGCGGCTCGGCGGGGGAGGACAGGCCGTCCGCGGTGACGAGGGAGCTCTCCGCGTACGTGTCCGGGTGCTCGGCCGGGTTCCCCAGGTAGCGCTCCGTGTAGTGCGTGTCGTACAGGCGCCAGTCCGTCACCGGCGCGCCCGCGATCCCCGCGTGGAAGACGTCCGGCCGGCGCAGCACCGCGAGCCCGGCCAGCCAGCCGCCGAAGGACCAGCCGCGGATCGCCACCCGCGACAGATCCAGCGGAAACCTCTTCGCGAGGTCCTCCAGGGCCTCCACCTGGTCGTCCAGCGACAGCGTGAAGTCGTGGTGGATCCCCTTCTCCCAGGCGGGGGAGCGGCCCGGGGTGCCCCGGCCGTCCGCGACGACCACCGCGAATCCCTGGTCCGCGAACCACTGCGAGGTGAGATGCGGGTTGTGGGCCGCGAAGACCCGCTGCCCGTGCGGACCGCCGTACGGGTCCATGAGCACCGGAAGGGGGGTGTCACCGGCGTAGTCCCGAGGCATAAGCACGGCGCACGGGATGCGGCGTGCGCCCCCCTCGGTGAGCGTCACGCGGGGGGACATACCAGGATCTTCAGCGTAGGAGGGGACAACAGCCGTCGGTTTCCCGTCGCGCAGTACCCGCACCCGCGTACCTGGCCGGTCCAGCGTCGCCGAGACCAGAACCGTCACGTCCCCGGCCCGTGCCGCCGAGTGCACGCCCGGCTCCTGCGACAGTCGCTCCACGCCCAGCTCGTTCACCCGGTACACATGCACCTGGCCCGTCTCCGCCTCGGCGGCCTCCTCGCCCGCCGACGCGGAGACCAGCACGTCGTCGTCGGAGACGTCCAGCACGGCCCGCACGTGCAACTGCGCTCCCGTGAGCGGCCGGTCCCCGACCGCCAGCACCCGGGCACCCCCCTCGTCCGCGATCCGCACGAGCTGCCCGGCCGGACTCCAGCACGGCACCCCGGGGAAAAGATCAAGCCATGTTCGATCTTCATCGGCGTGCACCATCCGGGTCGCGCCCGACTCCGGGTCCACCGCGAGAATCAGCTGGCTGCGCTGGTCGCGCGCCTGTACGAGCAGCAGCGGCGCGCCCGCCGCTGACCAGTGCACACGCGCCAGATACGGGTACCGCGTCCGGTCCCAGGCGACCTCCGTGCGCGCGCCGTCCAGGCCGATCACGAACAGCCGTACGTCCGCGTTGCCGGTGCCCGCCGCCGGATACGCCACCCGCTGCGGCTCGCGTTCCGGACGGGCCGGGTCGGAGATCCACCACCGGTCCACCGGCGTGTCGTCCGCGCGCGCCACGAGCAGCCGGTCCGACTCCGGGGCCCACCAGAAGCCGCGCGACCGCCCCATCTCCTCGGCCGCGATGAACTCGGCCAGTCCATATGAGACATTCTCCGACTCCGGCTCGGCGAGCGCCCGGTCGTCCTCCCCCTCCGCGCCCACGACCCGCAGTGCACCCTGCGCGACGTAGGCGACATACCGCCCGTCGGGCGACGGACGCGGGTCGATCACCGGCCCGGGCGTGGTCAGTCCACGCGCCGTCCCGGCTCGCAGCTCGGCCGTGAAAAGCCGCCCTGACAAGGCGAAAGAGGCCAACTCGACCGCCGTGTCGGTGGCGTACCCGACGATGCCGGCGCCGCCCTCCCGGCTGCGTTCACGCCGAGCGCGTTCCTCGGGCGAGAGGTCCTCCGAGGCGCCGCCCAGCAGGGCGCGCGGGTCGGCGGCCACGCGCTCCCCGCCCTCCTCCGTGTCGAGGACCCACAGCGAATTCGCCCGGTCGGTACCGGAACCGGAGCGCAGGAACACGACACGCGAACCGTCGGGCGCCACGGTGAACGAACGCGGCGCGCCGAGCGTGAAGCGCTGGGTACGGGCGTGCCGTCGGGGGAAGGAGTCAGGCTCGGTCGTCATGCCCTGACCATATTGGCCATGCGCCCCCTTGTGCGGCCGTGCGCCGATCGATGCGCACGGACGGATAGTTATGATCAATGTCGCATAGTGGGTATGAACCTGCTGGCTGCTGTACGGATTTGATGCCCCCATAGTCCGACCCCCCCCGCGCCCTCGTGGATCTTTGGAGGTGAGCCGCCGTGGCACTCTCGATTTCGGCGGTGGTGCTGCTGGCGATCATCGTCTTCCTGCTCATCAAGAAGTCAGGGCTGAAAGCCGGGCATGCGATCGTGTGCATGCTGCTCGGCTTCTACCTCGCCTCCTCGACCGTGGCTCCCACGATCAGCGAGCTGACGACCAACATCGCGGGCATGATCGGCAGCATCAAGTTCTGACCGTCGGACCTCGTAGTCTGGGTCCATGACGGAACTGCCCGACCGGCGTCTGCTGCTGGTGCACGCGCACCCGGACGACGAGTCGATCAACAACGGCGCGACCATGGCCAGGTACGCGGCCGAGGGTGCGCACGTCACCCTGGTCACCTGCACCCTCGGCGAACGCGGCGAGGTCATCCCGCCCGAGCTCGCGCACCTGACCGGCCCCGCCCTGGGCCAGCACCGCCGCCGGGAGCTCACCGCCGCAATGGCGGAGCTCGGCGTCCAGGACTTCCGCCTGCTCGGCGGCGCCGGGCGCTACAGCGACTCCGGGATGATGGGCCTGCCCGACAACGACGACCCCGCCTGCTTCTGGCAGGCCGACGTCGACGAGGCCGCCGCACACCTCGTCGAGGTGATCCGCGAGGTACGCCCCCAGGTCCTCGTCACCTACGACGACAACGGCGGCTACGGCCACCCCGACCACATCCAGGCCCACCGTGTCGCCATGCGGGCCGCCGAGCTGTCCGCCGAGGCCGGCCGGCCGATCCCGAAGGTCTACTGGAACCGGGCCCCCCGGTCCGTTGTGGAGCAGTCCTTCGCCCGGCTCCGGGAGGACCTGCCCGGTCTTCCCTTCGCCAAGGCGGCCGACGTCGGCGACGTACCGGGCGTCGTGGCCGACGAGCGGATCACCACGGCCGTCGACGGCACCGCGCACGCCGCCGCCAAGGCCGCCGCGATGCGCGCCCACGCCACCCAGATCACCGTGTCCGGGCAGTACTTCGTCCTCTCCAACGAACTCGCCCAGCCGATCCTCACGACCGAGTACTACGAGCTGGTGCGGGGCGAGCGGGGCTCCGGCGAGTGGGAGACGGACCTGTTCGCCGGCGTCGAGGAGGTCTCATGAGTGACCGGAGTCCCATGCTCGCCCAGCCGATGCGGCCGCCCTCCGCCGGACGGATCACCGCCTGCGCCGGGTTCTTCCTGCTCGGGGCCGTGGTAGGCGCGGCCGGCGCGCTGGTGCAGCCCGGGTGGTTCCCGGGCGGACTGCTGCTCGCCCTCGCCGGAGAGGCCGGGCTCGTCCTCGGCGCCGCACGCGTCACCCGCGGCCGGGCCGGGGGCGTCGCGGCGGCCGCCGGCTGGATGCTCGCCGTCGTCCTGCTCACCGCCAGCCGCCCGGAGGGCGACTTCCTCTTCGCGGCGGGCGCCGGCTCCTATCTCTTCCTGCTCGGGGGCATCGGAGTGGCTGTGATCTGCGCCACCCTCGCTCCGAGGCGGCAACCGGACGGGGACCCCGTCCGACTTGGGAAGTGACGTACCACTTCGCCAGGACGCGCCCGTGGGGGTCCGGTGTGAGTTTCCCCAGCGGTCCTGAGATACGGGTGAGAAGTGGCCAGTATGGTGGTGCGCGCCGCCGAGCCGCCCGCGTGAGGTTGTGTCGGGCGGCGGAGCCAACCGGGAGAACCTGCCTTGAGTCGTGAAACTGACACTCCGTCCTCCGGGCCCAACGGGCGCGGCGGAGCCGCCTACCCGTCGGGCACGCCGCCGTACGGGACCCCGACGGTCTCCGACAGCGGTACGGAAGCGGGCCGTTCGGCCACGCGGCCGGAGGAACGCAAGACCGAGACCACGCTGACGACCCGGATCCGGATCAACATCCCCGGGTCACGGCCCATTCCGCCCGTGGTGGTGCGCAAGCCCGTCGCGGACGCGGCGGGCTCCGGCGACACCGGTACCGGGTCGGGCGCCGGCGCGGGCAACGACGCGACGGCTCCGGGCGCCGCCACGCCCAGGGGCACCGGCACCGTCGAGCCTCCCGCCGAGCCCGGCCAGTCCGCCCAGTCCGGCGATGACAAGCCGGCCAGCGACTGGTTCGCGCCCCGCAAGTCCGGCTCGGGCAAGCCCGGTCAGGGGAGCGGCTCCACCAACGGGGCCGGTCTGCCGGGCGGTTCGGGTCCGGCGGCGGGCGGGTCCGGCGCGGGTGGTCCGGGCGCCGGTGGTACCGGCTCGGGCGGCCCCGCCGCGGGCGGCTCCGGTGCCGGGCGGCCGGGAGGCGTGGTCGGTTCCATGAGCAGGCCGGGCGGCTCCCGGTCCGGCGGCACGAACGGTGCGGGGCTCCCCGGCGGCGCGACCGGCGGCCCCGTCGCGCCCGGGCACGGCGGCGGCACCGGCTCCTTCGACGTCACCGAGGCCCTGGCGGCGGGCCCGCTCGGCAACGGTTCGCGTCCCGGCCCGGGCACCGACGGCGGCGAAACGCGCCGCGACGACCTGCCGTACTTCTCGGAGAACGACCGCCTCGGCGGCCAGAGCGGCCAGAGCGGACAGAACGGCCAGGGCGGCTACGGCGGGCAGGGCGGCCAGGGCGCGCCCAGCGGCTTCGGCGACGCGGGCGGCCCCGGCACGCAGGGCCCGGCCGGCCCGACGGGCGGTCCGGTCACCGGGGACGCACCGATGATCCCGCCGACGGGCGGCCCCGGCGGACCGGGCGGCTTCAACGAGCAGGGCGGCCCCGGCGGGCCTGGCGCTTTCGACGAGCCGGGTGGCCCTGGCGGCACCGGCGCCTTCAACGAGCCCGGTGGTCCCGGCGGGCCTGGCGGCTTCAGCGAGCCTGGTCGCTCCGGTGGCCCGGGCGCCTTCAGCGAGCCGGGTGGCCCCGGCGGTCCCGGCGGTTTCAACGAGCCCGGCCGCTCCGGTGGCCCCGGCAGCTTCAACGAGCCCGGTCGCCCCGGCACGCCCGGCGGCCCCGGCGCCTTCAACGAACCCGGTCGGCCGGGCGGCCCCGGCGCACCGGCCGGTCCCGGAGCCATAGGCGGCCCCGCTGGCACGGGCGGACCCGGCGGACCCGCCGGTGCGGCCAACCCCGGACGCCCTGGCGGCCCCCGCGGTACGGGCAAGCCCGGCGCCCCTTCGGGTCCCGGTGGCCCCGGCAGCCCCCTCGGCGGCGCCCCCGGCGCTGCCGCTCCCACCGGCCACGGCGCCGCAGGCCCCGGCCCCGGCGGCGGGATGAGCGACGACACCGCCATCCTCACGCCGCAGAAGCCGGCCCCCGAGCCGCCGGACGGCCAGGGCTACGGCCCCCGGCACGACAACGTCTCCGGACACACCGTCACCAGCGGCATCCCGGTCGTACCGCCCGGCGCGGCCTCGCCGTTCGGCCCGGGCGCGCCCGGCGACGGCCCGGCGCCCCACACGGCCCCGAAGCTGCCCGAGCCGGTCTCCCCGCCCCCGGCGAGCTCCTCGAAGGCGCCGAAGAAGAAGGGGCGCAACAAGCTCGTGCTGCTCGCCGCCGCCGTGGTGGTCGCCGCCGGTGGCGTCTACGGCGCCGGCCTGCTGATGAACCGCACCGACGTGCCCAAGGGCACCACCGTGCTCGGCGTCGACATCGGCGGCACGACCCGTGACGGGGCGGTCAAGAAACTCGACGACGCCTTCGACGACCGCGTGGGCAAGCCGCTGAAGCTGTCGGTGGACGGCAAGACCGTCTCCCTCGACCCGGACAACGCGGGCCTCCAGTTCGACATGGACGCCACGGCCGACTCGGCGGCGAAGAGCGACTACAACCCGGTCTCCGTGATCGGCTCGCTGTTCGGCAACCACCGGGTCGTCAAGCCCGTCATGCCCGTCGACGAGGAGAAGCTGCACGCCTCCCTGGAGGACGCGGCCGGCGGCTCCGGCTCGGCGAGCGACGGCACCATCAAGTTCGAGGGCGGCAAGGCCGTCCCCGTGTACGGCAAGGTGGGCAAGGGCATCGACGTCGCCAAATCGACGACGGCGGTGGAGGAGGCCTACCGCTCCCAGGTGGAGACCGGCACGGCCGGCACGGTGAGCCTCCCGACCACCACCCGGCAGCCGACGGTCTC
Organism: Streptomyces coeruleofuscus; assembly: GCF_039532725.1. Taxonomy (NCBI): domain Bacteria; kingdom Bacillati; phylum Actinomycetota; class Actinomycetes; order Kitasatosporales; family Streptomycetaceae; genus Streptomyces; species Streptomyces coeruleofuscus. The sequence goes on from NZ_BAAASE010000004.1 coordinate 541,913, forward strand.
GAACGCCGAGGTCGACCGGATGCTGAAGGAGTTCGCGCAGCCCGCGATGTCCGACCTCGCCACCGTTCGCACGGACGCGGCGCACAGCATCGACTTCGGCCCCGTGTCCCTGCCGAAGATCCTCGGTTTCAAGGCCGTCGACGGCAAGCTGGTGGACACGTACGACCTCAAGGCGCTCCGGGAGGCGTACGGCACCACCTTCCAGGGCGTGCAGATCGAGGGTGCGAGCGGCAAGCGGGACGTCACGCCGCAGGACGTCGTCAGCGCGCTGCGCAAGGCCCTGCGCGGCAAGACGCCGGCGGAGCGCGTCGGAGTCATCGACATCAAGCCGAGCTGACCTCCGGCCGCCCGGCCGCCCGAAGCCCCTGCCCACGCCGGGCAGGGGCTTTCGGCGCTGTCACCCGAGAGGCATGACAACTGTCATGCGGCACTCCGGACGCCCGGCACTGCCCGCACCGGCACCCCCGAGGTCACCATGACCGCATGACAAAGACAGCCCCGGTGGTCGCGTTCGACCAGGTGAGCAAGGCATACGCCGCCGTCCGGGCGGTGGACGGACTGACCTTGGCCCTGTGCCCGGGCCAGACCGTGGCGCTGCTCGGTCCCAACGGCGCCGGCAAATCCACCACCCTCGACCTGCTCCTCGGCCTCAAGAAGCCCGACAGCGGCACGGTCCGTCTCTTCGGCACCAGCCCCCGGGACGCCATCGTCGCCGGGCGTGTGGGCGCCATGTTGCAGAGCGGCGGGCTGATGGACGAGGTCACGGTCGCCGAACTGGTGCGGCTCGCCTGCGACCTGCACCCGAAGCCGTACCGGCCCTCCGAGGTCCTGTCCCGCGCGGGCATCGAGCAGATCGCCGGGCGCAGGGTCGACAAGCTCTCCGGCGGCCAGGCCCAGCGCGTCCGTTTCGCCCTCGCCACCGCCGGCGACAGCGACCTCATCGTCCTGGACGAGCCCACCACCGGCATGGACGTCACCACCCGCCAGGCCTTCTGGGCCACCATGCGCGAGCAGGCCGACCGGGGCCGTACCGTCCTCTTCGCCACCCACTACCTCGAAGAGGCCGACGCCGTCGCCGACAGAGTCCTGGTCCTGCACCGCGGCCGGCTCCTCGCCGACGGCACGGCCGCCGAGATCAAGGCCAAGGCCGGCGCCCGCCGGGTCTCCTTCGACCTGGCGGGCACCGTCGACGAGGCAGCCCTGCGCGGCCTGCCCTTCCTGACCTCCCTGGCGGTGTCCGGCCGGACCGTCCGCATCCAGTCCACCGACGCCGACGCCACCGTCCACGCCCTCTACGGCCTCGGTTTCTACCCCCGCAACCTCGAAGTCGCCGGGCTCGGTCTGGAGCAGGCCTTCGTCGCGATCACGACCGCCGAGGAGGCGAAGGCGAAGTGAACAGCCTGATCAGGCTCGAACTCACCCGAGCCCTGCGCAACCGCAAGTTCCTGTTCTTCTCCGTGATCTACCCGTCGGTCCTGTTCCTGCTCATCGCGGGCAACGCCGACAGCAGCACGAAGATCCCCGGCACCGGCCTGACCCTCCCGACCTACATGATGGTGTCGATGGCCTCCTTCGGCGCCCTCACCGCCGTCCTCATGGGCAACAGCGAACGCATCGCCAAGGAACGCGAGGGCGGCTGGGTACGGCAGCTGCGCCTGACCACGCTGCCGGGCCGCGGCTACGTCCTCGCCAAGACCGCGAGCGCCGCCGTCGTCAGCCTGCCGTCCATCGTCATCGTCTTCGTCGTCGCGGCGGCCGTGAAGAACGTTCGCCTGGACGCCTGGCAGTGGCTCGCCCTCACCGGCGCGATCTGGGCCGGCAGCCTCGTCTTCGCCGCGCTCGGCGTCGCCCTCGGCTACCTGGCCAGCGGCGACGCGGTCCGTCCGATCACGATGATCACCTACTTCGGCCTGTCGATGCTGGGCGGCCTGTGGATGCCGACGACGACGTTCCCGGACTGGCTCCAGGACATCGCGAAGTGGCTCCCCACGCACGCGTACGCTGCCCTGGGGCAGGCCATCGAGCAGAGCCGCGCCCCGCACGTCCAGGACCTCGTCGTCCTCGTGGTGTCCTTCGCCCTGTTCGCGGGCGGCGCGGCCTGGCTGTACCGGAAGGACACCCTGAAGGCGTGAGCGGCGTCGGGTTCGGCATGGGACAGCGCCCCGTGAACCGCAGGCAGCGGGCGGTGAAGGCGCTGTGGACGGGAATCTGGCTGGTGTACTTGAGCGCACCCGTCACCGACCTGCTGCACGGAGGCCACAGCGCGGGCGTGCGCGTCCTCGGCTGGATCGGCCTGGCCGCCTTCGTCACCTGGTACATGCTGCTGGTCTTCCGCACCGGCCGCGGCGAGCGCAACGCCGTGGTGCTCGGCTCGCTCGGCGTGCTCGCCGCCCAGTCCACGCTCCTCGCCCTCACGCTGGGCCGCGAGTGGCTGGTGCTGTTCGTCTATGTGTCGATCGCGTCCGGGGCGGCCCTGCCCCTGCGCATGGCCCGCTGGACGATCCCGGCCGCGTGCGCGCTGCTGACCGCCGTCGCGCTCGCGACGCACGGCGGCAACTCCTTCCTCGCCGGCCTGCTCATCCCGGCCCTGCTCGGCGGCTTCGCCATGACCGGCGTACGCGAACTCGTACGCACCACCATCGCCCTGCGCGAGGCCCGCGCCACCGTCGCCCAGCTCGCCGCCAACGAGGAACGCCTGCGCCTGGCCCGGGACCTGCACGACCTGCTCGGCCACTCGCTCTCCCTGATCACCCTCAAGAGCGAGCTGGCCGGCCGCATGCTGCCCGACCACCCCGACAAGGCGGCCCGGCAGGTCGCCGACATCGAGCGGGTCAGCCGCCAGGCCCTCGTCGACGTACGCGAGGCCGTCACGGGTTACCGCCGCCCCCGACTGAGCGCCGAACTCGCCGGCGCCGGGGTCGCCCTGACCGCGGCCGGCGTCACCGCCGACCTGCCCGCCGAGCCCGACCTCACCGTTGTTCCCGAGGAGAGCGAGACCGCCCTCGCCTGGGCGCTGCGCGAGGCGGTCACCAACGTCGTACGGCACAGCGGCGCCCGCCGCTGCACCGTGGAGCTCCTGCACCGCCAGACCCTCGACGGCCCGGTGCTCGAACTCACCGTCGAGGACGACGGCTCGGGCGCGGGCGACGGCTACGGCAACGGCCTCACGGGCCTCCACGAGCGCCTCACGACGGCGAGCGGCACCCTGGAGGCGGGCCCGGTCGGGCAGGGCTTCCGCCTGGTCGCCCGCGTGCCCTCGGCCGGCCGGGCGGACGTAGGATCCCCGGCATGAGCCGCCCGATCAAGGTCCTGCTCGCCGAGGACCAGTCGATGGTCCGCGAGGCCCTGGCCGCCCTGCTCGGCCTGGAAGCGGACATCGAGGTCGTCGCCCAGGTGGCCCGCGGCGACGAGGTCCTCGACGCGGCCCGCGCACACGCCGTCGACGTGGCCCTCCTGGACATCGAGATGCCCGGCGCGACGGGCATCGAGGCCGCGGCCCGCCTGCACGAGGAACTCCCGGCGGTGAAGCTGGTCGTCCTCACCACCTTCGGCCGCCCCGGCTACCTCCGCAGCGCCATGGAATCCGGCGCCGACGCCTTCCTGGTCAAGGACGCCCCCGCCGCGCGACTCGCCGAGGCGATCCGCAAGGTCCTCACCGGCGAACGCGTCATCGACCCCACCCTCGCGGCGGCGGCCCTGGCGGAAGGCGCCAACCCCCTCACGGACCGCGAACGGGAAGTCCTCCGGGCAGCGGCGGACGGCTCCACCAACGCGGAACTGGCCACGACCCTGCACCTCTCCCAGGGCACGGTCCGCAACTACCTCTCCACCGCGATCCAGAAACTGGCAGTGAGAAACCGAGCGGAAGCGGTCCGGGCAGCCCACGAAAAAGGCTGGTTGTAGACCGACTTTCCTGGGGGCGCGGGGCTGTGTCGACAGCCACGGCGAGAAGGCATCAGTTCAACATCGCCCTGGCCGCGTGAGCCTCCCCCCGTACCCGCTCAGCGGCCCCCTCATCCACCGCCCCCACCACTTCCGCATAGGCCTCCAACTCCACGGCCCCGCCCAGGAAATCTCCCCGCCCCACCAGCAACTGCGCCCGCTCGTACCGCAGCCGGGCCGGATGCGAGGGCAACAGCAACGACAACTCGACCGCCCACAACGCCACATCCGACCGCTCAGGGCGGGCCGCCGCCCACGCCCGCACGTTGTTCAGGATCCGCAGTACCACGTCCAGCGGATCGGCCGGCCGCAGCATCGACGGATCAAGGTGCGTCCCCGTCGCCCCGGCCACCAGCAACTCGGCGTCCGCCCCCGTCAGCACCCGCCCCCCGTCGAACGGATCGGCGAGCACCTGCCCCTCGTCGGGCCCGAAGCCGACCACGAAATGCCCGGGCAGAGCCACTCCGTACACCGGCGCCCCGGCCCGCCGGGCCACCTCCATCCACACCACGGACAGCAGGATCGGCAGTCCGCGCCGCCGCACCAGCACCTCGTGCAGCAGCGACGACTCCAGGCGCTGGTAGTCGGCCGGGGCGCCGTGGAAGCCCATCCGGTCCCCGAGCAGCTCCCGCAGGGCGACCGCCCACGCCTGCGGCCCGCCGGGCCGGTACGGCAGCAGCCCGGCCAGCCGGTCCAGCTCGACCTGCGCGGTGTCCATGCCCGCATCGTCCAGCGCGCCGTCCGCCTCCGCGCCCACCAGCAGGCACAGCGTCGACAGATCGGGCCGCTCGGACCGGGCCTCTTCGGCGAACCGCCGCCGCAGCTCGGCGGAACGCTCGGGGGGCGGGGGATACGGGGGACGCATAGCTGGCTCGTGCCCTCTCACGACGATCGGTTACCGGCCGGAGTCGCGGTCGTCCGGCTCCCGGTAGTGGTGGTAGGCGTGGTGCGCGGCGAAACCCATCCCGGCGTACAACGCCCGCGCTCCCTCATTCTCGGCCTCGACCTGGAGCCACGCGGCCGACGCGCCCTCGTCGAGTGCCCGCCGGGCCAGCGCCGCCATCACGCCCGTGCCCAGCCCCTGCCGCCGCAGATCCGGGTCGACCTCGACGGCGGCGAACCCGGCCCACCGCCCGTCGACGACACACCGCCCGATGGCGGCCGGAGCGGCCCCTTCCGCGGCACCGGGCAAGGTCGCGAACCACACCGAAGGCCCTCCCCCCAGCACCCGCAGCGCGACCTCGCTCAGGCCCTTGCGCTGGTACCGGGCCAGCCACGCCTCGTCGGCCTCCCGGGACAGCGCGACCCCCGACGGCTCGGCGAGGTCGGCGACCGGCGCCAGCGGCCCGACCCACATCCCGGCGGTCACCTCCCGCACCCAGCCCCGCGCCTCCAGCTCCGCGCACAGCAGCTCCTGCGTGCCATCGGCACCGGTCGCGGTCTGGACGTAGGCGGGCAGGCCACGCTCGGCGTACCACCGCCGGACGGCGTCGAGGGCCTCGTCCAGGGGCATGCCCGGGTCACCGAGCGGCAGCACCGAATTGGCCCGCCGCGTGAACCCCGACGCGGCCCGCAGCTCCCAGTCCCCGAGCCGCTCGCTCTCCACGGGCCGCCAGGCCCGCGCGGCGACCCGGGCCAGCTCCTCGTAGGAGGCGGCCGGACCACGGCGACGCGCCGGAGCGGTGGGTACGACCTTGCCCGCGACCAGCGTGGATTCCGCGATGCGGACGCTCTCCCCACCCTTGCGTGTGATCAGCAACACACCTTTGTCCCATGATGTGAGAATCCCGACCGTGTCGGTGAACTTCTCACCCGGAGCCGCATGTTCGATCATGCTCCGTACGGAGACCCGTTTGCCCACGTCAGCAGCGGTGATACGGACCTCGAGTCGCCCGGCGGCAGATATTTCCACTGGTCGGTTCACCCCTCCTGTTCGGATCATGCCCAGGAACGGAGATACTAGGAGTGGGCATCGACGACGCCGCGCTCCCGCGCGCCAGGCGGCGGAGCCTGAGGAGGCCCGCCAGCGCCCTATCGAGGAGGAACGACAGCGTGACCTACGTCATCGCGCAGCCTTGTGTCGACGTCAAGGACAAGGCGTGCATCGAGGAGTGCCCGGTCGACTGCATCTACGAGGGCTCCAGGTCCTTGTACATCCACCCGGACGAATGCGTCGACTGTGGTGCCTGTGAGCCGGTCTGCCCGGTCGAGGCGATCTTCTACGAGGACGACACTCCGGAGGAGTGGAAGGACTACTACAAGGCGAACGTCGAGTTCTTCGACGAGCTCGGCTCGCCCGGCGGCGCCAGCAAGCTGGGGTTGATCGAGCGCGACCACCCCTTCATCGCCGCGCTGCCGCCGCAGGCCTAGTCACCGCGAGCGGCCCGCACATCCGTGCCGCCTCGGTCCCGTACGGCCCGATCACGCCCTGGTCGCCGTACGGGGCCGAGGCGTTTGCCGCGACGGCTCGTCCGCACCAGAAAGTGAGCCAGAAACCGTGTCCGCAGTCTCCGACCGTCTCCCCACTTTCCCCTGGGACAAGCTGACGCCGTTCAAGGCCACGGCCGCCGCCCATCCGGACGGCATCGTGGACCTGTCGGTCGGCACCCCGGTCGACCCGGTCCCCGAGCTGATCCAGAAGGCGCTGGTCGCCGCGGCGGACTCCCCGGGCTACCCGACCGTCTGGGGCACGCCCGAGCTGCGCGACGCGATCACCGGCTGGGTCGAGCGCCGCCTCGGCGCCCAGGACGTCACCCACCGTCACGTCCTGCCGATCGTCGGCTCCAAGGAACTCGTCGCCTGGCTCCCCACCCAGCTGGGCCTCGGCCCCGGCGACCGGGTGGCCCACCCGCGCCTGGCCTACCCGACGTACGAGGTGGGCGCCCGGCTGGCACGCGCCGAGTACGAGGTCTACGACGACCCGACGGAGCTGGACCCCGAGGGCCTGAAGCTCCTCTGGCTGAACTCCCCGTCCAACCCGACGGGCAAGGTCCTGTCGAAGGCGGAGCTCACCCGGATCGTCGCCTGGGCCCGCGAACACGGTGTGCTGCTCTTCTCCGACGAGTGCTACCTGGAGCTGGGCTGGGAGGCCGAGCCGGTCTCGGTGCTGCACCCGGACGTCAACGGCGGCTCGTACGAGGGCATCGTCGCCGTCCACAGCCTCTCCAAGCGCTCGAACCTGGCCGGCTACCGGGCGGCGTTCCTGGCCGGCGACCCCGCGGTCCTGGCTCCTCTCCTGGAGATCCGCAAGCACGGCGGCATGATGACGTCGGCACCGACCCAGGCGGCGGTGATCGCGGCCCTCGGCGACGACGACCACGTCCGCGTCCAACGCGAGCGCTACGCCGCCCGCCGCGCCCTCCTGCGCGAGGCCCTCCTCGCCCACGGCTTCCGCATCGAGCACAGCGAGGCCAGCCTCTACCTGTGGGCCACGAGGGGCGAGTCCTGCTGGGACACGGTGGCCCACCTGGCCGAACGAGGCATTCTCGTGGCCCCGGGCGACTTCTACGGCCCGGCTGGCGCGCAGTTCGTCCGAGTGGCTCTGACGGCGACGGACGAGCGGGTACGGGCGGCGGTGGACCGGCTGAGCCGGTAGCGGGCTGCCGCTGTGGCGGCCAGTCGTTCGGCCGGTGCCGGAACGAACCGAAGGGGTCCAGGGAAGCTCCCTGGACCCCTTCGGCGGTAAAGCCCGGTGTCAGCCGACCGGCAGGCCCTTCGCCGGCAGCGAGCCCGCAGACGGCACCCCACCCTTCGTCAGGGAGTCCGTCGGCAGACCCCCCGACGCCGAACCAGCCGCGTCACCGACGAGCTGCCCGGCGGAGCCTGCCGCGTCACCGGCCGCCTTCTGCGCGAGGGGCGTGGTCTTCTTGACCGTCTTGCCGCCGATCTTGCCCGCAGCCGGCACCGCCTTCTTGACGGTCTTGCCGCCGGTGTCACCCGCGGACTTGGTGACGTCCTGCGCCGCGCCGTCGACGGTGTTGCCGACGTTCGCCCCGTCCAGGGCGGTCAGCCCGCCGAGGTTCGGGTTGGCCGGCAGCTCGGGGGCCGCACTGGCGGAGCCGGCCGCACCGACCCCGGCAGCCGCTCCCGCAGCGACGATCAGCGCGGCACGGGCGATCCGGCGGGTCAGGGGGAGGGACATGGTGCTCCTTCGACGGAGAGAACAGTGTGGTTCGTAAGTGTCCGACCGGGTCCGGGAGTTGATCGACTGGCTGTTGATCGCCCCGCCTCGGACGCAGTGACTACCGCTCGAAGCCCTCGAAGGTTGCGGCGCCGCAACGTAAAGAGTTGGCAATGCGTCGCATAATCGGCTGCGGAAAAACGGGCGAAAAGGCACCCGCCGGAAAGGCCGCCGAATCCATCCAGCCCTTTGCCCCCAAGGCTTTCACGGACCCTGGGTGAGGGGGTGGAAACCTGAACACACCGTCGCAGCAGAGCCGCGCGGGCAACCCTCACGGGTGAGTTCCCGTACTCCTGCCCGATCTATCGCATCGTGACAATACGGACGGCGTCCGCGTCCCGTTCCGCACCCGCCGTGCCCTTCGCCGCGGCGTCCCGCCACTCGCTGGCGGTGTTCCCGGCGACCCACTCCCGTCCCGCGTACGTGACGCGCGCGATGTGCAGCTCGGAGGCATTGGCCACGGCCCAGTGCGCCAGCTGCCAGCCGCGCTGCTCCACACTCCGTCCGTCGGCGGAACTCGTCCCGTCGGTCACCGGCAGCGTCACGGTCCGCCCGCCGGACCCGCCCGCAGCGCTCGGGGTCGGCGTCGGCGTGGCCGCCGGCGAGCGGCCCACCTCCGCACCGGCCGTCTCCAGCACATCGCGCCCGAAGTCCCGCACGAGCGCCGCACGCACTCCGTCCGGGCCCGTCGCCCGGGTCGCGGCCGGGCGGCCCTCGCAGGTCAGCGTGGCCGCGGACTGCCCGGTGAGCGCCGCGGCGAGCAGCGCCGCGTCCGGCTCGTGCTTGGCGTAGGCCTGCGGGAAACCGCTGCGCTGCACGCGCTGCGCGGCGACCGTGAGCGGCAGCCGCGTGTAGCCGGGAACCTTGACCAGGTGGTCGTAGAACTCGCCGGCCGAGTACGTCGGGTCCATGATCTCCTTCGGCGTGCCCCAGCCCTGCGAGGGCCGCTGCTGGAACAGGCCGAGCGAGTCCCGGTCGCCATGGTTGATGTTGCGCAGGGCCGACTCCTGGAGCGCGGTCGCCAGCGCGATGGTCACGGCCCGCTCGGGCAGGCCGCGTCCGTCACCCACGGCGGCGATCGTCGCCGCGTTCACCGCCTGCTCGGGCGTGAACTCGTACGACGCCCCGTCGCCCTTGCCGGAGACGACTTTGCAGCCCGGTTCGCCTGTGCCTCCGGTGACGTACTGCACCACGAGGTAACCGGCGATCGCGAGCAGGATCACGAACGCGGACCCGCATCGGAAGAGGCGGCCGCGACGCTTGGGGGGAGAGGACGGCTCTGGCACGCCGTACAAGGTACTGGAGAGTACGGAGTGCCTCGTGACGGGTGTGGACAGTGTGCACAGGCCTGGCGCGTTAGGGTCGACGGCATGGCCGACACCTCTCTTGACCTCTCGCTGGACGCCGCGGAGCTCACCGCCCGGCTCGTCGACTTCCGTTCCGAGAGCGGCACCGAGAAGCCGCTCGCGGACGCGATCGAGACCGCGCTGCGCGCGCTGCCCCACCTGACGGTCGAGCGGTTCGGCAACAACGTCGTGGCGCGGACGGACCTGGGCCGCCCGGAGCGGGTGATCCTGGCCGGTCACATCGACACCGTCCCGATCGCGGACAACGTCCCCTCCCGGCTCGACGAGGACGGCGTCCTGTGGGGCTGCGGCACGTGCGACATGAAGTCGGGCGTCGCGGTCCAGCTGCGCATCGCGGCCACGGTCCCGGCTCCCAACCGCGACCTGACCTTCGTCTTCTACGACAACGAGGAGGTCGCCGCGGAGCTGAACGGCCTCAAGCACGTCTCCGAGGCGCACCCCGAGTGGCTCCAGGGCGACTTCGCGGTCCTCCTGGAACCGTCGGACGGCCAGGTCGAGGGCGGCTGCCAGGGCACGCTGCGGGTGCTGCTGAAGACCAAGGGCGAGCGGGCCCACTCGGCGCGCGGCTGGATGGGGTCCAACGCGATCCACGCGGCGGCTCCGATCCTCGCCCGCCTGGCCTCCTACGAGCCGCGGTGGCCGGTCATCGACGGCCTGGAGTACCGCGAGGGCCTCAACGCGGTGGGCATCGCCGGGGGAGTGGCCGGCAACGTCATCCCCGACGAGTGCGTCGTCACCGTCAACTTCCGCTACGCGCCCGACCGCACGCCCGAGGAGGCCGTGGCCCACGTCCGGGAGGTCTTCGCGGACTGCGGCGTGGACGAGTTCGAGGTGGTCGACCACAGCTCGGCCGCGATGCCGGGCCTGTCCCACCCGGCGGCGAAGGCGTTCATCGAGGCGGTGGGCGGCACCCCGATGCCGAAGTACGGCTGGACGGACGTGTCCCGCTTCTCGGCCCTGGGCGTCCCCGCGGTCAACTACGGCCCGGGCAACCCCCACTTGGCGCACAAGCGGGACGAGCGCGTGGAGATCGCGAAGGTCCTCGCGGGCGAGGAGCGCCTGCGGACCTGGCTGACGGCCTGACCGGCGGGAACGCCATCGTGTTTACGGCGCTCGATCGCGGACATGCTCACGTCCCTCGTTCGTAACCCGCGTAGATCTACGCTGAGGCGGAACGACCGGCACGACGGAGGGAGCGCACATGGCGACCGGCAACCCCGAGGGGAAGAAGCAGCCGCCGGAGGAACAGCGCCTGGGCCCGGTCCTCCGGCGGCGGGGGCAGGTGCAGGCCAGCACCACCGACCAGCGGCTGCTGGACGAGCGCGCCCCGTCCGACTGGGTGCACACCGACCCCTGGCGCGTGCTGCGCATCCAGTCGGAGTTCATCGAGGGCTTCGGTGCGCTCGCCGAACTCCCGCCCGCCATCAGCGTGTTCGGATCGGCCCGGACTCCGGCGGACTCGCCCGAGTACGAGGCGGGTGTCCGGCTGGGCCGGGGCTTGGTGGACGCGGGCTTCGCGGTCATCACGGGCGGCGGCCCGGGCGCGATGGAGGCGGCCAACAAGGGTGCCCTGGAGGCCAAGGGCATCTCGGTCGGCCTCGGCATCGAGCTGCCGTTCGAGCAGGGCCTGAACCCGTACGTCGACATCGGCCTGAACTTCCGCTACTTCTTCGTCCGGAAGATGATGTTCGTCAAGTACGCCCAGGGCTTCGTCGTGCTGCCCGGCGGCCTCGGCACCCTCGACGAACTCTTCGAGGCCCTCACCCTCGTCCAGACGCAGAAGGTCACCCGCTTCCCGATCGTTCTCTTCGGCAGCGAGTACTGGGGCGGCCTGGTCGACTGGCTCCGCCACACGGTCATCGCCCAGGGCAAGGCCGCGGAGAAGGACCTCCTCCTGTTCCACGTCACGGACGACGTCGACGAGGCGGTGGCACTGGTGTCGAAGGAAGCGGGCAGGTAGAGGCGAGCCGGGCTTCTTGGCCGAGTGATTGGCCGAGTGATTCGGGTGGCGGGTGGGCATAGGTCCGGGGGTCCAGGGGGGAGCCCCCTGGTACCTCAGGCCAGCGGCCTAGGCCAGCCCACGCCGGGCAACCGCAGGCTCCCGCCACCCCGCGATCGCCCCGACCATCTCCAGCACCTGCCGCGTCTCCGCGACCTCATGCACCCGGTACACCTGCGCCCCCAGCCACGCCGACACCGCAGTCGTGGCCAAGGTCCCGACCACCCGCTCCTTCACGGGCCGGTCCAGCGTCTCCCCCACGAAGTCCTTGTTGGACAAAGACACCAGCACCGGCCACCCCGTGGCGACCATCTCCCCCAGCCGCCGGGTCGCCTCCAGACTGTGCCGCGTGTTCTTCCCGAAGTCGTGCCCGGGATCGATCAAGATCGACTCCCTCGGTACGCCCAGCGCCAGCGCCCGCTCGGCCAGCCCGACCGTGACGTCCAGGATGTCGGCCATGACGTCGTCGTACTCCACCCGATGCGGCCGGGTCCGCGGCTCCGCGCCCCCCGCGTGCGTGCACACCAACCCCACGCCGTACCGCGCGGCGACCTCGGCAAGCCCCGGATCCACCCCGCCCCACGCGTCGTTCAGCAGGTCCGCCCCGGCCTCGCACACGGCCGCCCCGACCTCGGCCCGCCACGTGTCGACGCTGATGATCACGTCCGGGAACCGCCGCCGCACCTCAGCGACGAAACCGACCGTCCGCCGGGCCTCCTCCTCGGCCGTGACCTCCTCGCCCGGCCCGGCCTTGACGCCGCCGATGTCGATGATCGCGGCTCCCTCGGCCACCGCCTGCTCCACGCGCGCGAGGGCCGGCTCGTCGCGGAAGGTCGCGCCCCGGTCGTAGAAGGAGTCCGGGGTCCGGTTCACGATCGCCATGATCACCGGCTCGTGCGGCCCGAATTCCCGCCTGCCCAGCCTGAGCATCCGCTGTGACCCTTCCTGGTACGTCCCCGTCTTCCGCCGCCTGCGACCCTAACTGTCACCGTCGCATGGCACGATCGGAGCCTGACACCATCCGTGTCCGAAGACACCGACACATCCGACCGTGGGGGCTCCGCGATGGTTATGTTCCTGTTCCTGGTCGTCGCGCTAGCCGTCGTGGTCGCCGCGGTGACCCTCGCCGTGGTGGGCGGCGGCGAGAACGGCCCGCTGCCCGAGGCCGCCCCCGAGCGGCTGCGGGACCCGCTGCCCCCGGACCGCCCGGTCGACCGTGCCGACGTGGAGAGCCTCCGCTTCCCGCTCGCCGCCCGCGGTTACCGCATGGCGGACGTGGACGACGCCCTCAGCCGCCTCGGCGCCGAGCTCGCCGAGCGGGACGCCCGCATCGCCGACCTGGAGTCGGCCCTGGCGGGCGCCCGGGCGGCCGGCACCCACGGCCCGGTGTCCAGGGAGAACCACACCGCCGCGGAGAACCACGTGTCCATGGACAAGCCCGCCCCGCGCCAGGAGGACCGGCCATGAGTGACGGCGTCGCTCTCGCCGGGCCGGACGGCGCGCTGCGCTGCCCCTGGGCCCTGTCCGCCGCGGAGTACGTGGCGTACCACGACGAGGAGTGGGGCCGCCCGGTCCACGGCGACGACGCGCTCTTCGAACGCCTCAGCCTGGAGGCCTTCCAGTCGGGCCTGTCCTGGATCACGATCCTGCGCCGCCGCCCCGGCTTCCGCGCCGCCTTCGCCGACTTCAAGATCGCCTCGGTGGCCGCCTTCACCGACGAGGACCGCGAGCGCCTCCTGGCCGACGCGGGAATCATCCGCAACCGCGCCAAGATCGACGCGACGCTCGCCAACGCGCGCGCCCTGGCCGAGTGGGCCCCGGGCGAACTGGACGAGCTGATCTGGTCGCACGCCCCCGAGCCGGGCACCCGCCCGGTCCCGAAGGCGCTCTCCGACGTCCCGGCCGTCACACCCGAGTCGACGGCCCTGTCCAAGGCGCTGAAGAAGCGGGGCCTGCGCTTCGTCGGCCCGACGACGGCGTACGCGCTGATGCAGGCCTGCGGACTGGTCGACGACCACCTCCAGGCCTGCGTCGCGCGTCGCAGTTGATGCCGTCGCGGCGGGTCAGCGCCCCAGGTACCGGGGCTTCTCCTTGTTGACGAAGGCCTGCACCGCGATCGCGTGGTCCTCTGAGGAGCCCGCCCGGGTCTGGAGCTCGTCCTCCTTCTCCAGGGTCTCCTCCAGGGAGTGCGTCAGCCCGTAGGCCATCGACTCCTTCAGCGCCGCGTACGCCACCGTCGGCCCCCCGGCCAGCGCCCGTGCCACCTTCTCGGCCTCCGCGCGCAGCTCGCCGGCCGGCACCAGCCGGTTGGCGATGCCGAGCTCGTACGCCTCCTGCGCGCTGATGCTCCTCGGGAAGAGCAGCAGGTCGGCCGCCCGCCCGGGGCCGATCACGCGTGGCAGCGTCCAGGAGACCCCCGAGTCGGCGGTCAGCGCCACCCCGGCGAACGAGGTGTTGAACGCGGCCGTGTCCGCCACGATCCGGTAGTCCGCCGCGAGCGCGAAGCCGAAGCCCGCCCCGGCCGCCACCCCGTTCACGGCGGCGACGACCGGCTTCGCGGCCTCGGTCAGCGTCCGCACGATCGGGTTGTAGTGCTCCCGCACCGTGCTCATGGTCTGCCCGGAACCGGTCTCCCGGTCCTCGGCCAGCAGCCCGATGTGCTCCTTGAGGTCCTGCCCGACGCAGAACGCCCGGTCACCGGCGGCGGTCAGCAGCACCGCCCGTACGGCGGTGTCGTCCGCCGCGGACCGGACCGCCTCCCGCAGGGCGACCTTGGCCGCCACGTTCAGCGCGTTCATCGCCTCCGGGCGGTTCAGCGTGATCGTCGCGAGTCCGTCGCTCACCTCGTAGAGCACGGTGTCGGCCATGGGGTATCCCCTCCGTGTCGCCGCTCGGGGACGTACCGGCCGGTACGTCCCAGGTCTGAGGACAGCATGACGGAGATCGCGGACGGGTGATCGGACCGGACATGTGACCTGCGTCAAAGAATTCTCGTCCGGATCCGTTCGGCGGAAGTGTGTGCGGTGGCGGAGTATCGCAGTCACATCGCCGAATTGAGTGGTTTTGCTCGCGTGCGTTGCCCAAGCGATGCCGACTGATGTTGGTCATCGGGTCCTGAGATGCGGGATAATGGCTTGGAAGCAATGTGTTCGATGCCGGTGTCGCGTGTCCTGCCTCAAGGACCGCACTGTGCCCTTCTTCAGGGGTCCGTCGGCCTTGACGATGAGCTGGGTTTCAGGAAGGGGAACGAGCATGGCGGCCATGAAGCCGCGGACGGGTGACGGCCCGCTCGAGGTGACCAAGGAGGGGCGGGGCATCGTCATGCGAGTTCCGCTCGAAGGCGGCGGTCGGCTCGTCGTCGAGCTGACCCCGGACGAGGCCGACGCCCTGGGCGATGCCCTCAAGAAGGTCGTCGGCTGACGCGCGAGCGACCATACCCTTTCAGCTGCCCCGGCATCACATGAGGTGCCGGGGCGGCTGTTTTCTCACCGATGTCACTCGCCTGCCCCGGGTTCGGCCCGGCTAACGTGCTGCCCGGCTACCGCTTCACCGCGCACAGCAGCCCGTCGCCCACCGGAAGCAGGGACGGCAGCAGTTCCTGGCTCTCGCGCACCGCGCGCAGCAGCTCCCGCAGCCGCAGCACCTCGGTCGGCTGCGGACCGGAGTCCACCGTCCGGCCGTTCGCGAAGGCGCCCTCGAAGACGACCAGTCCGCCGGGGCGCAGCAGCCGCAACGATTCAGCGAGGTAGTCCATGACCTCCAGGCGATCGCCGTCGCAGAAGACGAGGTCGTAGCCGGCGTCCGCGAGGCGCGGCAGCACGTCCAGGGCGCGGCCGGGGATGAAGCGGGCCCGGTTGCTGGCGAAGCCGGAGGCGCGGAAGGCCTGGCGGGCGAACTGCTGGTGCTCCGGCTCGGGATCCACGGTGGTCAGAACACCGTCCGGGCGCATACCGTGCAGGAGGTGGATGCCGGAGACACCGCAGCCGGTCCCGATCTCCGCGACGGCCTTGGCGTCGACGGAGGCGGCCAGCAACCGCAGCGCGGCGCCCGTGCCGGGCGACACCGAGCGCAGACCCGCCTCACGGGCCCGGTCGCGGGCCCAGCGCAGCGCGTCGTCCTCGGCGACATAGGCGTCGGCGAACGCCCAGCTCGTCTGCCGGTTGCCGGTAATGACCCTCTCCTGTCCCCGTGAATGCCTGGGCGTGACTGTATCCGTTGGGCCCGGGAACCCGCAGATGGGACCGGTCGTTTAAGGGGATGAGCGAGTGGCGCGGTTCGTGACGGGGGGCAGGCAGTGGATCGAGGCGCCGAGCAAGTGCCGACGCAGCAGTACGAGGCGTATCAGCCCAGATCAAATTCTCGTAAAACCGCTTATCCGGTCCTAACGGGCGAGGTGGCTATGGTAGGGGCTCCACTGGACACCACCAGAGCTGACAGGGGAGGTGCGGCTGCGCCTGTGGATAGGGGAGGAGTGCTCCGGCGCTTCTTCACATCGGCGGGCAGGCCGACATCCGTGAACGACACTGCTGACCACAGCCACGCCGCTGACTTCGCCCAGACCGCGACCTTCACCACCGACGCGGACGGGCAGGCGTGGACTCCGCCCACGTGGGAGGAGATCGTCAGCACGCACAGCGGCCGGGTCTACCGGCTCGCCTACCGCCTGACCGGCAACCAGCACGATGCCGAGGACCTCACGCAGGAGGTCTTCGTCCGTGTCTTCCGTTCCCTGTCGACGTACACGCCGGGCACCTTCGAGGGCTGGCTGCACCGCATCACCACGAACCTGTTCCTGGACATGGTCCGCCGCAAGCAGCGCATCCGCTTCGACGCGCTCGGCGAGGACGCGGCCGAGCGGCTGCCCAGCAAGGAGCCCTCGCCGCAGCAGGTCTTCAACGACGCGCACTTCGACGCGGACGTCCAGCAGGCCCTCGACACCCTCGCCCCCGAGTTCCGCGCCGCGGTCGTCCTGTGCGACATCGAGGGACTGTCGTACGAGGAGATCGCCGCGACCCTCGGCGTCAAGCTCGGCACGGTCCGGTCGCGCATCCACCGTGGCCGCTCCCAGCTGCGCAAGGCCCTCGCGCACCGCTCCCCGGAGGCGCGTGCCGAGCGCCGCTCCTTCGTGCCCCGTGTTCCCGCACTGGGAGGAGGGGGCGCGAGCGCGTGAGCGGATCACGGCCGAAAGCTTCCGAGGGACACCTCGCAGAGCAGCACCTGGGAGACCGACTCTCCGCCCTGGTCGACGGAGAGCTCGGTCATGACGCGCGTGAGCGCGTACTGGCGCATGTGGCCACCTGCCCGAAGTGCAAGGCGGAGGTGGACGCCCAGCGCCGGCTGAAGAACGTCTTCGCGGAGGCGGCTCCGCCGCCCCCCTCCGAGAGTTTCCTGGCCCGCCTGCAGGGACTACCCGCGGGCGGCGGCCCGGACGGTGATGCCACACCGCCGGGCGGGGCAGGGCTGCCCGGGGGACCGGCCGGACGGTTCGGATCGTCCGGGGTCTTCGGAGCGAAGCGCGGCGGCCGGTTCGAGTTCGGTTACGTCCCGGCCCGGCCGCACGTCCCCGTGCTGCCGTCCTCCGCGGGGAACCAGGGCCTCCCCTCGGGCGACCGAGGCCTGCCGTCCGATGGCCGCGGCCTCCCTGCGGGCGGCCGGGGCTTCCGTATCCACGACGTCGGCCGGCACGAGCCCGAGAGATCCTCCTCGCGGCTGCGGTTCGCCTTCGCGGCCGCCGGAGCCGTCTCCCTGGCCGCGCTCGCGCTCGGCGGCGTCACCGCCGGCACCCCGACCGACACGGAGGCCCGCGGTGGCTCCGGCACGGGGAGCAACGTGACACCGATGCGCACACAGGGCACGGGCGCCGCGGCTCAGCCCGAGTCCCAGCGGCGCCGCGGTACGGGGCCGCTGCTCGGGCAGGTGCACGGCCAGAGCGCGCTCGGCCGCACCCCGGTCGCTCCGACCGAGGTGTCCGCCCCCCTGCTGCCGGGTGTGCCGCATTCCGCCGCGGGGCAGCACGCCGTCCACGCGCTGGCCGCCCCGGTGATGGCCGGTGCCGCCGCCATGTCCCCGCTGATAGGTCCGCTCCAGGGGGCCCCGCCGGCCGCTCTGAGCTCGTGGTCCGCGGTCCCCGAGATCGCGGCGCCCCTGTTCGCCGTGCCCCTCCCGGACACGACCTCGTCCCCCTCCTCTCCCGGCTCCTCCCGAACGGCCCGCTGACCGGCCGCTGCGCGGCGGCGAGCGGACCTGATTGAATCCGGGGATGGCGCCCGCGGCCGAGGCGTGGCCGTGGCGCCGATTCGACGAACTGCGGCTACCGCCGTCGAGCCGTGCCGCGGCTGTGGGGAGAGCATGAACGAGGGGAAGCCCACGAAGGCCAAGTGGTGGAGCCGTCCTCGGCCGCAAGGCCTGTCGGGGGAGCCGGAGAGTGCGGGGCCGGCCCCGGGGGATCTGGCTGACACCGACGGCGACTTCGAGCTGGCGCGGCCCGCTGCGCGGCAGGCCGACGACGGTGGCGACTACGAGCTGAGGCGCCCCGAGCCGGTACCGGCCGACGGCGAGCCCGCCGGGGTGCCCGCGGGGATGCCCGTGGGCGCCGAGGACGGCGTTCCCGCCACGTCCGCCGTGCCGGCCCAGGGCGGACCTGCCGGGAGCGCGGTGGCGGCGGAGAAGGCCGTGGAGGCCGCCTCCGCCGTGCCGGCCGACGGTGCCCCCGAGCCCCTGCACGATCCCGACCCGTACAGCACGCCGCCCTACGGCGAACCCGGCCCCTGGGCGCCCGCGCCGCCGGTGCAGCACCCGGCGGCGACACCGGCGCACGGCGTGACGACGGCGGACCGGCCGGCCATGCCCGGCACGTCCGTGCCGCCGCCGCAGGGGACACCGGCGGCGCCTCCCGGCGTCCCCGGGCCGGCCGCGCCCCTGCCGCCCCCCAGCGCCCCCACGCCGGTGCCCGCCGCAGCCGTCCACGCCGACGCCCGGCCCGCGGCCCCCGCACCCGACCCGTGGCAGCGCTACGACCCCTGGGCAGCCCCCGTGCCCCCGGGCGGCCACGGCCCTCTCCAGCAGAACGGCGCCGGGGTGCCCAGCACGGAGCAGCGGCGCCGGCGGGGCAGGACGGCGCTGATCGGTGCCGCCGTGCTGCTCGCGCTCGTGTCCGGGGGCGTCGGCGGCGTCGCAGGGACGTATCTGGAGAGGAACGGCGGCGTCGGCACGGTCGAGCTGCCGCAGGCCGGGAAGGAGTCCGCCGCGCGGGACGCGGACAGTGTGGCGGGGATCGCCGGGCGGGCCCTGCCCAGCGTGGTCACCCTGCACGTGAGCGGCTCCGGCGAGCAGGGCACGGGCACCGGCTTCGTGCTCGACACCCGAGGGCACATCCTCACCAACAACCACGTCGTGCAGTCCGCCGGATCCACCGGTGAGATCACGGTGACCTTCCACGGCGGGGAGACCGCCGAGGCCGAGCTCGTCGGCCGGGACAGCGGCTACGACCTCGCCGTCGTGAAGGTGAAGGGCGTGCGCGGGCTCACCCCCCTGCCCCTCGGCAACTCGGACAACGTGCAGGTCGGCGACCCGGTCGTGGCCATCGGCGCGCCCTTCGACCTGGCCGGCACCGTCACCTCCGGCATCATCAGCGCCAAGCAGCGGCCCATCACGGCGGGCGGCGAGAAGGGCGACGGCAGCGACGTGTCGTACGTCGACGCCCTCCAGACCGACGCGCCCATCAACCCGGGCAACTCCGGCGGTCCGCTGCTCGACGCCGAGGCCCGGGTCATCGGCATCAACTCCGCCATCCGGTCGGCGGACAGCGGCTCCGAGCTGGACAGCGGCCGGTCCGGCTCGATAGGCCTCGGCTTCGCCATACCCATCAACCAGGGCAAGCGGGTCGCCGAGGAGCTGATCAACACCGGGAAGGCGACCCACCCGGTGATCGGCATCACTCTCGACATGGACTACACGGGCGACGGCGCCCGCGTCGCCGCCGAGGGCAGCGAGGGCGGACCCCCGGTGACCGTGGGCGGTCCGGGCGCCAAGGCCGGCATCAAGGCGGGCGACGTCATCACGGAGGTCGACGGGCAACGCGTCCACTCCGGCGAGGAACTGATCGTCAAGACACGTGCCCACCGCCCCGGCGACCGCCTGGAGCTGACCGTGGAGCGCGCGGGCAAGGAGCGCACGGTCTCGCTCGTCCTAGGATCCTCCGGCGGCAGCTGAGTCGTGATGTCCGGGACGTACAGGGGTGAAAAGGGCAAACGTTCGGGAAAGCGCTCCCACTCCCCGCACTCGGAGCGCTCGGGACAGTACCGGTCGGACAGGATCGCCGGGTACCGTGGATCCGGCCCGGACCACGGCAAGACCCCCATGACCACTGAGGGCCGAGGACCGAGGACATCGCAAGGAGC
This sequence comes from Streptomyces coeruleofuscus, assembly GCF_039532725.1. Taxonomy (NCBI): domain Bacteria; kingdom Bacillati; phylum Actinomycetota; class Actinomycetes; order Kitasatosporales; family Streptomycetaceae; genus Streptomyces; species Streptomyces coeruleofuscus. The sequence goes on from NZ_BAAASE010000004.1 coordinate 561,800, forward strand.
TTCAGGTGTTCAATGACATAGGACCACTCGAGCTGGTGACGATCATCGTCCTTGCCGTGCTCGTTTTCGGTCCGGACAAGCTCCCCAAGGTCATCCAGGACGTGACGCGCACGATCCGGAAGATCCGTGAGTTCTCGGAGAGCGCCAAGCACGACATCCGGGAGGAACTGGGCCCGGAGTTCAAGGACTTCGAGTTCGAGGACCTCAACCCCAAGACGTTCATCCGCAAGCAGCTGGACAACGAGGACCTGGGGCTCAAGGAGATCCGCAACGGCTTCGACCTGAAGAAGGAGATGGCCGAGGTCACGGACGCCGTCCACGGCCGTGACTCCGACACGTCCTCCTCGTCGTCCTCCGGCTCGTCCGGCGGCCGTATCGACATGACGAAGAAGCCCGAGCTCCCTGACCGGGACGACCGGCCGCCCTTCGACGCGGACGCCACCTGAGCGACACACCGGGGCGTACGCTCCCCGGCGCGTGACGCGTTTCATACTCCGGTCGGGCTGTGTAGGGCCTGAACGAGGCGCCCGTGCGGCCCACGCGCCGGGCGGTTTCCCTGCTGCTCGCGGCGGTGTGGCTATGCTGCCGAGTTGATGGGCGGGCCGTACTGGAGCAGCAACGCCGCCCGAAGGGGGGCGGGCCGTTCCGGCCCGACGAGAGCGAGGAGGCGTCCGGGCATATGGAGACGACGAGTCGGGCAGTCGCACAGGCGCCGGCCGCGGAGGGCGGACAACAGTTCCCCTCCGCCCGGCGTACGGTCGACGGCTACCTGCGCGCGCCCTTCCCGTGGTACGGCCTCGACGAGGCGTTCACGGGGCCGCGCTGGCTGATGCAGGTCGGTACGGCGGCCGACGGAGCCGTGGAGCACGGGTCGATCGGGCACGGTGACGAGCCCTCGGTGCGCAACGAGCATGCCGCCGGTGGTGATCAGGAGGCCAAGGAGAAGTTCGCGGTCGTGGTGACCGTGGCGGCGAGTCCCTCACGGCGCAGTCCGGACGGCACGGGGTTGCTCGAGGCGACATCGGTCTCCTCGGCGGCGTGGCTCGCGGGTGTGGGGCTGCTGTCCTTCACCTGGCCCGGGCAGATGGACCACTCCCTGCGGGACGACTGGCTGGAGCAGCAGACGGAGACGGCGTGGGCGCTGGCGGATGACCTCGACGGCTCCGACTGGTCGACGTTGTCGTTGCCGGTGGACGGTGTGCCGACGGCGTTCCACTACCGGGAGTTGGAGTTCGGGTGGGTGCTGGCCGGGTCGACTTCGGCGGGTGTCCACGTGGGCGCGTACGGGCGTGGCATGAGTGCGTACGGTCTCGGCTTCGCCGTGGTCAAGGACATCGCCGCGTACGCGTGAGTTTTGGGGCGCCGGGTTCGGTTCGGCGCCCCTTCGCCGTAGGGGCACAGCATCCAGGGGCGGCTGCGGGTCGTCTGTGGTTGTTCGCGCAGTTCCCCGCGCCCTGAGGGCGTTGCCCCCAGCGGCGCAGCGATCAGAACTTGTTCCGCGGAGTGATCCCCAGGGACAGGCCCGACAGGCCCCGCTGCCGGCCTCCCAGCTTGCCCGCGATCGCCCGCAGGGCCGAGCCCGCCGGGGAGTCCGGGTCCGTCAGGACCACCGGCTTGCCCTCGTCGCCGCCCTCGCGGAGGCGGACGTCGATGGGGATGTTGCCGAGGACCGGGACGTTCGTGCCGGTCGTGCGGGTCAGGCCGTCGGCGACCGCCTGGCCGCCGCCCGTGCCGAAGACGTCGACCATCTCGCCGCAGTGCGGGCAGGGCAGGCCGGACATGTTCTCGACCACGCCGACGATCTTCTGGTGGGTCTGCACGGCGATGGAACCGGCGCGCTCGGCGACCTCGGCAGCGGCCTGCTGAGGGGTCGTGACGACCAGGATCTCGGCGTTCGGGACCAGCTGGGCCACGGAGATCGCGATGTCGCCCGTGCCGGGCGGCAGGTCCAGCAGGAGGACGTCCAGGTCGCCCCAGTACACGTCCGCCAGGAACTGCTGGAGGGCGCGGTGGAGCATCGGGCCGCGCCAGACGACCGGGGCGTTGCCCGGCGTGAACATGCCGATGGAGATGACCTTCACGCCGTTCGCCGACGGCGGCATGATCATGTTCTCGACCTGGGTGGGCCGGCCGTCGGCGCCCAGCATGCGGGGCACGCTGTGACCGTAGATGTCGGCGTCGACGACACCGACCTTGAGGCCGTCGGCCGCCATCGCCGCCGCCAGGTTCACCGTCACCGAGGACTTGCCCACGCCGCCCTTGCCTGAGGCGACCGCGTAGACGCGGGTCAGGCTCCCCGGCTTGGCGAAGGGGACCTCGCGCTCGGTCTGGCCGCCGCGCAGGGCGGAGGCCAGTTCACGGCGCTGCTCGTCGCTCATCACGTCCAGGGTGACGTCGACGCGGGTCACGCCCTCGACCGCGGAGACCGCGTCGGTCACGCGCTGTGTGATCGTGTCGCGCATCGGGCAGCCCGAGACCGTCAGGTACACGGTGACCGCGACCGCCCCGTCCGCGCCGATCTCCACGGATTTGACCATCCCGAGTTCGGTGATGGGCTTGTGGATCTCGGGGTCGTTCACCGTCGCCAGTGCCTCGCGCACCGCGTCTTCCGTAGCCATAGGGTCGATGGTACGGCGCCGTACCGTTGCGTAGGAAAGGCTGTCAGCGGTCGTCTGCGTCACGTCCCGGTGACCGTTCCGCCGGGAATACGACCGAGCCGTGACGGTGGCCGTTGTGCCGCTCCTCCAGTTCCTTGACCACGTCCTGGAGTTCCGAGCGGATCCAGTCGCGGGTGGCGACCTCGCCCAGGCCGATGCGCAGGGCCGCGACCTCGCGGGTCAGGTACTCGGTGTCCGCGATCGACCGCTCGTTCTGCTTGCGGTCCTGCTCCAGATTGACCCGGTCGCGGTCGTCCTGCCGGTTCTGCGCGAGCAGGATCAGCGGGGCGGCGTAGGAGGCCTGGAGCGACAGCATCAGGGTCAGGAAGATGAACGGGTACTCGTCGAAGCGCAGGTCGCGGGGGGCGAGGGTGTTCCAGGCCACCCACAGGATGATGGCGGCCGTCATCCAGACCAGGAACCGCCCGGTGCCGAGGAAGCGCGCGATGCGTTCCGAGAACCGTCCGAAGGCTTCCGGGTCGTACTCGGGCAGGATCCGGCGCCTGGGCACTCCGGGCTGGTCGAGGCGGGCGGTGCGCGGCCGGCCTGCGGCCGTGGAGCCGGCCGGCGTGCGCTCGCGCAGGGTCTCGCGCTCAGGAACCATCGGTCGCCACCTCCTCCTCGTCCAGGTGGAACTCCGTCTCCCGCCAGTCCTCCGGGAGCATGTGGTCGAGGACGTCGTCCACGGTCACCGCGCCCAGCAGCGAGCCGGCCTCGTCGACCACGGGCGCCGCGACCATGTCGTACGTGGCGAAGAACCCGGCGATCGCGGGCAGGTCCGCGTCGGGGTCGAGCGGTTGCAGGTCGCTGTCCACGATGGAGCTGACCAGGGAGGGCGGTGGCTCGCGCAGCAGGCGCTGGAAGTGGACCGTGCCGAGGTACTTGCCGGTCGGCGTCTCGTCCGGTGGCCGGCAGACGTAGATCTGGGCGGCCAGGGCGGGGGAGAGATCCGGGTTGCGCACGCGGGCGAGGGCGTCGGCGACGGTGGCGTCGGGGCGCAGCACGATCGGCTCGGTGGTCATCAGACCGCCCGCCGTGCGGTCCTCGTACGACATCAGGCGCCGCATGTCGGCCGCGTCGCCGGGCTGCATCAGGCTCAGCAGCCGTTCCTGTTCCTCCGTCGGCAGTTCGCCCAGCAGGTCGGCCGCGTCGTCGGGGTCCATGGCCTCCAGGACGTCGGCGGCGCGCTCCTCCTTCAGCTTGCCGAGGATCTCGATCTGGTCGTCCTCCGGGAGCTCCTCCAGGACGTCGGCCAGCCGGTCGTCGTCGAGGGCGGCGGCGACCTCGGCCCGGCGCTTGGGGGAGAGGTGGTGCAGGACGTTGGCCAGGTCGGCGGGGCGCAGCTGCTCGAACGTGGCGAGCAGGTTCTCGGCGCCCTGCCCCTGCTCCTCCAGCGAGAAGCCGGTGACGGCGGTCCACTCGACGGTCAGCGCCTCGCCCTTGGCGCGCCGGAAGGCACTGCCCTTGCGGCCCTTGCGGACGAAGACCCGGTCGATCTCCCACTCCCGGCGGGCGGGCAGCTGATGCACCGACAGGTCGAGGACGGTGACCTCCTCGCCGGTCTCGGTGAGCGTGACGCGCCGGTCCAGCAGCTCCCCGAAGACCAGCCGCTCGGTGGGCCGCTGCTCGAAGCGCCGGACGTTGAGCACGCCGGTGGTGATGATCTGCCCGGACTGGATGGCGGTGACCCGGGTCATCGGCAGGAAGATGCGGCGGCGGGTGGCGAGTTCGACGACGAGGCCGAGCAGCCTCGGCGGCCGCTGCGCCATGCGCAGCATGACGACCAGATCGCGGACACGCCCCACCTGGTCGCCGGCGGGGTCGAAGACGGCGACACCGGAGAGGTGCGATACGAAGATCCGGGGGGCGCCCGCTGCCATGGCCGCGGCTCCTTTTCGTGCGGGGTGGTTCGTGGTCCCTGTCTGTGTGCCTGTCTTTGTCGCTGTGTCTTCCGAATTGCCCGCTCGGGTGGGCTTCAGGCTAGCCCGTCCCGATCGGGGGCGCGTCGGCGGGCGGTCCGGACGGACTGGCTCCGACCTGCCCGCACGTGCCCGGTACCCTGCGGTACGCCGTTCAGGTCTCCCGTCAGAGAGGCAGCCCCACCTGTGACTCCGATTCGCCAGGGCCGCAACCACAGTGCCGCACTCGCGAGCGCGATGTGCGCACTGGCCGTGACCGGAACGGTGCTCACGGGCTGCGCGGAGGATCCCAACGAGGGCACCAACGGGGTCGGCAGACTGCCCGCCGAGAAGATCCAGGCCAAGACCCGTTCGGTCGCCGAGTCCGCAGGGGCGGTCCGGGTGCACGGGAACGTCGTCAGCGGCGAGCGCACGTACGCGCTCGACATGCGGCTGAAGGACGACGGCGGCGAGGGCTCGGTCACCTCCGAGGGGGCGACCTTCCGGCTGCTGCGCGTCGGCGAGCAGCTCTTCCTCAAGGCCGACGCGGAGTTCTGGAGTCATGGCGCGGGCCAGGGCGGGGACGGCGAGGCGGACGCCGCCGCGGCGTCCAAGCTCGGCGGCAAGTTCGTGAAGGTGCCGCAGGGCGACCCTTCGTACAAGAAGTTCAGCGGTTTCACGGACAAGGGAGTCCTCCTCGACGGTCTGCTCACCCTGCACGGCAAGCTCGCGACGGACGGCCACGACGAGCAGGCGGGCATCCGCACCATCCGCATCTCGGGCGACAAGGGCTCCGGCGGCACCCTGGAGGTGTCCCTGGAGGGCAAGCCGTATCCGCTGCGCCTGGAGCGGGCCGGTGGGGCGGGTACCCTCACGTTCTCCGCCTGGGGGCAGGACTTCTCCCTGAAGGAGCCGGAGAAGAACGAGACGGTGGACTACGGCAGGCAGCTGCCGGCCTCGTAGACCGTCACTTGCGTTTGCGCTTCTTCAGGAGCAGGCGGGGCAGACCCGCCGGGATCGGCCGGCGGGTGATCGCCGGGGTCGGCAGCGGCGGCTCGGACAGGGAGTCGTCGGGCAGCGGCGCCGTCGTCCCGGTCGGCTCCAGGCGCAGCACCCGGCACTCGCGGGCCCAGCGGTCGGTCATGGCCTCGCCGTCGGGCGCGTTCAGCCGCTTGCCCTTGAGCTCGGCGACCGCCACGTCCCACGCCTCGGAGCCCGGTGCCAGCTGGGTGACCCGGGCCGTCCAGGAGACCAGGCGGCCCCCTTTGTCCTTGCTGCGGACCGTCACGCGGGCCTCGGACCCGTCGGCCAGGCCCGGCAGCGGCTGCTCCCCGGGCCCGTCGCCGACCAGGCACGCGGCACCCTCGTGCCACACGTGCCACAGGGCGCGCGCCGGGCCGTCGGGGCCCTGGACCCAGACGAGGCCGGACTTCTTCGTGGCCTCCTCGACGAGGGCCTGGCCGAGCAGCTCGCTTGTCATGGCCCCCAGCCTATCCACGCCGTTCACAGCCAGCCGTTCCGCTTCAGCGTGCGGTGGATGCCCAGACAGATGACCACGGTGATGCCCATGATCACCGGGTAGCCGTACCGCCAGTGCAGCTCCGGCATGTGGTCGAAGTTCATGCCGTACACCCCGCACACCATCGTCGGCACGGCGATGATGGCGGCCCATGAGGTGATCTTGCGCATGTCCTCGTTCTGCGCCACGGACGCCTGCGCGAGGTTGGCCTGGAGGATGGAGTTGAGCAGCTCGTCGAAGCCGAGCACCTGCTCCTGCACGCGGGCCAGGTGGTCGGCGACGTCCCGGAAGTACTTCTGGATGTCCGGGTCGATCAGCCGCATCGGCCGCTCGCTCAGCAGCTGCATGGGCCGCAGCAGCGGCGACACGGCCCGCTTGAACTCCAGCACCTCGCGCTTGAGTTGGTAGATCCGTCCGGCGTCCGAGCCGCGTGGCGAGCCCTTGCGCCCCGGGGAGAACACCTCGGTCTCGACCTCGTCGATGTCGTCCTGCACGGCGTCGGCGACCGCGATGTAACCGTCGACGACGTGGTCGGCGATGGCGTGCAGCACGGCCGAGGGACCCTTGGACAGCAGCTCGGGATCGTCCTGGAGACGGTGCCGCAGGGCCCGCAGGGAGCCCTGACCGCCGTGCCGGACGGTGATGAAGAAGTCCCGTCCGGTGAAGCACATGACCTCACCGGACTCGACGACCTCGCTGTTGGCGTCGAGCTGGTCGTGCTCCACGTAGTGGATGGTCTTGAACACCGTGAAGAGGGAGTCGTCGTAGCGCTCCAGCTTGGGCCGCTGGTGGGCCTGGACGGCGTCCTCCACGGCCAGCGGGTGAAGCCCGAACTCGCCGGCGATGCCGGAGAATTCGGCCTCGGTCGGCTCGTGCAGGCCGATCCACACGAAGCCGCCGTCGCGGCGCGCCAGGCGCACCGCCTCGTGCGGGGTCAGCGGGGCCTCGGTCTCGACGCGGCGGCCGTCCCGGTAGACGGCGCAGTCGACGACGGCGGAGGACGTCGCGGGGCTGCGGGTGGCGTCGTACATCCCACCGTCCTTGCGCAGCGACACGCGGGACGGACGGACGACGGCGCGCAGGTCGCGGATCATCGACATGGCGGGCTCCTTCGCGACAGGCAACGAAAGGCGCAGCACCCGACAGGTGGAACTACCCGGAATGAGGACGTTGGGACCGATGATGTTTGGCACGTCCACAAAGCGGGGAGCACCGCACCGTCGCGGTGGCGAGTCTCGTTACTGATTCAGCTTCTGAGGCAGATCAGGCAAAGCGAAACGAAGCGCTCTTCCGCGGTGAGGCGAGTGCGAGAGGTGGCGACCAGCCAGAGCCAGAACAGCTACGTCAGCGGCGGGAAGAGCGTGGTGCTACTGCACGGTCGACTTCGGTCCATTGCAGTCCCACCTCCTCCGGCCGGTCCCTCGTAAGGGAGTTCCTTCGGCGTCGGGGCTTGATCGCGACGCTTCTGCGTGCTGCCCCGAACCACCGGGCAAGAGTATCAGTCGCCCGACGTGTCAAGGCGCTTGTTTGCCCGCTACTGACGAGTTCTATGCTCGCCGCATGGCACATGTTCTTCCTCTGGTCGAAGCCCGGTTGCGTACCGCACTGGGCGAACCGGACGCGCGCGCGGCGGTCACCTTCCTGGGCACGGACCGCATCGAGGTGCTCCGCTTCCAGGAGGGGGACATCGTCCGCTACGCCACGCTCGGTATGTCCGAGCACCCCATGACGGACCCCACCTCGGTGGTCGCCGACCCGGTCAAGGGCCCCCGCGCCGAGCTGGTCCTGTCGGTGCGTGCCGGGCTGGCCGACACCGACAAGGTGCTCCGCCCGCTCGCCGTACTCGCCGCGTCTCCGCAGGTGGAGGGCCTGGTCGTGGCTCCGGGAGCCTCCCTCGACGTCGGCGGACCGCTGTGGCCCGGTGCCCCCTTCACCTCGGTCCTGGTCGCCGAGCCGGGCGGCCTGGTCGAGGACCTGGAGCTCGACGAGCCCCTCGACCCCGTGCGGTTCCTGCCGCTGCTGCCGATGACGCCGAACGAGGCCGCCTGGAAGCGCGTGCACGGTGCCCAGGCGCTCCAGGAGAGGTGGCTGAACCAGGGGACGGACCTCCGGGATCCGTCCCGGAAGTCCGTCCCGCTGGAGTGAGGAAGCTCACCAACCCTTGGCGGAGAAGCGTCAGTTGGCGAAGACGGCGACACCGTCCTCGGTCGCGTGCTTCGGTTCCAGCTCCTCGGCCTCGTGAGTGAGGGCCTTCCGCCGTACGACGACCACGAGTGCGCCCACGACCGCGGTGACCGCCGCCACGACGAACGGGATGTGGATGTCGGTCCACTCCTCGATCTTCGGCGCGAAGTAGGGAGCGGCCGCCGCCGCGAACCAGCGCACGAAGTTGTAGCCCGCGCTCGCCACCGGCCGGGGCGCGTCGGAGACGCCGAGGGCCAGCTCGGTGTAGACGGTGTTGTTCACGCCGATGAAGGCGCCGGACAGGATCGTGCAGACCACGGCGGTCGTGTGGTCGCCGTAGCCGAGCACGAGGACGTCGGCCGCGAGCAGCACCAGCGAACCGCCGAGCACCTTCAGCGAGCCGAGCCGCTTCTGGAGCCGGGGCGCAACGATCACCGAGAAGACGGCGAGCAGCACACCCCAGGCGAAGAACACCGCCCCCGACCGGTACGGGCTCATGTTCAGCACGAACGGCGTGAAGGCCAGCACGGTGAAGAACGTGTAGTTGTAGAAGAACGCCGAGACCGCCGCCGAGGCGAGGCCGCCGTGGCCCAGTGCCTTGACCGGGTCCAGGAGCGAGGTCTTGCGGGCCGGCTTGGGCTGTTCCTTCAGGAACACCGCGATGCACAGGAAGCCGACCGCCATCAGGAACGCCGTGCCGAAGAACGGGTAGCGCCAGCTGGCGTCCCCGAGCAGTGCGCCCAGCAGCGGACCGCACGCCATGCCGAGGCCGAGGGCCGACTCGTAGAGCAGGATCGCCGCCGCGCTCCCGCCGGCCGCCGCGCCGACGATGACGGCGAGGGCCGTCGAGACGAACAGCGCGTTGCCGAGACCCCAGCCGGCCCGGAACCCGACCAGTTCGCCGACGGATCCGGACGTGCCCGCGAGCCCGGCGAACACCACGACGAACGCGAGGCCGAGCAGCAGTGTCTTCCGGCCGCCGATCCGGCTGGAGACGAAGCCTGTCACCAGCATCGCGACGGCGGTGATGAGGAAGTACGAGGTGAAGAGCAGGGAGACCTGGCTCGTCGTGGCGTGGAGACCCTGGGCGATGGACGGCAGGATCGGGTCGACGAGTCCGATGCCCATGAAGGCGACGACCGACGCCCCGGCGGTCGCCCACACGGACTTGGGCTGCTTCAGGAGGCCGCCCGCTCCGGCGTCGAAGGGGTCCATTGCTTGCTCCCTTTCCCGAACGGAAGTGGTTGGTATATACACACACTATGTTAGCCAAGCTAATTAATGCAAGCTACATCTAGTGTGGGGGTGAAGGGTTCCGTCCGGTTGGGTGATCGTCCTTGACGCGACGGGGCGGGGGTAGGACCGTGGGGCCCTATGAGGGGCGAACCCAGTTGCCCGAAGTGCGGTGGCCGGGTCAGGGCTCCCGGCCTCTTCTCCGACTCCTGGCAGTGCGATGTGCACGGCACCGTCCATCCGGTGCAGCCCGTGATACCGCCCAGCGTCGACGCCCTCAACGTCGTGGTGCACCGCACCCACGTGCCGGTGTGGATGCCCTGGCCGCTGCCGGTCGGCTGGCTGTTCACGGGCGTGGCCTGCGCGGGGGACGACCGCACGGGCGGCCGCGCCACGGCCGTGGCCTGCACGGGGCCCGGCCCGCTCGGCGGGATGGGCGAGCTGATCCTGGTGGCGGAGGAGCTCGGCGTCGGACTCGGCGCGCGGTACGCGGGCATGGACGGTCCGGATCCGGGGCCGTACATCGACGTCGGGAAGCCGGCGCAGGCGAAGGTGCTGGCCGCGGGGCGTCCCACGCCGTTGTGGCATGTGTCCGGGGCGCCGGATGATCGTGCGGTTTTCGCCGGTGAGGCGCTTGGGATGTGGCTGTGGGCCGTCGTGTGGCCGGAGCAGTCCGGGCTGCTGATGTACGACGAGCTGGTGCTGGCGGATCTGCGGGAGGCGGGTGCCGAGGTGGAGTTGGTGCCCTGTGGGGCGCTGTCGCCGCGGTTGCTTCAGCCGTAGGGCTGTGTAGGGGGCGCTTCCTGGGTTCGGGTGTGACAGGGGTTGGTGAAAGTCCGGTTATCCTTGAGCAGCCCTGTTCGTCCCGTTCGTGTCTGGAGTCCGCGTCGTGCGTATCGATCTGCACACCCACTCCACCGCTTCCGACGGTACGGACGCTCCCGCCGATCTGGTGCGGAAGGCCGCCGCGGTCGGGCTGGACGTCGTCGCGCTGACCGATCACGACACCACCCGTGGCCACGCCGAGGCGATCGCCGCGCTGCCCGAGGGGCTCACGCTCGTCACCGGAGCCGAACTCTCCTGCCGGCTCGACGGCATCAGCATGCACATGCTGGCCTACCTCTTCGATGCCGAGGAGCCGGCGCTGCTCGCCGAGCGCGAGCTGGTCCGGGACGACCGGGTGCCCCGGGCGCGGGGCATGGTCGCCAAGCTTCAGGAGCTGGGCGTGCCCGTGACCTGGGAGCAGGTGGCGCGGATCGCCGGTGACGGGTCCGTCGGGCGCCCGCACGTGGCGACCGCGCTCGTCGAGCTGGGTGTCGTGCCGACCGTCAACGACGCCTTCACCCAGGACTGGCTGGCCGACGGCGGCCGGGCCTTCGTGGAGAAGCACGAGACCGACCCGTTCGAGGCGATCCGGCTGATCAAGAGCGCGGGCGGGGTCGCGGTGTTCGCGCATCCCGGAGCGAGCAAGCGGGGGCGTACGGTGCCGGAGGCCGCGATCGCCGAGATGGCCGCGGCCGGGCTCGACGGCGTCGAGGTCGACCACATGGACCATGACGCGGACACGCGTGCGCGGCTGCGGGGGCTGGCGAAGGAGCTGGGGCTCCTGGTGACCGGGTCCAGTGACTATCACGGCAGCCGGAAGACGTGTGTGCTCGGGGAGTACGCGACGGATCCCGAGGTGTACGGGGAGATCACGCGGCGGGCCTTCGGTGCGTTTCCCGTGCCGGGGGCTGGCGGGGTCTGAGGTCTCTGTCCCGTAGGTCCATTTGACGGCACCCGGCGTTGTCGGCTGTGCCCACCCGTTCCTCCCCCAGTGCCTTAAGGGCCTGGGGGTCCCCCAGGGGAACGCCTGCCCACAGCGGTCGCGGACGCCCGCTGCCCGCCCTCAGAACTCCCGCAAGGCCATCACACCCATGTTCGACCTCGCCGTTTTCGGCTCCCTGTTCCTGACCCTCTTCGTCATCATGGATCCCCCCGGGATCACCCCGATCTTCCTGGCGCTCACCGCCGGACGGCCCGGCAAGGTGCAGAAGCGGATGGCCTTCCAGGCCGTCTGTGTCGCCGGCGGTGTGATCACCGTGTTCGGGCTGCTCGGGCATCAGATCCTGAACTACCTGCACGTGTCCGTGCCCACGCTGATGATCGCGGGCGGGCTGCTGCTCCTGCTGATTGCGCTCGATCTGCTGACCGGCAAGACGGACGAGCCCAAGCAGACCAAGGACGTCAACGTCGCCCTCGTGCCGCTGGGCATGCCGCTGCTGGCCGGGCCGGGGGCGATCGTGTCGGTCATCCTCGCCGTGCAGAAGGCCCACACGGTCGCCACGCAGGTGTCCGTGTGGACGGCGATCCTCGCCATCCACGTCGTGCTGTGGCTGGTGATGCGCTACTCGCTGGTGATCATCCGGATCATCAAGGACGGCGGTGTGGTCCTGGTGACCCGGCTCGCGGGCATGATGCTGTCCGCCATCGCCGTGCAGCAGATCATCAACGGGGTCACGCAGGTGATCCAGGGGAGCTGAGGGACCGCCGCGTCACGCAGTGCGGGTGAGTACCGTGCCGATCTCCCTGGCCGGTCCCGCGTGGGCGAGGTACTCCTCGATCTTGTGCGCCCGGTCCCGCCCGTTCTGGACGGCCAGCTGCGTGAGCTTGCCCCACCGCTCGTCCTCCAGGGGACAGCCGACGGCGACCGCGTCGGTGGGGCACCAGACGTTGACCCAGTCACGCACCTTGGGCGGCCGGTGCGGGCCGCGGGCGAGGAGCCGCTCGTTGACGCCGTCCAGCCCGAGCGGGCTGCCCGCGGTGACCAGCAGTACGGGGTCGAGGCCGTCCGGGAGCCGGGTCAGCAGGTCCATGCCGACGACCGTGCCAAGACTGTGCGTGACCAGGACCAGTTCGCCCGTGGCGGGCATCGTCTCCAGGACGCTGTCCAGCACGGCCTGCCGCACCGAGCTGTCGCCGAGGTACAGGTCGACGTCCCGCAGGAACGTGGCGATGGTCCACTCGTCCAGGTCGGATCTGGCGGCGAGCCAGCTCAGCGGCCGGTGCAGTGCGCCGACCAGCCCCGCTCCGAAGCCCTCCGTGGCCGCCGGCCCGTTCTGGGGCATGCCGGCCCGGGCGGCCGCCTCGTACAGCAGATTCTCGTAGGAGCCGGTGGGCGATTCGGCGGCGAAGACCTCGGCGGCAGCGGCGGCGCTCACCTCGTCGAGTCCGACGGGCTGGGCCGTGCTCTCCCGGCCGCTCACGAGGTCGGCCAGTCTCGTGCCGTAGAACGGGAACCACACGTCCTCCGGGTCGACCGTGGGCAGTGCCGCGAGCGTGAGGCCCTGGTTCAGGCCGGACGTCCAGCTCCGCCGGAGGTCCTCGGGCTCCTTGCTCTGCTGGTCCCTGCCGTGCAGGAAGACCAGGTGCTGACGGCCGCCGAAGGCGGTGCCGCGGGCCGGACGTCCCTTCTTGGCACCCCGCGTCCGAGCATCGCTCTCGGTCATGGTCACCGTCACCGGGACGCCGGGGACCGACGGGGTCGTGATGCCGGGTACGGCCGCCGTGATTCTCTCCGGCTGAGGCGCGGGGGCGGCCGCGCTCTGGTCCAGACCGGAGTCCGGGCCCATCTCTGCCAGCAGCGCGCGGCGCCCGGGGTCGAGGTCCAGCCGGGCCAGGTGCTTCAGGATCGAGCTGATGCGGACGCCCTCGTTGGCGACCCAGTCGATGGCGTCGTCGCCGTCGCCCTGGCTCCAGGGCTGGCCGTCCTTCCGCAGGACGCGGCCCTGGTCGTCCTTCTTCGGTACGCCGCTGTGGTGGAGGGCCACGACCTCCCACTGGTCGTTGAAGACGGGGGAGCCGGAGTTTCCGGGGCGCGTGTCGGCCAGGTAGTGGACGAAGTCGTCCAGTCGTACCAGCACCGAGTTGTCGCGCAGAACGATCTCCTTGAGGCGCCCGTCCGGGTGACCGATGATGTTCACCTTCTCGCCCAGCACCAGCTTGCCGAGCTGCACGCTGAGCCGGTTCCAGCCGAAGATCTCGCCCGGCGGACGGCCGTCCTGGGCGGGCGTGACCGCCACCAGGGCGAAGTCCAGCCGTCTGTCCGCGGCGAAGAAGGTCCCCGGGTCGAGTTCCATGCGGACGGCGGTGTCGGGGACGTTGTCGACCGTCACCTGGGCGTGGAACTCCGCGAAGCACTGGCGGGCGAAGCCCTCGTCGGGCAGCACGTGGTGGTTGGTCATCATCAGCCGCGGCGAGACCAGGAAGCCGGTGCCGTGCGGAAGCTCACGGCCGTCGCGGCGCAGGGTGATCCGGGCGACCGTGGCTCCGGCCCTGACCCCGCGCGGCAGGAAGCTCCAGGCCTGGAGTTCGTTCGACAGGTTGATGATGCGTTCGTTGGTGTGGGGCAGGTCCAGGGCCTCGCCGTGGATGTCGGCCACCACCGCCGAGGGCGGAAGACCGCCCCGGTCGAGGATCCGTTCGGCGCGCACGGCGAGCGCGTCCGGGTTGTCCGGGAACCGCACACCGGCCGCCATCCGGCCTTCGACCCGCTCGCGCTCCGCGGTGGAGTCCTCGTACCGCTGCGCGGCCTCGGCCACGGCCTGCTCGTGCAGTTCCTCGTTCGACCGGCCCGTCACGGACATGTGGTCCACCGCCTCGCTCTCGCTGTCGCCGTTCCCCTCAGCCAGTACGCGCCCCACCAGGGAGGTCCGCAACAGCAAAGCCCCCGCACGGCCTATGCCGTGCGGGGGCTCGAAGTGTGGGAGAGCGGCGCGCGTTATGAGGCCGTGGTCCCGGCCGGGCGAATCCAGAGGCGCTGCCCTGTGGCGGCGGCCTGCTGGACGATGCGGTTGACGGAGGCGGCGTCCACGACGGTCGTGTCCACGGGCGTGCCGTCGACGTCGTCGAGGTGCATGATTTCGAAGCGCAAGGGCTTCTCCCTTCGTCTGGTCATCCTCCTGAGGAGAACTACTCGGTGGTCGGCCCACGAGGCAGCGGTGCCCGGTGTTCCATATGAGTCAACAGGACTGCACGGTTGAAACATTCCCTACGCTAAGGAAATTTTTCGAACTGCTAATTACTGAGCCGTAAGACTGTCGTTACGGGACCGATCGGGATCAGTTGTGTTCGCAGCGTGACGGCCAGGACAATGGAAGCGATGAACGACGACCTCGCGGCCCTGAGCGCCCGCATCGACCGCACCAACGAGCTGCTCCAGCGCATGCTCGCCGAGGTGGCGAAGACGCCCTCGACCCATGCGATCTTCGTCGATGCCGGGTACCTCTACGCGGCCGCGGGACGCCTCGTCGCCGGCACGGAGGACCGCCGGGCCTTCGACCTGGACGCCGAGGGCCTGATCGACGCGCTCATCGACACGGCCCGCACGATCTTCGCGGACAGCAGACTGCTGCGGGTCTACTGGTACGACGGCGCCCGCCGCCGCATCCACACGGCCGAGCAGCAGAGCATCGCGGAGCTGCCGGACGTGAAGGTGCGGCTGGGCAACCTGAACTCCAACAACCAGCAGAAGGGCGTCGACTCACTCATCCGCAGCGACCTGGAGTCCCTCGCCCGGCACCGCGCCATCAGCGACGCGGCCCTGCTCGGCGGCGACGAGGACCTGGTGTCGGCGGTGGAGGCGGCCCAGGGGTACGGCGCCCGCGTCCACCTCTGGGGCATCGAGGCGCCGGAGGGGCGCAACCAGGCGGAGCCCCTCCTGTGGGAGGTCGACAGCCAGCGCACCTTCGACCTCGACTTCTTCAAGCCCTACGTCTCCCGCCGCGCTGCCCCCGCCCACGAGACGACCACGGGCCGGCCCACCCGTGAGGACGTGCGGTTCGTCGGCGCGCAGATCGCGGCGAAGTGGCTGGCGGCCCGCGGCCGGGACACGCTGGTCGAGCTGCTGCCCGGCCACCCCTACCTGCCCGGCTCGGTGGACCAGGACCTGCTCGTGGAGGCGGAGGGCCTGTTGCAGTACTCGCTGCGCGGACAGGCGGACCTGCGGCGCGCACTGCGGGACGGCTTCTGGGACCACCTCCAGACGCAGTACTAGGCCGTGCGGGGTCCGGCCGTGTGGGTTCCGTCCCAGAAGTCGGCGAGGGCCTGGGCGGTCGGCAGGGGCTGATCGGCGCCCGGGGAGTGCTCGGCTCCCGCGACGACCGTGCGGTGCGCGTTCAGCCGTACGGCCATGTCGTCGAGGATCGCCACCGGCCAGGTGTCGTCGTGCGCCCCCGACAGGACGTGGAACGGCAGCGGCACGGCGGCGAGTTCGGCGACGCGGTCCGGCTCGGTGCACAACTGACGTCCGGTCGCGAGAAGTTGGGCGGGACTGTGGCCCAGCCAGCGGCGGCGCAGCTGCTCCGGGTCGCCGGGGCCGCGGGCGGGCCCGCCGACCTCCTCGGGCGGTCCCATGGCCTGGATGGCCCCCCACACCTCCTCCATCGACAGCACGGCGAGCGCGTCCCGCAGCAGCTTCACGCGCTGCTGCTGGGAGACGGAGATCTGCGCCGGGCCGGACGACATCAGGGTGAGGGAGAGGAAGGGGGAGTGGTCGAGCAGCACGGCCGCACGGGCGATCTGTCCGCCGAGCGAGTGCCCGACGAGGTGCACGGGCGCGCCGAGCGCCTGGGCCTGCGCGAGCACGTCCCGGGCCAGTTCCCGCTGGGCGTAGGCGGATTCGTCGTCCAGGGGACCGTCCGACTCGTGCTGCCCCCGCCCGTCCACCGCGACGACCCGGTACCCCCGCTCCGCGAGCGGCTCGTGGAGCAGCCGGAAGTCCTCCTTGCTCCCGGTGAAGCCGGGCAGCATCAGGACGACCCCCCTGTCCTCCGCCCCCGCCTTCGGCGACGAGTCGACGACGGCGAACTCCCCGCGGACTGTGCGCAGGGAGTAGGCGCGGGCGCCCGGGGGCGGGGTGAAGGTGGCTTGCCTGGTCACGGGGTGAGGGTAGCGGGTGGGGGCGGGGCGACGGGCAACAAGGACGAGGGGCGGGACACGCTCGGGAATGCCGATGGCCCGGCCCCACCACGCGGGTGGGACCGGGCCATCGGGGAGAGTGTCAGCCCTCCGTGGGCTCCGCGCCGGCCGTGGCCTTGCGGGTGCGGCGGGCCCTGGGCTTCGCCTCGGTCGCGTCGTCCGCGACGTCGGCGGAGGCTGCGGCCGTCGCGGTCTTCCGCGTGCGACGCGGCTTGGCGGCCTCCGGCTCCTGCCCGGCCTGAGCCGGGATGTCGGCGGGCTCGGTGACCTTGCGGGTGCGGCGGCGCGGCTTGGCCTCCGTGCCTTCGGCGGTGTCGGCTGCGGCCTCGGCGGCTGCGGCGGTCTTCCGCGTGCGGCGGGGCTTGGCCTCGGCGGTCTCGGCATCCGCAGCCGCGGCGGCCGTCTTCCGCGTACGGCGCGGCTTCGCCTCGGCCGCCTCGGCCGTGTCGACGCTCGCCTCGGCCTTGGCCGTCGCCTTGCGGGCACGCCGCGGCTTGGCCTCGGCGGCCTCCGGCTCCTGAGCCGTCTGGGCCGGGATCCCGGCGGCGACGGACTCGGCGGACTCGGCGGTGTCGACGGCCTTGCGGGTGCGGCGGCGCGGCTTGGCCTCCGTGCCTTCGGCGGTGTCGGCTGCGGCCTCGGCGGCTGCGGCGGTCTTCCGCGTGCGGCGGGGCTTGACGTCGGCGGTCTCGGCATCCGCGACCGACGCGGCGGTCTTCCGCGTGCGCCGGGGCTTGGCCTCGGCGGTCCCGGCCGCGTCGACGGCGTCCTCCGCCACGGCTGCGGCCGCCTTGCGCGTGCGGCGCGGCTTGGCCTCCGTGCCTTCGGCCGTGTCGGCTGCGGCTTCGGCCGCTGCGGTGGTCTTCCGCGTGCGGCGGGGCTTGGGCTCGGTGGCCTGCGCCTCGCCGGCGGCGTCCTCCGCCGGTGCCGTTGCCTTGCGCGTACGCCGGGGCTTCGCCTCGGCGGTCTCGGCCGTGTCGACGGCGTCCTCCGCTGCGGCGGTCGCCTTGCGCGTGCGGCGCGGCTTGGTCTCCGCGGCCTCGGCCGGAGCGGCGGGGGCCTCGGACGCGGCAGCCGTCTTGCGGGTGCGCCGCGGCTTCGTCTCCGTCGGCTCCGGCGCGGACTCGGTGGTGCCCTCGGCCGTGTCGAGCGCCGACTCGGCCGCGGAGGCAGCCGTGGTCCTGCGGGTGCGGCGGCGCGGCCTGGACGCGGGAGCCTCGGGCTGGTCCGCCACCGGGGCGGCCGTGACCGACGCGGCATCCGCCTCAGCCGGGGCCTCCGCGGCAGCCGACGGCGTCACCGCGGCCTCGGCCTCCACCGCCGGCGTCTCCGACCTGCGTGTACGGCGCCGTCGCGACGGTGCCGCCTCCGTGCTCGTGCCCTCCGCCGTCGCCACGGCGTTCTGCGCGGGCTCGGACGCGGGGGACCCGACCGCCGTGACCGGCGCCGACTCGGAAGAGGCGCCACCGCGGGTGCGGCGACGGCGACGCGGCGTGCGCGGAGCCGTCACGGCCTCCGCCTCGGCGGAGCCGCCCGTGGCCGTGGTGTCAGCAGTGGCGGTGCCGGTGGACTCCGGCGCTCCCTCCAGCGGCGTCCCGCCGCGCGTACGGCGGCGGCGTCGCGGCGTCCGGGCCGAACGCTCGCGGTCGGCCGACGGGGACTCGTCCCGGCCACCACGACCGCGGCCCCCGCGCCCGCGCGGCCCCCGGCCGCCCGTCTCGCCCAGGTCCTCCAGCTCCTCCGCGGCCAGCCCGGCGCGCTTGCGCTCCGAGCGCGGCAGGACGCCCCTCGTGCCCTCGGGGATGCCGAGGTCGGCGTAGAGGTGCGGGGACGTGGAGTACGTCTCCGGCGGGTCGTTGAAGCCCAGGTCCAGCGCCTTGTTGATGAGCTGCCAGCGCGGGATGTCGTCCCAGTCGACGAGCGTGATCGCGATGCCCTTGGCGCCCGCGCGGCCCGTACGGCCGATGCGGTGCAGGTACGTCTTCTCGTCTTCCGGCGACTGGTAGTTGATGACGTGCGTCACACCCTCGACGTCGATGCCGCGGGCGGCGACGTCGGTGCAGACGAGGACGTCCACCTTGCCGTTGCGGAAGGCCCGCAGGGCCTGCTCGCGGGCGCCCTGGCCGAGGTCGCCGTGGACCGCGCCGGACGCGAAGCCGCGCTGCTGGAGCTGGTCGGCGAGGTCCGCCGCGGTGCGCTTCGTACGGCAGAAGACCATGACCAGTCCCCGGCCGTCGGCCTGCAGTATGCGCGCGACCATCTCCGGCTTGTCCATGTTGTGCGCGCGGTAGACGTACTGCTTGGTGTTCGCGACCGTCTTGCCCGCGTCGTCCGGCGCCGTGGCGCTGATGTGCGTGGGCTGCGACATGTAGCGGCGGGCCAGTCCGATGACCGCGCCCGGCATGGTCGCCGAGAACAGCATCGTCTGGCGCCGGACCGGCAGCATGTTGATGATCTTCTCGACGTCCGGCAGGAAGCCCAGGTCGAGCATCTCGTCGGCCTCGTCGAGGACCAGGCACCTGACGTGCTTCAGGTTCAGCTTCTTCTGCCCGGCGAGGTCGAGCAGCCGGCCCGGGGTGCCGACGACCACGTCGACACCCTTCTTCAGGGCGTCGACCTGGGGCTCGTAGGCCCGGCCGCCGTAGATCGCGAGGACGCGCACGTTGCGCACCTTGCCCGCGGTCAGCAGGTCGTTGGTGACCTGCGTGCACAGCTCGCGGGTGGGGACGACGACGAGCGCCTGCGGGGCGTCGGTGAGGTCCTCGGGCTGGGCGCGTCCGGCCTCGACGTCGGCGGGGACGGTGACGCGCTCGAGGAGCGGGAGGCCGAAGCCCAGCGTCTTGCCGGTGCCGGTCTTGGCCTGGCCGATGACGTCCGAGCCCGAAAGGGCCACGGGAAGCGTCATCTCCTGGATGGGGAAGGCGGTGGTGATGCCGACGGCCTCCAGGGCCTCGGCCGTCTCGGGAAGGATTCCGAGCTCTCGGAACGTCGTAGTCAGGGTGCTGCCTCTTCTGTGTGGGCGGCGCGAGGCGAGCGCGGGGTCGTGTCGGACCGTGCCGGGGACGTCGGCTGCCTACGGGCGGCCGTAGAGCACGGGACCGCGCCGACGCTCTAGCGCTCATGCCGCTGAGGGTGTCCCCTCCGGGTCTCGTACGCACAGTGCCGTACGACCGGAGAGGGCTGTCGGGTCGGAGCCGATCGGGCCACCGACCGGGCATCCTCATACGTGCGGCCTGTCGAGGTACGTCGACGTACCAGCAGGCGCATTACCACCATACCCCGGAATCCCGCACATGCGATGGCCGATTCGGTGACGTAGTCGTCGTCACACTGATTGACCAGGGCCTTACGCCTCCCGACAGGCGGGCTATTGTGCGCTTCATGACGAGCTCTGACAAGCCTGAGAACGCCTCGGACACCACCGCCGCCCCGGCCGAACACACCGGAGTCGCCGCCCGGGACTGGGCGACGGCCTCCGCCGACCCGCAGTACCGCGCCGCGGTCGTGGACCTGCTCGGCGCGCTCGCGTACGGGGAGCTGGCGGCGTTCGAGCGGCTCGCGGAGGACGCCAAGCTGGCGCCGACGCTTGGGGACAAGGCGGAGCTGGCGAAGATGGCGTCGGCCGAGTTCCACCACTTCGAGAGGCTGCGCGACCGGCTCGCCGAGATCGGGGAGGAGCCGACGCGGGCGATGGAGCCGTTCGTCGCGGCCTACGACGGCTTCCACAAGCAGACGGCCCCCTCGGACTGGCTGGAGGGCCTCGTCAAGGCCTACGTCGGCGACTCCATCGCCAGCGACTTCTACCGGGAGGTCGCCGCCCGGCTCGACTCCGACTCCCGCGGCCTGGTGCTGGCCGTGCTCGACGACACCGGGCACGGCGGCTTCGCCGTGGAGAAGGTGCGTGCCGCGATCGACGCGGACCCGCGCGTGGGCGGGCGGCTCGCGCTGTGGGCGCGGAGGCTGATGGGCGAGGCCCTGTCGCAGTCCCAGCGGGTGGTCGCCGAGCGGGACGCGCTGTCGACCATGCTCGTGGGCGGTGTCGCGGACGGCTTCGACCTCGCCGAGGTCGGCAAGATGTTCTCCCGGATCACCGAGGCGCACACCAAGCGGATGGCTGCGCTGGGCCTGGCCGCGTAGCGCTCTCGCGCAGCGGCGGCGGGCGCCGGGGGGTTCCGGCTGTGTCCCGCGGCCGCGGTCCGTTGCCGGCGGGGCGCGCAGGTCACCGCGCCCCGGTCGGCCGCGGCTACGCCGTCGCTGATCGTCGGCGCAGGCGCCCCGAGGGGCGCAGCAGCAGCGACAGCGACGCCACCGAGACGATCACCGCGCCGAGCAGCACCAGCAGCCAGTGCCCGGCGTCCAGCGCGCTGTGCATGACGAAGGCCCCGAAGAGGGCGCCGGCCACGCCGGTCGACAGCACCAGGGGCCGGGACGGGAGGCGGTGTGCCAGGCGATGCGTGGCCGCCCATGCCAGGGCCAGGCCCAGGATCGCGGAGCTCAGCGCTTCCAGGAGCATGTCGGGGTCCCTCCCACATGGCCTGCCCGAATCGGTCGTAGCCCGTCATACCCCTGACCTGCGGAATCCAATCCACCTTTGGGGGCGAACCGTGCTCCATCCGTGACGGAAGCCGTGTGCCGCACGGAGTGCCGCGGGGCAGAGGAAACGCGAACGGGGCGGGCCGGCCGACAGCCGCCCCGCCCCGTCCACACATGCGCCTACAGAGCGCCGAAGCCCACCTTGCGCGGGGCCGGCTCACCGATCTCGACGTACGCGAGACGGTCGGCCGGGACCAGGACCTTGCGGCCGTGCTCGTCCACGAGGCTCAGCAGCGGCGACTTCCCGGCCAGCGCCTCGGACACCGCCCGCTCGACCTCCTCGGCACTCTGACCGCTCTCCAGAACGATCTCGCGGGGCGCGTGCTGCACGCCGATCTTGACCTCCACGGCTATGTCCCTCCGACGGTCAGTGATGTGCGCGACCTTCCGCGCCGTACGCAGCACACATTAGCCCGGTGAGGGGACCGGCATGCTCCGCCCGAGAACGCCACGAGCGAACAGCGGGCGGGAACAAGGCGGCCGTCAGTGGTGCTGCTGGTCGGTTCCGTGCAGCGGGAAGCCCGCGATGCCGCGCCACGCCAGCGAGGCGAGCAGCTGTACGGCCTGGTCGCGCGGCACGCTGCGGTCGCTGTGCAGCCAGGACCGGGCCACCACCTGGGCGAGGCCGCCCAGCCCCGAGGCGAGCAGCATCGACTCCGCGCGCGACAGGCCCGTGTCCTCGGCGATGACGTCGCAGATCGCCTCCGCGCACTCGTTCGTGACCTTGTCGACGCGCTCGCGCACGGCGGGCTCGTTGGTCAGGTCCGACTCGAAGACCAGACGGAAGGCGCCGCCGTCGTCCTCGACGTACGCGAAGTAGGCGTCCATCGTCGCCCGGACGCGCTGCTTGTTGTCGGTCGTCGACGCCAGCGCGTTCCGTACGGCCTGGATGAGCGACTCGCAGTGCTGGTCCAGCAGCGCGAGGTAGAGGTCGAGCTTGCCCGGGAAGTGCTGGTAGAGCACCGGCTTGCTGACGCCGGCACGCTCCGCGATGTCGTCCATCGCGGCCGCGTGGTAGCCCTGGGCCACGAAAACCTCCTGGGCGGCACCCAGGAGCTGGTTCCGTCGGGCACGGCGCGGCAGGCGTGTGCCCCGCGGGCGAACCGCCTCTGTCTGCTCGATGGCTGTCACGCCGCCTCCCATGTTCGTCCATGTGCGGATCTGGCCGCGTCGCCATCGTACTTTTCAGTAACCGTGGTGTGCGCGGTGAGAGCGCAGAATTTCACGGACCGGACGGTTACGAAAGCGGTTGAGAAGGTTTCAAACAGGGTTAGAGCGGGCAAAATGCGGCTCCTTTCCTGCTCGGTGATGCTCCCTGTCGCCACCCGGCGGCGTGCGTCACCGGTAGTCGTCCTCGTCGAGAGAGACGATCCGGGCCTGCTCCACCAGGTCTGCCTCATTGGCGCGGTCGGGATCGACGCGGGTCAGCGGGTCGTCGCGGTTCGGCGCGACGTCCGTGTGCTGCTCGGCGGCGTCGACCTCGGGGGCCTCGACGTCGTACTCCGGCGTCTCCGGCGCCTCCTCGGCCTCGAACGTCTCCGGGTCTGTGGGGTCTACAGCCATGGTGGGCTCCCTTCCTACGAACGTCCCTGGGAATGCAGGGGCCACACGCGGGTGCCCTCTCTACGAGCCTAGGAGACACCCGATCCGGACGCTATGCGATCCGCGTCCGGGAGGTGACGCAGTGCGCATCCCGTCGAATGCTTCTCGTGTGCCCTGCTTTTCCCAGGTGCCTCCCCGCGCTCGGCTGTCCTTCCGCTCTCCCGCGCCTTCCCCGTGTCCGCCTCATGTGCCCGCCCCGCATGGCCGATTCCTGTGATGGCGAACACATGAGCCACTACGTGATCGTCTCGTAACATTGCCGCATGTCTTCGACCGAGCTGCCGTTCGTGCCGCCCGCCAATGTGCTGCCGAAGGTGGGGACCGTCAGGGTCGCCGAGGGCGAGCGTCTCAGGTCGGTCGAGCTGCCCGGGATCACGCTGACGGTGCGGTCGAGGCCTCCCGCGCGCGAGGGGCTGGCCCCCGCGCTGTACGTGCACGGACTCGGGGGTTCCTCGCAGAACTGGTCGGCGCTGATGCCCCTGTTGGCCGATGTCGTCGACAGCGAGGCCCTCGACCTGCCGGGCTTCGGCGACTCCCCGCCGCCGGACGACGGCGACTACTCGGTCATGGGGCACGCGCGTGCGGTCATCCGGTACCTCGACGCCACCGGCCGCGGGCCCGTGCACCTGTTCGGCAACTCGCTCGGTGGCGCCATCACCACCCGTGTCGCCGCGGTACGGCCCGATCTGGTCCGTACGCTCACGCTCGTGTCGCCCGCTCTGCCCGAGATCCGAGTGCAGCGCACCGCCGTGCCCACAGCGCTGCTGGCGGTGCCCGGTGTCGCCCCGCTCTTCACCCGGCTGACCCGGGACTGGACCGCGGAGCAGCGCGTCCGTGGCGTGATGGCGCTGTGTTACGGGGATCCGGGGCGGGTGACGCCGGAAGGATTCAGCAACGCCGTGCACGAGATGGAGCGGCGACTGCGGCTACCGTACTTCTGGGACGCGATGGCGCGTTCCGCACGCGGGATCGTCAACGCGTACACGCTGGGTGGCCAGCAGGGACTGTGGCGCCAGGCCGAACGGGTTCTCGCGCCGACCCTCCTCGTCTACGGTGGCCGTGACCAACTGGTCGGCTTCCGGATGGCCCAGAGGGCGGCCCGGGCGTACCGCGACTCGCGGCTGGTGACATTGCCGGACGCGGGGCACGTGGCCATGATGGAGTACCCGGAGACGGTGGCCATGGCATTTCGTGAACTCCTCGAAGACGCGGGGGAGTCGGGAGAGCGGCGAGCGAGGAAGGCTCGCGCGGACGAGGCCGTCGACGAAGCAGGAACCGACGAGAGCATGGGGGGCTGAGGCGCGACGTGGGACGCCACAGCCGCCGTGGGCCGGTCGCCAAGGGCGACACCGCGGACACAACCGCAGTACGGGACGGCCGGGCCGGGACGGGACAGCGACCGGAGCAGGGCCAGGCGCCGGGCACGAGCCGGGAAGGCCGGACGGCCCCGCCCCGCGGCGCCTCGCCGGGCGGCTGGCCGCCGCCGGGTGCGGGCCCTCATCGGACGCCGGGGCCTCGGTCAGCGCCGGTGGACGGGACGCCCGCGCACGGGATGCCGCGTCTTCCGGACGGCTGGCTGCCGGACGGCACGCCCGTGCACGGCGCTCCGCGCCTGCCCGACGGCACCCCGGCGCGGGGGCTGCCCCGCTTTCCCGACGGCACGCCGGCGCGCGGTGTCCCACGCCTGCCCGACGGGACTCCGGCGCAGGGAGTTCCGAGGCTTCCTGACGGGACTCCGGGGCGTGGTGGTCCGCGTCTTCCGGACGGTACCCCCGCGCGCGGCGTCCCCCGGGTTCCTGACGGGACGCCGGCGCACGGCACTCCCGCGCACGGCTTTCCGCAAGCGCGTGGAGGCCATCCCGAGCAACGGGAAGCCGGAGGCGGCTGGGGTGAGTTGAGGGCCGGTGGCGGTGCTCCCATACCGCGGCAGCGGCGGGCTTCCGTGCCCGGGCCGCGGCAGGAGTATCTCAAGGCCTTCGACGAGGAGGACGACGTCTTCGCACCCCGTACGCCCGCCTCCGCACACGCGGCGGACGCCTACGCCTCCGTCACGGACTGGAACGAGGGCGCCCCGGCCGGCATCCGCTCCGACGATGACGACGATGACGACGCGGCGCCCACCGGCACTCCCGCGCCGGTCAAGGGCGCCAAGGGCCGTACGTTCACCGGCATCGCGGCCGCCGCCGTGACCACCGTGCTGGCCGTGATCGTCGCCGGTCAGGTCACCGACGACCCCGGTGGCGCCGATGTGCAGTCGCAGTCCGCCACCGATCAGGCCCGCGACCTCCGGGGCTCCTCGCCCCGCGCGGACGGGCGGGCGCCCGCACCGCACGCCGGCGTGAAGCCGCTGACGTACGACGAGAAGATGGGCAAGACCTATCCGCTCGGGGCCACGTTCAAGGGCTCGGGCAAGTTCGACGCCGTGCCCGGAATCGCCACGGGGCCGGGTACGGGGCAGAAGTTCACCTATCGCGTGGACGTGGAGCAGGGACTCGGGCTCGACGCCGAGCTGTTCGCCGAGGCCGTGCAGAAGACGCTCAACGACCAGCGCAGCTGGGCCCACAACGGCGCGCGCACCTTCGAGCGGATCTACTCCGGCAAGCCCGACTTCGTGATCACGCTCGCCAGCCCCGGCACGACCGCCGACTGGTGCGCCAAGTCCGGTCTGGACACCACCGTGGACAACGTCTCCTGTGACTCGGCCGCCACCGAGCGCGTGATGATCAACGCCTACCGGTGGGCGCAGGGCTCGGAGACGTACGGCGACAAGATCCACGCCTACCGGCAGATGCTGATCAACCACGAGGTCGGCCACCGCCTCGGCTACGGCCACGTGACCTGCGACAAGGACGGCGGGCTCGCCCCGGTCATGCAGCAGCAGACCAAGTTCCTCGACCACGACGGCATCCGCTGCCGGGCCAATCCCTGGCCCTATCCCGGAAGCTGACGGCGTCACAGGGGCGATGCGCGTAACGCGTCGAGTCGGCCGCGTCATGACGATCCGTGCCCGGTTGATCTCCTAGCGCGACGGAACGCGATCCGCACGCGAAAGTTACGACCGTTCACCCCTTTTGGTGGCGCGACGGACAACCGTCCGTCGCGCCACCGCCTTGTCCGCATACGTTCGTCCCGCTGCGAGCCGCCGGGCAACGGCGGCTCCCCATACGGGAGATCGGGGGTGCACTCGTGCGCATCGGACTGCTTACGGAGGGTGGCTATCCGTACGTGAGCGGTGACGCCAGGCTCTGGTGCGACCGGCTCGTGCGCGGGCTCGGACAGCACGAGTTCGACGTCTACGCGCTCAGCCGCAGCCAGCGCCAGGAGGACGAGGGCTGGATCCCGTTGCCGCCGAACGTCTGCAGGGTGCGCACCGCACCGCTGTGGATGACCGAGGACGACGAAGCGGTCCTGGGCCGCCGCGCGCGCCGGCGTTTCGCCGAGTGCTTCGGCGAGCTGGCGGCCGTGCTGAGTGGGGCTACCGGGGGTGCGCCGACCGCCGCCAAGGGGTCTTCCGCGGGTACGTCGACCCCTGAGGCGGACCGTTTCGCCAACGCTCTGTACGGGCTCGCCGAACTCGCCCGCGAGGAGGGCGGCCTGGTGGGAGCTCTCCGCTCCGAGGCCGCCGTACGCATCCTGGAGCGCGCCTGCCGTGCGCCCGGCGCCCATCGCGCGGCGCGCGAGGCACGCGTACCGGATCTGCTCGCCGTGGCCGCACACCTGGAACGCGCCCTGCGCCCCCTCTCCCTCGACTGGTACGAGGACGCCGGACTTGGCGCGGTCGACCTCTGCCACGCCGCGTCCGGTGGCCCGGCCGCCCTGCCCGGCCTGCTGGCCCGCCACTTCACCGGCGTGCCCCTGCTGGTCACCGAGTACGGCGTGCGCCTGCGCACCCACTACCTGACCGCCCCGGACGCCCCGCCCGCCGTACGGTCCCTGCTGGCGGTCTTCCACGGCAGGCTCGCGGCCGAGGCCTACGCACGGGCCGAGATCGTCACGTCCGGCAACACGCACGCCCGCCGCTGGCAGGAGCGCTGCGGCGCCGACCGCGAGAAGCTCCGCACGGTCTACCCCGGCATGGACGCCCGGCCCTTCGCCGAGGTCGGCGAATCCCCCGAGTGCGCCGACCCGGACACGCTCGTCTGGGTCGGACGCGTCGAGCCCGCCAAGGACCTCGTCTCGCTGCTGCACGCCTTCGCGGAGATCCGCAAGCGGCAGCCCAAGACGCGTCTGCGCATCGTCGGAACCCCCACCGGGTCCGAGGGCACGGCCTACCTCGGCCACTGCCGCACCCTGGCCGCCCAGCTCTTCCCCGACGAGGCCGAGGGGCCCCACGCCGACGGCGACAACCCGGTGTCCTTCGAGGAGATCGGCGGGCCCGAACTCCCGGCCCCCGCCGACGCCTACGCCTCGGGCGCCGTGACCGTCCTCTCCAGCGTCGTCGAGGGCTTCCCGGTCAACCTCGCCGAGGCCATGCTCTGCGGACGCGTGACGGTGTCGACGGATGTCGGCGCGGTCGTGGAGGTCATCGGCGGCACCGGGCTCGTCGTACCGCCGCGCAATCCGCGGGCGCTCGCCGAGGCGTGCGTGGCGCTGCTGCGCGATCCCGAGCGCCGTGCGCGTCTGGGTGCCGCCGCCCGCGCCCGCGCCCTCGAACTGTTCACGGTCGAGCAGAACATCGAAGCGTTTCACGGCATCTACCTGGAGATCGTCTCGCGGGCGCCGATCCGCCGCGTGGCCCTCGACGAAGCAGGGGCGCCGCTGCCCTTCGCGGTGCCCGCCGAGGACCACGTCCCGATCCGCTGGGCCGCCCCGTCGCCCAGCCTCGTCACCCGCGACGGCCCCGGCTGGGCGACGGGCAGACCCGTACGCGCGACCACTCCCGTCCCCGCCCCTGAGGGAGCACGATGACCGGCTTGGGCGAACTGGACCGCCCGGAGACCCCGACGAGTCCCAAGGCGTGGGACGCCGGCTCGGAGCGGGCGCCGAGCCCCGCCGCCACGCCCGCGACCACACCTGCGTCCGCACCCGAGGCGGCCGCCGGCCCCAAGCCCTCCGCCCCGCGTCGCGGCGCCGCCGATCCCGTGAAGGCGCTGATGCACCGTCACCGGGAGCTCTGCGAACGCGCGGTGGATCCCCTCGAGATCGCGGCGGGCCTGGAGGCGCACGGCATCACCGACCGCACCGCCGCCCGATTCCGCCACCGGGACGTCTTCTCCCTCGCCGAGGAGATGTACGCCCGGGTCTCCCGCGACGGTGACGCACCTCCGTCCTCCGCGCCCACCGCTCCACGGGCACGCGCCGACTGGGCCCTGCTGACGCTCCTGCCGGGCACGCTGTGCGCCGCCGCCGTGGCCGCCGTACACCTCACCCACGGCCAGGCGCGCCTGGTCGCGGCGGCGTCCGGCACCCTCGCCGTGGCCCTCGCCCTCCGCGCGGCCCTGTGCCGAGGCCCCCTGAGCAGACCCGACCGCTCAGCCCCGGGCAGGGCCACGACCTGGACCGCATGGCTTCTCGCCTACGCCGTCCTGGGCAGCGGCCTGCTCGACAGCGCTGTCGCCGGAGGCCCCGACGGCCTGCCCACCGGCACGGCCGACGGCCCCTGGCCCCTCACGGCCGTCCCCGTCCTGGCCCTCACCCTGGCCTGCGCGCCCGCCGCCTGGACCGCCCACTTCTTCACCGCGCGGGCCCACCGCAAACTCGCGGCCAGCCGCGGCCTGGAGGACTTCGCCGCCGCCGTACGACCGCTCCTGCTCGGCGCGTTCGCCCTGTTCCTGGGTGCCCTGGCGGCCCTGCTCACCCTCTGCGCCGCGGTCCTCGACGAGCCCGCGGCCTACGCGGAGGCCCTCACCCTGGGCGCCCTCCTCTTCCTGGCCCGCCTCCTCACCACCCACGGTTTCGCCTACGCCCCGGCCGTGGTCCTCACCGGCACGGCCACGATCCAGGCGGCCGCCCTCGCAGCGGTCTTCACCTCCCGCCTCCCCGGCTGCGGCTTCCTGGCCGCCCCGGTCGAAGCCCTCGTCACCACCTGGGGTGCCGGCAGCGTCCCCACCCTCGCCTGCGGCGCGGCGGCCCTGGCCCTCCTGGTCCACGCGACCCGCAAGCTGACCAGGGCCTCGGCCCACGCACCACCGGACCCCTCCCGGTGACCGCCGCTGCCACCGGCCCCGTCGCCACCGGCAGCACCCGTCACATCCCTTCCTTCCGCCTCAAGGAGAACCCGCATGACCACCCGCCCAGCAGCCCCTGCCGCCCCGGGAGCCGCGCGATGAGAGTCCTGCTGATCGGAGCCAACGGCTACATCGGGCGCTTCGTCGCCGACCGCCTGCTCGCCGACCCGGCCGTGCAGCTCACCGCCCTCGGCCGCGGTGACGACGCCGACGTCCGCTTCGACCTCGCGTCCGGCAGCCCCGGCGCCCTCACCCGCTTCCTCGACGCGGTCCACCCGGGCGTCGTCGTCAACTGCGCCGGCGCGACCAGGGGCGGTGCCCGCGAGCTCACCCGCCACAACACCGTCGCCGTGGCCACCGTCTGCGAGGCCCTGCGCCGCAGCGGCTGCGGTGCCCGGCTGGTGCAGATCGGGTGCAGCGCCGAGTACGGTCCCAGCCAGCCCGGCTCCTCCACGGCCGAGGACGCCGTCCCCCGGCCCGGCGGCCCGTACGGCGTCAGCAAACTCGCCGCCACCGAACTGGTCCTCGGCTCCGGCCTGGACGCCGTTGTCCTGCGCGTCTTCTCACCCGCCGGACCCGGAACCCCCGCCGGCTCCCCGCTGGGCCGGCTCGCCGAGGCCATGCGCCGCGCCATGCAGTCCGGCGACGGCGAGCTGAAACTCGGCGGCCTCGGCGCGCAGCGCGACTTCGTCGACGTCCGGGACGTGGCCCGTGCCGTCCACGCCGCCTCGCTCTCCGCCGCGCAGGGCGTCATCAACATCGGCTCCGGCCGCGCCGTACGCCTGCGCGACGCCGCCGCTGTCCTCGCCCGCGTGGCCGGATACGGCGGCGCCCTCCACGAACTCGACGGCCCTCCCGGCGCCCTGCGCACGGCCATCGGCCACCCCCGACCCGACCCGGACCACGCGCCCACGGTCGCGTACCCGTACCCGGACGGCTGCGGAAGCTGGCAGCAGGCCGATGTGCGCACCGCCCGCGACCGGCTCGGCTGGCGTCCCCGGATCGGCCTGGAGGAGTCCCTCGCCGACATCTGGATGGAGGCGGCATGCCGCATCTGACCAGGACACGACCACGCACCTCCGGCACGGAACTCCGCCCCGGCGTCGGGGTCCCCGGCTACGCGCACCCCCTTCTCGCCCCCACCGAGTGGGGCGAACTCGCCCGCCCCGGCACCCCGCTGCACTGGGTGGTCCTCAACGTGGCCGACGGCCCCGGCGCCCGCCCCGACCCGCACTGCCTGGAGGCGGCCGGCCGCCTGCGCAACGCGGGCATGCGCGTCCTCGGCCACCTCGACACCCGGTACGGCACCCGGAACTTCGGGGAGCTGGTCTCCGAAGCTCACCGGTTCGTCGACTGGTACCAGGTCGACGGCTTCCTCCTGGACCGCTGCCCGGCGGATCACGGCGGGTTGCCCGAGGTGCGCCGCACGGTCGCCACGCTCCGCGTGATCCGTGACGATGCCCACATCGTCCTCGGCCACGGCATCCACCCGCACCCCGGCTACGCCCAGCTCGCCGATCAGTTGGTCACCTTCTCCGGCCCGTGGAGCGACTACCGCTGGTCGCAGGTGGCCGAGTGGACCGCCGACCATCCGCCCGAGCGCTTCTGCCACTTCGTCCACGGAGTGCCCCGCCCGCATCTGGGGGAGGCACTGCGCATCGCCCGCCGGCAGGGCGCCGCGACGATCTGGTTCACCGACCGCACGGACCAGGGCGGCCGCACCGACCCCTGGGAGGCCATGCCCGGCTACTGGGACGAAATCGTCTCGCTGGTCGGAACAGGTGTCTCGGAATGAAAAAGCGCATGGCACTGTTACGGGGAGAACAACCGTAGTGATTGACCGACCAACGGAGTCCCCGTGTCGCTGCCACCCCTGGTCGAGCCGGCTTCCGAGCTCACCGTAGACGAGGTCCGCAGGTACTCCCGCCACCTGATCATCCCCGACGTCGGGATGGACGGGCAGAAGCGGCTGAAGAACGCCAAGGTGCTGTGTGTGGGCGCCGGCGGCCTGGGCTCGCCGGCGCTGATGTACCTGGCCGCCGCAGGCGTCGGTACCCTCGGCATCGTGGAGTTCGACGAGGTCGACGAGTCGAACCTGCAGCGTCAGATCATCCACAGCCAGGCCGACATCGGCCGCCCCAAGGCGGAGTCCGCCCGCGACAGCGTCAAGGGCATCAACCCGTACGTGAACGTGATCCTTCACGAGGAGCGGCTCGAGGCCGACAACGTGATGGAGATCTTCAGCCAGTACGACCTGATCGTCGACGGCACGGACAACTTCGCGACCCGCTACCTGGTCAACGACGCCTGCGTGCTGCTGAACAAGCCCTACGTATGGGGCTCGATCTACCGCTTCGACGGCCAGGCCTCCGTCTTCTGGTCCGAGCACGGTCCCTGCTACCGCTGCCTGTACCCGGAGCCCCCGCCCCCCGGCATGGTCCCCTCCTGCGCCGAGGGCGGCGTCCTGGGCGTGCTGTGCGCGTCCATCGGCTCCATCCAGGTCAACGAGGCCATCAAGCTGCTCGCCGGCATCGGTGAGCCGCTGGTCGGCCGGCTCATGATCTACGACGCCCTGGAGATGCAGTACCGCCAGGTCAAGGTCCGCAAGGACCCGGACTGCGCGGTCTGCGGCGAGAACCCGACCGTCACCGAGCTCATCGACTACGAGGCCTTCTGCGGCGTCGTCTCCGAGGAGGCCCAGGCGGCGGCCGCCGACTCCACGATCACTCCCAAGCAGCTCAAGGAGTGGATCGACGACGGCGAGGGCATCGACATCATCGACGTCCGCGAGCCGAACGAGTACGAGATCGTCTCCATTCCGGGCGCCCGGCTGATCCCGAAGAACGAGTTCCTCATGGGCACCGCCCTGGAGAGCCTCCCGCAGGACAAGAAGATCGTCCTGCATTGCAAGACGGGTGTCCGCAGTGCGGAAGTCCTCGCGGTCCTGAAGTCCGCGGGCTTCTCGGACGCGGTCCACGTCGGCGGCGGCGTGATCGGCTGGGTCAACCAGATCGAGCCGGACAAGCCGGTGTACTGACCGGACGGGCCGGCCTACCGAGCCGTGTCCGCTCTTCCTTCGCGAGCGGCGGGGGCTTCGCGCACCACGGGTGCCCGGAGCCCCCGCCGTCGTCATGAGCAGACCTTGCCGTCCTTCGGCACCGTCCCGTCCAGCAGGTACGCGTCCACCGTGGAGTCGACACAGTCGCTGCCACTGCCGTACGCGCCATGGCCCTCGCCCCGCCAGGTGAGCATCACTCCGACGCCCTTGCCCAGTTCGTCGGCCATCCGCCGGGCACCCTCGTACGGGGTGGCCGGGTCGCCGGTGTTGCCGACGACCAGGACCGGTGCCGCGCCGGGGGCGCTCACCTCCGGGGTGTCGCGCTGCCCGGGCACCGGCCAGTCGTGGCACCAGCCGGCCGTGTCCCAGCCGAGGAACGTCCCAAAGACGGGGGAGATCTTCTCGAACTCCGGCAGCAGCTTCTTGGTGGTCGCCGCGGTCAGCCGCTGCCGGTCGTCCAGGCACGATATGACCCGTTGGGCGTGGGTCGTCGTGCCGTAACGCCCCGACGGGTCGCGCTCGTTGTAGCCGTCGGCGAGGGCCAGCAGCTCCGAGCCGTCTCCCCGCTCGGCCGCGTCGAGGGCGCTGGTCAGCGTGGGCCAGCTGTCCTTGCTGTACAGGGGCAGGAGGATGCCGGTGGCCGCGAGCGCCTGCGTCAGCTTCCGCCCGGGTGTGCCCGCCGGCAGGGGCCGGGCGTCGACCCGCCGCAGCAGGTTCGCGATCTTCCGCGAGCCCTCCGCCGGGTCCTGGCCCGTGGACTCGAGGTAGCCGTTCAGCGCGCGCTGGAAGCCCCTGGCCTGGTTCTTGGCGTGCCCCACCGCGTCGGCGCCGGGGTCGACGACCGCGTCCAGGGTCATCCGTCCCACCTTCTTCGGGAACAGGTGCGCATACGTGCCGCCCAATTCGGTCCCGTAGGAGATGCCGAAGTAGTGCATCTTCTTGTCGCCGAGGACCTCCCGGATGCGGTCCATGTCGCGGGCCGAGTCGGCGGTCGACACGTGTGCCATCAGCTTCCCGGCGTCCTTCTGGCAGCCCTTGCCGAAGTCGGCGGCGTCCTTGAAGTACGCCTTCTCCTCGGCCGGTGTGTCCGGCGTGACGTCCACCGACTCGGCCGCCTGGATCTCCTTGTCGCCGCGGCAGCGCACGCCCTCGCTGGCACCGACGCCGCGCGGGTCCCAGCTCACCAGGTCGTACCGCTCACGCAGTCGGGAGACGGTCGGGGCGTAGGACGGCATCATGGACACGCCCGAGGCGCCGGGGCCTCCGAAGTTGAACAGGAGCGAGCCGACGCGGTCGTCACCTCGGGCCTTGGCGCGGATCAGCGCCAGCCCGACGGTCTCGCCGTCCGGCTCGGACCAGTCCAGCGGCACCTTCAGCGTCGCGCACTGCCAGTCGCTGCTCGGCGCGGGGCCGTCGGCGGTGGCCTTGCAGCGGTCCCAGGAGAGCCCGCCCTTGCCGTCGTCCGACGAGCCGCCGCTGCACCCCGCGAGAAGCAGTGCCGAGGCGGCCGCCAGAGCGGTCCACCGTGCGAAACGCGTCATGTACCCATCCCCCCTCGCAGGCCGTCCGCACGTGCCGCGGATGGCGGTCAGGCCATGGTAGGCAGATCCCGCGTCGGCCGTTGCAGCCTGTGGATAACCTTCTGACCTGTGCGTTTGTCGAGCCGGGGGTGACCTCAAGTGCAGACGGTCCCCGTCCGCGGCACCTTTCCGTCCAGCAGATAGCCGTTCACCGCGTCCTGCACGCACTTGTTCTTGCTGTCGTACGCGCCGTGTCCCTGCCCCCGGTACGTCAGCTCGATCCCGACGCCGTTGCCCAGCGCCTCCACCATCTTGCGCGCGCCCTCGTACGGGGTGGCCGGGTCGCCGGTGTTGCCGACGACCAGGATCGGCGCCGAATCCGGCGCGCTCACGACCGGGTGGTCGGCGGCGCCCGGCACGGCCCAGTCGGTGCAGGTGATCATGCCCCAGGCCATGTAGTCGCCGAACAGGGAGGAGGCCGCTTGGAATTCGGGCAGTTTCCGCTCCACGAAGGCGGTGTCGTAGCGGGGTTTGTCGTCCGCGCAGTTGATGGCGGCGTTGGCGGCGGCGATGTTGCTGTACTCGCCGTTCTCCTTGCGCCCGTTCATCGAGTCGGACAGCAGCATCAGGATGCTGCCGTCGCCGCCGTAGGCCTCTTGCAGGCCCTGGGTGAGGTACTCCCAGAACTCCTGCGAGTACAGCGCCTGAAGGATGCCGCTGGTCGCCGCGGTCTGGGTCAGCTCGCGCGGGAAGACACCCGGGATCGGAGTGCGGTCGAGGTCCTTCAGCAGTCCGGCGATACGGTCCTTCACGTCCTGCGCGCTGTCGCCGATGGGGCACTCCTCGGCCTTCGACAAGCAGTCCTCCGCGAAGTTGTCCAGCGCGAGCTGGAAGCCCTTGGTCTGCCCGAGCGAGCCCTGTTCGGCGTTCTGCGTGGGATCGACGACGGCGTCGAACACGGCGCGGCCGACCCGCTCGGGGAACAGGTGGGCGTAGACGCCGCCGAGTTCGGTGCCGTAGGAGATGCCGAAGTAGTGCAGTTTCCCGTCGCCCAGGACCTGGCGCATCAGGTCCAGGTCGCGGGCCGCGTCGGTGGTGCGCACGTGCGGCAGGATCTTCTCGGAGTTCTGCTCGCAGTCGTCGTTGAAGCCCTTGGTGTTCTCCAGGAGTTCCGTGCGCTCGGCGGCGTCGTCGGGCGTGGCGTCCTGCTGGAAGTACGCGTCGAGCTGCTGGTCGTTCTGGCAGATCACGGGGGCGCTGCGGCCGACTCCCCGGGGGTCGAAGCTGACCAGGTCGTAGCGGGTGCGCAGAGTCTCGTAGTCCTCCGCGAAGGACGGCAGCGAGGTGACGCCCGAGCCGCCGGGGCCGCCGAAGTTGAAGATCAGCGAGCCGATGCGCGCGCCCCCGTCGCCGCTGCTCCTGGCCCGGATCAGTTCGAGGCCGATCGTGTCGCCCTTGGGGTCGTCCCAGTCGAGCGGGGCCTTCATGGTGGCGCACTGCCACTCGCCGCCGTCCGGCAGCGGTGAGGGCGCGGCGCCTCCTCCCTGGGCATCGGACGGCGTCGGGCAGTCCTCCCAGCTCAGCTCCTGCCGCGTCAGGTCCTCGTCCTGCGTGTCGTCGTCACCGCAGCCGGCCAGCACGGTGGACACCAGCACGGCGGTGACGGTCAGGGCGGCGGCGCGCAGCCCGAGGAGCGTTGGCATGGTTCCATCCTGCGGCGGCGGGGGGCCGTCCGCGCGGGACGCGTGCCGTACGAGGTAAGGGGGGCTGGTGGTGCTGGAGGGCCTGCTTCTGGGCTGGCCCGGTCAGAGGGCTTGCTTGCGCGTGAGGTGGTTGAAGGCCAGCCAGCCCGGCAGCACGGGCAGCCACAGCGTCAGCAGGCGGAACAGCAGGACCGCCGGCGCCGCGACCTCCTTCGGCAGACCGACGGCGATCAGACCGACCGTCAGGGTCGCCTCGACCGCGCCCACACCGCCCGGGGTCGGCGCCGCGGACCCCAGGGCGTTGCCCGCGAGGAAGACCACGGCGACGCTGGCGAGGCTGATCGACGTGGACTCGTCGCCGAACGCGCGGATCGACGCGTCCAGGCACATCACGAAGCAGGCGGTCAGCAGCAGCATGCCGCCGATGCCGGTGACCAGCTTCTGCGGCCGCTGGAGCACGTCCAGCATGCGCGGCACGACACCGGCGAAAAGCGACCTCACGCGCGTGACGACGAACTTCCGCAGGAACGGCACCGAGGTCACCACGAGGACGAGCACCGCCACCGTCAGCAGACCGGCGATGACCGTCCGGGACGGCGACAGCGACGGCGTCTTCTCGGTGCCGGTCAGATAGCCGAAGGACAGCAGCATCAGGATGTGACAACCGAGCCCGAAGAGCTGCGACGCTCCGACGCTCGCCACCGCGAGCCCCGGCCGCACTCCCGCGCGCTGGAGGAAGCGCGTGTTGAGGGCGACACCGCCCACGGCCGCCGGGGCGACGATCTTCACGAACGACCCGGCGACCTGCGCCGCCACGGTCCGCACGAACGGCACCCGCTCGGGCACGAACCCCAGCAGGGCCATCGCCGCCGCGACGTAGCTGCCCATCGAGAACAGCACGGCCGCGGCGACCCAGCCCCACTCGGCGTTCGCGATGAGCGGCCCGAACTCGATGTGCGTGAGCTGCGTCAGCAGGAAGTACGCGCCGATCGCGCCGGCCATGAAACTGATCAGCGTGCGCGGCCGCACCCGCTCCAGCCGGGCCGGCTCGACCGGTGCCTGCGGCCTGATGCGCAGCACCTCGTGCCGGATCTGGGTGAGCAGGTCCTCCTCGCGCGCCTCCTCCAGGGCCTCGTCGATGGCCCGCTTCTCGGCCCGCTGTTCCGCCCGTACGGCTTTCTTGTCGGGTTTCTCCAGGACCGGAACGTCCTCGTCCGAGGTGTCCTCCAGGCGCGCCAGCTTGGCCTGGCGGGATGCCTCCAGGACCGCCTCGCGCTCGCGCTGCGCCCGCTCCCGGGCCAGCCTGCGCAGCGTCGCGCGCGTGGAGCGGCTGAGCGCGATGGGCTGGAGCATCGGCAGACAATCCGCCACCGCGTCGGGGCCGAGCACCTCCACCGCCGAGGCGACCGCCCGCTCCGCGCCCACCCGGAGTCCGAGGGTCACCAGCAGTTGGGACGTGTCCATGCGCAGCAGCAGGTCGCCGGCCGCGATCTCGCCGACGCGCAGGTCGGTGAGGATCACCGTGCCGGAACGATCCACCAGGATCGCGTCACCGACCAGCCTGCGGTGCGCGATGCGCCGGGACTGAAGGGCCTTCACCTGGTGCCATGTGTCGCTCAGCAGGTCGTCGGTGATCTCCTCGTCCGGCAGCGAGTCCAGGGTGCGGCCGCCGCTGTGCTCGTAGACGAGCATCACCGCGTCGGGACCCAGCTCGGAGGTGGCGATCAGCTTGGGCGCGTTGGCGCCGGCCGCGATCGCCGCGTACGCCAGCAGCGCCTCCTGCTCCAGGGCCTGGCGCAGCGACTGGAGGCTGCTGCGGGTGGCGAAGCCGCGCAGGGTCAGGTTGCGCCAGGCGCGGTAGAAGAAGCCCTGGGCCTGCTGCTCCCGGTCGACCACCGTCACGTCCAGCGGCGGGCCGTCCTCGAGCGTGACGAAGTAGCGCCGCCCGCGGTCCCCGGTGTCCGGGTTGTGGTCCGGGATGTCCTCGCGCGACGCGCTGACGGGTCGGAAGCCGACGGTCCGCAGGCCCGCCATCAGGGTCTGCCCGGTGGGCCGGACGTTGGGCGAGCCGACCGCGTAGAGCGTGCCGTAGGCCACGGTCCAGCCGATCAGCACCGTGAGGATGATGGAGAACGGTGTCGTGTACCCGGTGACGAGCATCGAGAAGGCGTCGAGGAGCAGTACGACCCACAGCACCGTGCGCCATCTGGGCCTGCGTGACATGCCGACGGCCGTCATGTACGCGATGACCGGCGCCAGATAGCCGTGCACGGGGTCGGTCAGCGCGTGGATGTCGCCGGGGGAGGGCTGGGTGAGCGCCTCCTGGATCGAGCCGGGGGCGGCGCGGGCGACCCACAGGTCGGTGGCGAGGGTCACACCGTGCGCGAGGACGGCCGCGAGCACGCCGTCGGCGATCCTGAGCCCGTCCCGTTTGATCAGCCGCTCGATGGCGAAGGCGACCGGCACCAGCAGGATCGCGATGCTGGAGGCCAGCCCCGCGATCTTGATGAGCAGGTCGGGTGCCTGGCCCGTGCCCTTGTTGATGTCCTGCTCGAGGCCTGACGTGGTGCCGTGCGCGAACGCGGCGATCCCGATCAGCAGCGCGACGGCGAGCACGCCCACCAGGAGCCGCATCAGATCGGACGGGCGGTGCACGCGCGCGGGGAGCAGCGGTTCGTCGCCCTCCACCTCGTCGATGTGCACGGTGTCCTCGTCCTCGGCTGCCGTCGGGGCCTTCTTCCCGGACTTCCCGGCTGCCGTAGGAGCCTTCTCGGCGGCCGTCCCGGCCTTCTCACCGGCCGGCTCGTGGCCGTCGTCCGGAGTGCCCGGGCGCGACGAAGCGTCGGAGGTGCCCTCCGTGTTCTCGGGGTGCGCACCCTGCTGCTTCATCGTCTCTTCTTGGTCTCGTATCACCGGTCACCGCCCGCACGATGGTGGCATGGCGCACCGACACACGGGGGCATCAGGGTGCACATGCGGGGGCGGACAGTCTGCCCGACGCGCTCCCGCCGGGCGAGGGGAACGCTCCGCACTACACCCGCCCCGTTGTCGGTGGGGTGCGGCAGGATGGGGCGGATGAGCGAGGAGAGCCTTCCGGAGGACGCCGGCGCGCGGGGCGCCCGCGCGGGGTACGACAGCACCCGTGAGGAGCCCGGGGAAGCGCTGCCCGCGTACGCCGAGCGGGTCCTGGACGTCGCGGAACTGATCCCGCCGGGCCGTGTCATGACATACGGGGACGTCGCCGAGTGGCTGGAGGAGGGCGGTCCGCGGCAGGTCGGCCGCGTGATGGCCCTCTACGGCGGGGCCGTTCCGTGGTGGCGCGTCGTCCGCGCGGACGGTGTCCTGCTGCCGGGGCACGAGCAGCGGGCGCTCGGCCACTACCGCGCGGAGGGCACGCCCCTGAAGGAGGCCAGCCGGGCCACCGAGGGCCACCTGCCGCGCCTCGACATGAGACGGGCGCGCTGGGACGGCGGCGAACGCGCGGTGGGTCACACCTGACAGCTTCCGCCATCGGACGCCCTCCCGTGTGACCCGTGATCCGTACGGGGGAACGTGGGCACGCGGTCGGTATGACGTACGTTCGTGAGATGAGGGACATGAGTGCCATGAGCGCCACGAGTGACCGGCGGGAAGAAGAGGAAGCCCTGCTTCCGCCTCATCCGTCGGCGTAGCGTCAGCTGCACGCGTCCCCGTCACCCCGCGGTCACCGCCCGCCACGCGCGGTGGCCCGCCAACCAGCACTTCCACCAGGACCGGCGAACCACGTGAGCTCCTCTTCCTCCATCAGCGGCCTGTCGCACCCCCGCGTGCGCCGGGGGAGCCGTGGCGCTTACCGATTGGTACGTACCCCTCCTGCCCGGGTGGACCCCCCTCTTTTGGACGCCTCACAGCGCTCCGTGGTTGACCACACCACCGGCCCGCTGCTCGTTCTCGCAGGACCGGGCACCGGCAAGACCACCACGCTGGTCGAGTCCGTGGCCGAGCGCATCGCCCGGGGCCACGATCCCGAGCGCGTCCTGGTGCTCACCTTCAGCCGCAGGGCGGCGGTGGAACTGCGCGACCGCATGGCCGTGCGGTGCGGCGCGGCCCGCGCTCCCCAGGCGACCACCTTCCACTCGTTCTGCTACGCCCTGGTCCGCGCCCACCAGGACAGCGACCTGTTCGTGGAGCCGCTGCGGCTGCTCTCCGGCCCCGAGCAGGACGTCTCGGTCCGGGAACTGCTCGCCGGCCAGGTGGACCTGGAGCGGCTGGGCCTCGCGCACGTGCGGTGGCCGGACGAACTCCGCGCCTGCCTGACCACGCGTGGTTTCGCCGACGAGGTCCGCGCGGTCCTCGCCCGCACCCGTGAACTGGGTCTCGGCCCGGACGCGCTGGACGCCTTCGCTCGCCGCACGGGACGCCCCGACTGGCGGGCCGCCGCGGCCTTCCTCGCCGAGTACCTCGACGTGCTCGACCTCCAGGGGGTGATCGACTACGCCGAACTCGTCCACCGTGCGGTGCTCCTCGCCCGCCGGCCCGAGGTCGCCGCGTGGCTCGCCGCCCGGTACGACGCCGTCTACGTCGACGAGTACCAGGACACCGATCCCGCTCAGGTACGACTCCTGCACGCGCTGGCCGGCGGCGGCCGCACCCTCGTCGCCTTCGGGGACCCCGACCAGTCGATCTACGCGTTCCGCGGGGCGGATGTGAACGGCATCCTCGACTTCCCGCACGCCTTCCCGCGCGCGGACGGCCGCCCGGCCCCCGTCGCGGTGCTGCGCACGTCCCGCCGCTCCGGTGCCGCCCTGCTGGCCGCCACCCGGCTGCTGACGCAGCGCATGCCGCTGACCCGCCTGCCCGCCGAGAAGGTGCGCGCCCACCGTGCACTCGCCCCCGTACGGGACGGCGGCCGCGTCGAGGCGTACACGTACCCGACGCCCGGGACGGAGCTGGACAACATCGCCGACATCCTCCGCAGGGCCCACCTCGAAGACGGCGTCCCCTGGAGCGAGATGGCCGTCCTGGTCCGCGCCGGCTCCCGCACCGTCCCGACGGTCCGCCGCGCCCTCACGGCGGCCGGCGTGCCCGTGGACGTCGACGGCGACGACGTGCCCTTGCGCCATGAACCGGCGGTGGCACCGCTGCTGACAGCGCTGCGGGCGGTGGCCACGGCAGAGGCGGGGACTTCTGGGACGGCACATGCCGGGCCTCAGTACTCCGAGAGGGGCACCTGGGGCGCCTCCTTTGAGGACGCCCTTTCGGCGCAGCCGGGCACCTCCTTTGAGGACGCCTCTTCCGCGCAACCGGACGCCTCCGTCGAGGACGCCCCCTC
This sequence comes from Streptomyces coeruleofuscus, assembly GCF_039532725.1. Taxonomy (NCBI): domain Bacteria; kingdom Bacillati; phylum Actinomycetota; class Actinomycetes; order Kitasatosporales; family Streptomycetaceae; genus Streptomyces; species Streptomyces coeruleofuscus. The sequence continues at coordinate 602,202 of NZ_BAAASE010000004.1, forward strand.
AGCGCGGCCGGACACCTCCTGGCTCGACACCGAGACCGCCCTCACCCTCCTCACCTCCCCGCTCGCGAGCATGGACGCCGCCGACCTGCGCCGCCTCGGCCGGGCCCTGCGCGACGAGGAGCGGGCCGCGGGCAACCCGCTGCCGCCGCCCTCCGACGTGTTGCTCGCCCAGGCACTCGCCGAGCCGGAGCGCCTCGCCGTGCACGACCCCACGTACGCGCGTGGTGCCCAGCGCCTCGGCGCGCTGCTGCGCAAGGCCCGTGAGCGGCTGGCGGGCGGCGGCACGGCCGAGGAGGCGCTGTGGGACCTGTGGGAGGGCACGCCGTGGCCCACGCGGCTGGAGCGGGCGGCCCGCCGGGGCGGCGCGGCCGGGCGCAACGCGGACCGCGATCTGGACGCCGTCTGCGCGCTGTTCGCGACCGCGGCCCGTGCCGAGGAGCGCACCGGCGGCCGGGGCGCCCTCAACTTCCTGGAGGAGATCGAGGCCGAGGACATCGCCGCCGACACCCTCACGCGCCGTGCCGTACGCCCCGACGCCGTCCGCCTGATGACCGCGCACCGCTCCAAGGGCCTGGAATGGCGCCTCGTGGTGGTCGCGGGCGTCCAGGAGGGCCTGTGGCCGGATCTGCGCCGCCGCGGCTCCCTGCTGGAGGCCGACCGCATCGGCCGCGACGGACTCGCCGAACCCCTCACCCCCGGCGCGCTGCTCGCCGAGGAGCGCCGCCTGTTCTACGTGGCCGCCACGCGCGCGCGTGAACGCCTCGTCGTGACCGCCGTCAAGGCCCCGGCGGACGACGGCGACCAGCCCTCCCGCTTCCTGACCGAACTCGGCGTCGAACCCAAGGACGTCACGGGACGCCCGCGCCGCCCGCTCTCCGTGGCGGCACTCGTCGCCGAACTGCGCGCCACCACGGTCGACCCGCGCGTCTCCGACGCCCTCCGGGAGGCCGCCGCCCGCCGCCTCGCCCGGCTCGCCGCCCTCGCCGACGAGGACGGCCGCCCCTTGGTGCCGTCCGCACACCCCTACCGCTGGTGGGGCATGTTCGAGCCGACCGAGTCCAAGGTGCCGCTGCGCGACCGCGACCAGCCCGTCGTGCTCTCCGGCAGCGCCCTCGACCAGCTCGCCAACACCTGCGCCCTGCAATGGTTCCTGGGCCGCGAGGTGAAGGCCGACGCGCCCGCGACCGCCGCCCAGGGCTTCGGCAACGTGGTGCACGTCCTCGCCGACGAGGTCGCCTCCGGGCACACCCCGGCCGACCTCTCCGTGCTCATGGAACGGCTCGACTCCGTGTGGAACGCCCTCGCCTTCGACGCGCCGTGGAAGTCGGACCAGGAGAAGGACAACGCGCGCGTGGCGCTCGAACGGTTCCTGAAGTGGCACGTCATGGACCGCACCGGGCGTACCCCGGTGACCAGCGAGCACGACTTCGACGTCACCCTCGAAGCCGGCGACTACCAGGTGCGCATCCGCGGGCAGATGGACCGCGTGGAGGCCGACGGCGAGGGCCGTGCCTACGTCGTCGACTTCAAGACCGGCAAACAGGCGCCCACCGGCAAGGAGGTGGAGCGCCACCCGCAGCTCGCGGTCTACCAACTGGCGGTCCGCGAGGGCGCCGTCGACGACGTCTTCGACGGTGTGCGACCCGAGCCGGGCGGCGCCGAACTCGTCCATCTGCGCCAGGGCGCCGCCCGGCGAGACGGCGGCGAGACCCTGCCCAAAGTGCAGGCCCAGGAGCCGCTGGAGGGGGAGTGGGTCGGCGACCTGCTGGCCACCGCGGCCGGCAAGGTCCTCGACGAACGGTTCACCCCGACCGCCGGCCAGCACTGCACGCACTGCGCGTTCCGGGCCTCGTGCAGCGCGCGGCAGGAGGGCCGCCATGTCGTCGAGTGACTTATCGCACCACCTGTGCTGACCTGCGCTTCTTCTGCCCCGGAAAGCGATCCGGCCGCCGGTGTCAGTGGCCGCCGCTAGCCTCTCTGACGTGCTCGCCCGTATCGCCGATCCCGAACAGCTCAAAGACCTCCTCGGCATCCCCTTCACCCCTGAGCAGATGGCCTGCATCACGGCGCCGCCCGCCCCGCAGGTGATCGTGGCCGGAGCCGGCTCGGGCAAGACGACGGTGATGGCGGCACGCGTGGTGTGGCTGGTCGGCACCGGCCAGGTCGCACCCGAGCAGGTGCTCGGCCTCACCTTCACCAACAAGGCCGCCGCCGAACTCGCCGAGCGCGTCCGCAAGGCGCTCGTCAAGGCCGGCGTCACCGACCCGGACGCCATCGACCCGGACAACCCGCCGGGCGAGCCGGTGATCTCCACGTACCACGCCTTCGCGGGCCGCCTGCTCACCGACCACGGCCTGCGCATCGGCCTCGAGCCCACGTCCCGGCTGCTCGCCGACGCGACCCGTTTCCAGCTCGCCGCGCGCGTGCTGCGCGAGGCCCCGGGGACCTACCCCGCCCTGACCCGTTCCTTCCCCGACCTGGTCGGCGACCTCCTCGCCCTCGACGCCGAGCTCGCCGAGCACCTCGTACGCCCGGAGGCGCTGCGCGCGTACGACGCCGAGCTGCTGCTGACCCTGCGCGGCGCCAAGCTCACCAACGCCGACCTGCGCAAGGTCCCCGACGCGGCGGCCGCCCGCCGCGAACTGGCCGAGCAGGTCACCCGCTACCGGGCCGCCAAGCGCGAGCGGGACCTGCTCGACTTCGGCGACCAGATCGCCCTCTCGGCCCGGCTCGCGAAGATCCCCGAAGTGGGCCGCGACCTGCGCGACGAGTTCCGCGTGGTCCTGCTCGACGAGTACCAGGACACGTCGGTCGCCCAACGCGTCCTCCTGGCCGGCCTGTTCGGCGAGGGGACCGGCCACCCGGTCACCGCCGTCGGCGACCCCTGCCAGGCGATCTACGGCTGGCGCGGCGCCTCCGTCGCCAACCTCGACGACTTCCCCGAGCACTTCCCCCACGCCGACGGCCGCCCCGCGACCCGGCAGGCGCTCAGCGAGAACCGCCGCAGCGGCGGCCGCCTCCTCGACCTCGCCAACAACCTCGCGGAGCCCCTGCGCGCCCTGCACGCGGGCGTGGAGGCACTCCGCCCGGCCCCCGGGGCCGAACGCGACGGCATGGTGCGCTGCGCCCTGCTGCCCACCCACGCCGAGGAGATCGACTGGGCCGCCGACTCCGTCGCCCACCTCGTACGGACCGGGACGGCACCCGGCGAGATCGCCGTGCTGTGCCGTACGGCGACCGACTTCGCCGAGATCCAGGGCGCCCTGGTCGCCCGGGACATCCCCGTCGAGGTCGTCGGCCTGTCCGGGCTGCTGCACCTGCCCGAGATCGCCGACCTCGTCGCCGTCTGCGAGGTCCTCCAGGACCCTGGCGCCAACGCCTCCCTGGTGCGCCTGCTGACCGGCCCGCGCTGGCGCATCGGCCCGCGCGACCTCGCCCTGCTGGGGCGGCGCGCCCGGCTCCTGGTGTCCCACGCGCGCGTGGAGGGCGACGACGACCCGGACCGCCGGCTCGCCGAGGCCGTCGAGGGAGTCGACCCCTCCGAGGTGATCTCGCTCGCGGACGCCCTCGACACGTTCCTGGAGACGCCGCTGGACGGCCACGGGGACGACGACGGACTGCCCTTCTCGCCCGACGCGCGCGTGCGCTTCGCCCGCCTGGCGACCGAGCTGCGCGAGCTGCGCCGCTCCCTGGCCGACCCGCTGATGGACGTCCTGCACCGCGTCCTCGCCGTCACCGGCCTGGAGGTCGAGCTGTCGGCGTCCCCGCACGCCCTGGCCGCGCGCCGCCGCGAGACCCTCTCCAACTTCCTCGACGTCGCCGCCTCCTTCGCCGCCGGCGACAACGAGGCCACCCTGCTCGCCTTCCTCGGCTTCCTGCGCACCGCCGCCCAGTACGAGAAGGGCCTCGACAACGCCCTCCCCGGCGGCGAGAACACCGTCAAGGTGCTCACCGCCCACAAGTCCAAGGGCCTGGAGTGGGACGTCGTGGTCGTCCCCGGGCTGGTCACCGGCACCTTCCCCAGCAGCCAGGGCCGCGAGAAATGGACCTCCCAGGGCAAGGTCCTGCCGCACCGGCTGCGCGGCGACGCCGCCACCCTGCCCGACGTGGAGTCCTGGGACGCCAGGGGCCTGAAGGCCTTCCACGAGGCCATGAAGGACCACCAGCACACCGAGGAAATCCGCCTCGGCTACGTCACCTTCACCCGCCCCCGCTCCCTGCTCCTGGGCTCCGGCCACTGGTGGGGACCCACCCAGAAGAAGCGCCGCGGACCGTCCGCGTTCCTCCAGGCCCTCCACGACCACTGCGCGGCCGGGTACGGCGAGATCGAGGCCTGGGCGGACGAACCCGCCGAGGACGAGGAGAACCCGGCCCTGCACCAGGCCACCGCCGACCAGGTGTGGCCCCTGCCCCTGGACGAGACGGCCCTGGCCCGGCGCCGCGCGGCCGCCGCGACCGTCCTGGCGCACCTGGAGGACCTCGCCTCCCACGAGGACGGGCACCCGGCGGCCGTGCATGACCCGGACGGGGCCGACGACCCGGAGTGGCCGCCGCCCCCCGAGGACGACGAGCCCCCGTACGACGAACCGGACCCGTTCGACGACGATCCCTTCGACGACGCCCCCTTCGATGACGCCCCCTTCGCAGAAGACCCCGTTGAGAGCGATGCCCTCGCGGAGGACCCGGCCGCCCGGGACGCGCGGCCCGCGGACCGCCCCATGGTTCCCCACCAGGCGGCCCCACCGGAGCCCCCAGCCGCGCGCCCACACCCCACGGCCCCGGACCACCCGCATCTCACCCCCGAGGAAGCCCGCACCGTCGACTCCTGGGACCGCGACCTCGACGCCCTCGCCGGAGAGCTCCTGCGCGCCCGCGACAGCGTCACCGAGGTCCCCCTGCCCGCTTCGCTCACCGCGTCCCAGCTGCTGAGCCTGGCCGCCGACCCGGACGGCCTCGCGCAGGAGCTGGCCCGTCCCATGCCCCGCCCGCCGCAGCCCGCCGCACGCCGCGGCACCCGCTTCCACGCCTGGGTCGAGGCCCGCTTCGAAGCGCTGACGCTGCCGTTCCTGGATCCCGGGGACCTGCCCGGCAGCGACGCCGAGATCGCCGACGAACAGGACCTGGAAGCCCTCAAGGACGCCTTCGAACGCACCGGGTACGCGCACCGCACTCCCTACCGGGTGGAAGCACCCTTCCAGCTCGAGATCGCCGGCCGCGTCGTACGGGGCCGCATCGACGCCGTCTACAAGGAGGTCGACGGTCAGGAGACGACGTACGAGATCGTCGACTGGAAGACGAACCGCACCCGCACCGCCGACCCGCTCCAGCTGGCCGTCTACCGCGTCGCCTGGGCAGAGCAGCAGGGCGTGCCGCTGGAGTCGGTCACGGCCGCGTTCCTGTACGTGCGCAGCGGCGAGGTCGTACGGCCGGACGGCCTGCCGGACCGGGCCGCGCTGGAGCGGCTGCTGCTCGGGGAGCCGTCCGGTGAGGAACCGCACTCCGAGGACGTCGGTGCGGGCCGATAGGCTCGTGACCATGAGCCAGACCCCGGACAGTGTCGTCCGTACGTACATCGAGCAGCACCGCGCCGCCTTCCTCGACGACCTCGCCGAGTGGCTGCGCATCCCGTCGGTGTCGGCCCAGCCGGACCACGCGCTCGACGTACGACGCAGCGCCGACTGGCTCGCCGCCAAGCTGAAGGAGACCGGGTTCCCGACGGCCGAGGTCTGGCAGACCCCTGGCGCGCCCGCCGTCTTCGCCGAGTGGCCGTGTGACGACCCGCAGGCGCCCACGGTGCTGGTGTACGGCCATCACGACGTGCAGCCCGCAGCGCGGGAGGACGGCTGGGACAGCGAGCCCTTCGAGCCGGTCGTCCGCGAGAACCGCCTCTACGCGCGCGGGGCGGCCGACGACAAGGGCCAGGTCTTCTTCCACACCCTCGGCGTCCGCGCCCACCTCGCCGCCACCGGCCGCACCACGCCGGCGGTGCACCTGAAGCTGCTGATCGAGGGCGAGGAGGAATCCGGCTCGCCGCACTTCCGGGCCCTCGTCGAGCAGCACGCCGAGCGGCTCGCCGCCGACACCGTGATCGTCTCCGACACCGGCATGTGGTCCGAGGACACCCCCACGGTGTGCACCGGCATGCGCGGCCTCGCCGAGTGCGAGATTCGGCTGCACGGCCCCGACCAGGACATCCACTCCGGCTCCTTCGGCGGCGCGGTGCCCAACCCGGCGACCGCCGCCGCCCGCCTGGTCGCCGCCCTGCACGACGAGCACGCGCGCGTGGCGATCCCGGGCTTCTACGACGGCGTGGTCGAGCTCACCGACCGCGAGCGGGAACTCTTCGCCGAACTGCCCTTCGACGAGCGGCAGTGGCTGCGCGCGGCCAAGTCGCACGCCACCCAGGGCGAGGCCGGGTACACCACCCTGGAGCGCGTCTGGGCCCGCCCCACCGCGGAGGTCAACGGCATCGGCGGCGGTTACCAGGGCCCCGGCAGCAAGACCATCGTGCCGTCCTCCGCCATGGTGAAGCTGTCCTTCCGGCTCGTTGCGGGCCAGGACCCCGCCCTTGTGGAGAAGGCGGTCCGCGCCTGGGCCGAGCAGCAGGTGCCCGCCGGGATCCGCTGTGAGATCACGTTCAGCGGGGCCACGCGCCCGTGCCTGACCCCGCTGGACCACCCGGCCCTCCAGTCGGTCGCCCGCGCGATGGGCCGGGCCTTCGGGAAGCCGGTCCGCTTCACGCGCGAGGGCGGCTCCGGACCGGCGGCGGACCTCCAGGACGTCCTCGGCGCCCCGGTGCTCTTCCTCGGCATCTCCGTCCCGTCCGACGGCTGGCACGCCCCGAACGAGAAAGTGGAACTCGACCTGCTCCTCAAGGGCGTCGAGACCACCGCGTACCTGTGGGGCGACCTCGCCGAGCACTGGCGCCATGTGCCCTGAGCGTCCCGCGCCGTCCGGAGCGGCAGCGCGCGCGGGGCACACTGGAAGGGCCGCCCCGCACCGCGGAACCCCGCCGGACCCGGTCGCCTCTCGCCCTACGTCCCGCTGATCAGCCCGCCTAACCCGACCGTTCCACCGGGGAGTTGGAAGCACCCGTGACCACCTGGACCGACCAGAACGCCGACCGACCCATCTCGCTCACCGCACCGAGCGGCATCGACCGGGCCGCGCACCACCGGCTCGACGAGGCCTGGCTCGCGGCGGCGTGGAGCCACCCCTCCACGCGCTGCTTCGTGGTCTCCGGCGGCCAGGTCCTCATCGACGAGACGCCGGACGGGCGCACCGAACTCGTCATGACGCCTTCCTTCGAGGCCCCCCTCACCGAGGCTCACCGCTACTTCCTCGGCAACGACGAGGACGGCGTCAGCTACTTCGCCCTCCAGAAGGACTCCCTGCCCGGGCGCATGGACCAGTCCGCGCGGCCGGCGGGGCTGCGTGAGGCGGGCCTGCTGCTGTCGGCCCGGGACGTGGGCCTGATGGTGCACGCGGTCGGCCTGGAGAACTGGCAGCGCACCCACCGTTTCTGCTCGCGCTGCGGCGAGCGCACCGTCATCGCCGCGGCCGGTCACATCCGCCGCTGCCAGGCCTGCGGCGCTGAGCACTACCCGCGTACGGACCCCGCGGTGATCATGGCCGTGACCGACGAGGACGACCGCATCCTGCTCGGCCGCCAGGTGCACTGGCCCGAGGGCCGCTTCTCGACCCTCGCCGGTTTCGTCGAGCCCGGCGAGTCCATCGAGCAGTCGGTGCGCCGCGAGGTCCACGAGGAGGTCGGCATCACCGTCGGCCAGGTCGAGTACGTCGCCAGCCAGCCCTGGCCCTTCCCGTCCAGCCTCATGCTGGGGTTCCTGGCCCGCGCCACCTCGACCGAGATAGACGTCGACGGCGACGAGATCCACGAGGCCCGCTGGTTCTCCCGCGACGAACTGCGCGCCGCCTTCGAGTCGGGCGAGGTGCTCCCGCCGTACGGCATCTCGATCGCGGCCCGCCTGATCGAGCTCTGGTACGGCAAGCCGCTCCCGATGAGAAGCGCCGCCTGACGAAGGCCACCCGCGTGTCCGACCCGTACTGGAACCACAACGTCCATCACCACCCCCAGGTGCTCGACGCAGTCCCGGACGGCTGCGGCAAGGCCCTGGACGCGGGCTGCGGGGACGGCCTGCTCACCCGCAAGCTCGCGGCGCGGGCAGTATCGGTCACGGGCGTGGACCGCTCGCCGGAAATGATCAAGCTCGCACGCGGGCACGCGCGCGTGCCCGGCAACGTCACGTATCTGGAGGCGGACTTCCTCGCCGACGGATCCCTCCCCGAGGGCGCGTACGACTTCGTCAGCGCGGTCGCCGTGGTCCACCACGCGCCGTTCGAGGAGGCGGTCACCCGCCTCGCCCGGCTCACCGCGCCCGGCGGCCGACTGGTGATCGTCGGCATGGCCGCCAACCGGACGGTCCTGGACTGGGTGGTCAGCGCGTGCGGCGTGCCGGCGAGCCAGTGGCACACCCGCCGGCACGGAGGCAAGCGCGGCCCGGCCGGGATGCCCATGGAAGACGTGCACATGTCCTGGGGACAGATCCGGCAGGCGGTCAACCGGCTGCTGCCCGGCTGCGACTTCCGCCGCACGCTGCTGTGGCGTTACGTCGTGGTGTGGGACAGACCAGTAGGCGAATCACGAGAAGGCGGCCCCTGAGACACCTCAGGAACCGCCTTCCCCTCACAACCGCACGGCGACTAGGCGCCGATCTTCTGCTTCACCTGAGCCAGGGACGGGTTGGTGAGGGTGGAGCCGTCCGGGAACAGAACGGTGGGCACCGTCTGGTTTCCGCCATTCGCCTTCTCCACGAACGCGGCGGACTCCGGGTCCTGCTCGATGTTGATCTCGGTGTACGCGATGCCCTCGCGGTCCATCTGGCTCTTCAGCCGACGGCAGTAGCCGCACCACGTGGTGCTGTACATCGTCACAGTGCCCGGCATGTCTCTCGTGCTCCTTCGGTGGCTCGGGGACGGGTGCTCGCAGTGGTGGAACGTACGTGAAAGGGCAACCATTCCCGCGATCCGCGCCCTGCCGGACGTGACACCTGCCGCATTAGTACGACTATCGGTGCGTGCCTGTGGACAACCGGCACGGCCGTCTCGCGGGACCTGGCAGCATGGCTGTGTGACAGCAGCAACGCGCTCCACCCTGTTCCCGCAGGTACCGGACTCCGCCGACGCGGTGCTCGACGGGCTTGACCCCGAGCAGCGCGAGGTGGCCACGGCCCTGCACGGTCCGGTGTGCGTCCTGGCGGGCGCCGGCACGGGCAAGACCCGGGCGATCACCCACCGCATCGCCTACGGAGTGCGCGCCGGCATCCTGCACCCCTCCAGCGTGCTGGCCGTCACGTTCACCAACCGCGCCGCCGGGGAGATGCGGGGCAGGCTGCGCCAGCTCGGTGCCGCCGGTGTCCAGGCGCGCACGTTCCACTCGGCGGCGCTGCGCCAGCTCCACTACTTCTGGCCGAAAGCGATCGGCGGCTCCATGCCCCGGCTCGTCGACCGCAAGGCCCAGCTCGTCGCCGACGCGGCTGCCGCCTGCCGCATCCGGCTCGACCGCGGTGAGCTGCGGGACGTCACCGCCGAGATCGAGTGGTCCAAGGTCACCCAGACCGTCCCCGCCGACTACGCGCCCGCCGCCGCCAAGGCCGGCCGCGAGACCCCCCGCGCCCCCGCCGAGATCGCCCAGCTCTACGCCGCCTACGAGGACGTCAAGCGCGAGCGCGCCGTCATCGACTTCGAGGACGTCCTGCTCTTGACCGTCGCCGTCCTCCAGGACCGGCACGACATCGCCGAGCAGGTCCGCGCCCAGTACCAGCACTTCGTGGTCGACGAGTACCAGGACGTCAGCCCGCTCCAGCAGCGCCTGCTGGACCTGTGGCTGGGCGACCGGGACAGCCTGTGCGTGGTCGGCGACGCCAGCCAGACGATCTACTCCTTCACGGGGGCGACACCGGACCACCTGCTCGACTTCCGCACCCGCCACCCCGGCGCCACCGTCGTCAAGCTGGTCCGCGACTACCGCTCCACTCCCCAGGTCGTCCACCTCGCCAACGGCCTGCTCGCCCAGGCGAAGGGCCGCGCCGCTGACCACCGCCTGGAGCTGGTCTCCCAGCGCGCCCCGGGGCCCGAGCCGGTCTACTCCGAGTACACGGACGAGCCCGCCGAGGCGGAGGGCGCGGCCCGGCGCATTCGCGAGCTCATCGACTCCGGAGTCCCGGCCGCCGAGATCGCCATCCTGTTCCGGACGAACGCGCAGTCCGAGACCTACGAACAGGCCCTCGCCGACGCCGGGGTGCCCTACCAGCTGCGCGGCGCTGAGCGGTTCTTCGACCGTCCGGAGGTGCGCAAGGCGGGTGTCGCCCTGCGCGGCGCGGCCCGCTTCGGCGGCAACGACTCCCTCCTGGACGACGCCGTCGACCTGCCCTCCCAGGTGCGCGCCGTGCTGTCGGGGGAGGGCTGGACGACGCGGCCACCGGCCGGCTCCGGAGCCGTGAGAGAACGCTGGGAGTCCCTGGCCGCCCTGGTGAACCTCGCCCAGGACTTCTCCACCGCCCAGCCCGGCGCCACCCTGGCGGACCTCGTCGCCGAACTCGACGAACGGGCGAACGCCCAGCACGCCCCCACCGTGCAGGGCGTCACCCTCGCCTCCCTGCACTCGGCCAAGGGCCTGGAGTGGGACGTCGTCTTCCTGGTCGGCGTCGCCGAGGGCATGATGCCGATCACGTACGCCAAGACCGACGAACAGACCGAGGAGGAGCGCCGCCTCCTGTACGTCGGCGTCACCCGCGCGCGGGAACGCCTCCACGTCTCCTGGGCTCTCTCCCGTTCCCCCGGCGGCCGTCCCAGCCGCCGTCCCAGCCGCTTCCTCGACGGGCTGCGCCCGGGTTCGACGGCCACCACGGGCCGTACCGCCGCCGGCGGTGCGGGCGGTATCGAGCGCGGAATCCCCGGAACCAGGGGTTCCACCCCGAGACGAGTCCAGCGAACGCCCGCCCGCTGCCGCGTCTGCGGCCGCACGCTGACCGACGCGGGCGAGATGAAGCTGATGCGCTGCGACGACTGCCCCTCCGACATGAACGAGGGCCTCTACGAGCGGCTGCGCGAGTGGCGTGCCGACCAGGCGCGACGCAGTGGTCAGCCCGCCTTCTGCGTCTTCACCGACAGGACCCTGGTGGCCATCGCCGAGACCGCGCCCGACGACGAGCACGAGCTGGCGCGCATCCCGGGCGTGGGGATGCGCAAGCTCAACCGCTACGGAACCGACGTACTGGCCATCTGCGCAGGCCAGTTCGCCGGAGGGGACACAGATCAGGGCTGACACGAACTCGTCGGAAAAATAGTTTGCGCATGCCCCAGCAATCCCCATAGGTTCTTAGGCACGAGAGCAGCGGCCTTCTCGAAGGCCCTGATCCCGTGTTGTACTTGCATACCCGTCGGACTGGTTCACCCAGTCCCCCGAGACGCCGAGAGGAGGCGAGTCCAGTGATCAGCATCAACACCAGCTCCATCAGCATCGTGAAAATGACCGATCGCTCGGCCGTCTCCGCGTGCATGCTCGGCGTTTCGAACCTGGGCACCGGTCTGTCCGGCATTCGTGCCGCCCGTCCGGCGTCCTCCTCCGTTGCTCCCGCGGGCCTTCCCGTCCGTGAGCGCAATGAGCGACCGACCAAGGCACTGGAAGCGGCAGTAGCGGCACAGGCGCAGGCCTATGCCTTTACGGCGACCGGTGCCGGATTCCGGAAGCAGACGACGCAGCACCACCTGATGTGGGCCTTCCGTGGGCCAGAACCCTGGAGTGATCCAGCCTGATTCGATCAGGCCGGCGCCTTCAGGGCCGCGGAACCCCATCCGGGATCCGCGGCCCTTCTGTTTGTCCCCGACCAGGGACGACGGACCGAAGGAGCCCCGGGACAAGAAAAAAAGAACCCGGTACCAGCCGCCCCGGCCAACAGGCCGGAACGACCAGACGAGGAAGACGAACCGTGCAACTCGAAGCGCACGCACCGTCCGTACCGCCTTCGGAAACGATCCCCAAGCCCGGCCCCACGGAGGACTCCGCCTTGACCCCGCTCACCGCGCTCACCGCGCTCGACGACGCCATCGAGAACCTCGGCGTACCCGTCCCGTGCCGTTCGTACGACCCGGAGGTCTTCTTCGCCGAGTCGCCCGCGGACGTCGAGTACGCCAAGTCCCTGTGCCGCACCTGCCCGCTGGTCGAGGCCTGCCTCGCCGGCGCCAAGGAGCGGCGTGAGCCCTGGGGCGTCTGGGGTGGCGAGCTGTTCGTGCAGGGTGTCGTCGTCGCCCGGAAGCGGCCGCGTGGCCGCCCGCGCAAGAACCCGGTCACAGCATGAACACCACAGGAACGATCGACCGCCCCCTCACGCACGACCCCCAGAAGCAGGCCCCGATGAAGCCGTCCACTTACGAGCCCACTGGCTCCGCGACCCAAGACTTCACCACCACCGGCGCGAAGGACTCGCGTCAGAACAGGACCCGAGAGATGCAACTCATCCCAGAAGCCATGGCCCGTGCGCATATGCACGAGCGACTGCAAGAGGCGGATCGGGAACGCCCGGCCGTGCGCCTGGCGTCCGCCCGCCGTATGCAGCGCAGGGCGGAGCGCGCCTCGCGGCGTGCCCGCCGGGCGCTCGCCATGGCGGTCATGCAGTAACCGACCTCACCTGAAGCGGTGGCCTCCCGAGCCCGGGAGGCCGAGCTCTCCCCCGCGGGGCCGGTCCGTGCCGAACGGACCGGCCCCGCGGGGCGTTGTGCCCGGCGGACGGCCGGGCACGGCGATACCGTCTCCGGGTGACGAGTTCTCCTGGAGACGGTGACGACGGCTGCGCCGCGGAGTCCCGGCCGCTCGTGTGCGACCGCTGCGGGACGTCGGCCGGCACCGTGGCCGACGGCCCACCACTCACCTGGACCTGTTCCGTGGAGAACGGTGTCCGCCGCTGCTTCTGCGAGCGCTGCTCCCGGGAGAACCTCAGGTCGATCGAGGGACGCCTGGACTCGGACTGGTGGTGAGGCGCCAGCACCCGGTCACCCGCGGGGCCCGCTGAGGCTCATGCCTCCGCCACCGCCTCCTCGCCGTCCGCCGGGTCCTCCGGGACGAATCCCGGCAGCCACTCCTCCAACTCCTCGCGCAGACGCACCGTCGCTCCCAGCTGGCACAGCACGCCGATGGTGCTCAAGGTCACCCGGTGGATCAGCAGATAGGACGGGGGCAGGTTGAGCTGCTTGGCCAGCTGGTAGGCGGGGGAGCGCGGGTCCGCGATGCGGGCCGCCTGGCTGCGCATCCAGCCGCGGGTGAACGTGAACTCCTCGACCTCGGCCGGTTCGATGATCGGCAGCAGATAGTCCAGCACCGCGTCGGGATCCAGCTCTATGGTCTCCTTCACGAACCCCTCCTCGCACAGGAGCTCGTAGACCGTCTCGGCCTCCCCGTCGAGGGTCATGCGCAGGGACTCGCCGATGGTGGCCGGCAGACCGCCCGGGAGTCGGTCGACCGTGCCGAAGTCCAGGACACCCAGGCGCCAGTCGTCCTCACCCTCCGGGCCGCCGGGCAGCAGCCGGAAGTTGCCCGGGTGCGGATCGGCGTGCAGCAGGCCGGTGCGGGCGGGGCCGGAGAACAGGAAGCGGGCCAGGAGCTGGCCGGCCCGATCGCGCTGCTCCTGGGAGCCGTCCGAGATGATCTCCGACATCGGGATGCCGTCGATCCACTCGGTGATCAGGACCTGGTCGGACTGGTGCACCACCTGCGGCACGAGCACATCCGGATCGTCCGCGAACTCCTCGGCGTGGGCCTGCTGGACCTGAGCCTCCAGGCCGTAGTCCAGCTCCTCGGAGACGCGGTCCTTCAGCTCCATGATCAGCGGCTTGATGTCCATGCCGGGGATCAGCGGGCCGAGCAGGCGGGAGAAGCGGCTCAGCTGGTTCAGATCGGACAGCAGGGCCTCACCGGCGCCCGGGTACTGGACCTTGACCGCCACCTCGCGGCCGTCATGCCACACCCCTCGGTGCACCTGGCCGATCGAGGCGGCCGCGGCGGGCTTGTCCTCGAACTCCAGGAACAACTCGTGCCAGCCCTCGCCGAGACGCTCATCGAGCACCGCGTGCACGGTGCGCGTCGGCATCGGCGGCGCCGCCTCCTGGAGCTTGGTGAGTGCGGCCCGATAGGGGCCGGCCACCTCCTCGGGCAGTGCCGACTCGAAGACGGACAGGGCCTGGCCGAACTTCATCGCGCCGCCCTTGAGCTCGCCGAGCACCTTGAACAGCTGGTCAGCGGTGCGCTGTTGGAGTTCGCGGCCGACGAGCTCCGCGGACTCGCCGACGATCCGCTTGCCGAATCCCCAGGTGGCCCGCCCGGCGATGCCGAGCGGGAGCGCGGCGAGCTTGGCGGTCCGGGTGACCGCCTTCCGGGGAAGATCAGACATGCGCCCTCCAAGTCCCAGCCGGCCGCTTCGCCGATGCCTTACGGCACTGCGCCGACGGCCGTTGCACCGCCATTGTCTCGTGTGACGCCCCATCCTCCGAGGGGTGCTCCCCTTTTCCTCTCTCCGCCGCCCCGCACGGGCATGCCATATGCGCCCAGACCGGCCGCGCATGCCAGTGGAGACCGGGCACGGAGACCTCCCAGCGTGCCCCGGCGCTCGTCGGAACCCGGCCGTCCAGGAAGGCGAGCGCGTGGGCGGCGGCCAGTCCGGCCACGGTAGTGGCCAGCGTCAGGTCACAGGGCCGCACCTGCCGCTGCCGGCCGGAGCGCCACTGGGCGACCAGACGCGGCCAGGTCGGATCCCGGTCGGTGCGGTTCTCGTGCAGACACCCCGCGCAGCCCGTGTCCCCGGGCAGGACGAGCGGGCCGACCACCCCGGTGCCCTCCACGACCCCGGCGTACAGATGGGGCGTCCCGGAGGACATCAGGGGCTCGGCGGCCGACGGGTCGGGCGCGTGCACGGCGACATCGTCGCGCGGAGCGATGATCACCAGCGCGAAGCCCGGATCGCCCTCCTCCTGGGATGCCCCGGCTGCGGGGCGGCGGGGCGGCCGGTCCGGGGCCGCCCGGCGCACGGCCCGGCGGGCCGACTCGTCCCTGCGGTCGCCGACGGCCTCCGCGGGCAGCCCGCCCGGAGCGACGTCCCACGGTTCTACACGGCCGCCGTCGCGCACGTCGACCTCGCCCACGCCTGCCCCCGACAGCAGCGACGCCAGCACGGCACCCACCCGGCCGGCGCCGCGCACCTGCACGCGCTGCGAGCGCCGGGCGGCCAGCTGCCGCATCGCGTCGCCCGGTTCCGAGGTGGTCAGGGACAGGGAAGCAAGGTCGGGGCGCAGCCGGTCGAGCACCTCCTTGTTCTGTCGCAGGGCGTCGGCGCCCGGTCCGCCACCGCGTGCGTCGTCGAGGAGCCCGGCCCGAGCGAGCCGCCCCACGAGCCCGTCGACATGGCCGTCGGGCAGATCCATCCGGCGTCCCTCCTCACGCAGCAGCTCCAGCCCTCGCGTGCCGTTCAGCAGATCGAGGAAACTGCCCGTCGCCACGTCCATCGGGCCGAGCGTCATCGCATGCGCCGGTGTCATCCCGAACTGCACGGTGTTGAGGTCGCGCCAGCCGCGCCGGAGCGCGGGTTTCACCATCGGATGCATGACAGCCCCCCCTGTATGTCATAGATCGTCCGCGTATGCCGGTTGAGTGTGGCGACAGTCCCGAAAAGGGCCGTAAGCCAAAGCCAGCCCGTAAGCCAAAGCCAGCCGTGAGCCAAAGCCAGCCGTACGCCAAAGTCGGCCGTACGCCGGAACCGGCCTTATGTCAAAGTCGGCACCGTACGGCGAACCCGGTCACAGGCCGGCCTGGTCCCGGGCCGGGCCTGTTCGTCGCTTCGCCGCAAGAGCCAGCATGCCCAAACACGTCGTCGGCTGCCGAAAGTTGTCCACAGGCGAGGGCGTTCGTCGTACAAATCCGGCGGCAGGTGGGGTGTACGGGCATCCAACCGTCTCGGAGCCGGGACTTCCCCGGGCACAGCGGGTAACGTCGGGGCGTGCCCGCCGACCCACTGCACCGCGCCGGAAAACCACAGCGCAGCACGACGAGCCAGCCGCCCAGCGGCTCGGGGGCGAGCGCGATCGAGGTTCGAAGGAGCGCCCGCCGCCGCAGAACGGTCTCCGCGTACCGCGAGGGCGATCGCACCATTGTGCTCATCCCCGCCCGGATGTCCGAGGCGGAGGAACAGCGCTGGGTGAACGTCATGCTCGACAAACTGGCCGCCCAGGAGAGCAAGCGGGCCCTCGGCGACGCCGAGCTGTCCGAGCGGGCCCGGCGCCTCTCGGACCAGTACTTCGACGGGCGGGCCCGGCCCGTATCGGTGCGCTGGG
Organism: Streptomyces coeruleofuscus; assembly: GCF_039532725.1. Taxonomy (NCBI): domain Bacteria; kingdom Bacillati; phylum Actinomycetota; class Actinomycetes; order Kitasatosporales; family Streptomycetaceae; genus Streptomyces; species Streptomyces coeruleofuscus. The sequence continues at coordinate 618,600 of NZ_BAAASE010000004.1, forward strand.
TGACCAACCAGAACACGCGCTGGGGATCCTGCACCCCGTCCGAGGGCAGCATCCGCCTGTCGCACCGCCTCCAGGGCATGCCCGAATACGTCGTCGACTACGTCCTCGTCCACGAACTCGCCCATCTGCTCGTACCCGGACACGGCCCCCGCTTCTGGGCGCTGCTGGAGGCCTATCCGCGGACGGAGCGGGCCCGGGGCTACCTCGAAGGCGTGGTCGCGGCCGAGCGGCTGCCCCATGTGCCCGGTGCGCGGAGTGAGCATCCCGCGGGCTGAGCGTGTAGCGGGTTGAGCGTCTGACGGCCTGGCTGAGCGGACGGGACAAGCGGCCACGGTGAGCGACGGGGTAAGTGACCGCTTTCCGTGAGAGAGCAGCAGATACGGCCGGGCACGGGTTCTGTACCGGGTCTGTACCGACTGCGTCCGCTGTCCGAGTTTGCCGTTAGCCTGGCGCGACGCAATCACGTTCTGGATGGGGGACGGTCGTTACGCATGGCCAGGGAATTCCAACGCGGCCACAAGGCCAGGATCAGTGACCTCACCGCGGGCACGGATCTGTACGTAGGCGTGCAGATCTCCGGCCCCGGGCTGAGCTTCGACATCAGCTGCTTCGGCCTCGACGCCGACGAACGGCTCTCTGACGACCGGTACTTCGTCTTCTACAACCAGCCGAAGTCCCCCGAGGAGGCCATCCAGCTCCTGGGCGCCCAGGCGGGCGACACGGAGTCCTTCAGGGTGACGCTCGACCGGATCCCGCCCCAGATCCAGAAGCTGTCCTTCACGGCGACGATCGACGGCGCCGGGCAGATGTCGCAGATCGCCCCCGGCTACATCCGTATCGTCGCCGGCGGCGAGGAAGTGGCCCGCTACCCCTTCAGTGGCGTGGAGTTCTCCACCGAACGGGCCGTGATGCTCGGAGACTTCTACCTGAAGGACGTCTGGCGCTTCGCCGCGGTCGGACAGGGCTTCGACGGTGGTCTCGACGCGCTGCTGCAGAACTTCGGCGGCGAAGTCGCCGAGGAGGAGACGCCCGAGCCGCCCGCGCCCGCCGCGCAGCAGCCGCAGGCCGGCGCCGCCCCGGGCTTCGCACCGCCCGCGTTCGGCGTCCCCGGCACTCCGGAACCCGCCCCGGCTCCCGCACCGGCAGCGTCCCCGGCCCCGGCGCCCGTTCCACAGCCCGTCGCACAGGGCTTCGCACCCCCGCCCGGCGCCACTCCGCCTCCAGCCCCGGCCCCGGCGCCCGCGCCCCCGGTGCACGCCGCCCCGACCATCGTCGCGCCCATGAACACCCCGCCCGGCGGCTCCCCGGTACCGCCTCCGGCCCCGGCGCCCGCGCCGTACGGCCAGCCGGGCCAGCAGCCGCCGCCGTACGGCCAGGCCCCCGGCCAGACGGCCCCGCCGCCCCCCGGCTACGGCCAGCCCCAGGCACCCCAAGCACCCCAGGCACCAGCCCCGCCTCCCGGCTACGGCCAGCCCACACCGCCCCCGGGTTACGGCCAGCAGCCGCCCTTCGGGCAGCAGACCGGGCAAGCCCCTTACGGAGCTCCCCAAGGAGTGCCCCAAGGAGCGCCTCAAGGGGCTCCCCACGGAGCACCGCAGGGCCCGGGTGTCGCCGCCGCGCTCCAGCAGTTCAAGGAGACCCCCACCGGGCAGCGCTGGACGCAGCAGAACAAGAAGCTCGTCCGTGTCGACCTCGGCATCGGCGGGCAGCCGGTGCTGGCCAGGCAGGGCAGCATGGTGCTCTACCAGGGCAAGGTCGACTTCAGCTACAAGGGTGCCGGCTTCGCCGGCCGGATCGTGGGCAACGCGACCGGCCAGGAGATGCAGCTGATGCGCTGTACCGGCCAGGGGCAGGTGTTCCTCGCCGAGGACTCCACGATGCTGCACCCCATCGAGCTCCAGGGCGAGGGCATCTGCGTCTCCGCGGAGAACGTCCTCGCCTTCGACGAGAGCCTCCAGTACGAGGTGCGCCGCATCGAGGGGCACGGCATCCCCGGTGGCGCGCTGTTCACGATGCAGTTCACGGGCACCGGCACGATCGTCGTGAAGACCCACGGCACGCCGGTGGTCCTGCCGGTCACGCCCACCACGTTCGCCGACTGCAACGCCGTGGTCGCCTGGTCGGCCGCCGCTCAGGTCGTCGTCTCCAGCCAGGTGCGGATGCGCCGCAACGCCTACCCGGGTGACACCGGGGAGAGCGTCAACCTCCAGTTCCGGGCAGCGCCCGGGAGCTTCATCGTCGTCCAGCCGTACGAGGTCTGAGGGAGCCCGTCATGACACAGCAGCTCGCGGGCCACGCCCCCGCACCCGTCACCGCCCGCATGGAGAACCACGGCAACCACATGCTGAAGGTCGCCATGCAGACCGGGCACGACCTCCTCGCGCGCGTGGGGTCGATGGTCGCGTACGAAGGGTTCGTCCAGTACGAGCCCAACCCGCCGGCCGTGCGCCAGATCGCGAAGGACTGGATGACCGGCGAGGGCGCGCCCCTGATGAAGTGCTCCGGCGACGGCCTGCTCTACCTCGCCGACTACGGGGCGAACGTCGTCGTCATCAACCTCAACGGCGACGGCATCTCCGTCAACGCCACCAACCTGCTCGCCTTCGACGCCCACCTCACGTGGGGCGTCGAGCGGGTCAAGGGCCTGGCGAAGTTCGCCGGACAGGGCCTGTGGAACACCAAGATCTCCGGGCAGGGCTGGGTCGCGCTGACCTCCCGGGGCAAGCCCATCGTCGTCGACTGCGGAGGCGGCGAGGACGAGACCTACGTCGACCCCGACGCCCTGGTCGCCTGGTCCCCGAACCTCAAGGTGAAGGGCAAGCGCAGCTTCCGGGCGCAGTCGCTGATCGGCCGCGGCAGCGGCGAGGCCTACCAGATGGCCTTCTCCGGTCAGGGCATCGTCGTCGTCCAGCCCAGCGAGGACAGCACCGACCGCCTCCGGGCCCGGGGCTGAGGGGGAGCCAGAGAGCCATGCAGAGCCCGATTTTCGCCTACAACGAGCAGCAGACCCAGGACCGCTGGAGTCTGCAGAACAAGCAGATGCTGCGCGTCGCCCTGGAGGGCCACGACGACATCCTGGCCCGCAAGGGCACCATGGTCGCCTACCAGGGCCTCGTCGAGTTCGACGCCGAGTACCAGAGCAACGACCAGGCACGCTCGCGTGCGCACACCGGTGAGGGACTCGACCTGATGCGCTGCCACGGGCAGGGCACGGTCTACCTCGCCAACCTCAAGCAGCACGTCCACGTCATGGAGGTGGAGCAGGACGGTCTCACCGTCGACAGCAGCTATGTGCTGGCGATGGACTCCTCCCTGCACCACGAGGTCATCGCCGTCGACAGCCTCTACGGCATCTCCGGCTCCGGGAAGTACCAGCTCAACATCACCGGCCGGGGCAAGGTCGCCCTGATGACGTCGGGCATGCCGCTGCTGATGCAGGTGACGCCCGACAAGTACGTCAACTGCGACGCCGACGCGATCGTCGCCTGGTCGACGAGCCTGCGCGTGCAGATGCAGGCCCAGACGCACTCCTCCGGGGTGTGGCGGCGCCGCGGCAGCACCGGTGAGGGCTGGGAGCTGAGCTTCATGGGCACCGGCTTCGCGCTGGTCCAGCCCAGCGAGCTGCTGCCGCCGCAGAACGCCCAGATCGGTTCGGGCCTCGCCGCGCAGTACGGCATGGGCCAGCAGGGAGCGCGCGGGCAGAACCAGGGCAACGTCTGGAACTGACCGGCCACGGACCCGGCAACATGTAAGGGGCGACCGCCTAGGCGGTCGCCCCTTACATGTTGCCTAAGACCAAGAGACACATGCCTCAGGCCGAAGGGACACATGCACTCAGGCCGAGAGATACACGCCTCAGACCGAGAGACACACGCCTCAGGCCGAGAGCCTCGCGCGCGTGGCCTCCAGCAACCGCACGACCGACTCGTCGGCCACCTCCGCGACCTCGTCGTACCCGAACCAGCGCACGTCGAGCGACTCGTCGCTGACCGTGTGCGCGGCGCCCGGCGGCGCCAGGACGGCGTACTGGACGTCGAAGTGGCAGTGGCACGGCGGCGGGATCGGGTGCCGGTCCAGGCGCACCGGGCCGCCCGGCAGCAGCGAGAGCCCCGAGACGCCGGACTCCTCCGTCGCCTCACGCAGGGCCGCTGCCGCCAGGGAGCTGTCGCCCGGCTCGCAGTGGCCGCCCATCTGGAGCCACATCCGCAGCTTCCTGTGCAGGGTCAGCAGGACCCGGCCGGCCTCGGGGTCGATCACCAGGGCGCTCGCCGTGATGTGACCCGCATGGCAGGCCTTCCACAGGCCGTCCGGGTGTTCGGCCAGATGGTCGAGGTAGGCCTGGCGCAGCTCCGTCTGGTCCTCGTACTCCTTGAGCACGAGGACCGCGTCGTCGTACAGGCTCACTCGGCGTCGTCGCCCTTGTTCTCGCCCTCGTCCTTCTTCTTCGGGTCGGGCTTCCTCAGGTCGGGCTTGTCCGCCGCCTCGCCGAGCATCTTGTCCAGCTCGGAGAAGTCGATCTGCTCGCGGTGCACAAAGCCGTCCGGGTCGTCCAGGTCGGTGGCCGTCGGCAGCATGTCCGGGTGGTGCCACAGGGCGTCCCGGCCGTCGACACCGCGCGCGTCGGTGAGCGAGGCCCACAGACGGGAGGCGTCACGCAGGCGGCGCGGGCGCAGCTCCAGGCCGATCAGCGTGGCGAACGTCTGCTCGGCCGGGCCTCCCGAGGCGCGGCGGCGGCGCAGCGTCTCGCGCAGGGCGTCGGCGGACGACAGACGGGGCTTGGCGGCGGCGTGGACCACCGCGTCGACCCAGCCCTCCACGAGCGCCAGCGCCGTCTCCAGACGCGCCAGGGCGGTCTTCTGCTCGGGCGTGTCCTCGGGCTGGAACATGCCCTGCTGGAGGGCCTCCTGGAGCTGCTCCGGGTTCTGCGGGTCGAACTGGCCGACCACGTCCTCCAGCTTGGCCGTGTCGACCTTGATCCCGCGGGCGTAGCCGTCGACCGCGCCGAACAGATGCGAGCGCAGCCACGGCACGTGCGCGAAGAGCCGCTGGTGGGCGGCCTCGCGCAGGGCGAGATACAGCCGCACCTCCTCCTGCGGGACGCTCAGGTCCTTGCCGAACGTCTCGATGTTCACCGGCAGCAGCGCGGCCTTGCCGGCCGGGCCGAGCGGCAGGCCGATGTCGGACGAGCCGACGACCTCGCCGGCGAGCACGCCGACGGCCTGCCCGATCTGCGTGCCGAACATGGCGCCGCCCATCGAGCGCATCATGCCGATCAGCGGGCCGGCCATGGCCTGCATCTCCTCCGGCAGGACATCGCCCATGGCGGTGCCCACGCGCTCGGCGACCGGGTCGACGAGCTCCTTCCAGGCGGGCAGGGTCGCCTCGACCCACTCGGCGCGGCTCCAGGCCACGGCCGAGCCGGCGCCGGACGGCAAGGACGTGGCGTCGTCGAGCCACAGGTCGGCGAGGCGGACTGCCTCCTCGACGGCCTTGCGCTCGGCGGGGCCGACGCTGGTGTCCTTGGTGCCGTCAGGACTGCCCTGGGACACCGTCTGGCGGGCGATCTGCTTGGCCATGTCCCAGTTCACCGGGCCGCCCTCATAGGAGAGCATCTGGCCCAGCTGCTGGAACGCGGCGCCCAGGTCGTTGGGGTTCAGGGAGCCGAACATGGCTGCGAACGGATTGTCCGCACCGGGGCCGCCGGGGCCGCCGCCAAATCCTCCGGCTCCTGGCAGGCCGCCGAAACCGAACGGATTGGCCGGTCCCTGACCACCACCGCTCTCCTGGTCCTTCTTCTTGCCCTCGTCGCCGTCGTCCGGCTCCTCCGGCGGAAGGCCGAATCCGAATGGGGTGTCACTCACGGGATTCCTCGGCTGGTAGGGCCGCCGGTTCTTTCCGGCGGCACGGCTGCCCGACAACACCACCCAGCGTAGACACCTGGGGCGGATCGGGCCTCGGTGCTTCGCCGACTGACAGCCTGCGGCAGGATGGATGCCACCTGGTACGCACGCGTCGCTCGCGCTCGTACTGAAGACAACCGCTGGAGACGCCCGGTGAGTTCCCCAGATCCGCAGGTTCGCGCAGCGCGAAACCAGTCAACCAGTTCCGCGAGCCCCGCGGCACGCGGACCCGTCGTCGCGGTCACCGGTGCCGCGTACGGCGTCGGTGCCCTGCTCACCGAGCGGCTCGCCGCGTCCGACGAGGTCAAGCAGGTCGTGGCCATCGACGAGCGCCGCGGCGAGTGCGCCGCGGCGCAGTGGCACATCCTGGACGTACGGGATCCGGCCATCGCGGACAAGCTGCGGGGCGCCGACGTGGTGGTGCACCTGGCGCTGGACCTCGACCTGGAGACCGACGCCGCCGCCCGGACGGCCTACAACGTACGGGGGACACAGACCGTCCTGACGGCGGCCGCGGCGGCCGGGGTGCACCGGGTCGTGCTGTGCACGTCGGCGATGGTCTACGGGGCGCTGCCGGACAACGAGCTGCCGCTCTCCGAGGACGCGGAGCTGCGGGCCACGGCGGAGGCGACGGGCGTCGGCGACCTGCTGGAGATCGAGCGGCTGGCACGGCGGGCGCCGCGGGCCCACCCGGGGCTCAACGTCACCGTGGTGCGGCCGGCGATCCTGGTGGGTGGCACGGACACCGCGCTGACCAGGTACTTCGAGTCTCCTCGGCTGCTCGTCGTCGCCGGGTCGCGGCCCGCGTGGCAGTTCTGCCACGTCGAGGACCTGTGCGGCGCGCTGGAGTACGCCGTCCTGGAGAAGGTCGACGGGGAACTGACCGTCGGGTGCGACGGGTGGCTGGAGCAGGAGGAGGTCGAGGAGCTCAGCGGCATCCGGCGGATGGAGCTGCCGTCGGCGGTCGCACTGGGTGCGGCGGCGCGACTGCACCGCATCGGGCTCACGCCGTCCCCGGCGGGGGACCTGGCGTACACGATGTACCCCTGGGTGGTCAGCGGCAGCCGGCTGCACGACGCCGGGTGGCGGCCGGGGTACACCAACGAGGAGGTGCTGGCGGAGCTCCTGGAGGAGGTCTCCGGCCGGCACACGGTGGCCGGTCGGCGGCTGGGCCGCAAGGACGCGACGGCGGCGGGCGCCGCGGGAGCGACGGTGGCGCTGCTGGGTGCGGCCGCGGTGGTGCGACGGGCCCGGAAGGCCCGGCGGCGCATCTGACGCGCCAGGCCGGCCCGGCCTCTCCGCTCCCGTCGTAGGAGAGTCCAACGCCCACGCGCGCGTGCCGGTCGATGGCTCTATTCCGCGCTGTCGGTCGCGTGCGGCACGATGGTGGCATGGCAACCACGAGCGATCACCCGGGCGAGCAGGCCGCGCAGGATCCGATCAGGCTGATCGGGATCCGTGACACGGCCCTTTCCGTGGACGAGGTGTTCCGTGCCGTGGGGGACGACGCGGCCGGCGGCACGGCGCTCTTCGTGGGCACCGTACGGAACCACGACGAAGGTGCCGACGTGGCGGAGCTGGGGTATTCCTGCCACCCCAGTGCCGAGGCCGAGATGAGGCGGATCGCCGAGAAGGTCGTCGCCGAGTTCCCGGTGCGGGCGCTGGCGGCCGTGCACCGGGTGGGGGATCTCCGGGTCGGTGACCTCGCCGTGGTCGTCGCCGTCTCGTGTCCGCACAGGGGGGAGGCCTTCGAGGCCTGCCGGAAGCTGATCGACGACCTCAAGCACGAAGTGCCCATCTGGAAGCACCAGAAGTTCTCCGACGGCACCGAGGAATGGGTCGGCGCCTGCTGAATCCGGTACGCAGTCTTCCGGTTGCGTAACCGGACCCCTGGCGTGAGCGTTGTCACTGCGGATGGTTAATCTGCTGATCAGTCAGTTGCGGACGCTCAAGGGGTTGGAGGTCGGCATGGCGGCGCTCGCCTGGTTGCTGATTCCGCTTGTGGCTGCGATCGGCGCGGGCCTCTGGGGCAGTTGGGCAAACCGGACTCGCAAGGTCCGTGGCGACGGCCCGGAGCTCATCGGTTACGCCCGCTTCCGCGAGGCCATGGAGAAGCCTCGGCCGGGTAGCTGATGGCGAGGAAAACGGCAGGTCACAGGCGTTTGAGCCCACAGGGCCGCCCCAGTCGGGCGGCCCTGACGGTGCGCTGACAGGACCGTCCCGTACTGTCGAGTCATGCCACGCCGCACCGCGACGATGCTCGCCTCCACCCTGATGCTGATCGCGCTCCTGTGCGCGGGAGTGTTCATCCCCGTGCCGTATTCGGAGATGTCCCCGGGGCCGACGGTGAACACGCTGGGCGATCACGGCGGCGAGCCGGTGCTCCAGATCTCGGGGCGGAAGACGTATGCGACGAGTGGCCATCTGAACATGACGACGGTCCGGGTCACCAGCGCCGACTACCGGATGAACCTGGTCGAGGCCGTCTACGGCTGGCTCGCGCATGACAACAAGGTCGTGCAGCACGAGACGCTCTACCCGGACGGCAAGACCGAGGAGCAGTCCACGCAGGAGAACGCCGAGGAGTTCAGCCAGTCCCAGGAGAGCGCCAAGGTCGCCGCGCTGAAGGAACTCGACGTTCCGGTGAAGTCGTGGGTCATCGTCTCGACGGTCGTCAAGGGATCCCCGGCCGAGGGCGAGCTGCACGCCGGGGACGTGATCAAGGCCGTCGACGGTACGGCGGTGAAGGAGCCTACCGACGTCGCGAAGCTCGTCACGAAGCACAAGCCGGGCGAGAACGTCCGGTTCACGATCGTTCCCGCCAAGGAGCAGACCGCAGCGGAGAAGGAGAAGCGGACGCCGACGAGGACCGAGGACATCACCATCACCACGACGACCTCGGACGACGCCGGCGAGAAGCGGGCCATCGTGGGGATCTCCGCGGGGACCGACCACACGTTCCCGTTCACCATCGACATCAAGCTGGCCGATGTCGGCGGGCCGAGCGCCGGTCTGATGTTCGCGCTCGGCATCTACGACAAGCTCACGCCGGGCAGCCTGACCGGGGGCAAGTTCGTGGCCGGTACGGGGACGATCGATGACGCGGGCAAGGTCGGTCCGATCGGCGGCATCGAGATGAAGACCGTGGGTGCGCGGGCCAAGGGCGCGCAGTACTTCCTGACGCCCGCGGACAACTGCGAGGCCGCCGCCAAGGACACCCCCGAGGGCCTCACCCTCATCAAGGTGGACACCATCGAGGACGCCCTCGGCGCTCTCAAGGACCTGCGCAGCGGCGACACCGCCGATCTGCCGAAGTGCGGCACGTAGGCCGCCGAGCCGGCACGGGCGACCGGCCCGGGGCGCGCAGCCCCGGCTACTCCTCGAAGGTCGCAGCCAGTGCCTCCGCCAGGCCCGGTACCAGGTCGGAGCCGGTGAGGACCTCCGTCGGGGAGTCCTTCTCGCGCAGGCGCAGGGCCGACTCGCGGGTGCCGTCCCGCAGGACCGCGACCGTCATACGGACCTCCTGGCGGTCCGGGTGGTCCGCCACCCACTTCGACAGCGCGGCCTCGTCCAGGCCCTGCGGAACCTGGGCCTCCGCGGATGGCGGCAGCATCAGGCGTTCCACGGCGAGGGAGCAGCCGGCCACCGAGTCGGGCCAGGCGATGGTGGCGAGGAACTCGTCGAGCGGCTTGCCCGTTGGAACTTCGTCCTGCTCGATCGGGGTGAGGCCGGAGCTCTCCGACTCGTCGCCCAGACCGAGCCGGTCCGCGAGCGAGGGCTGTTCGGCCCGGAGCCGGGCGGTGTCGACGAGTGCGAAAAGGCGGGCCGGCTGGTCCCAGCCGAGGCCGGAGACGTACTCGTCGATCTCGAGTACGGCCCGGGTGAGCGGGTTCGCCGCCATGGGAGTGTTGGACATGGTCACAATCCTGCCTCGTTCCCGACCGGAATCGGGAACCGAGTAAACGGTGAGTAAGTTGCATAGGTGGGGGCCCGCGATCACGGGGGCCGCTGACGGCCCGTGAAGACGCGGGTCTGACGAATCAACAGCGAACTTCGAGGTGCGCACCTTGGCTTTCCAGATGCCGGACCGCGGCGGAGGCCCTTCGGGGCCGCGGATCAGAGTGGGCCGCCCGTCCCGGCGTGTCCGGACCCTGCTCATGACACTGGGCGTCCTGGCCGCCCTCGGCATGGTGTTCACCATGTTCGCGGGCTTTTGGACGGACTGGCTCTGGTACCGGTCGGTGAACTACTCGTCGGTCTTCACCACCACCCTGTGGACCAAGATCGGGCTCTTCTTCGTCTTCGGTCTGCTCATGGCCCTCGCGGTCGGCTTCAACATCTGGTTGGCGCACCGGCTGCGGCCGCCGCTGAGTGCCATGTCCATGGAGCAGCAGAACCTCGACCGTTACCGGATGAGCATCGCGCCCTACAAGAAGTGGCTGCTGCTCGGGATCACGGCCCTGGTGGGCCTGATCGCCGGCGCCTCCGCGTCGGGCCAGTGGCGGACCTGGCTGATGTGGGTCAACGGCGTGGCCTTCGGCCAGAAGGACCCCCAGTTCAAGCTGGACGTCTCCTTCTACGCCTTCGACCTGCCCTGGTACCGGTTCCTGCTCGGCTTCGGCTTCGCCGCCGCGATCCTGTCCGTGATCGCCGCCGCGCTCACGCACTACCTGTACGGCGGGCTGCGCGTCACCAGCCCCGGCGCCCGCGCCACGGCGGCGGCCACCGGGCACCTGTCGGTGCTCATCGGCATCTTCGTGGCCCTCAAGGCGGTCGCGTACTGGCTCGACCGGTACGGCCTCGCGGTCAAGTCCAGCGACTTCAGGGCGACCGACAACTGGACTGGCCTGAGGTACGTCGACGCCAACGCCTACCTGCCGGCCAAGACGATCCTGTTCTGCATCGCCGTCATCTGCGCGCTGCTGTTCTTCGCCACCATCTGGCGGCGTACCTGGCAGCTGCCCGTGATCGGCTTCGGCCTGATGGTGCTGTCCGCGATCCTCATCGGCGGCCTCTACCCGGCGATCGTGCAGAAGTTCCAGGTCCAGCCCAACGAGCAGGCCAAGGAAGCGCCGTACGTCGAGAAGAACCTCGAGGCGACGCGCAAGGCCTACGGCATCGACGGCACCAACGTCACGGACTACTCGGGCACGAGCAAGACCGAGGACAAGACCACGCTCCGCGACGACGTCGGCTCCACGGCGAGCATCCGGATCATGGACCCGAACATCGTCTCGCCGACGTTCCAGCAGCTCCAGCAGATCAGGAACTACTACGCGTTCCCGAACAACCTGGACGTCGACCGCTACGCCAAGGACGGCAAGGAGCAGGACACGGTCATCGGCCTGCGTGAGCTGAACCTGGCGGGCATCCCGAAGAAGAACTGGATCAACAACCACTTCCGTTACACCCACGGGTTCGGAGTGGTCGCCGCCCAGGGCACCAGCGCCGACGCCCAGGGCCGGCCGAACTTCACGGAGTCCGATCTGCCCTCCGAGGGCGACCTCGGCACGTACGAGCAGCGGATCTACTACGGCGAGAAGACCGACACGTACTCGATCGTCGGCGGTCCCCAGAAGGAGATCGACTACTCCGACGACAACGGCGAGAAGACCACCAGCTACAAGGGCGACAGCGGGGTCAACCTCTCCAACCCGGTCAACCGGGCCGCGTACGCGGTGGCGTTCGGCGAGCCGCAGATCCTGTACTCCGGCGCCATCGGCGAGGGCTCGCGGATCCTGTACAACCGCACGCCCAAGGAGCGCGTCGAGGCGGTCGCCCCCTGGCTGACCATCGACGGCGACGCCTACCCGGCGGTGGTGAACGGCCGTATCCAGTGGATCGTCGACGCGTACACGACGACCAACGGATACCCGTACTCCTCACGTACGACCCTCGGTGACACGACGGCGGACTCGCTGACCGCCGCCAACACCAACCGTGCGGTGGTGGCCCAGCAGAACCAGGTCAACTACATCCGCAACTCGGTGAAGGCGACCGTCGACGCGTACACCGGCGAGGTCAAGCTCTTCCAGTGGGACACCAAGGACCCGGTCCTGAAGACCTGGATGAAGGCCTTCCCGGACACGGTGCAGCCCAAGGGTGACATCTCCAAGGACCTGATGGACCACCTGCGCTACCCGCAGGACCTGTTCAAGGTCCAGCGGGAGCTGCTCACGCGCTACCACGTGAGGGACGCGACGACGTTCCTCAGCGGCAGCGAGGTCTGGCAGGTGCCGGACGACCCGACGAACCGGTCGGGCAACGCGGTGCCGCCCTACTACCTGAGCATGAGGATGCCCGACCAGAAGGCCCAGTCGTTCTCGCTGACGACGACCTTCACGCCCAACGGCCGGGACAACCTCAGCGCGTTCATGGCGGTCGACGCCGAGGCGGGCGCCAGTGACTACGGCAAGATCAGAATCCTGAAACTGCCGACGAACACGACGGTCAACGGACCCAAACAGGTCCAGAGCCAGTTCAACTCGCAAGAGGAGATCGCCGAGTCCATCAGGCTCCTGAGAGGAGGCGACTCCGAAGTCGAGTACGGCAACCTGCTGACGGTGCCGCTCGACGGCGGACTGCTCTACGTGGAGCCGGTCTACGTACGCGGTGGTGGACTGAAGTACCCGCTGCTGCGGAAGGTGCTGGTCACCTACGGAGGCCAGACCGCCTTCGAGAACACGCTCGACGAGGCCCTCAACAAGATCTTCGGTACGGAGGGCCAGGCTCCCGAGCCACCGGACGAGGGTGACACCACGACGCCACCGCCGACGTCCGACAACCCGACGGTCCAACAGGCCCTGGAGGACGCGCAGAAGGCGTTCGACGCGGGCCAGGAGGCCCTGAAGGAGAACGACTGGGAGGCGTACGGCCGGGCGCAGAAGGACCTCGAGGACGCTCTGAAGCGGGCCGAGGACGCGCAGGCCCAGGCCGGCCGCGGGGGTGCCGGGGGCGGCGAGAGCAAGCCGAGCGCCAGCCCGAGCCCGAAGCCGAGCGGCAGTCCGAGCCCCAAGCCGAGCAGCTAGGGGCCTGGCCTGGTCAAATGCCCACCTCGCGCCGTGATACGGTTGTGAACACAACGGCGCGGGGTGGAGCAGCTCGGTAGCTCGCTGGGCTCATAACCCAGAGGTCGCAGGTTCAAATCCTGTCCCCGCTACTGAAATCGCGAAGTCCGAGTGACGGAGCGACCACGAAGGCCCGGATTCCACAAAGGAATCCGGGCCTTCGTGATGTGTGAACGCATGTGCTGGCCTGGGCTGCGGCCGCGCCGCCGTGGGGAGTTGGGCGATCTGTGTTTGACTTGTCTCTCTGTGGGCATGTCGACAAAACGCTGTAGTGACCTCACTGGCTGCGGTATACCAGGTGTACCCAGGTTGCAGGTGGTGCGACGATGGACGTTATGGGGGACAAGGCAACTCTGTTCGAGACAGGGCGTTTTGTGCAGCCTTCCAGCCGGGAGGACACCGACACCCCGGACGAGGCCGGGGAGATCGCCGACGAGGCGGCCGAAGAGCTGCGTCAGCGGCTCGCCGCGGAGGCCGGCGACGTCGAGGCGATGAGTGTCCTCGGGGCCATGCTGCTGCGTCGCGGTGATCTCGACGGTGCCGAACCTCATCTGCGTGCCGCCACCGCCGCGGGCGACCGGGCCGCCGCCAACAACCTCGGAGTCCTGCTCCACCAGCGCGGATACGCCGACGAGGCCGCCGGCTGGTGGCGGATCGCCGCCGTCGCCGGATCCGCGGCCGCCGCGCATGCCCTCGGGCGGCACCACCGCGAGCGCGGCGACGAGCCCGCGGCCGAGTACTGGCTGCGCCAGGCCGCGGAACAGGGGCACACCCTGGGCGCGTACGCCCTCGCCGACCTGCTGGAGCACCGCGGCGACGCCGGGGCCGAGAAGTGGATGCGGGTCGCGGCCGAGCGCGGGCACCGGGAGGCGGCGTACCGCCTGGCCCGGGCGCTGGACCGGAAGGCGGCGCGGGAGGCCGACGGTGACAACGGCGTCCAGGTGCTGGACGAGGTCGAGCAGTGGTACCGGCAGGCCGCCGCGCGCGGCCACCGGCGGGCCGCGCTGCACCTCGGGACGATCCTGGAGAAGCGCGGCGAGCTCAAGGAGGCCGGACGCTGGTACCTGACGTCCGCCAAGGACGGCGAGGCGCGGGCCGCCTGCGCGCTCGGGTTCCTGCTGCGCGACGCGGGCGACACCGAGAACGCCGCCGTGTGGTGGCTGCGGGCCGCCCAGGACGGCGACGGCAACGCCGCGAACGCGCTGGGCGCACTGCACGCCGAGCGGGGCGAGACCCAGACCGCCGAGCGCTGGTACCGCGCCGCGATGGACGCGGGCGACGTGAACGGCGCCTACAACCTCGGCCTGCTCTGCGCCGAACAGGGGCGCACCGCGCCGGCCGAGCAGTGGTACCGGCGCGCGGCCTACGCCGGGCACCGGGAGGCCGCGAACGCGCTGGCGATCCTGCTGCTGCGGGCCGGGGACGAGAAGGGCGCGGAGCCGTGGTTCTCCAAGGCCGCGGAGGCCGGGAGCGTCGACGCCGCCTTCAACCTGGGCATCCTGCACGCCGGCCGGGGCGAGGAGCAGGCCGCGCTGCGCTGGTACGAGCGGGCCGCGGCCGCCGGGCACACCGAGGCGGCGCTCCAGGTCGGCATGGCCCGGCTGCGGGACGGCGACGAGCAGGAGGCGGAGCGGCATCTGCGCTGTGCGGCCGGGGGCGGGAGCGCCGAGGCCGCGTACCGGCTGGCGACCGTGCTCGACGCGCGCCGGCCGCCGGAGCCCGCGCACGAGCTCGGGGAGCCGGTGCACCGGCGGAGCGAGTGCGAGGAGTGGTACGAGAGGGCGGCCTCTCAGGGGCACCGGCGGGCGCAGGTGCGGGTGGGCATGCTCGCGGCGGCCCGGGGGGACGTCGCCGAGGCGGCTCGGTGGTACCGGGAGGCGGCCGAGGCCGGGTCCCGCAACGGCGCGTTCAATCTCGGGCTGCTGCTGGCCCGGGAGGGGAGTGAGCCCGAGGCGGCGGTGTGGTGGACGCGGGCGGCTGACGCCGGGCACGGTCGGGCGGCGTTGCGGCTGGCCCTGGTCTACGCGCGTCGGGGTGAGCTGGCGGAGGGGCAGCGGTGGGCCGACCGGGCGGTGGCGTTGGGGCCGGCGTCCGTGGCGGAGCGGGCGGCCCGGCTGCGGGATGCGCTCAGGCAGGAGCTGTCTGCTTGATGCCGGGTTCCGCACCGCGGGCCGCATGGTGCGCGGCGTTGGTGCTGGGGCGCGGTGGGTCCGCAGCTCGGCGGTGCGAGGTGCCGCTCCCGTGGGACGGACACCGCCCCAGCGGCACGACTGCCCGCCGCTCGGCAAGACCGCAGCCCGCAGCTCCGGGTAAGCGATTTGCATCCGTCCTACGCGTTGACGTAACGTTGCATTCACCGACGCGGGGTGGAGCAGCTCGGTAGCTCGCTGGGCTCATAACCCAGAGGTCGCAGGTTCAAATCCTGTCCCCGCTACTGAAGACCGAGGGCCGGAATCCGAAAGGGTTCCGGCCCTCGGTGTGTCTACCGGCGGTGTCCCACCGCCTCCTCGTAGAGGGAGCGGGTCACCGTCTGCGACTCGGGGAGCGCATCGTCTTCCGCCACGCCCTGGGCACGGTAGGCGGACTGGAGGCGGTCCGTCGTGCCGGTGCGGATTTCCCAGTCCATGCGGAGCGACGGCGTCGAGCGCAGGATCGCCTCGTCCGTCTGCAGGAGCTTCGCCAGATATGTGACGAAGCTCTCGTTCTTCTTGTAGTCGGCCGCGAAGTACGTGTTCACCGTGCGGATGTACGCCCGCAGCAGTGCCACTCCCGCGTCCACGTCGTCGTCCAGCAGGCTCGGGCCGTAGAGCATGCCGCCCAGGGGTTCGCCGGGGGGCTGGCCGCCCAGGAAGGCGTAGTCGGGTTCGCCGTCGACCCGGCGCCATACGGGGTCGAGCAGCCACGCCGAGTCGACGCCGCCGTTCTCCAGGGCCGTGAGGACGTCGGCGGAGCCCAGTTGCTGGTAGCGGATCCGGTCGAGGCCGCCGCCGTGCCGCTCCAGGGCCTGTTCCATGGGATAGGCGATCACGGAGCCCTTGCCGATCATCGTGCCGAGTTTCCGGCCGGCCATCCGGACGGCGGCCGCCGTCTCGCCGTCCTTCAGCCGGACCCACAGGCCGCTCTTGGACTTCGGGCCGGGCGAGAAGTTCCCCGCGACCCAGCGGATGGCGAAACCTCCGCGGATGCCGTTCATGACGGCTGCCTCCGGGGCAGCCCAGAGCGCGTCGACCTCCCCTTTCGCCAGCAGCGGGAGTGCCTCGGGCGTCGGCAGCACCTTCAGCGTGACGTCCAGGCCCTCCTTGGCGAACTCGCCCTTGTCGAGGGCGACGCGCAGGGGCGCCACGTATTCGGCACCGAGTGTGCCCGTCGCGATGGTCAGCTCGCGGGGCTCGGGGAGCCGCCGGGCGGGCGGGGAGCCCGGGCGGCAGCGGGCCGGGGTGCGGTCGGGAGCGAGGTCGGCCGGGTCCGTCCAGGAGCCGGCGCCGCACCCCTCGACCGGGCGGACCGTGCGCGTTCCGGCGTCCGCCTTCGGCGTGGCGGTCCCGGAGGACGGCGACGAGCAGGCCGCCGAGGCCAGCAGCGCGGCCCCGAGCAGGGTGAGGCCGTACGTACGTCCCCTGCTGACGGCCCTCGTACGTTTCCTCATGACTGCCCCCGTCCCCGGTCGCGCGGAGCCCACGGGGTGAGCAGCCGGCCGGTGCAGCGGACCAGCTCGGAGAAGAGCACGCCCAGGACGGCGACGCAGACGATGCCGACGAACATCACGTCGTTCTGGAAGAGGGCGCGGGAGTCGAAGATCAGATGGCCGAGGCCGTCGGTCGCGGCGATCTGTTCCGAGGCGACGATCACCAGGACCGCCACGCCCGCCGCGATCCGCGCGCCGACCAGGACGGCGGGAAGCGAGGCCGGGAGCAGGACGTGGCGGAACATCTGCCACGGCGAGGCGCCGAAGACCCGCCCGGCGTCGCGGTGGCCGTCGGGGACCGCCATGACCGCCGACATCGTGGAGATCCAGACGAAGAAGAAGACCGTGGCCGCGACCAGGGCCACCTGCGGGCCCTCGCCCAGGCCGAACATGTTCAGGAAGACGGGGAGCAGGGCCAGCTTCGGTACGACGTACAGGGCGTCCAGGAGCGGTTCCAGGGCGGCCCGCACCAGCGACAGCGAGCCCATCAGCAGGCCCAGGAGATAGCCCGCCGCCGTGCCGACGGCGTAGCCGGCCAGGACACGCCTGAGCGTCGCCCACACGTCCGGCCACAGGTCACCGGCCGCGGCCCGGTCCCAGCCGTCGGCGAGGATCGTGGACGGTGCCGGGTAGACGCGGTCGTCGATCCAGCCCCGTACTGCCGCGAGCTGCCAGAGCAGCACGAGAAGGAGGGGTACGGCCACGGCGAGGGAGAGCTCCAGGACGCGGCGGCGGCGATGGGTGCGTGCGGGGTGCAGTTCGCGGGGGCCCGGGCGGCGGACCAGGACGGAGGCCTTCGCCTCGGGAGCGACCGTGGTCATGCGGGCACCGCCTCCTTGCGCAGCAGGTCCCACAGCTCGCTCTTCAGCGCGGTGAACTCGGCGGTGGCGCGGACGTCGCCGGTGCGGGGGCGCGGGAAGGGCGGGCGGTGTTCGGCGATGATCCGTCCCGGGCGGGCGGACATCACCAGGACGCGGTCGCCGAGGACGATCGCCTCCTCCAGGCTGTGGGTGATGAACAGGGTCGTGGTGCGCAGCGCCTGGGTGATCTCCAGCAGCTCGTCCTGGAGGATCGTGCGGAGCTGGGCGTCCAGGGCGGCGAAGGGCTCGCCCATCAGCAGCAGTTCGGGCTCGACCGCAAGCGCGCGGGCGATGGCGACGCGTTGCCGCATGCCGCCGGAGAGGGCCGCCGGGTAGGCGTGCGCGAAGTCGGCGAGGCCCGTGCGGGCCAGCCAGTCGGCGGCCCGGGCGTTCGCCTCCCGGCGTGGGACGCGCTGGACGTCGAGACCGAAGCGGACGTTGGCCTGGACGGTCTTCCAGTCGTAGATGCCGTAGTCCTGGAAGATCATGGCCGCCGGGCGCGGACTGGACGTGCGGATCTCCAGCGTGCCGGTGCTGGGCCGGAGCAGACCGGCGGCGATGCGCAGCAGGGTGGACTTGCCGCAGCCCGAGGGGCCGACGAGGCAGACGAACTCGCCCGGCGCGACGGTCAGGTCGAGGGGGCCGAGGGCGTCGACGGCGCGAGGGCCCCGGCCGAAGGTGCGCGTCAGGTCATGGGCGGTGACCATATGACGACCCGTCAGATACGGGAAGTGTGCGGGCAGCGCGAAGCCCCGGCACCCATCGGTGCCGGGGCTTCGCGTGCGGCGAAGAACTAGGCGGCCGCGCAGTTCGGGCAGACGCCGCGGTACGTCACCTCGACGTCCGAGACCCTGAAGCCGAAGCGCTCCGAGTCGGGGAGGTCCGCCAGCGGGTTGCCCACCGGGTGCACGTCGCGGATCGCGCCGCACTGGGCGCAGACCAGGTGGTGGTGCGGCTGGTGGGCGTTCGGGTCGTACCGCTTGGCGCGCTGGTCGGTGGAGACCTCGAGCACCTCGCCGAGCGTCACGAGTTCGCCGAGCGTGTTGTACACGGTCGCCCGGGAGATCTCGGGCAGCTTGGCGACGGCCCGGGCGTGGACCTCGTCGGCCGTCAGGTGGACGTGTTCGCCGTCGAGGACCTCGGCCACGACGCGCCGCTGCGCGGTCATACGCCATCCGCGTCCGCGCAGCCGTTCCAGAAGGTCGCTCATGGTCACCAGCCTAACAGTAAAAGGGACCAGGTCGCGAACAGGTGTGAAGTTAGAGTCTTGCTTGCTTTAGACAATGTCTATTGTAGGATCGAGACCGGCTTTGGCCGAGGGACAGGAACGGTCGGGAATGGCGCAGGAGGCAGACGTGACGCAGGGACCGCTTACGACGGAGGCCGGGGCTCCGGTCGCCGACAACCAGAACAGCGAGACCGCGGGCGCGGGCGGCCCGGTGCTCGTCCAGGACCAGCTCCTGCTGGAGAAGCTCGCCCACTTCAACCGCGAGCGCATCCCGGAGCGGGTCGTGCACGCCCGTGGCGCCGGCGCCTACGGCACCTTCACGGTGACCGCGGACGTCACCCCGTACACCCGTGCCGCGTTCCTCTCCGAGATCGGCAAGAGACCGAGGTCTTCCTGCGCTTCTCGACCGTGGCCGGCAACCTGGGGGCGGCGGACGCCGTCCGCGACCCGCGCGGCTTCGCGCTGAAGTTCTACACCGAGGAGGGCAACTACGACCTCGTCGGCAACAACACCCCGGTGTTCTTCATCAAGGACGCCATCAAGTTCCCGGACTTCATCCACACCCAGAAGCGCGACCCGTACACCGGCTCCACGGAGGCGGACAACGTCTGGGACTTCTGGAGCCTGTCGCCCGAGTCCACGCACCAGGTGACCTGGCTGTTCGGCGACCGCGGCATCCCCGCCTCGTACCGCCACATGGACGGCTTCGGCTCGCATACCTTCCAGTGGCAGAACGAGGCCGGCGAGGTCTTCTGGGTCAAGTACCACTTCAAGACCGACCAGGGGATCAGGAACCTCACCCAGGCCGAGGCCGACAGGCTGGCCGGCGAGGACCCGGACAGCCACCAGCGCGATCTGCGCGAGGCCATCGAGCGCGGTGAGTTCCCGTCCTGGACCGTGCAGGTGCAGATCATGCCGGAGGCGGACGCGGCGACGTACCGCTTCAACCCGTTCGACCTGACCAAGGTCTGGCCGCACGCCGACTATCCGCCGGTCGAGATCGGCAAGCTGGAGCTCAACCGCAACCCGGAGAACATCTTCGCCGAGGTCGAGCAGTCGATCTTCAGCCCCGCGCACTTCGTGCCGGGCATCGGTCCGTCCCCGGACAAGATGCTCCAGGGCCGCCTCTTCGCGTACGGCGACGCCCACCGCTACCGCGTCGGCATCAACGCCGACCACCTGCCGGTGAACCGCCCGCACGCCACCGTGGCGCGCACCAACTCCCGTGACGGTCATCTCTACGACGGCCGCCACAAGGGCGCGAAGAACTACGAGCCGAACAGCTTCGGCGGCCCGTTCCAGACGGACCGTCCGCTGTGGTCCGCCACGGCCGTGAGCGGCGTGACGGGCAACCACCCGGCCCCGGTCCACGCCGAGGACGACGACTTCGTGCAGGCGGGCAACCTCTACCGGCTGATGGACGAGGACGGGAAGGAGCGGCTGATCGCCAACCTGGCGGGCTTCATCGCCAAGGTCTCGCGGGACGACATCGTCGAGCGGGCGATCGACAACTTCCGTCGGGCCGACGGAGACTACGGCAAGCGGCTGGAGGCCGCGGTCCAGGCCCTGCGCGGCTGAACTCCAGCACTGGACCGCTTGCGGTAGGGACGGCCCGGGCCCCTTCGGGGAGCCCGGGCCGTTCGCACTGTCAGGCGGGCACCTGCTGACGCGCCGGTGCCCAGCAGCGGATGATGTCGCGGACCGAGACGACGCCGGCGGGCTCGTCGTCCTCGAGGACGATGAGGTGACGGAAGCCGCCGTGCGCCATGGCCGCGGCCGCCTCCTCAAGGGTCCAGACCGGGGTGGCGAACACGACGTCGGTGGTGGTGTGGGCGTGGGCGCGTTCCGTGTCGGGGTCCTGGCCCTGGCCCACGGAGATGAGGATGTCACGTTCGGTGAGGATGCCGATGCCGCCGGCGTCGGGGTCGTGGACGATGGCCGCGCCGACCTTGCGGGCGGCCATCAGCGCGGCGGCCTGGCGGAGGGTGTGGGTCGGGCCGATGGTCAGGACGACAGTGCTCATGGCGTCACGGACGAGCATGGATGGAGCCACCTCCTGGGAGTGTCCCCGCCGTTTGTTCATCTTTTCACAAATTCACAAGCGGGCGGACCCTCAGAGTGACAGGCAAAGGGAGGGGCAACAAGGGGGCGCTCGGTAACAGCGGGCGCGCGCTCAGTAGCGCTGGTATTGAACGGCCGCTCTGGCGGGCTGCGGAGTTGCTCGGTAGCCCGCCGGAGAGCTGGGCTTTTGCCCTCGTCCTCTGTCGTCGTTGGTCGTCATCGGCCGCCGTTGGACGGCCCAGAGACGGCCCGGTGTCACGGGTAGCTCTCGCCGAACTGGCGGCCGTCTACCAAGAACGGTCCTCGGCGCGCGCTCGCCATGCGCAAGTCCTGCTCGACTCCTAGCCTGGAGCCAACGGCCGGCACGACCAGATGGACAAGGCTTACATACGCTTCTGAACTTGTCTTCCCTGGACGAGGGGTTCCAGATGTGACTCAGATAAGCGGGCGCTACGGACGCCATGCTCGCCTCGCGGTTCTCACAATAATCGACGAGGAGTTTGAAGCGGTAAAAAATGATCTGGGCGCCAACTACGAGGTAGATACGACGGGGGCGTGGGCGCCCATTTCGCAAAGCGTCGCGATTGCGCAAGCAGAAAAGAACGTCAAATACGTCACATACCCTTTCGTTGTCGCGCAAGCATCCGAGCGTTCTAATTCTCCCGCAAACGAGCAGATCAGAAGGCTAGTAGAGCGCTTCCGCCCCGAGGTCTTTGTGGTAATCGGCGTTGCTGGCGGGGTCCAGCGTGCTGAACGAATCAGTAACGACGAAATACGGTGGACGGGACCTGTGCCCGGAGATATCGTCGTGGCGAACTATGTCCACTATGCCGATTACACGGCAAGTCTTCCGCAAGGAGAATTTCTGCGCTATTACGCACTGGACCACCCTTCGGCAGTGCTGATTACGGACCACGCAAGAGCTATTAGGCACTACCCGTGGCACGAAACCGTAAAATTGAACCCACCCACTACCTCGGTGACCCCTAGCACTACCTCGGTGACCCCCAGAGTCCACATTGGGGAGATCGTAGCCACTGAGAGCATCAAAGGAAATCCCAGCAGTGACGATCAGGTCAGAATTGTTAAGCTTTTCGACAAGGCGCTCGCGATTGACATGGAATCGGCTGGCGTGGGGCGGTCGATACATGATCTAAGGTGCCACTATCACTACAACCCGATCTGGATTTGCATTCGCGCCATTAGCGACTCTGTTCGTGCAGAAGATCCAGATATGGATCCCGAAATCCGAAAACTGGCCGATCCGGGTCTGCTGGAAAACAATAAGCTTGAGCGGGGTCAATGGAAGGAATACGCAGCAGCGGTCGCCGCTGCGTACGCTCGTAGTCTGATCGCCAGACTTTTGTCATCACCACGCCCTCCGACCCCACGCGATCCAGGAGCGGACCGTTGGTCTTTCCCGCCAGACTAACAACGGAGTTTCGGATGGCACAGCGTAACGGAGCCGTGAGAAAGCTTTCCGTGGAACAGCAGTATCCATTTCAGTACAAGGTACTCCTGTGCTCGTCCTTTGAGGAGGTTCTAGACGGCGAAGGTCAGCCCACACTCACGTCAGCGCTACCAGCCATAGCTCTTGAACGGGGCCGCGTTCTAATACAGGCGCGTGGCGGCGCTGGGAAAACGACCACCTTGCTCGGTATATGCGGATCGGCCCAGGGGCGAGAGCTGCCTGTGTCATACGCAGATGCTCTCAATGTTTCCGCTGGACTAGAGGGGCTGGATACAGTTTCTGTAATCGGAGCGATTCAGCAAGCGGCGGAACCTGCGATCCCTGTTGAGGTTCTGGGCGCGGGACAACCGGGCCTGCTCCTAGTAGATGGCCTCAACGAGGTATCTCCGCCTCAGGCGAATGCATTTCTCGAAGTCGTCGACGTCCTGGCCACCCGCATTCCTAATCTCGGCATTGTGGTAGCCGACCGCCTGAACAGGCGAAAGGTTCGAACGGTCGATTGGCAGCTGGCCACTCTTACTCCGGTTCCCCCCAAGGTCGTGAAAGATGTCCTTAGATCCCACAACGTAGCGCTTCCGGTCGGACTGCTGGGAAACCCCTACTACCTGGAGAAGGTTCGTTCAGGCAGCGCTCAGTCTCAGCGCAGCACTACGCACCGACGGTTTCTAGTCGAGCATGCTCGACTTACTGATATCGAGTTGCAAGAGCTTGCTGATGCGACCTTCCAGGAATATCAGAAAAATACCAGTAGACGTATAGACGTAGAACGGATGAAGCGCGCCGTTGGGGAAGTTGCAATAAATAAGCTGACAGGGGCAGGTATCCTCATCGATACTCAGACTCCTCGGTTTGTGCATCATTTGCTCAGTGACTACCTCGCTGCCACCCATATCGCGGGCCAGCCAGCACTTTGGTCTCTTGATGCGTTCGACGCACTTACCTTGCGAGCTACATCATTTGACGCTCTCGCAATGGTCTTGGAGCAGCAGACACAACGAGCCGACGATCTTCTGCTGTGCGTCTACGACTGGAACCTGTACGGGGCCGCCTACGTTGCCGCGGAGGATCGTATGGGTGCTAGGCGTATCAGTGAAGGTATGGAGACAGCAATCCTGGCAGTTCTCGCAGAAAAGCGATTTGATCGAGTCTTGCCCACTGTGGAGCAGGTGAGCGATGCCCTGCGCGTGCATCCTGGAGAGCTTGCTGACGCGCTACTCATCGCGCCGTCCGTCGACGCAGTCATTTCAATCGTTTCGCGTCAACACTTGGGTAATGAGCTCATAGAGTGGCAGCAGCTATTCTGTCGGAATAGGGCAGCCAAATTCTGGCCCGGCGACATCGAAGGGATGCGCTCCCCTAACCCATTGATTGGTTGGACGATGGCGAACGTCCTGCGGCGATCACCGCAACCTGAGAGCGTGCTGTCTCTGTTGCGTGAACTATTGCATTCCGACCTCTCAACCGTTCGTTGGCGCGCAGCGCACGCTCTCGGAGCCTCTCCTGACGTGATAGTGATCGACGATCTGGTCCGCACGCTGAAGGTTGATACCAACATATGGGTTCAATATGGGGCGCTGCGGAGCTTGTTGGAAATTGCTGCAATTTCGAATACCGCGAATCGGTGGCATGTATTCTTGCGGCTCGCGGAAGCCTCTGGCGTTCTTGGCAGTAGGGAGGAACTGCTGCGCGAAACGGAGCGAACGCTAATTGTGCGTGATCCCCCCACTGACTGGGCAGAGTGTGCAGGGTTGTTGTTGGAACGACTGTGGGCCGATGCCGATAGCGTCGCTGGGCAAGATCGCTGGAGGAATGTAGCTGCACGATTGCGAGGGGTGGCACTCGGATAGCGGGACGAGAGCGTGACAACGAGGCGACACCATGTCCAACGATGCCGATACTTCGTCCGGGACGGCTAGCAGTCATGTCTCACTTGGTATCTGGGGATGGGCTCATTCCCGCAGTTCAGATGGGCAGAGCCGTCGACAGCGTCCCAAATCTGTCCGAGACCAGCGCGCTCACGGGACCGGTTCCGCTCATGACCGGGGGAGGGCATTGGATTCATTCCCGTACTTCGGACCGTGCGGTGAACCGCCGTGAACGGCGACGGACGGGCATGAATGAGACGGAAACTGAGACGAAGGACAGACGCGCTGACCAGGCCATCAGCCCTTCCGTGCCGTCTCGTCGATAGGTGCGGCCGCGTCCAGTGCGGAGAGCACGGCCGCAGGATCGCCGGCGAACGTGATGTGCGGTTCATCCGACTCGGGAGGGACGAAACGGTTGCGGTACCGCTGAAGGTCGCTCTCGGAGAAGTAGATCGCGTTCGGATCATGCGCATGATCCTCATTGCGTTTACTGATCCGTGACCAGAGTTCTTCATGGCTTGCTTCGAGATAGACCAGCATCGGTGCGGCGCCGGCGTCGGTCGCGATGGCTTGCCACCGGGCACGGTCGTCCGGAGTCCAAAAGCCGTGGTCAACCACGACATCGTGCCCCGCGAGGAGTAGCTCGCGCAGCTCAAGCGCGATGTCCTCAAGGACCGGCCGCTCAAGGGTCGGGAAGGTACCGCGTGGGAAGTCGACCCCATACACGCCATGGCGGCGGTACATCTCCTCATCCGGGCACAGGCGTACGAACCCGCGATCAGTGAGTGTGCGGGAAAGCGTGGTCTTGCCGGAGCCGGGAAGGCCGGCCATCAGGACGCAGAACGGTGGGCGTGGGGACATGGGGCTCGTCAGGGTCTCGAAGATCGCGGTCATCTCTTGTTCGGCTTCGGGCGTGATTGTGCCAGCCCTGCGAGCCGCAAGCAGTGTGCCCAAGCGGTCTTCGAGCACACTCGCGAGCGTGTCATCCATGACCGTCACGAGGAAACCTCCGATTCCGTCCGCCACGTGCGACCAGGGCCTCCCAGGTCGACGCCGTACTCCACGATGCTTCCCTCGCTATTGACGAACTTAGCTGTCATCACGACCACTGGTTCGGCCGGCGGGTCACTGGGGTCTAGTTCCAGAAGCTGCGCGTCCTCGGCTGTGAGCAGGCGTGCCGAGGCCGTGTCGATGCGATGGCTGATCGGGTGGCCGGTCGCCTCGGCGATGAGCTGGAGTGAGGTACCCCCGGTCAGGCGCTCGCTCATGGTCAGTTGGGGGATCAGCTTCGCGTACCTAGCAGGGATCCAGGACGTGCTGTGCGCCACGATGCCGTGTCGGTCCCGGTAGACCCGGCGTCGGCGGATCACATCGGAACCAGGCTCGATGTCCAGGGCCTCAGCCACCTCGGCAGGGGCGGGCACGACAGCGGCCTGGTGCGAGTCGGATCGCTCGCCAGACCCCCAGCTCGAGCCGGTGCGGCGGCCCCGGTCCTGACGCTGGGATCCGGAGGACATCGGGGCCGGCAGGTCCATGACCTCGGTCCCGATCCCGTGAATCCCTCTGACCAGGCCATCGTTGCGCAGCTTGCGCAGGGCCTTTTCCGCAGTTGCGGTGCTTACGTTCCACTCCTCCGAGAGCTTCTTGATGCTCGGCAGAAGCGTTCCGGGCTGTAGCTGACCCGAGGCGATCAGCTCCGCGTAGTGGGCGGCGATACGCGCGTACGGCGCCCGATTGTCGGCCTGACCAGCCATTACGTCTGCTCCCTCGTCTGAGTGCCCTTAGGTTCCCTAGCTTACCGCTTGACACCGCAGGGAACCCTAGGGAACCTTAGGGATGTGCCCGCCGGTCGGTTCGGCCGAACAGCGGGTGCGGGACCTTAAGGCGCCCTGGTTCAGGGCGCGTTCAAGGTCAAGGGGCCCGGGACAGAGCGGGCCGAGGGCACCGGATCCCTGGTCAACCGGATGGCTAGGCCGAAAGGCCAACGTCTCCATACGCCTACAAACGGGAGCTCGTGTTCCCGAAGGAGACAGCAAGACCTCGGCCGCACCGCCGCTTTCCTGCGGCGGCCGGTTGCCTCCGCTGCTCGTCCCGTACGAGCAGCGCTGAGGGGAGCCGCGAGGGCTTCACCAGTCGAGAGGACTGTTCATGGACCGCCTGAAGGCACAGGCCGCGAAGAACCGCGAGGCGGCGCAGGTGCTGCGCCGCCGGGGCAAGGACACCGCCGCGAAGGGGATGGAGGACCGGGCCGACGAGTTGGAGTCCGGTCGGGTCACCGACTGCACCGACGCCGTCAGCAGCCTCATCTCCTGGGCCTTTCGCCCCTGACCTCAGACCTGCTTCATCCGTAAACGGCGCGCCCCCGGAGCTGCAACTCCGGGGGCGCTGTCGGGCCGTTCACCTGTGAGAGGACACACGACCCAATGAGCCACATCGTTACTGTTCAGGACGCTGTTACCGCGTTCGCCGACTGGATCGAGCCGACGGACGCCGAGCTGGACGCGATCGAGCAGGAGATGCCCGTCGTCCAGGCGGACATCGAGCTGCTGGACGCGCAGATCATCACCCTGGACCGCATCCCGACCGAGATGGACACCCGGCGCCTTCGCCGGGCCCGCCGCCGGGCGTTGGCCGCCCGCGTCTCCCTGGCCAACCGCACCGCCGGCGCTGCCCTGCCCGGGGGTGCGGCATGAGCACCACCACACGGAGCCTGACGGCCGCGCACGCCGAGGTGAAGGCGGAGATCACGCGGACCGACACCAAGACCGGTCTCCTGCTGGCGTTCGTCGGCGCGGTGCTGGCCGGTGCGTGGACGGTCGCCCGGGACCTGCCGATGAACCTGCCCGCCTACCTCGCGGGCGGAGCCGGTATCACGCTGCTGGTCGTAGCGGCCGGGCTGCTGCTGCGCTCCACCCGGCCGAATCTGCGCGGCCGGCACGGATTCCCGCTGTGGGCCACGCTCACCGCCGAGGAGATCACCGCCGCCGTCGCGACCGACCTGGCCGCCGACATCGCCGGACTGTCCCGGCTGGCGGTCGCCAAGTTCACGGCCCTGCGCCGCGCGGTCGACCTCACCCTGGCCGGCGGGGCGCTGCTCCTCGTCGCGGCGCTGCTGACCCTAGGGGGTGCCCGGTGAACCCCACCAAGTTGACCCGCGTTCAGATCGGAGTGTTGACGGCCGCGTTCGTGCCGATGCTCGCCACGGGCGTGTTCGGCGGGATCGGCACGTACAGCAACATCGGCCACGCCTACGGCAAGGGCACCGCGCTGGGAGCGCTCGCCGCCGGTGAGGGCGCCACCGCGGTGCTCGCCCTGGTCCTGCTGGGGCTGACCATGCTGGGCCAGTCCTCCCCGCGCATCGTGCGGGTCGGGCTGTGGGCGCTGCCGGCCGCCGCCGCCGTCATGGGCGCCATGGCCGCCCCCGACCCGGGCCGCACCGTGATCTACGCCCTGACCCCGATGGGCATGTCCGTCTCGGCTGAGGGCATGGCTTTCCTCGCCCGGCGGATCGTCGTCCACACCGACGGCCGCGACGCGGAGAACGAGCGCCGCACCGCCGACCTGGTGCAGGCGCTCGCCTACCACCGCGCCCGCGCCACCCAGCACCCCAGCGGTCGAGTCAGGACGTGGTCGGAGCGCAAGTCGTGGCGGCTGGCCCGCAAGGTCGGCGTCGGCGACACGGCACTCGGATCGAGGCTGCTCGATGTCCAACGGGATCGGGTCACCGCCGGTGCAGATGCCGCACTCGCCTCGATGTTCGGCTCCGGCGCCACCCCCACGACCGCCCTCGATCCCGCCCAGCCCGCAAATGCGGAGGAATCCACCGAGACCGCCATGAAACGGTCTACGGCTGAGCTGCGGGAATCGACTCCGGATCCGGTGGTGACGCTGACTCGGCTGAGTGTGCCGGATCCGGTCGCGGTCGACCTGGGCAAGTCGATTCCTCCGCTCAAGCCGATGCCCGCGATCCCCGCCCCGATCGAGCCGGCCGCGAAGCCGGTGCGGGCGGTCGCGGCGGAATCGACCCCGCCGAGCCGCCGGGCGACCGGTCGACTCCCCGAGGTGGCCCGACCGCCCCGGCGCCCCAAGCGCACCCCGGATGAGTTGCTCGCCGAAGCCCGCATGGCGACGGCCGATTGGCCGGACGCGAAGGTGACCGCCGAGGGTATCCGCCGCGCGATCCACACCTCGCCCGCCAACGCCCGCATGCTGCGCGACACGATCCTCGCCGGGCGCACGGCGCAGGACGGGGAGGCGGCGTGACGGCCCTGCGGATCGGCTCGCTCTGCACCGGTTACGGCGGTCTGGACATGGCCGTCCAGGCCGTGTTCGGCGGGGAGTTGGCGTGGGTCGCCGATGTCGATACCGGCGCCTCGCGGATCCTCGCCCACCACCACCCGGAGGTTTCCAACCTCGGGGACATCACGGCCCTGGACTGGCGGGATGTCGGCCCGGTCGACGTCCTGACTGGCGGGTATCCCTGCCAGCCCTTCAGTCTTGCCGGACGGCGGAAAGGAACCGCTGATGAGCGGCACATCTGGCCGTACATCGCGCACGCCCTTGGCGTTCTACGACCCCGCTATGCGGTCCTGGAGAACGTCGCAAACCACCTTCGACTTGGGTTTGCCGACGTCCTCGCCGACCTTGCCCGTCTCGGGTTCGATGCGGAGTGGTGCGTTGTACGCGCGGACCAGGTCGGCGCTCCGCACCAGCGACGCCGGCTCTTCGTCCTCGCCGCTGCTGCCGACGCCCCGCACCTCGGACACGAACGGGGTGGGGGCGCATGGGGACGGGGGATTGGATCTGCGGACGGCCGTTGCGCTGTTGCCCACGCCGAACGCGTCTTTTCCGGGGACCACGGCGAACTACCGGCCGGACGGGACGCCGTACGGCGAGGGGTACGGGATGACGCTCCTCGATGCGGCACGCCTGCTGCTGCCGGGCCCCGAGACGCCGACTGGGGGCGTTTCGCCTCCGCCGTCGCGCGGTGGGAAAGGGTCACCGGGCATCGTGCCCCCTGGGCAGTTGACCATCGAGGACGTCTGAGTCCCGCGTTCGTCGAATGGCTCATGGGCCTGGATCCCGGCCACGTCACCGCCGTCCCCGGCTTGTCCCGCAACGCCCAGCTCAAGGCCCTGGGCAATGGCGTGGTCCCGCAACAGGCCGCCCACGCCCTCTCCGTCCTGCACGGTCGCCTCGCCGACCGCCCCGGACGAACCCTCGCGCACGCCGCATGAGCGGCACCAACCACCCATCCGACCGAAGGGTTGACCATGGGCAACTCCGACATCCGCCGCCTCGACCGTGAGATCCAGCGGACCATGAAGAAGCTGGAAGCCGTGCGGCGGGGCGAGTGGTGGCCGCTGACCAGCCGCGAACGCCTGTCGATGACCCGCGCCATGGCCAGCGGCGCCCGCAGCGTCCACAAGGGCCGCAGCACGACCGGCGCCGAGGACCGCATGGACTCCATCGGCTCCGCCGCCGAGATGCGACTGAACGCGGAACTGACCGCCCTGCACGGCGAGCGCCAGCGGCTCATCACCGAGGCCGCCCGCGACAAGGCCGCCAAGAAGTCGCGCGGCTGGTTCTGACCAGCCCACTCCCCGCACGCCGGGGTGGCCGCTCTTTCCACGGACCCGGCCACCCCGGCACTCCCTCACTCCCGCCCCAATGGGGCAGTCAGGAGCAGTCCCAGCATGTCTGAGAACGTCGTTCACCTCCACAAGCCCACCGACCCCCCGACCGACGACGCGACGCCCACGGTGCTCACCGTCGTGCCCGCCGCCCCGCCGGCGCCCCTGTGGGTGCGTTCCGGGCGTGCGGTGAAGTCGGCCGTCACGCACGAGCGCACGCGGTCGACGGGTCGGGCGGTTGCCCGGCACACGTCGTACACGTTCAACGGCGGGCGGATCGTGGCCCGCCGTGCCTGGGACGGCCGTACCGGCGCCCGTTACGAGCGCATGATCCGGGCGGCTGAAGCCGCGGGGAACCTGGAAGCGGCCGAGGAGTGGGAGGAGCGCCTGACGCGCTTCCGTGCGGCTCGCCACCACCGCCGCATGGACCTGCTGCACTCGCCCGTGGAGGCCGCCAAGGGCGTCGCGGTCGGCGCCGGCATGAGCATCGGTCTGCTGGTCGCCCTCGGTGTCGTGATGGCGATCAACTCGGGCGAGGTGCGCGACGTGGTCACGCCGCTGACCGCGACCATCGACTTCATCGCTCTGCTGATCCGGATCGTGCAAGTCGTCTGGGGCCCGGCGCTCACGATCGGCCCACTGTTCGCCCTCCTCGCCCTCTGGTCGGTCGGCCGCAAGCAGCACGCCGCACCCGCATGGGCGCTGCCCGCGAACATCCGCTCCGGCGAGGGTGAGCCGATCACCCCGTCCATCGTGGTCAAGGCCCTGCGCGACCTCGGAGTGCCCGCGCTGCGCAACGCCATCAAGGAGATGGGCGACGCCGGCGCGAGCATGCTCGGCCCGATCACCATCGCCGGATGCGGTGTCGAGGTCGACGTGACCCTTCCCTCCGGGGTGTCGACCAACGAAGTGCAGAACAAGCGCCGGAAGCTGGCCGAGAACCTGACCCGGCACGAGCACGAGGTGTTCATCACGATCCCGCAGGCGGCCCGCACGGTCCGGCTGTGGATCGCCGACTCCGGCGCGCTGGATGAGCCGATCGGCCCGTCGCCGCTAGTCACCGACGACACGATGACCGCCGACTACGCCAAGGGCAAGGCGCCCTGGGGTCAGGACCTGCGCGGGGACGCCGCCGCGCTGAGCCTGTACCAGCGCCACCTCCTGATCACGGGGTTGTCGAACCAGGGCAAGACCGTGGCCCTGCGCTCCCTGGCCCTGTGGCTCTCGCTGGACAAGTCGGTGCAGTTCCTCATGGGCGACCTCAAGGGCGTGGGCGACTGGGCCATGTTCGACGGGCTCGCCACCACCCTGATCCAGGGCCCGACGGATGAGCACGTGATCCAGGTAACCGAGATGGTCGAGAGCGCCGTCGACGAGATGAACCGCCGCATTCAGGCGCCGCCCGGAACGACGTTCCCGCCGCTGATCGTGCTGGTCGACGAGGCGCAGGTGGCGTTCATGTGCCCGGCCAAGGACGAGGACAAGCGGCCCTATGGCGGGTCGAAGGCCAACTCCCGGTACTTCATGGCCGTCCGGAAGATCCACAACCAGGGGCGGGCAGTGAACGTGCTGATGTGGCAGGGCACCCAGGACCCGACCAACGAGAACCTCCCCAAGCTGGTCCGCGAGGGCGCCCACACCCGCGCCTCCCTCGCCCTGGGCACCGAATCCCAGGCCCGCATGGCCCTGGGAGACAAGGCCGTCGACGGGGGCGCCGCTCCGAACCTGCTGCGTCCGGGTCTGGACCGGGGAACCCTGGTCGTCGCCTCCGACGGCATCACCATCCCGGCCGGACAGTCCTCCATCACCGTGCGCACGCACTACATCGACGACGACGCAGCCGAAGCCATCACCGACCGGGCCAAGGCCCTGCGCGACGGCGTCACCACCCTGCACGCCATCGAGCGGGGCGCAGAACACGACTCGCTCGCCGACATCGCCGCCGTCATCGGCGACGCGCCCCGCGTGCGGACCAAGGACGTGCTCGCGCGGCTCGCCACACGGAACGCGGACGCCTACGGCGGCTGGTCGTTCATCGACCTAAAGCGCGTCCTGGACGACGCCGGCGCCGAGCCGTACAAGTCCGACGGCGTGATGGTCGTCGCCCGCGACCGCGTCGCCCGCGCCCTCGCCAACCGCGACGAAGAGGGTTCCGCTTCCGCCGACGGATGACAGGGAGCCGACCCCCAAACGGTCAGGGAGGCAGGGAGAACTCCCTAAGCGCCTCCCTGACCTGCCTCCCTGGCCCTGACCTGCACGAATGATCCATCAGGGAGTCAGGGAGGCGCGCAGGTCAGACCCCCGAAACACCCCTCCACAGCACACCCGCAAGGGGGTGTCTCAACCTCCCTGAACCACTCCGCGAAGGGATTCCGCATGTACCCCGAACACTCCGGCCACGCGCCCGCCGAACGGTGCGTGGAAGTCCACCAGCCCACTCCCATCACCCCCGCCACCGTGACGCCGACGCCGCTCGTTCCCGTCCAGCCGGCCAGCGTCCCGGCGGTGGCGAGCGTGGTCCTGCCCGACGGCCGCGTCGTCACCGGCTACGCCATCGAGCCCGCCAAGCCCGAACCGGTCGCGACCAAGCCGCCAGTCTCCCGCGCGGCGGTGAACGTCGCCCTCGGGGGCGTCGGGTTCCTCGCCGTGTGCGGCGGTCTGCTGCTGCTCACCTCGTTCATCGCCGCCCTTACCGCATTCGTGGGACAGCTCATCATCCTTGCCGCCGTGATCTTCGGCGGATGGATCGCCGTGCAGGTCTTCAGTACGAGCGGCCACCAGGGAGGGACCACGGTGAACATCCGTAAGGCCGTGATCAAGCGCAACCACTTCCACGGCTAACTACGCCAAGGGCGGCCCCTCCCTCTCGCCAAAGAAGCGGGGCCGCCCTTGTCCACCTGCCAACCACTTGACCTGTGGAGGTCTCCCAGCATGACGCAACCGACCCTGACCCGGCGAGGGCGCGGCGGCATGAACGCGCTGTCCGAACCCCTCCGCTCCGCGCTGACGCTGGCCGCTGCCGGTGTGCCAGTGCTACCCCTGCGCGCGGGGAAGGCGCCGTTCGGCAACTGCCCAGCATGCGTGCAGAACGCCTGCGGGGGCCGGCCGAACATGAAGATCCCCGGCCCCTGCCGCTGCCCTGGCGTCTGCCACGCGTGGGCCGCCGCCACCACCGACCCGGCCGTTCTCACCTCCCCGGCATGGACGGCCGCATGGCGGCGGGCCGTCTGCGTCGCCTACCACCCCGGAGCCGCCGGGCTGACCGTGGTGGACCTGGACAACGCGGCGGCCGTCGACTGGGCACGCACCGCCCTGCCCGCCACCCGGACCGTGGCGACGACACGCGGCGAGCACTGGATCTACCGGGGCGCCATGTCGTCGCACAACGCTGTCCGCCCCGGCGTCGACATCAAGTCGACCATGTCCTACGCCCGCTATCTCGGCCCCGGCACCGGCACCACGACCGACCTGCCGGACGCCGTCCGCGTACTGGCCGTGAAGGAGCCTTCCCCGGCCCGGCCGGCGCCGCTCCGGCTCACCGTCCCCGCACCGGCCGGGAAGGCGGAGTGCCCTCATCGCACACCCGCCTACCTGGAACGTGGCATCGCCATGGCCGAGCAGCACATCACCAGGGCCCGCAGCGCGATCCACACCACCGTCTACCGGACCTTCCTCGCCGTGCTGTCCACGCACGGCCGGTGCGGCTGCCTTACCGACGCCCACATCACGCGGCTGTTCAACGCCGCCCAGACCAAGGGCGAATCTCCCCGGCACTGCAACGACGCGTGGACCAACGCCCGCACCAGGTTGGGACTGTGACCATGTCCGACGACGACAAGACCCCGGCCCGCGAGGTCATCACCGACTACGCACAGGCGCACTTCCGGTACTTCCGCACCGCTGATGGGACCGTGTACGCGCAGAAGAACGGCCACCCCGTGGCCCGCCCGATCCGCTCACAGGGCACGACCGGCAGCCACCGCCAGGAACTCATGGTCGGCCTCTTCCGCGACGGGCACGGCGTGTTCAACGGCACCGCCCTCAAGGAGGCATTGGACTTGATCGAGGCACTCGCCCTGACCGAGGACGTGCAGCCGGTCCACATCCGCGTCGCGCCGGGATTCGACGGGGCGACGTGGCTGGACCTGGGCCGCAACGACGGGCAGTCGGTCCGTATCCACCCCACCGGCTGGGACATCGCCATCCCCGACCCGCGCGAGGTGTGCTGGCGGCGCACCCAGCTCACCGGCGAACTGCCTCTGCCCGCCAAGGACACCGACGGCAAGGGAATCGATCTCCTGCTGAGGCTGTGCAACTTCGCCAACGCCGAGACCGAGTGCCTGGCCATCGCATGGCTCATCGGCTGCCTCGGGCCGTCCGTGCCCGTCCCCGCCCCCTTCCTCACCGGCCCCCAGGGCGCCGGCAAGTCCACCGGCGGACGGATGCTCGTGCGGATCATCGAGGGCATGAGCGGCGACCTGCGGCGCGCCCCGAAGGACGAGGAGAACCTGATCGCGGCCGTGGCCGCCGGATGGGTCACGGCCCTGGACAACCTCTCCCACATGACCCCGGATCTGTCCGACGCAATGTGCTGCATCGTCACCGGAGCCGAGAACGTCAAGCGCGCCCTGTACACCGACGGCGACGTGGTCCGCGCCCGCTACCGCCGCCCCATGCTGCTGACCGGCATCGACGTGGGCGTCATCCGGCCCGACCTCGCCGAACGCCTGCTGCCCCTGCGTCTGGAGCGGCCCCGGGTCCGGCGCACGGAGGCGGAGCTGTGGGCGGAGTACGCAGAGGCTCTGCCGGTCATTCTCGGGTCCCTGCTCGACCTCACGGTCAAGGTCCGCGCGGCTGAAGCCGAGACACCGACCGATCTGCGGATGGCGGACTTCGCCCACCTGTGCGCACAGCTCGACGCTGCGACCGGCCTGGGCGCACTCGCCGCCTACCGGCGCAGCCTCGACGACCTCAACGACGACGTGATCGAGGGCGACCTGCTCGCGCAGACCGTCCTCAAGCACGCCGAAACCATCGAACCGGGCGGCGAGCAGCGGATGACCTCCACTGAGTGGCTGCACTGCCTCAGCCGCCTCTACAGCGGCGACGAACTGCGGCCCATGCCGAAAGGGTGGCCGACCACGGGCAAGGTCCTCTCCGACCGGCTCAAGCGCCTCCAGCCGACGCTTGCAGCTCGGGGTGTCCTCATCGATTCGGGCCGCACCAGCGAGGGCCGCTACCTCGAAATGACCCGCCGGGAAGCCCCGCCGCCACACGAAGAGAAGCGGATGTTCTGATCCGTGCCCCCGCACGCTCGTCCGGGCAAGCAAGAAGAGCACCAGCGGCCGGGCGTGCTCTTCTTGCTGTTCGGCGGCGACGCCGCCCCGCGATGGTCGTGCCGCGCAGCGGCTCTTTCCTCACGCTTGAAGCGGCACCGCCCACAACAGACACCACCCCCTCTTTGTCCTAAGAGGAGAGACGCTGCGTCATCTGCGTCATGCAGGCAAGAAAACGGCCCCTGACCTGCGGCTAGAAGGATGACGCAGACGGCGGCGCCTGCGTCATCCTGCGTCATCTGCGTCACCGGATGACGCAGCCCATGACGCGCCAGTGACGCACCACCAAGCCACTGCGTCACGCGAAACCGCAGGTCAGAAGCCCGAATGACGCTGATGACGCAATGACGCAGAAATCCGCACCTCGGACAGACAACGGCCCTGACCTCCCGCTTGGAGTCCCTATGGCAAAAGCGTTAGATCCCGACCCCCGCGCCACTCTCCGAGGCGGATTGCCCGACCGCTACCTCACCCCCGACGACATCGCCGAGATCTTCGAGGTGCCGAAGGAGACCGTCTACCAGTGGCGCAAGAAGCGGATCGGCCCTCCCGGCTTCCGTATCGGTAAGTACATCCGCTACGACCCCGCCGACATCCGCACCTACGTCACCAAGCTCAAGAACACCGACCGAGACGCCGCCTAGCTGCACATCACGCGAACAGCAGGGAGAGCCGCTGCCCAGCGGCTCTCCCTGCTGCCTGTCGAGAGAGGAATGCCGCCGCATGGCAGGCCACATCCAAGACCGCTGGTACAAGACCGAGACCGGCACCGACGGCAAGACCGTCCGTGTCAAGACCGACCGCCACGGCACGGGCATGCGCTACCGCGCCCGGTACGTCGGTCCCGACGGCACCGAGAAGTCGAAGAGCTTCCCCGACGGCCAAAAGCGCATTGCCGAGAAGTGGCTGTCTGGGATCGAGGCGGACATGTCGCGCGGGCAGTACATCGACCCGCGTGCCGGTCGCCTGACCGTGCGGCAGCATGCCGAGCGCTGGTTGGCATCGCTCACGATGGACCCCGGAACGTTCGTGAGCACCGAGCAGCGCATCCGTCTTCACGTCCTGCCCCACCTCGGTAACCGCTCGCTCGATTCGCTGAGGCCGATCCACATCCGGGAGTGGTTGCGGAAGCTCGAAGACGGTGGAGTGGCCGCCGCATACCAGCGGGTCATCTTCGCGAATCTCAACGCCATGTTGGCGGCGGCCGTGGATGACCGCCTGATCCCGCACAACCCGTGCCGTTCGTCCTCGGTGCGGGCGCCCAAGCCGGAACCCCGCCGGATTGTTCCCTGGTCGCGTGAGCGCGTGCTGGCGGTGCGCTCGGCACTGCCTGAGCGGTACCGGGCCATGGTGGACTTGGCCGGCGGGTGCGGCATGCGCCAAGGCGAGGTGCTCGGCCTGGCGGCCGAAGACGTGGACTTCGTCGAGGGCGTGGTTCACGTCGTCCGGCAGGTGAAGCTCATCGCCGGGCGACAGGTGTTCGCACTGCCCAAGGGAGGCAAGACACGCACGGTCCCACTGCCGGCGAGCGTCGCTCGGGCGCTTGAGGCACACATTGCGCAGTACCCGCCGGCTGCTGTGATGCTGCCGTGGAGGTCGGTCGACGGCTCACCGGCCACGGCATCCGTGTTCTTCCGCAACGCCGAGGGGCGCCCGGTGATCCGCACCGTCTTCAACGAGAAGGCATGGCGGCCCGCTCTCGACACGGCGGGTGTCCCTCGTGGTCGGGAGAACGGCATGCACGCGCTGAGGCACTTCTACGCGTCCGTGCTGCTGGACGCGGGGGAGAGCATCAAGGCCCTGTCGGAGTACCTGGGGCACCATGATCCGGGCTTCACACTGCGGACGTACACGCACCTGATGCCGAGCAGCGAGAAGCGGACGCGGGAGGCGGTGAACCGGGCCTTTGAGGGCGGCCCGGAGGCCGATGACGGCCCCACGACGGCCCAGGCGGCTTGATCCTGGGGTAAACCCGCAGGTCAGGCCGCAAACGCCCTCAGTAGCGCTGGTTGAGATACCCCAGCAACTCGTCGTGCAGCAGGCCGTTCGACGCCGCCGCGTTGCCGCTGTGCGGGCCCGGGCGGGAGTCGAGTCCGGTGAAGGTGCCGCCGGCCTCGGTGACGATGATCGCGTTGGCGGCCATGTCCCAGAGCGACAGCTCCGGCTCGGCGCACATGTCGACGGCGCCCTCGGCGACCATCATGTACGGCCAGAAGTCGCCGTACGCGCGTGTGCGCCACACCTCGCGGGTGAGGTCCAGGAAGCCGTCCAGGCGGCCCTGCTCCTCCCAGCCGCTGAGCGAGGAGTACGCGAAGGAGGCGTCGGCGAGTTTTCCGACGCGGGAGACCTGGAGGCGGGTCGCCTTCGTGAGGCTGCGGCCGGAGAACGCGCCGTAGCCCTTCGCGGCCCACCAGCGGCGGCCGAGAGCGGGGGCGGAGACGACGCCGACGACGGGCTGGAAGCCGCCCTCGCCGGCTTCCATCAGGGAGATGAGGGTGGCCCAGACGGGGACGCCGCGTACGTAGTTCTTGGTGCCGTCGATGGGGTCGATGACCCAGCGGCGGGGACCGGTGCCCTCGACGCCGTACTCCTCGCCGAGGATCGCGTCCCTGGGGCGGGCGCGGGCGAGTTGGCCGCGGATGAGCTCTTCGGCGGCCTTGTCCGCTTCGCTCACCGGGGTCATGTCCGGTTTGGTCTCGACCTTGAGGTCGAGTGCCTTGAACCGGTCCGTCGTCGCGGCGTCGGCGGCGTCGGCGAGGACGTGGGCGAGACGCAGGTCGTCGAGGTAGTCGGGCATATAACGAACCTATCTGCCGAGGTGGGGGTGGGGCTACAGGGGGTTTGCGGGCGGGGGTGGGGGTGTTGTGGGGGCTCGGCGGGTGCGGGGTGCCGCGGCGGCGGTGCCGAGGGCGGGTGGCGGGCGACCCCGGCTCAACCGCCGGAGGCGCCCGCGCAGGTCGGCTCAAAGGCGCCCCCCGTGTGCGCCCGCGGGCCCTTGACAGTGGTTGCGTGCGCGTCAAATCTGGGCGCAGAGCCGCTCGCCCCAAGGGGAGGCGTTGATGCCTGCAGCGCGGGAATCTCTACTGGACGCCGCTTACGCGGCGCTGGCGCGCCGGCCGTGGTCCGCCGTGCGGATGGTGGACGTGGCCGCGGCGGCGGGAGTGTCCCGGCAGACCCTGTACAACGAGTTCGGCAGCAAGGACGGGCTCGCCCGGGCGCTCGTGAGGAGAGAGGCCGACGGGTATCTCGCCGGGGTCGACCGTGCGCTCACCGGGCACAGCGACCTGCGCGACCGGCTCACCGCCACCGCCGAGTGGATCACCTCGGCGGCCCGCGAGAACGCCCTCGTCCGCGCCATGCTCACCGGCTGCTGGAGCGAACGGCTGCCGTCCCCGGCCCTGTCGGCCGTGTCCTCCGCCTCCGCCGTACCGGCCCAGCGCCGCGCCGACGGCCCACTGCCCTCACCCGGTGACTTCGTCGCCCTCGTCCGCGACCGCGCCGTCACCGTCCTGGCGGGACCCGGAACCCCCAAGTCCGACACCGCCGACCTGGCTCGCTCCTGTGAACTCGCCGTCCGGCTCGCCCTGTCCTGCGTGGCCGCGCCACCCGGCGAGGGCGGCGTCGCCGACCTGGTCCACAGCATCCTTCAGCGCGAGGCCGGCTGACACGACGTCAGTGCGCCGATCCCGACAACTGAAGCCCGATCACACCGATGATGACGAGGCTGATCGACACGATCTTCAGCGTCGACACCAGGTCGCCGAGGAACACCATGCCGTAGATCGCCGTGCCCGCCGCGCCGATGCCGGTCCACACCGCGTACGCGGGACCCACGTC
Source organism: Streptomyces coeruleofuscus (assembly GCF_039532725.1). Taxonomy (NCBI): domain Bacteria; kingdom Bacillati; phylum Actinomycetota; class Actinomycetes; order Kitasatosporales; family Streptomycetaceae; genus Streptomyces; species Streptomyces coeruleofuscus. The sequence continues at coordinate 657,543 of NZ_BAAASE010000004.1, forward strand.
GAGCTTCTTCAGCGCCAGGGTCAGCAGGCCGAAGCTGCCGAGGGCGAAGACGCAGAACGCGATCGTCGGCCAGAGCCGTGTGAAACCGTGCGACAGCTTCAGACACACGGCGAAGCCGGTCTCCAGCAACCCCGCCACTATGACCAGCAGCCACGCCATGAGTCGTTCCTCCCGTATCCCACGTTCAGCGACCGCTTAGTCAGTTTGAGCAAGTTCGCCAGATTCCTCAGCGTCTGGGCGTTCTTGCATCCGGCTTGGTGCGATTATGCACTTACCGTCCGCACGCCATGACAAACAACGCGGAGGTCAGTCGCCTTCCTTCCGCTCCCGCGTGGCCAGCAGCCGCCGCAGCGAGTACAGCCGCGCCGGATCCGCGTGCCCCTCGGCCACCCACGCGTCCAGCGCGCAGTCCGGCTCGTCGTGGCTGCACGCGCGCGGGCAGCCCTCGGTGCCCGGCTCCAGGTCGGGGAAGGCGTGGATGACCTGGGACGGGTCCACGTGGTGCAGGCCGAAGGACCGCAGGCCCGGCGTGTCGATCACCCAGCCGTCACTTCCCGACAGCGGCAGCGCCAGCGCCGAGGTGGTGGTGTGGCGTCCGCGGCCCGTCACCGCGTTCACATGCCCGGTCGTACGCCGCTGATCTTCCGGCACCAGCGAGTTGACCAGGGTGGTCTTGCCGACCCCGGAGTGGCCGACGAACGCGGTGATCTTGCCGTCGAGCTGCTCGCGCACGCGGGCGAGGGCGGTTCCGTTCTGCAGTTCCTCGCGGCTGGTGACGACGTGGGGGATGTCGAGGTGGCCGTACAGCTCCAGCAGCTTGTCGGGCGGGGCGAGGTCCGACTTGGTCAGGACCAGCAGCGGGTCCAGGCCGCCGGCGTAGGCCGCGACCAGACAGCGGTCGATCAGCCGTGGGCGGGGCTCCGGGTCGGCCAGGGCGGTGACCACGGCCAGCTGGTCGGCGTTGGCGACGACCACGCGCTCAAACGGGTCGTCGTCGTCCGCGGTGCGTCGGAGCACTGACGTGCGCTCCGCGATGCGGACGATCCTCGCGAGCGTGTCCTTCTTGCCCGACAGGTCGCCCACGAGGGCCACCCGGTCTCCGACCACGGCCGCCTTGCGGCCCAGCTCGCGGGCCTTCATCGCCATGACCACACGGTCCTCGACGAGGCAGGTCAGGCGGCCCCGGTCGACGGTGAGGACGAGGCCCTCGGCGGCGTCCTCGTGCTTGGGCCGGATGTTCGTCCGGGGCCGGGTGTTCCGGCGGCCGGGACGGGTGCGGATGTCGTCCTCGTCGGTGTGCTTGCCGTAGCGGCGCATGACCTGATCCCCGTGTCCTACGCCCCGAGCATCCCGGTCCACAGGTCGGGGAAGTCGGGCAGGGTCTTGGCCGTCGTCGCCACGTTCTCGATCTGCACGCCCTCGACCGCGAGGCCGATGATCGCCCCGGCCGTGGCCATGCGGTGGTCGTCGTACGTGTGGAAGATCCCGCCGTGCAGCCGGCGCGGGCGGACGTGCAGACCGTCGGCGGTCTCCGTGACGTCACCGCCGAGTTCGTTGATCTCCTTGGTCAGCGCGGCCAGGCGGTCCGTCTCGTGCAGCCGCAGATGGGCCACGCCGCGCAGGGTCGACGGGGAGTCGGCGAGGGCCGCGACCGCCGCGACGCCGGGCGTCAGCTCGCCGACCTCGCTCAGGTCGACGTCGATGCCGTGGATCGAGCCCGAGCCGGTGAACGCGAGCCCGAACTCGGTCAGTTCGCAGGAGCCGCCCATCTCGGTGAAGATCTCGCGCAGCCGGTCACCGGGCTGGGTGGTGCGGGACGGCCAGTCCGGGATGACGACCCGGCCACCGGTCACCAGCGCGGCCGCCAGGAACGGCTGGGCGTTGGACAGGTCGGGCTCGATCGTCAGATCGCGGCCGAGCAGGGCGCCGGGCGTGACCCGCCAGACGTTGGGCTCGCCGCCCGACTCGGGCGTGTCCACCTGGGCGCCGACCGCGCGCAGCATGTCGACGGTCATGCGGATGTGCGGCATGGAGGGCAGCGTGGCGCCGGTGTGGCGGACCTCGACGCCCTGGTTGAAGCGCGGGCCGGACAGCAGCAGGGCGCTGACGAACTGCGACGAGGAGGACGCGTCGATGGCGACCGTGCCGCCGTCCAGGGCGCCGCTGCCGTGCACGGTCAACGGCAGCGCGCCACGGCCGTCGTCGTCGATCCGGGCACCGAGCTGGCGCAGCGCGTCGATGACTCCGTTCAGGGGACGCTCGTACGAGCGGGGGTCACCGTCGAAGCGGACGGGACCGTCCGCGAGCGCGGCGACCGGCGGCAGGAACCGCATCACCGTGCCGGCGTTGCCGACGTCGACCGTGGCCGGGCCGCGCAGGCCCGTGGGGAGCACACGCCACGCCTCGCCGGTGCCGTCCGGGCCCACGCCCTCCTCGATCTCGATGCCCATGGCGCGCAGCGCGCCGGCCATCAGCAGGGTGTCGCGGGAGCGCAGGGGGCGGCGCAGCCAGCCCGGTTCGGAGGCGAGGGAGGCGAGGACCAGGGCGCGGTTCGTGACCGACTTGGACCCGGGCACGTGGACCGTCGCGTCGACGGCTCCGCTCGCGTGCGGGGCGGGCCAAAGGGCGGTGTCTGCGGTGTTCGGGGCCATGGCTTCACTTTATAAGGAGGCGGTGGCTCGGGTGCGGCGCCGTGGGGGCCGGGCACACCCACGCGGGGGGTGCCGTGTACCGGGACAGCCCCGCGTCACATTTCCAGCAGCCACCTGCCCCCACCGATCAGCGAGCACAGAGACACCGCATGGAAGAGGAACAGCCACAACCCCGCCGGCACGTGCGTCAGCCGCGACAGCTGGTCCGCGTCCGAGTCGCCCGCCCCGCCCCGCGACCGCTTGGCCTGGAGCTCGAACGCCGGACGCACCCCGCCGATCAGCAGGAACCACACCACCACGTACGCGAACGCCGCCTGGACCTGCGGGCCGGCCAGCCAGGACACCAGGACGAACAGGCCGCCGGTGACGATCATGGTGAGGGCGCCATAGGCGTTGCGGATCATCACGAGCATGGCCAGCAGCAGGGCGGTGGCCAGCCACAGCAGGAGCGTGATGCGCCCGGAGCCCAGCAGGGCCGCGCCGCCGAGGCCCAGCAGGGGCGGGGCGGTGTACCCGGAGGCCGCGGTGAGGATCATGCCGATGCCGTACGGCTTGCCGCGGCTGACGGTCAGGCCACTGGTGTCCGAGTGCAGCCGTATGCCGGTGAGGGTGCGGCCGGTGAGCAGGGCCACGAGCCCGTGGCCGCCCTCGTGGGCGATGGTGATGGCGTTGCGGGAGACGCGCCACAGGCCGTGCGGGATCACCACGGCGAGCGCGGCCACCAGGGTCGCGATCACGACCCACAGGTCGGGATCGGGCTGGGTGCCGGAGACCTCGTCCCAGAGGGAGGCGAGGGAGGCGGTTGCGGTGCTGTCCATGTGCGGCGATGGCTCCCTGTGGGCGGATGGAATCTGGCAGTGTGGCACGTATGTGCGGACGGTATCTGAGACGCCGACGTAACAGCGATCGTTCCGGGCGGCAAACATGCAGGTCACAGCATCAGAGCCCCGGAGTGATCCGGGGCTCTTGCCTTTCAGGTACTGAGGGCCGGTCCGCGCCCCGCTCCGCCTACACCGGTTCAGGGAGTCTGACCTGCGTACGGCGTCGCATCAGCACCGGTCCCACCAGCGCGACCAGAGCCAGCGACAGGATCGCTGCCGAGGCCGGTCGCGTGAGGAAGACAGCCGTGTCCCCTTCGCTGAACGCCAGGGCCCTTCGGAACTGGGCCTCCATGAGCGGCCCCAGCACCGCACCGAGGATGAGCGGTGCGATGGGGTAGCCGGTGCGGCGCATGCACAGACCGAGGACCGCCACCCCGATGGCGATCATCATCTCGAAGGTGCTCTGCGAGAGGGAGTAGACGCCGAGGAGGGCGAAGCACAGGATGCCCGCGCTGAGGACCGGTGCCGGGAGGCGCAGGAGCCTGACCCAGATCCGGACCATGGGGAGGTTGAGTACCAGCAGCATGAAGTTGCCGAGGTAGAGGCTGGCGATGAGCGTCCATACGAGCGTGGACTGTTGTTCGAACAGTTGGGGTCCGGGCTGAATGTTGGTCGCGCCCCCCGAGTAGTACTCGGTCGGGTGCGCGCGACCGCCTCGTTCCGCGAGACGTGCGTGGTCGGCCATACGTCCTCCAAAGCGCAGGTCAGCAGGGGTTTGAGGGATGAGTTGCGGACCGTTCGAAGGCGCAACAAGGAGATTGACGCGAGCGCGGTGATCTTGAGGATGGCTGTGCTCCTGATGACCGGGGCCGCGCGACCGGAGCTGATCACCGTCCGGCCCTCGCCCCTGGCCGAACTGTGCGCCGCGTTGCACGCGTTGGACGAACCGGAGCACCACCCGGCGAGCCAGGCGTGGCTTTCGGCGGTGCACCACGACATCACCGACGATCTGCTGGCCCGCGCGACGGTATGGGCTCCCCTGTGGGGCGCGTTCCGGGCGCGTTATCTGCTGCCACTGACCACGGGGCCCGAGCGTTCACTGGACGCCGAGCTCGCCGGGGTGTCGCGACTGTCCGTCGAAGCCTTCACCGCGCTGACGCTGGAGGCGCTGATCAGCAAGAACCGAACCTCCGGCGAACCGCCGCAGGACCCGGCGGGGGCGCTACGGCGGTTGCGGCCGATCTCGTTGCGCCGCTACGACCTCGGGCTTCGGCTCATCGACGACCCGGCCCGGTTCCGGGACGAGTTGCTGGACTTCCTCGCTGCTTTCGCCGCGGCACTCCTCGACGAGGAGTGGCGCCGGGTGCGGGCCGACGTGGACGCCGATGCCCGGGCCCGGCAGCGACAACTGCGCCTGGACGCGTCGCGGCGGCCTTCGACGGCATCGGCACCGCATCGGACGACCCGCCCCGCGTGATCGTCGACAAGCTGTACCACGCGACGGCGCGGCTGGACGAGCGCACGCCCTGCATCCTCCTGCCGAGCGTGCACGGAGATCCACACGTGGTCGTCAAGCACGTCCCCGGCCATCCGGTCGTCGTGCAGTACCCGGCGATGCGGAACACGGCGACGGTCCCCGTGGGGCAGGTCCAACGGCGCATGGCGGTACTTGGCGGACCCGACATGACTGCTGATCTGCCGGAACATCCTGCGCCACCCCGCGGCCACGGCGGAGCTCGCCGCCCGGCTGGGGATGACATCGCCTCAAGTCTCGCGGCACCTGCGGCATTTGCGGGAGGCGGGACTCGTCCTGACACATCGTGAGGGGACGGCTGTGTACTACGGGCTCAACACGGAAGCCATGGGACGGCTCGGACCTGATCTGCTGGTCGGCCTGCACCACTGAGCCGGCCGCGAGGACCTCATCGCGGCATGGTCCGATGCGGGTGAGCCGCTACGCCGCCGACGGCTCGGCCTGAAGCTCGGGCAGCGGAAGCCCCGTTCGCCCGCCCTGACCGGGCGTCACGATCTGTTCGTGCGCGCTGCGCGGCAGGACGGCCCATATGGTTTTGCCTCCGTCGCCGGTTCGCTCGATGACCATGACCCCGCTCAGCTCCTCGAGCAACGCGTGCACGATCCACAGGCCACGGCCGTGGGGCGTGTCGGCGTCGCTCCCCCTGGGTGACGGGCAGGCGGGGTGACTGTCGTGCACACCCAGACGGATCCAGGAGCCGTCGAGCAGTTCGACCACCACGAGGGCTTCGGCCGTGGTCGCGGACGCGTGGAGAACGACATTGGTCAGCAGCTCCGAGACGATCACGCGTACCGCCTGGGCGGCATCGTCGTCGTCCGGTACCCCCCATTCCCGAAGGATGTCGAGAACGGATCTTCGGACCAGAGGCACTTCGCAGGCATGGACGGGGACCTGGAGGGACCGGGTACTGCGGTGCTGAACGTTCATGGTGCTCGGACTCCTTCGCTGGTCCGGGAGGCGGACAGCCCTCGGAGACAGCCACGTTACGAATCCTGCCGACGAAGACGGCGTTGCTTGCCGCAGTACAGGCAAGTCTCGGCTCCTCTTCCCCATGACCCGGCGCCCACCGCGCTCGCTTGGGCGCGGTCAGTGGAACAAGGCGGTCAGGAGGTCGTCGCCGATGCGGCGTACCCGTTCGAGGTTGAGCTGGTAGTAGGCGCGGCGTCCGTCACGTTCGACCGTGACGAGGCCGGCTTCCCGCAACCGCGCCAGGTGGCGCGAGACCTGGGGCAGGGACATGCCGCCGCGGTCGGCCAGTTCGGACGGGGTGAGTGGTTCCCGCGCGATGGCACGCGCGATGCGTTGGCGGCCCGGATCGCACAGCACCTCGAGCCGACGGTGCACGACCGCGTAGCCGGGCTGGTCGTCGCCCTCCACGAGCAGTGGGTACTGGACCACCGCCGCGAAACCCGGCTCGTGCTTCACCAGCAGGTGCGGGTGACCGAAGGCCGACGGCACCACCAGCACCGGTGTGGTGGCGACGTTCACGATTCCGTGGTGGAACTTGTCGAAGACGACGCGTGGCGGTTCGTCGCGGTACGACGCCGAGGGATCCAGACCGGCCAGAGTCCTGCCCGGCCCGTCGTGCTCCATCGACTTGCGCAGCTTCGGCAGCTGAGCGTTGATCGCCCGCTCGGCCCGGGTGAGGTCCGGCTCCAAGGCCAGGGCAATGCCGGTCAGCAGGTCGAGCAGATCCGCGCGCAGAGCATCCGGCCCGTCCAGAAGCCTGCGCGCGAGCTCGGCCCGGGCGGTGGAGCGGCGCTCCGTCGCCGCCAGCAGTCCCGCACGCTGCCCAGCGTCGTGGAGAACCCGATTCAGCGGGCTACCGGAGTTGCCGCCTCGGATCGCGTACCCGGTCAGTTCCGCGAAGAGCGGGAGCGGCAGGCTCTCGATGTCCGCCAGTTCCTCGGCGAGCGTACGGTCTCCTGCCGCACTCAGCGGGAGGAGGTAGCGGGCCCGGTACGAGGCCCACAGAGGCGCCCATTCCCTGACGCGATGCCGCAGCGCCGGAGTAAGGGCGGAGGCGGACGTCGTGCTCTGCCCTGATGCGTCACCGCGGTCCCTGTCCGTCTCCAGACCGCGAGCCCAGCGCATCGCCCAGGGGTGGTGCTCGGCTTCCGTATAGGCGTGCAGTGCGGCGGTCAGCTCCGCGAGCTGCGAGGCGCCCGCCAGGACCCGGGCGGGGCCTGCCCCGGCGAGTGAGAGGACGACGCTCATGGCCACCTCCGACCCGTCGAGCACGTTGGTTACCGCACCCTCGTCAACCATTGTAAGGACGGCCTCCCCCACCGCCTACGGTTCCGGCAACCCCGACAGGACCAGCCCGGAGTCGCCATGCCCCTTCGTGTCCCCGCCGACCTTCGTGCCGCAGTGCACGAGCGCCGGACCGCGCTCGATCAGCTAAGTCGCGATCTCCACGGCACGCCGGAGACCCGGTTCGAGGAGCACTACGCGGTCGAGCAGCTCGCTGCCCGGCTGGCGGTAGCGGGTTTCGAGGTGGACAAGGACGTGGCCGGTCTGCCGACCGCGTTCACCGCGACCCACCGGGGGCCCTCGGACGGCCCCACGATCGCGGTGCTCCTGGAGTACGACGCGCTGCCAGGCATCGGCCACGGTTGCGGCCACAACCTCATCGCGGCCGGCGGGCTGACAGCCGCCGTCGCCGCAGCCGCCGCGCGCCCCGGGCACCGCGGCACTCTCCAAGTGATCGGCACCCCCGGCGAGGAAGGCGGCGGCGGCAAGATCCTGATGCTGGAGCGCGGTGTGTTCCAGGGCGTCGACGCAGCAGTCATGTTCCATCCGGCGGACCGCAGCCTGCGCGCCCGGCACGCTCTCGCCGCCAGCCACCTCCGGATCGGCTTCCACGGGGTCGCCGCGCACGCGGCCAAGGCGCCCTGGGAGGGCCGCTCGGCTGCCGCCGGAGCACAGCTGTTCCTCACGGCGGTCGACTCACTAAGGCAGTTCATGCCCCCGACCGCCCGGGTGCACGGCATCGTCACACGTGGAGGTGGAGCCCCCAACGTCGTGCCCGACTACACGGAGGTGGACATCTTCGTCCGTGAGGCCACCTCCACGGCCCTGGACGTCCTGTTGCCGCGGGTGCTCGCCGCCGCGGACGGGGCCGCGCTGGCCACCGGCACCACCGTCGACCACGCCGAGACCGCGCCCCGGTACACCGAACGCAACAACAACATGGTGATGGCCGATCGGCTCGCCGCCTACACTGTCGGTCTCGGGCTCGAACTCGAACCGCCGTCTGAGCAGCATCCGGCCGGTTCCTCCGACATCGGCAATGTCTCACTGGCGCTGCCGGTGATCCATCCCTATCTCCAGATCTGTCCGCGCGACACCCCCGGGCACTCCGTCCGGATGCGCGAGGCCGCCCGCAGTCAGCGTGCCCACGACGCGGTCGAGACCATGTCCACCGCTCTGGCCGCACTGGTCCTGGACCTGCTCGAGGATCCGCGCCTTCTTCACGAGGTCCGCGCCGAGTTCCAGGCATCCACGTCCGTCACCGCTCATGGTCAGGAACCGCGATGACCTCCTCGCCCCTCGCGTCCGACGCCCTGGTCAACACGTTCTTCAACTGGGACCTGATCGCCCAGACCTTCCCCCGGCTCATCACCGAGGGGCTCCTCAATACCCTGACCATCGCCGCCGGAGCCATCGTCCTGGGCGTCGCCATCGCGCTGCTGGCCGCCATGCTGCTGCTGTCGAAACGCTGGTGGGTGCGCCTGCCCGCACGGCTCTACGTCGACGTCTTCCGGGGCCTGCCCGTGATCATCACGGTGATGCTGGTGGGCGTGGGCCTGCCCGCCGCGGGCATCCGTCCCTTCGGCACCAACCCGTTCGGGTACGCGATCCTCGCGATCGGGATCATCTCCGGTGCCTACACCGCGGAGATCTTCCGCTCCGGTATCCAGAGCGTCGACACCGGCCAGTTGCAGGCCGCCCGCAGCCTCGGCATGGGTTACCTGAAGGCCATGCGCCTGGTCGTCGTGCCCCAGGGCATCCGGCGGGTGCTGCCCGCCATGGCCGGTCAGTTCGTCAAGGACATCAAGGAAAGTTCCCTGGTCTATCTCCTCGGTCTGGCCGTCGGGCAGCGCGAGCTGTACTTCATCGCCCAGGAAGAGGTCGCCCGGACGTACAACTCCTCACCCCTGATCGCGGCCGGCCTCTGCTATCTCGCCCTCACCATCCCCCTGACGTACTTCGTGAACTACCTGGACAGGCGACTGCGCGAGGGCCCGCGCCCCGGGAGCACTCCCGCACCCGCCGAACCCGACCTGCCCAAGACCCCGGTCCAGGCCGCGGGAGGAGAGAGCCGATGAGCCCCACGACCACCGGAGACGGACCGGTGTCCTCCGCAGCCGAGGCACCCGCCACCTCCGCCGCCCTGCGCGTCACCGCCCTCAGCAAGAGCTACGGCCGCACCACCGTCCTGCGGGACATCACCCTGGACATCCAGCGCGGAGAGACCCTGTGCCTGATCGGGCCGTCCGGCTCCGGCAAGTCCACGCTCCTCAAGTGTCTCAATCTGCTGGAGCGGCCCGACGCGGGTGAGATCCGGCTCGGCGAGACCTGCCTGACGGCGCCGGGCGCCGACGTCGACGCCGCCCGTGCCCGCATCGGCATGGTCTTCCAGCACTTCAACCTCTTCCCTCACATGAGTGTCGAGCGCAACGTCGCCCTCGCCCTGACCTCGGTCAAGGGCATGACGCGCGAACAGGCACGCGCCACCGCGCGGCGTCACCTGGACGAGGTGGGTCTCGCGGCTTTCGCCCGGCAACGGCCGAGCCGGCTCTCCGGCGGGCAGCAACAGCGCGTGGCCATCGCCCGGGCCCTCGCCATGGAACCGGAGGTCATGCTCTTCGACGAGGCCACCTCCGCCCTCGACCCCGAACTGGTCAAGGACGTGCTCGCCGTGATGCGCGACCTCGCTCAAGGCGGCATGACCATGGCCGTCGTCACCCACGAAATGGGCTTCGCCCAGGAGGCCGCCGACCGCGTCGCCTTCATGTGCGACGGCCGCATCTCCGAGATCGACACCCCGGACCGGATCTTCGAAGGCGCCCAGCACCCCAGGCTGCGCCAGTTCCTCAACCAGGTCCTGTGAACCCTCCTCAGCAGAAAGCTCTGACCATGCACCTCTCCTGCACTCGCAGACCCCTGCTCGCCGGCACCGCGGCCGCCGCCTTGCTGCTCGCGCTCACCGCCTGCGGCTCGGGCATCGAGGCGGCGAATTCCACGGCCCCCAGGTACAAGCTGGTCCAGCCCGGCGTGATCACCGCCGCCACCCAGGCCGAACAGCCGCCCTTCGCCGTCGTCGACGCCTCCGGCAAGCCGAGCGGCTTCGCCGTCGACCTGATGAACGAGTCCGCGAAGCGCCTCGGCGTGAAGGTCCAGTACAAGACCACCAACCTGCAGGGCATCCTCGCCGGCCTCTCCGCCGGGCAGTACGACATCGGCGTCGCAGGCGTCGGCGCCACCCCCGAACGCAAGAAGCAAGTCGCCTTCACGACGCCCTACTACTGGGGCTTCACCGATGTCGTCACCCTCAAGGGCGGCAAGCAGAACAAGCTGCCCGACTTCGACGGCAAGCGGGTCGGCGCGGTCAGCGGATCCGTACAGGAAACGTTCATCAACCGTGAGATGTCCGGAGCCGATCTGGTCAAGTTCAAGGACCAGACCGCACTCATCGCCCAACTCCTCTCAGGCGGCGTCGAGGCCGTCGTACTCGGCGGCGCCGACGCTGACGAGTACGTCAAGAAGCAACCGATACGCATCGCCGTGGAATTCGACAGCCTTCAGGGCAGCGCATTCCCACTCCCCAAGGACGGTGACCCGGAACTGCTGAAGGACATCGACGCCCAGATCGACGCGATGATCGAGGACGGCACCTACATCAAGCTCTACAAGAAATACTTCCACGACCCCATCGCCCGTGACCTGATCATGGAACGCCCCAAGCTGGCCCAGCAGCTCATTGAGCACCCCGATCTGGCCCCGACCCGCGACTGAGACGACAGCGGGGGTGCCGACCAAGGTCCGCGCCCCCGGTCGCGAGCACGTCTGCCATTCTTGGACGTGTCCCGATGGCGGGGCCGGGGCGGGGTGATCAAGCGTGTGCGCAAGTCGAGGGGTGGTTGCATATGTGCGGACGGTATGCAGCGAGTCGTAGGCCAGAGGATCTCGCAGGAATCTTTGAGATCGAGAAGTGGGAGCCCGAGGAGACCCTGGAGCCCGACTACAACGTGGCGCCCACCAAAGAGGTCTACGCCGTCCTCGACCGCCCTCTGAAAGACGCGGACGACCCGCGCCCGGTTCGGCAGCTGCGCACGCTGAAGTGGGGCCTCGTCCCGTCCTGGTCGAAGACCCCCGAGGGCGGCGCCCGGATGATCAACGCCCGCGCGGAGACCGTCCACGAGAAGCCGTCCTACCGCCGCGCCTTCACCTCCCGGCGCTGCATCCTGCCCGCCGACGGCTACTACGAGTGGGTCACCGGCACGCAGGAGCGCGAGCTGGAGGTCGAGGGCAAGAAGAAGCGGCCCCGCAAGCAGCCCTACTTCGTGACCCCGGCGGACGGGTCGGTCTTCGCGATGGCCGGGCTGTACGAGTTCTGGCGGGACAAGACGCTGCCGGACGACCATCCGCAGGCCTGGTGGGTGACGTGCTCCGTCATCACCACCGAGGCCGAGGAAAGCCCGCTGGCGGTGTCCCCGGCGGACGGTCCGCGGGCCCTGGCCGAGATCCACCCCCGGATGCCGCTGATGCTGACGCCCGACCGCTGGGACGCCTGGCTGGACCCGTCCCGCACGGACGCCGACGACCTGCGCGGGCTGCTCGCCCCGCCGCCCGCTGGGATGATGCGCGCCTATCCCGTCACGACGGCCGTCAGCAACGTCCGCAACAACGGCCCGGAGCTGCTGAAGGAGCTGGAAGGGCCGGAAGAGGGCACACTCTTCTGATGTGACGGATGTGAACGATGTGACCGGTGCGGCAAACACGGCGAGCGAGATCGTCGAGACCGAAGCCGGCCCCGCCCGAATCACCTGGCACACGGCGGAAGAGGCCCGGCTGGTCCTCGCCGTCAGCCACGGCGCCGGCGGCGGCATCGAGGCCCGCGACCTGAGGGCCCTGGCCGCCGTCCTGCCCGCCCACGGCGTCACCGTGGCCCGCGTGGAACAGCCCTGGCGAGTGGCCGGGAAGAAGCTCGCGCCCGCGCCCAAGACCCTGGACCTCGGCTGGCGGGGCGTCTGGCCCGCCCTCGCCGAGCCCGGCCTGCCGGTCGTGTCCGGCGGCCGCAGCGCCGGGGCCCGGGTCTCCTGCCGTACCGCCACCGAGCTCGGCGCCCACGCGGTCCTCGCCCTCAGCTTCCCCCTCCATCCGCCAGGCAAGCCGGAGAAGTCCCGCGCCGCCGAGCTGCTGGGTTCCGGGGTGCCCACCCTGGTCGTGCAGGGAGGGAACGACCCGTTCGGGAAGCCCGGGGAGTTTCCCGAGGGGCCCTACGAGCTCGTCGAGGTGCCGTACGGCGATCACGGCTTCGCCGTCCCCAAGCGCGCGGAGATCACGCAGGAGGAGGCAGTGGCGGTCATCACGGACGCGGTCCTGGAGTGGACCGGGTCACTCGGGTAAAGCTTCGGGAATGCCGGGGCGGTGAGCACTGTTGTGCGGGACGTACGTGCTGGAGACCAGCACCGACGCCGTAGGAGAGGAAGTCCGCCGCATGGGTTCGACCTTCTGCCCGAGTCGCAGCAGCCGCGCCGACCTGGACTGGACGGTGCTGCACGCGGCCAAGACCGCCCCTGTTCGGGCGGCGGGCGGACCGGATCGTCGTCTATCCTCCGATTCGGGTGAGACCGGTCTCGGTCTCACGAGAACACTGGAGGAGGTGGGTCCGGTCACTGGGACCGACGCAGGGACCGAACACGGCCAGGCGGAGCAGCCCGAGGGCCAGGGTGGCACGGGCGCGGAGACGGCCGCGGAGCGCAACGCGCGCTTCGAGCGGGACGCGCTCGAGTTCCTCGACCAGATGTACTCGGCCGCGCTGCGCATGACGCGCAACCCGGCCGACGCGGAAGACCTGGTGCAGGAGACGTATGCCAAGGCGTACGCGTCCTTCCACCAGTTCCGCGAGGGCACCAATCTCAAGGCGTGGCTGTACCGGATCCTCACCAACACCTTCATCAACTCGTACCGCAAGAAGCAGCGCGAACCGCAGCGCAGCGCGGCCGAGGAGATCGAGGACTGGCAGCTCGCCCGCGCCGAGTCGCACATGTCGACGGGCTTGCGCTCCGCGGAGTCGCAGGCGCTCGACCACCTGCCCGACTCGGACGTGAAGCAAGCGCTCCAGGCGATCCCCGAGGAGTTCCGCATCGCCGTGTATCTCGCGGACGTCGAGGGCTTTGCGTACAAGGAGATCGCCGACATCATGGGGACACCCATCGGTACGGTGATGTCCCGGCTGCACCGGGGACGTCGTCAGCTGCGCGGCATGCTGGAGGACTACGCCCGTGACCGCGGGATGGTCCCGGCCGGCGCCGGAGAGTCGAACGAAGCGAAAGGCTCGGGGTCATGAGCTGCGGAGAGCCGCACGAGACGGATTGCAGCGAAATCCTCGATCATCTCTACGAGTTCCTCGACCGTGAGATGCCGGACTCGGACTGCGTGAAGTTCGAGCACCACTTCGAGGAGTGCTCGCCCTGTCTGGAGAAGTACGGGCTCGAGCAGGCCGTGAAGAAGCTGGTCAAGCGTTGCTGCGGGCATGACGACGTGCCGGGCGATCTGCGCGACAAGGTGATGGGGCGGATCGAGCTGATCCGCTCCGGCCAGGCCGTCCCCGAGCAGGACGTCGCGGCCTCGCCTGCCACGCCGCAGGAATCCTGACACTCCTGCGCTTTTCAACTACCCCGCCTGCAAAGGGGTAGTCATCCTCGAACGCATCACTCGAACGTGCTAATCCGCGGGTTATCGGCCCGCGGAGCCCCCCATCGGCGTCCTAGGCTCCGGGCCTGACGGAGACGGCCGGGGGAGGGGCGCATGGAAGCGGTACCGGTGCGGGCACGTGCGTACGTCGCCTGTGTCCTGGTCGCCGCCCTCCTCTGTCTGCTGCCGTTGCCGGGCGTCCGTACGCCCTGGTGGGCCGTGGCCCTGCTCGCCGCGCTGTACGCGGGCTGCGAGCGCGTCGCCCGGTCCCGGTTCGTCGGGATCTCCCATCCGGCCGGGACCTTCTACCCCGTGCTGCTCGCCGGTGCCTTCCTGCTGCCCGCGCCCGCCGCCGCCCTGGTGGCCGTGCCGGGTGCGCTGCTCTCGCACGTCGAGCAGCGGCCCGTGGCACTGCGCCGGGTCTGGCGGGCCGCCCAGCTCGTCCTCGGCGTGTGGGCCGCGGCCCGGGTGCACAGGGCGCTCGGCGGGCGGGACGCGGTCGCCGCGGGCGACGTGCCCTACGCGCTCGGGCCGGCCGGGGCGGCCGTGCTGGCGTTCTGCCTGGTGCTCGCGCTGCTGGACGGCGGGATCCTGGCCGTCGCCGAGCGGGTGCCGGTGCGGCGGGCCTGGCGGGGGCTGGTGTCGCGCTCCCTCGCGCCCATCGCCGTGCACGGGCTGGCCGGGCTGATGATGGCCGTGCTGTGGCGCAGCCCGTACGGTCCGGTGGCCGCGCTGCTCGTGCTGCTGCCGATGTGCGTCTCCTGGTGGGCCTTCGCGCAGTACCACCGGGAACGGGCCGCCCACCAGGCGACCATCCGGGCGCTCGTCCAGGCCGTCGACATCAAGGACGGTTACACGCGCGGCCACAGCGAGCGCGTCGGGCACGCCTCCATGATGATCGCGCGCGAGCTGGGCATGGACGACGAGCGCGTCGAGGTGCTCCGGTTCGCCGGGATCCTGCACGACGTCGGCAAGCTCGGCGTCCCCACCCGGCTGCTCAGGAAGGACGGGCCGCTGACGCCCGAGGAGCGGCGGGTGATCGAGCTGCACCCCGAGTACGGGCACGAGATGGTGCGCGGCATCGGCTTCCTCGGGGAGGCCCGCGCCGCCGTGCTGCACCACCACGAACGACTGGACGGCACCGGGTACCCGTACGGCCTGATGGGCAGTCAGATTCCGGAATCCGCCCGGGTCGTGGCGGTCGCGGACGCCTTCGACGCCATGACCTCCACACGGAGCTACAGCAGGGCCCGGCCCGTCGCGGTCGCCCTGGCGGAGCTGAAGCGGTGCTCCGGCAGCCAGTTCGACCCGGTGATGGTCACGGCTCTCGTGGAGGCCGTCGGCCGGGCCGGGTGGCGCCCCGCCGTGACCGCCGACGACATCGGCCCGCCCCGGGTTCCCCCGCCCGGCGCACCCGCCTCCAGCCGGCCGGGAGCACACCGGTGAGCGCGTACCGCCCGCCGCCGCTCTTCACCCTCGTCCACGGCTGTGCCGCCCTCCTCGCGGCCGGCTCCCTCGCCGTCACCCTCTACGACGGGCTGGAGGAACGCCGGGTCGCCCTCGCCTTCGGCGTCCTCGTCACCGTCGGGGAACTCGCCCGGCGCAACGGGGCGCAGGTCAGGGAGCCGGCGCCGCTCGGGGCCGCCGCGGCCCTGTCGTACGCGCTGCTCGGCGAGGCCGGCGGGAGGGCCACGCACCACGGCCTCGCCCAGGTCGTCGCCGTCGTACTGGCCGCCTCACTGCTCGGCAGCGTGCCGCACGTGGCGCGCGGGCAGGGACCCACGCTCGACCATCTGGCGCGCCGGGTGCTCACCGCCGGGTTCGTCGCCGTGTGCTTCCAGCCCCCCTACAACCGGGGCATGTTCGACGACTGGGGCGGCCCCGCCTACGCGCTGCTGCTGCTCGCGCTGCTGTCCCTGACCGCGCTGTGCGACGCGGTGCTCGCCGCCGCGCTGGCCCACTCCCGCACCGGCTGGCCCTTCGGGCCGGTGCTGCGGGACGAGCTGCGGGCCGTGTTCGGCATCGGCTCCGCCGTCATCGCGACCGGCGCGGTGATGGCCCTGGCGGTCGCCGTCGTGGGGCTGTGGGCGCTGCCCGTCTTCTCCGTGCCGCTGCTGCTGGCGCAGATGTCGTTCCGCCGCTACGCCGCCGTCCGGGCGACCTACCGGCAGACCATCGCCTCCCTGGCACGGGCCACCGAGGTCGCCGGGTACACCCCCTGCGGGCACGCCCGCCGCGTCGCCGCGCTCAGCCAGGCTGTGGGGCGTGACCTGGGCCTCACCGAGCCCGAGCTGGCCGTCCTGGAGTACGCCGCGCTCATGCACGACATCGGACAGCTGAGCCTCGTCGACCCGGTGCCGGCGGGCGCCACCGCGGGCCTGCCCGCCGCGGAACAGCGGCGGATCGCGCTGCTCGGCGGGGCCGTCGTACGGCAGACGGGCGTCGACGAGGCGGTCGCCGTGGTCGTGGAGCGGCAGGCCGACCCCTACGCGGAGCAGCCGCTCGCCGCGCGGATCGTCCGGGCCGTGAACGCGTACGAGGAGAAGTCCCGGGAAGGTGGTCCCGGCGGACCGCTGACGGCGCTGGAGGAACTCCGGCTCGCCACCGCCGGGGAGTACGCCCCGGAGGTGGTGGAATCGCTGGCCCGGGTACTGGCAAGAAGCAGTCTGACCTTGCCCGTGACTGGGTAACCCATGGGTAATGAGCGCCCCGGAGGCCGTACGTGGTTGGATGCGAGAAGAAGGTGTCCGGGGGCTCGAAACACAGCTACGGCCAGCCCACCGCACGGAACTGGCAGGCGGGAATCGTGAGGATCTTCGGCAAGGGACGGAACCGGCCCTCCGCCTCCTGGCGGCAGGCCACAGACCGGGCGTTCACTCTCATCGGCGACGGCCGGTACGAGGACGCCGGCGCGTTGTTGACACGTGCCGCCGACCTGGAGCCCTGGCTGTCCGAGTCCTGGTTCAACCTCGCCCTGCTGCACAAGTTCCGGCACGACTGGGAGCAGGCGCGGGCGGCGGGGCTCAGGGCCGTGGCGCTGCTCGACCGGGACACCGGCGCGCCCGACTGGTGGAACGTCGGCATCGCCGCGACCGCCCTCCAGGACTGGCCGCTGGCCCGGCGCGCCTGGCAGGCCTACGGGCTGCGGGTGCCGGGGCCGCCCAACGACTCCGGCGAGCCCGTCGGCATGGACCTCGGCAGCGCGGCCGTGCGGCTGTCCCCGGAGGGGGAGGCCGAGGTCGTGTGGGGGCGGCGGCTGGATCCCGCGCGGATCGAGGTGCTGTCCATTCCGCTGCCGTCGTCGGGGCGGCGCTGGGGTGAGGTCGTACTGCACGACGGCGTGCCGCACGGGGAGCGGACCACGGCCGCCGGGCACACCTATCCGGTGTTCGACGAGATCGAGCTGTGGGCGCCGTCGCCGGTGCCGACCTGGGTGGTGCTGCTGGAGGCCGCGACCGAGTCGGACCGGGACGCGCTGGAGCAGCTCGCCGCGGACGCCGGGTTCGCCGCGGAGGACTGGTCTTCTTCGGTGCGATTGCTGTGCCGGATGTGCTCCGAGTCACGGATGCCGTCCGACGAGGGGGACGGGGAGCATCTCGATCCGCACGATCACAGTGAGCCGGGGCATCCCGGGCCGCTGGGGCATCGGACGGACGGGCAGCTGTGGGTTCCCGAGCGGGAGTGCGGGTTGGCTGCGCCGGCTTCGCTGGTTCGGGGGTTGCTGGACGGGTGGGTCGCTGACAGTCCGGATTCTCGGGATTGGCGGGATTTGGAAGAGGTCTGCTAGATCCGTTGTCGGGGGCGGCGCCGTCGTGGCCGTTCGCGCAGTTCCCCGGCCCCTGAAGGGACGCCCGCCCCGTACCCTGTATCAGCATCCCAGCTTGGATTTGTTCAGGAAGGCGTACGTAACGTCATGGCTCAGCAGGACACCGATCAGCAGCGCGCGGGCGTGCTCCCCGTCGATGACGAGGGGTACGTGATCGACACGGAGGACTGCGAGGAGCGCGAGGCGGCCTGGCGGGAGCGGGGGACCTCGCGGCCGATCACGGTGGTCGGGAACCCGGTGCTGCACAAGGAGTGCAAGGACGTCACCGACTTCGGCGACGAGCTCCAGCAACTCGTGGCGGACATGTTCGCCTCGCAGCGCACCGCCGAGGGCGTGGGCCTGGCCGCCAACCAGATCGGCGTCGACCTGAAGGTCTTCGTCTACGACTGCCCGGACGACGAGGGCGCCCGGCACACCGGCGTCGTCTGCAACCCCAAGCTCGTCGAACTGCCCGCCGAGAAGCGCCGGCTGGACGACAGCAACGAGGGCTGCCTGTCGGTGCCCACCGCGTACGCCCCGCTCGCCCGGCCCGACTACGCCGAGGTGACCGGGCAGGACGAGCAGGGCAACCCGATCCGGGTGCGCGGCACCGGGTACTTCGCTCGGTGTTTGCAGCACGAGACCGACCACCTGTACGGCTACCTGTACATCGACCGCCTCTCCAAGCGGGAACGCAAGGACGCGCTGCGGCAGATGGCCGAGAACGAGCCCCGGTACCCCGTCGTCGCGAACGACTGAGACCTCACGATCACCAGGCGCACGGCGTCTGTCCGGGATTCCCGTCCCGGACAGACGCCGTTCGTCTGCGCCGTTCGCCTGTCCGTCGCACGTTCGATCGCTTCTGCTCTCCTGGTGATCCGGTACCAGTCACGCAGCGGGAGGTTCCCGGCCCTTGGGGTAGTGAATGAAGCAAATGCGTTCCCAGAACGGTCAGTTGTAGTGCTGAATGGAGGGAGCGGGGTATGCAACGGCGCACGCCCGGCACGGAAGGAGGGGCGCCCGCGCCAACTGGCGGCTGAGAGGGGTTAGTTCGTGCATGCTTTGTCACACGGCACCACATCGACACCGACCACCATCGCGGTTCCACCGTCGCTCTCCCTTCCGGTGATCGAGGCGGCGTTTCCCCGGCAACTCCACCCGTATTGGCCGAAGTGCCAGGAGAAGACCCGGGCCTGGCTGCTCGAAAAGCGGCTCATGCCTGCGGACAAGGTGGAGGAATATGCCGACGGCCTGTGCTACACCGACCTCATGGCCGGGTACTACATCGGCGCCTCCGACGAGGTCATGCAGGCGATCGCGGATTACAGCGCCTGGTTCTTCGTCTGGGACGACCGTCACGACCGCGACATCGTGCACGGCCGTCCGGTCGCCTGGCGGCGGCTGCGGGACCGACTGCACTCGGCCCTCGACTCCCCCGGGGAGCACCTGCACCACGAGGACCCACTGGTCGCCGGGTTCGCGGACAGCGTGCTGCGGCTGTACGCCTTTCTGCCGGGGACGTGGAACCTCCGGTTCGCCCGGCACTTCCACGAGGTGATCGACGCGTACGACCGGGAGTTCCGCAATCGCACCCGCGGAATCGTGCCCACGGTCGAGGAGTACCTCCGGTTGCGCCGGCTCACCTTCGCCCACTGGATCTGGACGGATCTGCTGGAGTCGGCCGCGGGATGCGAATTGCCCGACACCATACGGAAACACCCGGCATATCGGCGGGCCGCGCTGCTGAGCCAGGACTTCGCCGCCTGGTACAACGACCTCTGCTCACTTCCGAAGGAAATAGCGGGCGACGAGGTGCACAATCTTGGAATCAGTCTCATCACCCATGAGCGGATGACGCTGGAACAGGCGGTCACGGAAGTCAGGAGCCGTGTGGAGAACTGCATCACGGAATTCCTCGACGTCGAACAGGAAGCATTACGGTTCGCCGACGGCCTCGCCGACGGCACCGTGCGGGGAAAAGAACTCAGCGCCGCCGTGCGGGCCTGTCTGAGCAATATGCGGAACTGGTTCAGTTCCGTCTACTGGTTCCATCACGAGTCCGGCCGGTACATGGTCGACAGCTGGGACGACCGGTCCACGCCCCCGTACGTCAACAACGAAGCGGCAGGTGAGAAATGACCGTCGAGTCTGTGAAGCCTGAAGCCCCCCTGGTTCCGGAGCTGCGCGAACCGCCCCGGGCCGGCGGCGGTGTCCCCGTCCTGGGGCACGGCTGGAAGCTGGTGCGCGACCCGCTGGCGTTCATGTCCCGGCTGCGCGACCACGGCGACGTGGTCCGGCTGAAACTCGGACCGAAGACGGTGTACGCCGTCACCACCCCGGCGCTCACCGGCGCGCTGGCGCTGAGCAACGACTTCATCATCGCCGGGCCGCTGTGGGAGTCCCTGGAGGGCCTGCTCGGAAAGGAGGGTGTGGCCACGGCGAACGGCCCGCGGCACCGGCGCCAGCGGCGCACCATCCAGCCCGCCTTCCGGCTCGACGCCATCCCGGCCTACGGGCCGATCATGGAGGAGGAGGCGCACGCTCTGACCGAGCGCTGGAAGCCGGGTCAGACCATCGACTGCACGTCCGAGTCCTTCCGGGTGGCCGTGCGCATCGCGGCCCGCTGCCTGCTGCGCGGCGACTACATGGACGAGCGGGCGGAGCGGCTGTGCGTCGCGCTCGCCACCGTCTTCCGCGGGATGTACCGGCGGATGGTGGTGCCGCTCGGACCGCTGTACAAGCTGCCGCTCCCGGCCAACCGGGAATTCAACCGGGCATTGGCCGATTTGCGTCTCCTGGTGGACGAGATCGTCGCCGAGCGCCGCGCATCCGGTCAAAAGCCGGACGATTTGCTGACGGCATTGCTGGAGGCGACGGACGAGAATGGCGACCCCATCGGGGAACAGGAGATCCACGACCAGGTCGTCGCGATCCTCACCCCCGGCAGCGAAACCGTCGCCTCCACGATCATGTGGCTGCTGCATATGCTCGCGGAACACCCTGAACAGGCGGACCGGGTGCGCGACGAAGTAGAAGCCGTCACCGGTGGGAGGCCGGTGGCATTCGCAGACGTCCGGGGGCTCAGGCACACCAACAATGTCGTCGTCGAGTCCATGCGTTTGAGTCCTGCCGTGTGGATTCTGACGCGGCGGGCGGTGCGGGACACGGAACTCGGCGGATACCGGATTCCGGCCGGGGCGGACATCGTCTACAGCCCGTACGCGATCCAGCGCGATGCGAAGTCGTACGACCGGCACCTGGAGTTCGACCCCGACCGCTGGCTTCCGGACCGGGTCAAGGACGTCCCGAAGCACGCCATGAGCCCGTTCAGCGTGGGCAACCGCAAGTGCCCGAGCGACCACTTCTCGATGGCGCAGCTGACGCTGATCACGGCGGCGCTGGCCACCAGGTACCGCTTCGAGCAGGTGGCCGGCTCGAACGACAGCACGCGCGTCGGCATCACGCTGCGGCCGCACGACCTGCGGGTGCGGCCGGTGGTGAGGTGAGGGCCCTTGGCCTCAGGCCGCCTCCGGGCCCCTGAACGTGCGCCGGTAGGCGTTCGGCGTCGTCCCGACCGCCCGGACGAAGTGGTGGCGCAGTGTGGCCGCGTTGCCGAACCCTGTTCGACCGGCGATCGCGTCCATCGTCTCGTCCGTCGCCTCCAGCAGCCGCTGGGCCAGCAGCACGCGCTGGCGCAGGACCCAGCGGTAGGGAGTCGTCCCGGTCTCCTGCTGGAAGCGACGGGCGAAGGTGCGCGGGGACATGTGGGCGCGCGCGGCCAGCTGCTCGACGGTGACCTCCTCGTCGAGGTGCCGCTCCATCCACGCCAGCACCTCGCCGATCGTGTCGGCCTCGGAGCGTGGCAGCGGACGCTCGATGTACTGGGCCTGCCCGCCGTCGCGGTGCGGCGGCACCACCATCCGCCGGGCGATCTTGTTGGCGACCTCGGAGCCCTGCTCCTTGCGCACCAGGTGGAGGCAGGCGTCGATGCCGGCGGCCGTGCCGGCGGAGGTGATCACCGGGTCCTCGTCGACGTAGAGCACGTCCGGCTCCACGACCGCCCGGGGGTACTTTCGGGCCAGGTCCTGCGCGTGCTTCCAGTGCACGGCGCAGCGGCGGCCGTCCAGCAGCCCGGCAGCGGCCAGCACGAAGGCGCCCGAGCAGACGCTGAGCACCCGGGCGCCGCGGGCGACCCCACGCCGCAGGGCGTCCAGGAGCTCTGGCGGGAACTCACGGGACGCGTAGCTGTGCCCGGCCGGCACCGCGATCAGATCGGCCGTCTCCAGCCGCTCCAAGTCGTGCTCCACCTGTAGTGAGACGCCCGAGTTCATGCGCAGTGCCGGGCCCTCGGCCGAGGCCACGGCGAAGTCGTAGACCGGCAGTCCGTCGTCGCTGCGGTCGGTGCCGAAGACCTCGCACACCACACCGAGTTCGAAGGGGTTCACGCCGTCGAGGAGGATGACGGCCACGTTCTGGAGCATGCCTCCAGTGTGCCTCGCGAGTGGCAGTAATTCGAGGGTCTACGACAGTACTGCCACTGACGGTAAGGAGTCATCGGCGCGACAGTGGTGTCCATGGACACGAACCAGACGCAGACACTCATCGCAATGATCTTCGTACTCGGGACGCTGGTCCTCCTGGTCCTCCCGTCAGTGATCGGCATCGTGCGCGACCGGCGCGTCGACCGTCAGATCAGGGAGGCCCAGGAGATCCGCGAAGGCGTGGCGGCTCAGAAGTCCTCGTCCAGGTCGACGGTGCCCTCCACCGCCACCTGGTACGCGGAGGGCCGCCGCTCGAAGAAGTTGGTCAACTCCTGAACCCCCTGGAGCTCCATGAAGGAGAAGGGGTTCTCGGAGCCGTACACCGGAGCGAAGCCCAGGCGGGTGAGCCGCTGGTCGGCGACGCACTCCAGGTACTGCCGCATCGACTCGGTGTTCATGCCCGGGAGGCCGTCCCCGCACAGGTCGCGCGCGAACTGGAGCTCGGCCTCGACGGCCTCGCGGAGCATGTCCGTCACCTGCTGCTGGAGCTGGTCGTCGAACAGCTCCGGCTCCTCCTTGCGGACGGTGTCGACCACGTCGAAGGCGAACGACATGTGCATCGTCTCGTCGCGGAACACCCAGTTGGTGCCGGTGGCCAGACCGTGCAGCAGGCCCCGGCTGCGGAACCAGTACACGTACGCGAAGGCACCGTAGAAGAACAGGCCCTCGATGCACGCGGCGAAGCAGATCAGGTTCAGCAGGAAACGGCGGCGGTCGGCCTGCGTCTCCAGCCGGTCGAGCTGGTCGACCTCTTCTGTTCCATCAAATGCAGCCATCCACTTGAAGCAGAACTCGGCCTTCTCGCGGATGGAGGGGATGTTCTCGACGGCCGCGAAGGCCGCCGCCCGGTCGTCGTGGTCGGGGAGGTAGGTGTCCAGGAGCGTCAGATAGAACTGGACGTGGACGGCCTCCTCGAAGAGCTGGCGGCTCAGGTACAGCCGGGCCTCGGGGGAGTTGATGTGCTTGTACAGCGTCAGCACCAGGTTGTTCGCGACGATCGAGTCGCCCGTGGCGAAGAAGGCGACCAGCCGGCTGATCAGGTGCTGCTCCGCGGGGGAGAGCTTGGCGAGGTCGGCGACGTCCGAGTGGAGGTCGACCTCCTCCACGGTCCAGGTGTTCTTGATGGCGTCCCGGTAGCGCTCGTAGAAGTCCGGGTAGCGCATGGGGCGGAGAGTCAGTTCGAAGCCGGGGTCGAGAAGGTTCTGGGTGGTCATTACTGGCAGGCCTCGCAGGACTCGGGGTTTTCCAGGGAGCAGGCGACCGCTTCGGGGTCCGGGGTGGCCTGCGCGGGGACAGCGGCCTGGGCGGCGCGGGCGATGCGGGTCGCCGGGCGCGAGCGCAGGTAGTACGTCGTCTTCAGCCCGGACTTCCAGGCGTAGGCGTACATCGAGGAGAGCTTGCCGATGGTCGGCGTCTCCAGGAAGAGGTTCAGGGACTGAGACTGGTCCAGGTACGGGGTCCTGGCCGCCGCCATGTCGATCAGGCCGCGCTGCGGGATCTCCCACGCCGTGCGGTAGAGGGCGCGCACGTCCTCGGGGATCCAGGCGAAGTCCTGCACCGAGCCGTTGGCCTCGCGCAGGGCCTCGCGGCTGCGGGCGTCCCACACGCCGAGCCGCTTCAGCTCCTGCACCAGGTAGGAGTTGACCTGGAGGAACTCACCGGACAGCGTCTCGCGCTTGAACAGGTTGGACACCTGCGGCTCGATGCACTCGTACACGCCGGCGATCGAGGCGATCGTGGCCGTCGGCGCGATGGCGAGGAGCAGCGAGTTGCGCAGGCCGGTCGCGGCGATGCGCTCGCGCAGGGCGGCCCAGCGCTCCGGCCAGGTCGGTTCCACGTCGTAGTGGTCGGGGTGGAGCACGCCCTCGGCCGTACGGGTCTTCTCCCAGGCCGGCAACGGGCCGTTGCGTTCGGCGAGTTCGGCAGAGGCCTCGTAGGCGGCGAGCATGATCCGCTCGGCGATGCGGGTGGAGAGTGCCTTGGCCTCGGGCGAGTCGAAGGGCAGGCGCAGCTTGAAGAAGACGTCCTGGAGGCCCATGACTCCGAGGCCGACGGGACGCCACCTGGCGTTGGAACGGCCCGCCTGCTCGGTCGGGTAGAAGTTGATGTCCACGACCCGGTCGAGGAACGTCACGGCGGTGCGGACGGTCTCGTCCAGCCGCTCCCAGTCGATGTCCCCGCCGGCCTGGTCGACGAGCGCGCCGAGGTTGACCGACCCCAGGTTGCAGACCGCCGTCTCCCCGTCGCTGGTGACCTCCAGGATCTCCGTGCAGAGGTTGGAGGAGTGGACGACGTGGCCCGGCTCGGCGGTCTGGTTGGCGGTGCGGTTGGCGGCGTCCTTGAAGGTCATCCAGCCGTTGCCGGTCTGCGCGAGGGTGCGCATCATGCGGCCGTACAGCTCCCGGGCCGGAAGGGTCTTCTTCGCGAGACCCTTCGCCTCGGCCGCCCGGTACGCGGCGTCGAACTCCTCGCCCCACAGGTCGACCAGCTCGGGCACGTCCGAGGGGGAGAACAGCGACCACTGCGCGTCGGCGTTCACGCGCCGCATGAACTCGTCGGGCACCCAGTGCGCGAGGTTCAGGTTGTGCGTACGGCGGGCGTCCTCGCCGGTGTTGTCGCGCAGCTCCAGGAACTCCTCGATGTCGGAGTGCCAGGTCTCCAGGTAGACCGCGGCGGCGCCCTTGCGGCGGCCGCCCTGGTTCACGGCGGCGACCGAGGCGTCGAGGGTCTTCAGGAACGGCACGATGCCGTTGGAGTGGCCGTTGGTGCCGCGGATCAGCGAACCGCGCGCACGGATGCGGGAGTACGCGATGCCGATGCCGCCGGCGTGCTTCGACAGCCGCGCCACCTGGTGGTACCGGTCGTAGATCGAGTCCAGCTCGTCCTTGGGGGAGTCGAGCAGGTAGCAGGACGACATCTGGGGGTGCCGCGTGCCGGAGTTGAAGAGGGTGGGGGAGGAGGGGAGGTAGTCGAGCCGGCTCATCAGCCCATAGAGCGCGGCGACTTCGTCGGCGGAGCGGCGGGTGTCGTCCTCGGCGAGACCGGCGGCGACGCGCAGCATGAAGTGCTGGGGCGTCTCGATCACCTTGCGGGTGATCGGGTGCCGGAGCAGATAGCGGCTGTGCAGCGTGCGCAGGCCGAAGTAGCCGAAGCGGTCGTCGGCGGCCGTGTCGACCAGGGCGTCGAGGCGGGCGGCGTGGACGCGCACGAACTCGGCGGTCCGGTCGGCGATGAGGCCCTCCCGGTGCCCCACCGCGACGGACTCGGTGAAGCAGGTGACGCCCTGTGAGGCGGCCTCGGCGCGGATCCCGATCGTCAGCAGGCGCGCGGCCAGCCGGGAGTAGGCGGGGTCCTCGGAGATGAGGCCGGCGGCCGCCTCCGTCGCCAGCTCGCGCAACTCCGACTCGTCGGCCCGCGCGGACCGGCCGCGCAGCGCGGCGGCGGCGACCCGGCCGGGGTCTGCGTCGGGGAGGTCGGCGGTCAGCTCGGTCAGGGTCCGCAGCAGCGCGGCACCAGGACCGTCTTGCTCTTCTTCGGCGGCTGAGACCGGATCGGCTGGCGCGATGGTCACGTGGGGCTCTCCCTCGCTCGGCACGGGGGCCTCGCAGGGCAGGGGGCAGCACGCGAGCGCACGCGGCGTCGCGTCCACCGGCCCATTCCACGAGGCCCGGACGTCAGGCACACCGGCCGGACGGCCGGGTGCGCTGTCGGCAGGTCCTCGGACTGAAGCCTGTGCGCGAACACGCACAAGTACACCGTTGCGGGACAGTTCCGGATTCGCACCGGATTCCCCTGCGGCGACAGCGAGCATGAGCATACATCTTGTGCCGGGTGGAGAAAGCACCCCTAGATGTAGTGTCGCGATGGTTTCGCAGCGTCAACTCGTAGGTGAGGAGAGTGACCCGGATCGCTGTGTCCACGGTGCGTGCGCACGACAGCGGGCCGTCGTGGTCCTTCTCACGGCGGCCCGCTGCGGGTTGTACGGTGGCTGGTCCTGGTCGCTCAGTGACTGGTCCCTGCCGTGGCAGGCGGAAGCTCCACCTGGACGCCGGGGTCGCCCGCGTCCGCCGTGTAGTCCTCCGGCTTGGTCTCGTCGATGCCCTCGGGGGCCTTCAGCGCCTTGAGGACGAAGGTCAGGACGACGGTGACGACGACGTTCAGGACGAACGCCGTGAGGCCGATGTAGCCGATCTCGCCGATGCCCGGGATCTCCTTCGACGAGCCGCCGAAGTGCTTCTGGGTCGGGGAGGCGACGCCGTACGCCGCGACCGTGCCGTAGACCATGCCGACCGCCCAGCCCGCGAGCAGCGCCCAGCGGTGGAACCAGCGGGTGAACAGGCCGCCGACCAGGGCCGGGAAGGTCTGGAGGATCCAGATGCCGCCGAGGAGCTGGAAGTTGATGGCGACCGTCTTGTCCATGGTGAGGACGAAGGCCAGCGCGCCCACCTTCACCAGCAGGGAGACCAGCTTGGAGACCTTGGTCTCCTGGGCGGGCGTGGCGTCGGGCTTGATGAAGTCCTTGTAGATGTTGCGGGTGAAGAGGTTCGCGGCCGCGATGGACATGATGGCCGCCGGGACCAGGGCGCCGATGCCGATCGCCGCGAAGGCCACGCCCGCGAACCAGTCCGGGAACATGGTCTCGAACAGCTGCGGGATCGCCAGCTGACCGTTCTGCACCTTGATCCCGGCCGCGATCGCCATGAAGCCGAGCAGCGCGAGCAGGCCCAGCATCAGCGAGTACAGCGGCAGGATCGTGGTGTTGCGGCGGATCACCTCACGGCTCTTCGAGGACAGCGTCGCCGTGATCGAGTGCGGATACATGAAGAGCGCGAGCGCGGAGCCCAGCGCCAGCGTGGCGTACGTCCACTGCCCCGCCTCCGGCGGCACCAGCGCACCGCGCGGCGCGCCCGTCGCCGGGTTGGTCTGACCGTACGCCTCGCCGGCCTTGGCGAAGATCTCGTCGAAGCCGCCCAGCTTGATCGGGATGTAGATGATCGCCACCGCGATGACGATGTAGATCAGGGTGTCCTTCACGAACGCGATCAGCGCCGGCGCCCGCAGACCCGAGGAGTACGTGTACGCCGCCAGCACACCGAAGGCGATCAGCAGCGGCAGGTCCTTGATGAACCAGTTGGTGTTCTCGCCGCCGCCGACGCCCATCACGTCCAGCACGGCCTGGATGCCGACCAGTTGGAGCGCGATGTACGGCATCGTCGCGAGGATGCCGGTGAGGGCCACGGCCAGCGAGAGGCCCTTGGAGCCGAATCGGCCGCGCACGAAGTCGGACGTCGTCACGTACCCGTGCTTGTGCGAGACCGACCACAGGCGGGGGAGGAACGTGAAGATCAGCGGGTACACCAGGATGGTGTACGGCACGGCGAAGAAGCCGGCCGCTCCCGCCGCGTAGATCGCCGCGGGGACGGCGACGAAGGTGTACGCCGTGTACAGGTCGCCGCCGAGCAGGAACCAGGTGACCCAGGTGCCGAACGACCGGCCGCCCAGGCCCCATTCGTCGAGGCTGTGCTCGTTCTCGGCCTTGCGCCAGCGCGCGGCGAGGAAGCCCATGACCGTGACGAGCAGGAAGAAGAAGATGAAGACGGCGAGTGCGACGCCGTTCACGCCGTCCTTCACTCCGACGCACCGCCCTTCGCGGCAGAACGGGCGCGCTGGTCACGCTGCCACAACGTGTAGGCGATCATCGTCAGCACGGTGGAGATCAGGACCCATGCCATCTGGTACCAGTAGAAGAACGGGATCCCGATGAAGGCCGGGTCGGTCTTGGCGTACGAGCCGACCCACAACATGGCCACGAAGGGCGCTATCAGGCAGAGAGCGATGACGACGCGCATCGGCGTCACCGTCGCCCCTCTGCCGGCTTCTGGGGCTTGCGACATCAGGCGGCTCCGTCCCCTCAGTGATCACCTGTGCAATGCGCAGGCAATCTAGGTCAGGGTGCGGCGGGAACGGAACCCCTCGTCCGCAATGCGGTACCCAAAAGAAACCGAGCTCAGCAGCGGTCGCACCACCCCGAGCGCCTTACTCCTGAGGCCGCTTCAGACGCGCCACGAACTTGTACCGGTCTCCGCGGTACACCGACCGCACCCACTCCACCGGCTGTCCGTCCCGGTCCAGTGAGTGACGGGAGAGCATCAGCATCGGCAGGCCGACGTCCGTGCCGAGCAGGCCGGCCTCGCGCGGGGTGGCCAGCGAGGTCTCGATGGTCTCCTCGGCCTCCGCGAGATGGACGTCGTAGACCTCCGCGAGCGCGGTGTAGAGGGACGTGTACTTCACCAGGGACCGGCGCAGGGCCGGGAAGCGCTTCGCGCTCAGGTGGGTGGTCTCGATGGCCATCGGCTCGCCGTTTGCCATGCGCAGCCGCTCGATGCGCAGCACCCGCCCGCCGGCCGTGATGTCGAGCAGCCCGGCGAGGCGGTCGTCGGCGGTGATGTAGCCGATGTCCAGGAGCTGCGAGGTGGGTTCGAGGCCCTGGGCGCGCATGTCCTCGGTGTAGGAGGTCAGTTGCAGCGCCTGCGAGACCTTCGGTTTGGCGACGAAAGTGCCCTTGCCCTGGATGCGCTCCAGCCGGCCCTCGACGACCAGCTCCTGGAGCGCCTGGCGCACGGTCGTGCGCGAGGTGTCGAACTCCGCCGCCAGTGTGCGCTCGGGCGGGACCGGCGTGCCGGGCGCCTGGGTCTCGGTCATGTCGAGCAGGTGCTTCTTCAGGCGGTAGTACTTGGGCACGCGTGCGGTACGGACGGGTGCCCCGCTCTCGTTCTCCGCACTGCTGATGTCGGTGCTCATGCTCCGCCTTCCCGGCTCCTCTGCCGACACGATCCCACTTGTATACCGTCGGCGCTGCTTTTGGTCTAGTCCACAACTCCAAGTGGTCTACCTGGAGTATGCCGTGCCCGGCTGGGTTTTCGCCGGGTTCTTACTTAAAGGTTCCTGCATATGTAGGTCGCATAACGGCTGGTCAGAGCTCATTCCGGACCCTTGACAGGCCTACAGGTCTGGTCCAAGCTCCCCCTACTGGTCTACACCATTGGTCCAGGGTCCTGGCCCCACGTTCGGGGAGCAGGGGGGTCGGTGGCATCCCTGAGGAGGGTGGCGTGAAGCGCAAGCTGATATCCGCGATCGGTATCGCGGGCATGGTGGTCTCCATCGCGGCGTGCGGGGGCGAGGGCGGCAGCGGGGGTCCGGACAAGGGCGCGGACGCCAAGGAGCTGACCGTCTGGCTCACCGTCGACGCCCAGAACAACTGGCCGGAGCTGGTGAAGGCGGCCGACGCGGCGGTGAAGAAGAAGCACCCCGGTCTCAAGATCAACCACGAGTACTACGGCTGGCCCGACAAGAACGCCAAGCTCGACGCCGTCCTCGCCACCGACAAGGTCCCCGACGTGGTCGAGATGGGCAACACCGAGATGCTCGGCTACATGGTCAAGGGCGCCTTCGCCCCCCTCGACCCCGCCGAGTTCGACGGCTCGGACGCCTGGCTGGACGGCCTCAAGGCCTCGGTGACCTACGACGGCAAGACCTACGGCGTCCCGTACTACGCCGGCGGCCGGGTCGCCAACTGGCGCAAGGACGTGGCGGCCTCGGTCGGGGTGAAGACGCCCCCGAAGACGTACAAGGAGCTCACCGCCGCCCTGAACAAGATCCAGAAGAAGCAGGGCGACAAGTTCAGCGCCTGGTACCAGCCGACCCGCGACTGGTACGCGGCCATGTCCTTCGTCTACGACGCCGGCGGCGCCATCGCCACCGAGTCGGGCGGCCAGTGGAAGGCCTCCCTCTCCTCGCCCGAGTCCCTAAAGGGCCTGAAGGAGTTCAAGAACGTCGTCGACGACTACATGCACGGCGACAAGACCAAGGACGAGTCCGACCGCTACATCGTCTACGGCCAGGGCAAGTCCGCCATGATCTTCGCCGCCGCGTGGGAGGGCGCGACCGCCGAGGACCCGAAGAACGACAAGTCCGGGAAGCTCAAGGGCAACCTCGAGAACTTCGTGATGCCCGGCCCGTCCGGCAAGAACATGCCCGTCTTCCTGGGCGGCTCCGACCTCGCCGTGCCGGTGAAGTCCGACGCGCAGGCCCTGGCTGCCGAGTGGATCAACGCGTTCACCGGCTCCTCCGGCCAGAAGGGCCTGATGGCCAAGGGCAACCTGCCCAACAACAAGACCGACCTCGCGACGCTCAAGAACGACCCGAAGACGGCCGTCCCCGCCACCGCGGCCGAGTCCAACTGGTTCGTCCCGATGGCCCCCGGCTGGGGCCAGGTCGAGAAGGCGCAGATCCTTCAGACCATGCTCCAGAGCATCGGCACCGGCAAGAAGTCGGTCGAGGCCGCCGCCGAGGAGGCGGACGCCGCGATCGACAAGGTCATCAACACGAAGTGATCTTCGCGCGGGGCTCCTGACCGGGGAGCCCCGCCGTCGTCCAGACCTGAGGGACCGCCGAGGAGCGCGCGATGAGTGCCGCAGACACCACCACCCCCGTCAAGGTGCCGCCACCGCGGCAGGCACCGCCACCTCCCGCCGCCGAGCGGCCACGGCCGAACCGGCCGTCGGGCGGGACCGCGGTCCCCTGGCTGCTGCTCGCGCCGTGCCTGCTGATCCTGGCCCTGGTCATGGGCTATCCGCTGGCCCGTCTGGTCACCCTGTCCTTCCAGAAGTTCGGGCAGTCACAGCTGTGGGGCTTCCAGCCGGCCGAGTCGGTCGGGTTCGACAACTTCGCGAAGGTGCTGGGCGACGGCGAGTTCTGGACCGTCGTGGTCCGCACGGTCGTCTTCGCCGCCGGGGCCGTCGTCCTCACGATGGTGATCGGCATGGCGATCGCCCTGCTGCTCCAGCGGGTCTCCGGCTGGCTGAAGGTGCTCATCAACATCGTGCTGGTGGCCAGCTGGGGCATGCCCGTCATCGTGGCCACCACGGTCTTCAAGTGGCTCTTCGACTCGGACTACGGCGTCTTCAACGCGCTGCTCAGCAAGCTGCCCGGCGTCGAGATGATCGGCCACAACTGGTTCGCCAGCGGCCCCGAGGGCCTGGCCGTGATCATGCTGCTGGTGGTGTGGGGAGCCGTGCCGTTCGTGGTCATCACGCTCAGTGCGGGTCTCACCCAGGTGCCGAAGGAACTGGAGGAGGCGGCCCGCCTGGACGGCGCCGGATCATGGGGCGTCTTCCGCTATGTCACCCTGCCCGTCCTCAAGCCGATCATCGTGATGCTCACGACCCTGTCCGTCATCTGGGACATGGGCGTCTTCCCCCAGGTGTTCGTCATGCGCAACGGCCACCCCGAGCCGGAGTTCCAGGTCCTCAACACCTACTCCTACGACCGGGCGTTCGTCGTCAACGACTACGCCCAGGGCTCGGCCATCGCGCTGATCACCGTCCTGCTGCTGCTCGGCGTGGTCGCCGTCTACATGCGGCAGATGCTGAAGATCGGAGAGGTCGAATGAGCAGCACGCTGACCGTCCGCCGGGCGCCGAAGCTCTGGTGGAACGTCCTCGGCCTCCTGGTCTTCGTCACCGCGGGCTTCCCGCTGTACTGGATGCTCAACACGGCGTTCAAGCCCGCCAAGGACGCCATCGACCCGGACCCGAGCCTGCTGCCGACCGGCATCACCTTCGCCAACTTCGGCAGGGCGCTGGACATCGCCGACTTCTGGGGGCCGGTGGGCCGCAGCATGGTGGTGTCGCTGGCGGTGGTCGTCATCGGCATGGTCGTGGGGCTGCTGGCCGCGCTCGCCATCTCCCGCTTCGCCTTCCGCGGCCGCAAGATCGTGATCGTGGGCATCCTCGCGGTCCAGATGGTCCCGCTGGTCGCCATGATCATCCCGGTGTTCCTGCTGCTCAACGACCTGGGCCAGTACGACCGGCTGACGGGTCTCATCATCACGTACCTGACCTTCGTCCTCCCGTTCACCGTGTGGACGCTGCGGGGCTTCATCGTCAACATCCCGAGGGAACTGGAGGAGGCGGCCATGGTCGACGGCTGCTCCCGCACGGGCGCCTTCCTCCGGGTCGTCTTCCCGCTCCTGGCCCCCGGCATGGTCGCCACCTCGGTCTACGGTTTCATCCAGGCCTGGAACGAGTACCTGTACGCCCTGATGCTGCTCAGCCAGAAGAACCAGACGGCGACCGTCTGGCTCGGCAACTTCACCACGAAGCACGGCACCGAATACGCCCCGATGATGGCCGGCGCCACGATGATGGCCGTGCCGATCGTCGCCCTCTTCCTCCTCGTCCAGCGCAAGATGGCCGCGGGCCTGACCGCGGGCGCCGTGAAGGGATGACCCCGCCCCATGACGACACTCGCCAGCGGTACCGACACGCTCACCCGTGACGCCCTGACGGTCCTCCAGCCCGGCTTCACCGGAACCACCGCCCCCGACTGGCTGCTGCGCCGGCTCGGCGAGGGCCTCGCCTCCGTCGGCCTGTTCGGCCGCAACATCACCTCGTCCGGCCAACTGGCCGCGCTGACCGCGCAACTGCGGGCCGAGCGCGACGACGTTCTGGTCGCGATCGACGAGGAAGGCGGTGACGTGACGCGCCTGGAGGTGCGGACCGGCTCCTCCTTCCCGGGCAACCACGCGCTCGGCGCGGTGGACGACGTGCAACTGACGCGCGAGGTCGCCCACGAACTGGGCCGCCGTCTCGCGGCCTGCGGCGTGAACCTCAACTGGGCCCCGTCCGCCGACGTGAACTCCAACCCGCGCAACCCGGTGATCGGTGTCCGCTCCTTCGGCGCCGACACCGAACTGGCCGCCCGGCACACCGCGGCCTATGTGACGGGCCTCCAGTCCGCCGGAGTCGCCGCCTGCACCAAGCACTTCCCCGGCCACGGAGACACGGCCGTCGACTCCCACCACGCCCTCCCGCGCATCGACGTCCCCGCGGACGTGCTGACCGACCGCGAGCTGACCCCGTTCCGCGCGGCCATCGCCGCCGGCAGCCGGGCCGTGATGAGCGCCCACATCCTCGTCCCGGCCCTGGACCCCGACCGCCCGGCCACCCTCTCCCGCCGCATCCTGACCGGCCTGCTGCGCGGCGAACTCGGCTACGACGGCCTCATCGTCACCGACGGCATGGAGATGCGGGCCATCGCGGGTACCTACGGCATCGAACGCGGCAGCGTCCTCGCCGTCGCCGCCGGCGCCGACGCGATCTGCGTGGGCGGCGGCCTGGCCGACGACGCGACCGTACGGCGCCTGCGGGACGCCCTGGTGGCGGCGGTCCGCGCGGGTGAACTGCCGGAGGAACGCCTGGCCGAGGCCGCGGACCGGGTCCGGGCGCTGGCCCGCTGGGCGAGCGCGGTGGGCCGCGTACCCGAGGAGACCCGTGGCAGCGAGATCGGCCTGCACGCCGCCCGCCGCGCCCTCACGGTCACCGCCGCCCCGGGCCTGGGGAGCCCGGAGACCTTCGAGCCCCTCACCGAACCGCCCTACGTCGCCGCCCTCACCCCCGTCGCCAACATCGCGGTGGGTGACGAGACCCCCTGGGGCGTCGCGGCCGAACTCGTCCACCTCCTGCCGGGCACGGTGACGGGCAGCTTCGCGGCGGCGGAAGGCGAGGAGAGCGATGCCGGTGCCGGTGAGAGTGCCGGACGGGCGGCCCTTCAGGCAGCCGGTCCGCGCCGCATCGTCGCCGTCGTCCGCGACGAACACCGCCACCCCTGGATGGCCTCGGCCCTCGACACCCTGCTGGCCGCCCGCCCCGACACCATCGTGGTCGAGATGGGCGTCCCCCAGGCCGCACCCCGAGGCGCCCTGCACATCGCCACCCACGGTGCGGCCCGCGTCTGCGGCCGGGCGGCGGCCGAGGTGATCGCCGGGTTGTAAAGCTGCTTCAGGATGTAGTACTTCTTATACATGAGCGAGCAGGTGCACAACAGGTTGGCCATGGTGCGCGCCGAACGGAAGGTGTCGCGCCAGAGCCTGGCCGAGGCGGTGGGAGCCCACTACCAGACCATCGGCTACATCGAGCGAGGGCAGTACAACCCGAGCCTCGACCTGGCGTTGAAGATCTCGAAGTTCTTCGATCTGCCGGTCGAGGCCCTGTTCTCACTCGAACCGTTCCGGCCGCTCACGGACGAGGTCTACGGGAGGAACCAGCCATGACGACGACACGCCTGACCCGCTACGACCGGAGCATGCTGCGGCTCATGAACGACCGCCGCGGCCAGGCCTGGTACGCCACGGCGGCACGCCGGCGTCTGGCCGTCGCCGCGCACATCACCCTCACCGTGGCCATCGGCGCACTGATGACCCACTTCTTCCTCGCCGAGGGCGAGCCGCTGTGGCCCGTCGCCGCGATGGCGGTGCTGCTGCTTCCCTGGATGGTCGCGACCGGGATCATCAACGGCGCCACCCGGGGCCTGCTGGAGCTGCGCGAACACGTACTGGACGAGCGGCAGTCGGCCGAACGCCGCCGCGTCCTGGCCCGGGCCCACCGCATGACCACGCTGCTCCTGGCCGCGTCGGCGGTCGCCCTGCTGATCACAGGCGGTGTCGACGGCAACGCCCCGAAGGCCTACGCGGCCCCCCTTCTCATCGCCGTCCTCGTCGTCCACTGGGTCATGCCGCTGTGGGTGGCCGGCCTGCGGGCCGAGGACGAGCCGGCCGACGACGAGGTGCTTGGGGCAGGAGCGCCCGGCCGCTAGGACCTGACCAAACGACAGGCCCTATATTCCCTGCCACTCCGGCTTGTTGGCGTAGGTGTAGCGGAAGTAGTCCGCCAGCTTCAGCTTCGACGCGGCGGCCTCGTCGACCACGACGGTCGCATGCGGGTGGAGCTGGAGCGCGGACGCGGGGCACACCGCGGCGACCGGCCCCTCCACCGTCGCCGCGACCGCGTCCGCCTTGCCCTCCCCGGTGGCGAGCAGCACGAGGTGCCGGGCCTCCAGGATCGTCCCGATACCCTGCGTGATCACGTGGTGCGGCACCTGGTCGATGTCGCCGTCGAAGAAGCGCGCGTTGTCGATCCGGGTCTGCTCGGTCAGCGTCTTGATCCGCGTGCGTGACGCCAGCGACGAACACGGCTCGTTGAACCCTATGTGCCCGTCGGTCCCGATCCCGAGCAGCTGAAGGTCCACACCCCCGGCGTCCACGAGAGCCTGGTCGTACGCCTCGCACGCCCCCTGCACGTCCTCGGCCGTGCCGTCCGGCCCCATGAACTGGTCCATCCCGATCCCGAGCGGCTCCAGCACCTCACGCCGCAGCACCGAGCGGTACGACTCCGGATGGGCGGCAGGCAGCCCCACGTACTCGTCGAGCTGGGCTATCCGCGCCCGCGCGACCTCCACGGCACCGGACCGCACCTTGGCCGCCAGCGCCTCGTACACGGGCAGCGGCGTCGAGCCGGTCGCCACGCCGAGCAGGGCGTCGGGCTTGCGCCGGAGCAACTGAGCCATGGCCTCGGCGATGAGCTCGCCGCCCGCTTTGGCGTCCGGAACGATGACAACTTCCACGCTGGGCCTGCCGATCTGAGAGGGATGCTCAACTGGGACTGGACACGGGAGAGGGGTCGTGTGGTTTAGACCAATCTAACAGAGCGGTGGCGTCGCTCCCAGGGTGAATGCCGCCGGTCCCGCAGGGGCGGCCGGCCAGTGCCGGCCGGGTCTCCGGCAGGTGAGCAGCGCCATTCACTAGTGGTCGCTACAGAAATGACCGTACCGCAGCTCACCGACATTTCTCTAGTGCCCGCTATAAAATGCGCTCCATGGTGAACGACGACGGGACCACCAGGGCCGGACCGCACGGAACCGCGCAGGCCGAGAGGCTCGGGGCCTCGACGGGCAAGGCCAAGGGCCGGCCCCGTGGCCGCCCCCGCTCCTTCGATCGCGAGACCGCCCTGGAGAAGGCGCTCCTGGCCTTCTGGGAGCACGGCTACGAGGCCACGTCCGTCTCCGACCTCACCCGCGTCATGGACATCGGCGCCCCCAGCCTCTACGCGGCCTTCGGGGACAAGCGGTCCCTCTTCGAGGAGGTCGTGCAGGTCTACGGCGCGAGGTACGGCTCGTTCACCGACCGGGCCCTCGCCGAGGAGCCCACCGCCCGGGCCGCCGTCGAGCGCCTGCTGCGCGAGGCCGCCACCGCGTACACGGAACCCGGCCACCCGCACGGCTGTCTCGTCGTCCACGCCGCCGCGAACTGCTCGACGCCCGAGGTCGAACAGTCGCTGCGGGACCGCCGCAACGCCGACATCGCCGCGTTCGAGAGCCGCATCAGAACCGATGTCGCCGCCGGTGCGCTGCCCCGGGGCACCGACTCCGCCGCCCTGGCCCGCCATACCGGAGCGATGATCCAGGGCATGTCGCAACAGGCGCGGGACGGGGCGAGCCGGGAGGAACTGGAGGCGGTCGTGGAAATTGCCATGTCCATCTGGCCCCGCACAGGAACCCACACGGGTTAGGCTGCGTGGAGGACGCCGGTGCGTCCGATCAGTCGGAGAATTAACAACAACGAACAGCCTCCAACGCATGGACACCACGAGTGGTCTAGTCCACAATGCGGGACGAGAGCGCGTGTGATGCGCGCACCAGCCTCCGCCTTCCCCGCACAGGAAGGCGGAAAGAGGAACCGAGGCTCTCTGCCCTGACTGCCCCGGCTCCTCGTCCTTCGGCCGACCGGGACCGCACACCCCGCGGCCGATACTGCTCCGGGCTGCGGTGCCGGGAGGGTTGAGGGTCCCTCTCAGGCGCCGCGGCCCGCGGGTGTTTCGGGAGACCCCCATCTGTGAGGGGCCGTACATTTCAGAGCCGTACAAACCCCCGGGTACGCTCGCTCACGTGCCCTCCATGAACGAACTCGTCCGCCAGCACACCGCCCTCGACGACACCGATCTCGAGTGGCTCCACCTGCTGGTCTCGGAGTGGCAGCTGCTCTCCGACCTCTCCTTCGCCGACCTGGTGCTGTGGGTCCCGACCAGTGACGGCACGCGGTACGTGTCCGTCGCGCAGATGCGGCCCAACACCGGTCCCACGTCCTACCAGGACGACATGGTGGGCCACCTGGTCCCGCGCGGCCGCCGCCCGATGCTCGACGCCGCCCTCGACGAGGGCCGCATCGTGCGCGAGGGCGACCCCGAGTGGCGCGAAGAGGTCCCCGTCCGGGTCGAATCGATCCCCGTACGGCGGGAGGGGCGCGTCCTCGGTGTCATCGCGCGCAACACCAATCTCCTCACCGTGCGCACCCCGAGCCGCCTGGAGCTCACCTACCTCCAGAGCGCCTCCGACCTCGCGCAGATGATCGCGGCCGGCGCCTTCCCGTTCGCGAACCAGCAGCTCGACATGGACGCCTCGCCCCGGGTGGGTGACGGCCTGGTCCGGCTCGACGCCGACGGCATCGTCCAGTACGCCTCCCCGAACGCGCTGTCCGCCTACCACCGTCTCGGCCTCGCCTCCGACCTCGTCGGCCAGCACCTGGGCAAGACCACCGCCGAACTCGCCCCGACCCTGGGCCCGG
Source organism: Streptomyces coeruleofuscus (assembly GCF_039532725.1). NCBI lineage: Bacteria > Bacillati > Actinomycetota > Actinomycetes > Kitasatosporales > Streptomycetaceae > Streptomyces > Streptomyces coeruleofuscus. Next base: position 695,276 of record NZ_BAAASE010000004.1, read on the forward strand.
TGGACGAAGCGCTCGCCAAGGTCGCCAGCGGCTGGGCGCCCCGCGAGTTCGAGATCGAGGCCAGCGAGGGGGTCATCCAGTTCCGCGCGATCCCCCTCAAACCCAAGGGCACTCGCATCGGCTCGCTGGTCCTCCTCCGTGACGTCACCGAACTCCGCCGCCGCGAACGCGAGTTGATCACCAAGGACGCGACGATCCGGGAGATCCACCACCGCGTCAAGAACAACCTCCAGACGGTGGCGGCCCTGCTCCGCCTCCAGGCCCGGCGCATCGAGTCCGACCGCGGCCGCGAGGCCCTGGAGGAGGCGGTGCGACGCGTCGGATCGATTGCGATCGTGCATGAGACGCTCTCCCAGAACCTGGACGAGCGCGTGGAGTTCGACGACATCGCCGACCGCGTCCTGGCGATGGTCGCGGAGATCTCCCCGGGCAAGGTCACGGGCCGGCGCACCGGCCGCTTCGGCATCCTCGACGCCGAGGTCGCCACCCCGCTGTCGATGGTGCTGACCGAGGTCCTGCAGAACGCGCTGGAGCACGGCTTCCGCGAGGGCGACACCGGCACGGTCGAGGTGTCGGCGGTCCGCGGCGGTACGACCAAGGAGGCCCGCCTGCTGGTCACCGTCCAGGACGACGGGGTCGGCCTGCCGGACGGCTTCGATCCGCAGACCGCGGGCAACCTCGGACTCCAGATCGTACGGACCCTGGTGGAGGGCGAGTTGGGGGGAACCTTCGACATGGTTCCGGCCCCGGAACGCGGCACCCGCGTGATCCTGGACATCCCGGTGCCGACGCGGAAGTAGGAAGCGTCCAGCCGGATCCGGCTCTGGAAAGCATTGAGCCCCGGGCCATCAAGTGGCCCGGGGCTAAAGCTCGTTGCTGCTTGACTCAAGCGCATCGGGGGAACTGCGCGCTGCGGCTCGGGGGCGGGAGATGCGTACTCGCTGTACGCGCCGCCAAGCTCAGGCTGTCAGCAGGGGTGGGTTGTCAGGCGGAGGCCTGACGGGCCCGGTTGCGGGCGGCGCGGCGCTTCATGGCACGGCGCTCGTCCTCGCTGAGACCACCCCAGACGCCGGAGTCCTGGCCGGACTCGAGCGCCCACTGCAGACACTGCTCCATCACAGGGCAGCGACGGCAGACGGCCTTGGCTTCCTCGATCTGCAGCAGCGCAGGACCGGTGTTGCCGATGGGGAAGAAGAGCTCGGGGTCTTCCTCGCGGCAAACGGCGTTGTGACGCCAGTCCATGGCTGCTACCTCTCCTTGGTATTACGTGCAGGGCTTGCTTGTGAATGTGAACGCTTTCACGAATCCCTCAACAAGTGAAGGGCCGATCGCCAGGTTCCCTGGCGTGGGTCCTGTGAGTTGAAGAGGGGTTCTGGTGATCAGTGGAGGCCGATGTTGCGGGCCGTCCCGATCGCCACGTAGAGACTCGCAAACCTCAGCGGCGGATACAACCCCTTCTGGAAAGTTTTTTTTGATTCTTCGGTGTCGACTAGGTCACAGCCGTACTTCCATGGGGTGGACCCTGGCCTAAACGTTCGAGTGAAAGGACTTTAGCCAGTTCTGCTCACACAATCACACGCAGTGCACGGCGTACGCCTGTGAACGTCACGCTTGTTCGCAGGCCCAGGTGGTCACCGTCCATCTGGAGGGGGAGCGGAGCCTTCGAATGCAAGGTGAACTCGGTCAAATCGTGCAGAGAGGTGGCGTGCTTGCCACGGGGTCCGCGCTCGGGGGACGAAGTGAGCAACTGGGTGCCATACCGGGCAACGGCCGCGGTGGACAGCCGGCTGAGACCGAAGAGATCGAGGCCGGTATCGAACGAGGCCTTAGGTGCCGCGTAGATCGGGCGATTCCCCAGAAACGTCCACGGGGAGGTGTTCGAGACTATGGACAGCACCAGATCGGTGACCGGATCCTCGCCGTCCCGCTCCAGCGTGATCGTGCCGTGCCGGCGGTTCGGCTCGCCGAGGAGCTGGCGCACGACCTGGCGTACGTAGAGAGCGTGTGTGGATTTCCGGCCGCGCTCGCGGTGCTGCTCGACCCGGCCGACCACACCGGCGTCGAAGCCGAGCCCCGCGTTGAAGGTGAACCAGCGGGGAGGCACCGCCTCGTCCTCCGTGCCCGGTGTGCCGGAGGTCAGGCCCAGGCCGACGGTGCGTTCACTGCCGTCGCGCAGGGCGTCCAGCAGAGCGCCGGTGGCTTCCACCGCGTCGTTGGGCAGACCCAGGGCGCGGGCGAAGACATTGGTGGAGCCGCCCGGGACCACGGCGAGGCCGGGGAGATGTCCCGGGGCGGGGCCTGCGTGCAGGAGGCCGTTGACGACCTCGTTGACCGTGCCGTCGCCGCCGAGGGCCACCACGAGGTCGATGTCGTCGCTCTCCGCCGCGTGCCGGCCCAGGTCGCGCGCGTGGCCGCGGTACTCGGTGGTGACCGCTTCCAGCTTCATCTCACTGGCGAGCGCGTGGATCAGTACGTCGCGTGTGCGCGCACTTGTGGTGGTTGCCGCCGGGTTGACCACGAGAAGTGCACGCATGACTGGCAGCGTACCTACTGGGTGGTACCTGGCCCAGACCGAGGTAGGGATCAGGTAAGAGAGCGGGGGTGAACCTCGCCACGAGGGGCGTGCGGCCGAGGGCTACTCTTCAGGGGTGAGCAGTGAGCAGACCCCCACCACCCCGGACAACACCGGCCCCCGCCCGCGGCGGCTGACGTACGCCGCGCTGCTGGCCGCACTGGAGGGGCTGGCGCTGGTCGTCGGCGGCGTGTGGATGCTCGTCCTCGGACTCACCGGCGAGCCGGACAACCGCCAGCAGGCCGTGACCGGGGGCGTCACGCTCGTCGTGCTCGCGCTGCTGCCGCTGCTCGCCGCGCGCGGGCTGCTCGGCCGCCGCAGCTGGAGCCGCGGCCCGGCCGTCATCACCCAGCTCATGGCACTGCCCGTGGCCTACAACCTGCTCCAGGCCGACAGCATGGCCATTCCGGCCGGGATCGCCCTCGCGGTCGTGGCCGTGGCGGCGCTCGTCCTGCTCGTGAACCCCGAGACGACCCGGGCCCTCGGGATCCGCGGGCCCGGCAACGTACAGAAGTAGCCGTCACTCCTCGACGAGGAGCTTCTCCCGGAGCTGGGCCAGGGTGCGCGCCAGCAGCCGCGAGACGTGCATCTGCGAGATGCCGACCTCCTGCGCGATCTGCGACTGGGTCATGTTGCCGAAGAAGCGCAGCAGCAGGATCCGCTTCTCGCGCGGCGGGAGGTCCTCCAGTAGCGGCTTGAGGGACTCCCGGTACTCCACGCCTTCCAGCGCCTCGTCCTCCGCGCCGAGCGTATCGGCAACCGCCGGGGACTCGTCGTCGGTGTCGGGGACGTCCAGGGACAGGGTGGAGTACGCGTTGGCGGACTCCAGGCCCTCCAGGACCTCCTCCTCCGAGATCGCCAGCTTCTCGGCGAGCTCGTGGACCGTGGGCGAGCGGCCGTGCAGCTGCGAGAGCTCGGCCGTGGCCGTGGTCAGGGAGAGGCGCAGCTCCTGGAGCCGGCGCGGGACGCGCACCGCCCAGCCCTTGTCGCGGAAGTGCCGCTTGATCTCGCCGACGACCGTCGGGGTCGCGTACGTGGAGAACTCCACACCGCGGTCCGGGTCGAAGCGGTCGACCGACTTGATCAACCCGATCGTGGCGACCTGGGTGAGGTCGTCGAGCGGCTCGCCGCGGTTGCGGAAGCGGCGTGCGAGATGCTCCACGAGCGGCAGGTGCATGCGGACCAGCTGATTGCGCAGCTCCGCGTACTCGGGGCTGCCACTGTCCAGCGTGCGCAGTTTGAGGAACATCTCGCGTGCCCCGCTGCGGTCCGGGGAGCCGTGCCCACCTTGTGTGTGGCGTGCGCGCGGCGCTTCGTCCTCGGAGTGTCGCTCGTGCTCGCTCATCGTCCCGCCCGTCGCCCTTCCCCGAGCCCTCGCCTCCTCCGCCACTCCCGACTGCGCGCGGGTGGGGGGACCCCCTTGGGCAGGAGGTGCTGCGATCCCTCCGCCCGGAGGCGCGCTCCGCACGGCACCGTCCTGGGGCCGCTGCCCGCCGCCCGGGAGGACGGCCCCCGCGGAGTCGTCCTCCGGATGCGGGCGGGCCTGCTCGGGGATGCCGTCGATGCCGTCCGCCACGCGCCGGACCACGGTCGGACCGCACGGGTCCGTGGCCGTACCCTCGGCCGGCAGCTCTCGTGTGCCGCGCTCTTCGTCCCGCACCGGCCCGTCCTCTTTCCTCACGCCGGCCCGGGTCCCGCGCCGCGCTGTTTGTAGAGGCTGATCGAAACGGTTTTGTCCTTGTCCACGGCCGAGGAGACCTTGCCCGCGAGAGCGGACAGGACCGTCCAGGCGAAGGTGTCCCGCGAGGGGGCATGACCATCGGTGGTAGGCGCCGAGACGGTGACCTCGAGTGAGTCGTCGACGAGGCGGAAGACACAGCTGAGCACGGAGCCGGGCACGGCCTGCTGAAGCAGGATCGCGCAGGCCTCGTCCACAGCGATGCGCAGGTCCTCGATCTCGTCGAGGGTGAAGTCCAAACGGGCCGCGAGACCGGCCGTGGCCGTACGCAGCACCGACAGGTAGGCACCCGCGGCCGGCAGCCGGACTTCCACGAAGTCCTGCGTCGCGGGCTCGCCTGCGATCTGGGACACCCTCACCTCCATGGTGGTACAAGTGTTTCAGGGCCGAGGGTCGCCCCCCGGGGTAACGCGATACATGGTTCAGCGGTGACGCTACCGCGCTCTCAACGGTCCTGTCCCCGGGACCCCAACCCCTTGCCGTCACTCACAGTAAACCTCCGGATACGCTCCGTGTCTAGAGGTTCTGCGGGCCCAAATGGGAAGAGCGTGCGCCGGGTTGACGTACCCAGACGTCAGACGGTCGAACCGTCCCGCGCCGGGGTCCTGTCGAGTCACACCAGGACATGATCGACGAAGCACCACCGCCAAGTCTCCCCGGGCTCATGGGTCCGCATCACGGGATGCCCGGACTTCTCGTGGTGCACCGCCGCGTGCCGCCCCGGCGAGGAGTCGCAGCAGCCGACGTGGCCGCAGCTCAGACACAGCCGCAGTTGCACCGGATCCATGCCCTCCGCCAGGCACTCCGGACACGTCTCGCTGAGCGGGACGGGTTCGGGATGAGGCAGCGCCTCGGCGTGGGTGCACTGTTTCATGATTGCCAGGTTACGACGGTCGCGCCGAAGACCGCGTGGAAAAAAGAGGGCGGGCGAGAAGATGGACGTGATGCCACTGCTGCTCCTGGTGGCGGGCAGCGCCGCGATCGCCGCGGCGGCCAGGCGCACACCGGTGCCGGCGCCCCTGCTGCTGGTGGCGGTCGGGCTGGCGGTCAGCTCCGTCCCCGGGGTGCCGGACTACACCCTCGACCCGCACATCGTCCTGCCGCTCCTGCTGCCCCCGCTGCTGCACACCGCCGCCACCGACAGCTCGTACCTCGACCTGCGGGCGCAGCTGCGGCCGGTGGCGCTGCTGTCCGTCGGGTACGTGCTGTTCGCGACCTTCGTCGTCGGCTGGGCCCTGTACCTGATCGTGCCGGACCTGCCGCTGACCGCCGCCCTGGTCTTCGGCGCGGTGGTGGCGCCGCCGGACGCGGTCGCGGCGACGGCCGTGGCCCGCCGGGTCGGGCTGCCGTCGCGGATCACCACGATCCTCCAGGGCGAGTCCCTGCTGAACGACGCCACCGCGATCACCGCCTACCGGGTGGCCCTGGCCGCCGCCGTCGGCGAGGGCGCGACCTGGGCCGGGGGCATCGGCGAGTTCCTGCTCGCGGCGGTCGGCGGCGTCGTGGTCGGGCTCGTGCTGATGGCGCCGATCCACTGGCTGCGCACGCACGTGAAGGAGGCGCTGTTCCAGAACACGCTCTCCCTGCTGACCCCGTTCGTCGCGTACGCCGTCGCCGAGCAGGTGCACGCCTCCGGTGTCATCGCCGTCGTGGTCGTCGCCCTCTACCTGGGACACCGCGCGTGGCAGGTCGACTTCGCCACGCGTCTCCAGGAGGAGGCGGTGTGGAAGATGGTCGCCTTCGTCCTGGAGTCGGCGGTGTTCGCGCTGATCGGACTCCAGCTGCCGGTGGTGCTGAGGGGCCTCGGGGAGTACGAGGGGGTCCTGGCCGCCTGGTACGCGGTCGCCGTCTTCCTGGTGGTCGTCGCGGCCCGGTTCGCGTGGGTGTACCCGGCGACCTTCCTGCCGCGGCTGCTGTCGGCCCGGATCCGGGAGCGGGAGGCGAGTCCGACCTGGAAGGGGCCGTTCGTCGTCGCGTGGGCCGGTATGCGGGGCGTGGTCTCGCTCGCCATCGCCTTCTCGATCCCGCTCACCCTGCACGACGGCGAGGAGCCCTTCCCGCACCGCAACCTCATCCTCTTCCTGACCTTCACGACCGTCATCGGGACGCTGGTCGTGCAGGGGCTGACCCTGCCCCCGCTGATCCGTCTGCTGAAGTTCCCCGGGCGGGACACACAGGCCGAGACACTGGCCGAGGCCAACGCCCAGGCGCAGGCCTCCCGGGCCGCCGAGCGGCACCTGGACGAACTCCTCGGCGACGAGCGCAACGCCCTGCCCGCGCCGCTCGCCGACCGGCTCCGCACCGTCCTGGAGCGCCGCCGCAACGCCGTCTGGGAACGGCTCGGGCAGGCCAACCCGGTCACCGGGGAGTCCGTCGACGACACCTACCGGCGGCTGTCGCGGGAGATGATCAGCGCCGAGCGCGAGGTGTTCGTCAAACTCCGGGACGCCCGGTACATCGACGACGAGATGCTGCGGACGCTGCTGCGCAGACTGGACCTGGAGGAGGCGGCGGCCTTCCGGGAGACGGCGTAGAGGCGGGAGGGGCGGACGGCGGGCGCGGTGCCCGGCGTCACCGGAAGGGACGGCCGGTGACCACGGCCGCCACCGTCGAACCGCGCGGGAAGGCCCCTTCGCCGGCCAGGACGACGAGCCCGTACAGCAGCTTGGCGACATACAGGCGTTCGACGGGCAGTCCGTGACGGTGCTCGAAGTCCGCGGCGAAGGAGTCGAGCTCGTCGGGCACGCGCGCGTAGCCGCCGAAGTGGAAACGGTCGTCGAGGCTCCAGGTGCCGCGCGGACCGCCGAAGGCCTGCTCCTGCAAGGCCCTGACGTCGGCGGCCAGGAAGCCGCCCTTGAGGACCGGGACACCCACGGCACGTTGCCCGGGGGCGAGACCGGCGGCCAGCCCCGCCAGTGTGCCGCCGGTGCCGCAGGCCACGGCGACGACATCGGCCCCGCCGTGCAGCTCGGCGCCGAGCGCCCGGCAGCCGCGCACGGCCTCCGCGTTGCTGCCGCCCTCGGGGACGACGTACGCCTCCTCGGCGTCCGCCGCGCGCAGGATCGCGGACAGGGTTCGCGGCTCGGACTTGCGGCGGTACGTCGCCCTGTCGACGAAGTGCAGCCGCATGCCGTCGGCCGTGCAGCGGGTCAGTGAGGGGTTGAGAGGCCGGCCGGCCAGCTCCTCGCCGCGTACGACGCCGACCGTGCGGATGCCGAGCAGCCGGCCGGCCGCGGCCGTGGCCCGCAGGTGGTTGGAGTAGGCGCCGCCGAAGGTGACGACGGTACGGCCGGCCGCCGCCGTGAGGTTCGGCGCCAGCTTGCGCCACTTGTTGCCGATCAGCTCCGGGTGGATCAGGTCGTCCCGTTTCAGCACCAGCCGGACGCCGTGGCGCTCGAACCGGCCGTCCACGACCTCCTCCACCGGCGAGGGCAGCCGGGGGCGCAGTGCGGCGAATCCGGAGGTGTCGGGGCTGGTCACCGGGCCATTGTCACCCGGAGGTGGGGGAGGGGGACTCGGGGCTGACGCCTTCCCGCGAGCCCGGGCCGGTCCGCGGCTTCCCGGACCGGCGGCGCCCTCGCAGGAGGTCGACGAGGGACGGGCCGCCCCGCATGCACCAGAGTGCGATCACCGGGTCGCAGATCGCGCAGCCCAGGGAGGAGGTCTGGGCGAAGGGGATGATCGGGGCGCCCTTGACGTGGTGCACGATGTCCCACGCCGTGTGCAGCAGCCAGCCGACGCCGATCCACGTCCACGACTCCAGGCCGCGGAAGGCGACGTAGGCGAGCAGCGCGGTGAAGGGGAACTCCCAGCCGCCCATGCCGCCGCCGCTGAGGTACGCCGCGCCGGCACCGGCGACCATGACCGCGTTCAGGCGCCGCCGGTGCGGTTCGCGGACCAGGGACATCAACAGGGCGTAGAGGATGCCGATGGCGATCGGCGCGATGTACTGCATGGACGGGCCGTCTCCGGAGTCGCTGGAAGGGACGGGGCACCACGCTAGGTCCGGTCCCGCACGCTCCCCAGCGGCATGACCGACAGGTTCCGACGGGTTCTCGCCAGCAGCCACGGAGCCCTGCCACGCCGCCCGCGAACGCCGGGAAAGCGGGCCCCTGCCCAGTCGTACGAAGATCCATTCCCGCTCGTTCGTGTAATAGCACCGGGACGTTGGTTGAGGAAGGCTTGGTCGTGCACATCGATGCCCGAGGCATATGGGCGTCGGTCACAACCGGGAGGGCAGTTCTCTATGTCGGTAGGCGAAGAGGTCCGCACGGAGCAGACCAAGCCGCAGCAGAGTCTCGGCACGGCGGCCGCGCGGAACCTGGCCACCACGACCAAGTCCGTGCCACAGATGCAGGAGATCAGCTCCCGCTGGCTGCTGCGGATGCTGCCCTGGGTCGATATCCAGGGTGGTACGTACCGGGTGAACCGGCGGCTGACGTTCGCCGTGGGCGACGGCCGGCTGACGTTCGTGAAGACCGGCGACCGCGTCGAGATCATCCCCGCGGAGCTGGGTGAACTGCCGGCGCTGCGGTCGTACGAGGACGAGGAGGTGCTCTTCGAGATCGCCCGGCGCTGCGAGCAGCGGGAGATCGCCGCCGGCGAGGTGATCGCCTCGTTCGGCAGCCCGACCGACGAGGTGTACCTGCTGGCGCACGGCAGGGTGGAGAAGGTCGGCACGGGCCCGTACGGCGACGACGAGTCCCTCGGGGTCCTCGCCGACGGCGCCTACCTCGGCGACGAGGCGCTGCTCAACGAGGACGCCATCTGGGAGTACACGGCCCGGGCGCTCACCGCGTGCACCGTGCTCGTCCTGACCCGCCAGGACGTCGAGCAGATCGCGGAGCGTTCGGACTCGCTGCGTGAGCACCTCCAGCAGCGCCGCTCGATCCCCCAGCAGCGCTCCAACAAGTACGGCGAGAAGGAGATCGACCTCGCCGCCGGCCACTCCGGCGAGCCGGACATCCCGCACACCTTCGTCGACTACGAGGCCAGGCCCCGTGAGTACGAGCTGAGTGTCGCCCAGACCGTCCTGCGCATCCACACGCGCGTGGCCGACCTCTACAACCAGCCCATGAACCAGACCGAGCAGCAGATCCGGCTGACGGTCGAGGCGCTGAAGGAGCGCCAGGAGCACGAGCTCATCAACAACCGCGACTTCGGCCTTCTGCACAACTGCGAGTACGACCAGCGGATCCAGCCGCACGACGGCGTGCCCGGCCCGGACGACCTGGACGAGCTGCTCAGCAGGCGCCGCGGTACCAAACTGCTCCTCGCCCACCCGCGCGCCATCGCCGCGATCGGCCGCGAGCTCAACCAGCGCGGGCTCGTCCCCGAGACCATCGACATGGCCGGCAACCGCATCCCCACCTGGCGGGGAGTGCCGATCTTCCCGTGCAACAAGATCCCGGTGAGCTCGGAGCGGACGACGTCGATCATCGCCATGCGTACCGGCGAGAGCGAGCAGGGCGTCATCGGGCTGCGGGCCTCCGGCATCCCGGACGAGATCGAGCCCAGCCTGTCGGTGCGCTTCATGGGCATCAACGAACAGGCCATCATCAAGTACCTGGTCACGGCCTACTACTCGGCCGCGGTCCTGGTACCGGACGCGCTCGGCGTCCTGGAGAACGTCGAGATCGGCCGCTGGCGGTGACGCTTCCGGTGCGGCGGCCGTGTCCGCGCCCGGCGGCGCGGGTACACCCTCGGGGTACGCGCCCAGCGGCAGCGGAAGCGCCACCGTCCGCTCAGTCTCCGAGGCGGTCCCATGGGTGAGTCCCTCACGGAGTTCAGGACGGAGACGACGCTGCCCGCCCCCGGCGGGCAGCGCGGTACCGAGCCCGGGCGTGCGGCCGGGGCACCGGAAGGGCGGGGGCCCATCGGAACACAGCGGGACGGTCGGCCGGTCCCGGCCGACGGGCACGAGGCGGTCATGCTCCTGGAGCGGGCCCGGGCGGAGGTCGACCCGGTACTGCGGGACGCGCTCGCCTCGCTGCCCGCGCCGATGCGCCGGATCGCGCGCTACCACTTCGGCTGGGAGCAGGCGGACGGCACACCGGCCGAGGGCGGCTCCGGCAAGGCGATCCGGCCCGCGCTCGTCCTCGCCGCGGCGGCCGCCCTCGGCGGGGCCGAGGCACGGGCGGCGGCGGCCCGGGCTGCCGCGGCGGTGGAGCTGGTCCACAACTTCACGCTTCTGCACGACGACGTGATGGACCGGGACGCCACCCGCCGGCACCGGCCCACCGCGTGGACCGTGTTCGGCGACCCCGACGCGATCCTCGCCGGGGACGCCCTCCAGGCGCTGGCCATGCGGCTGCTCGCCGAGGACCCGCATCCGGCGGCCCCGGCCGCCACCGCCCGGCTCGCCGACTGTGTGATCGAACTGTGCGCCGGACAGCACGCGGACACGGCCATGGAGCGGCGCGCTCCCCGCGAGGTCACGCTCGACGAGGTGCTCGCCATGGCGGAGGCCAAGACGGGCGCGCTGCTGGGCAGCGCCTGTGCGATCGGCGGGCTGTACGCGGGTGCCGGGGACGCGGACGTGGCGGCGCTGGACGCGTTCGGCCGGGAGGCCGGGCTCGCCTTCCAGCTCATCGACGATGTGATCGGCATATGGGGCGACCCGCGCCGCACCGGCAAGCCCGTCGGCGCGGATCTGGCCGCTCGCAAGAAGTCCCTGCCGGTCGTGGCGGCCCTCGCCTCCGGCACGCCGGCGGCCGCGGAACTCGCCGAACTGTACGCACGACCCAGCGAGAAGGAGGACCTGGACCACATCGCCCTGACCGTGGAGCGGGCGGGCGGCCGTGACTGGGCGCAGAACCAGGCGGCCGACCGGATGGCAGTGGCGATGCAGCAACTGGCACGCGCGGTGCCGGACCCGGAGGCGGCGGGCGGTCTGCTGGCCCTCGCCGAGTTCGTGACACGGCGCAGCGGTTGACCGCGCAGCAAGTGACCGCGCAGCGGTTGACGGCGGACGGTGCGGCATTCGGCGGCCGGGAGCGGCCGCCGGTGCGGCAACGGGCCGCCGGTGACACCTGACGGACCTTCGGGTCACCGAAGGGCAGGACCCCGGAGCGTCTCGGGGGCGTGCGGCTCCTGACTCCGTACGGCCCCGGGCCTCCGGCCAGGCGGGTCCCGCACTGCCCCACGGTGTGCGGGGCCCGCCTCCTACCGCCGGTCACGACAGGCGCTTTGGGCAACTGTTCGATGGATTCCCGCCAAGCTCACGCACCGCGCGCCGGGACGGCTCCCAACCGCCCTACGATCAACGCCCGTCGGGACGATCGAAGGGGCGGGACATGGGTGTGGCGATCCGGACGGCGGGCGAGGGCGACCGGGAGCTGGTTGTCCGGCTGCTGGACGAGGCGTTCCATGACGACCCGGTGAGCGGCTGGGTCTTCCCCGGGGCGGAGGACCGTCGCGCCAAGCATCCCGGGCTCATGGCCGCCTTCACCGACATCGTGCTCGCGGACGGGCGCATCGACCTCACCGAGGACGGTTCGGCCTGTGCGTTGTGGCTGTCCATGCCGGCCGACGACCATGACGGCGACGCCGAGGACGACGGTCCGGCCCAGGTGCGTCAGGCCGTCGATCCGGACAACGAACGCGTCGAGACGATCGGCCGGCTGACCGCCGCCATCCACCCCTCCGGGCGGGCCCACGAGTACCTGTGGATGATCGCCGTGGCCCCCGGCCGCCAGGGCGAGGGCCTCGGCACGGCGCTCATCGAGTCGGTCCTCGACCGCTGCGACCGAGAGGGGCTGCCCGCCTACCTGGAGGCGAGCAGCGCCCGCAGCCGCAAGCTGTACGAGCGCCTCGGCTTCGAGCCCGCCGGCCCGGTGCTCGACCTCCCGGAGAACGGCCCGGCCATGTGGCCGATGTGGCGCGAGCCCCGCACGCGCAAGGCCTAGGGGGTGTCCGCAAAGTCCCGCCTGCCCCGCGACGCCCGGCACGCTCCCCCACTGCCTTAAGGGCGTGGGAGGTGCCCCCACTCGCCGCACCGGGCGAACACCCGCGTACAACCAGCACGCGGGCGTCCGCCCGGCACTCCCCCAGCCTTCGGCCGGGGGTACCCCCAGAGACGCACCGAACGCCGCAGGGCCCGCCCTCCGGGCGGACGACGGGACTTTACGGACACCCCCTAGGAAGGCGCCCGCGAAGTCCCGCCTGCCCCGCGACGCCCGGCGCGACCTAGACCTCGCCGGCCTGTCCGGCTTGCCCCTCCGGCAACACCGTCGCCACGATCCTCTCCACCAGCCCGTCCGGCACGCTCACCCCGGGCAGTACGCCTTCCAGGACGCCCGGCAGGGTCAGGTGCTCCAGGAGCAGTCCCAGCATGGCCAGGTACAGCACGGCGACGGACTCGTCGCCGCCGGGGAGGCCGGCCGTCCGGTGGAATTCCATGGCCTCCTCCAGGTCGCCGCGCACCGACTTGGTGTAGGAGGCGAGCAGTTCGGGACGCCGGGTGGCCTCCAGGCGCAGCTCCATGAGGGCCAGATAGCCCGTGCGGTCGCGGGTCGCGCGGGCCATCAGGTCGTACATGAAGGCCGTGACCAGTGAACGGTCCCGGGGGCGGGTCATCAGCTCGGCGACCACGTCCGGGTCGGGCGCGAGCCGTGTGTGCAGCCGGGTGTCGATCTGGCGCAGCAGGTCGGCACGGCCGGTGAAGTAGTTGGAGGCCGTGCCCACGGGCACGCCGGCCTCCGCGTCCACCGCGCGGAACGTCAGCCCGCGCGCTCCCTCGCGCGCGAGCACCTCGACGCCGGCGTCGACGAGCGCGGCCCGGCGCTCGGGATTGCTGACCATGCGGAGTCCCTTCTCCCACTTTCGTCGGTTCGTGGATATCGGCTTGCAACCACTACAGCGGGAGTACTACAACTGAAGTCGTTGCACCGGCAGCCTACGAAAAGAGACCGGCTTGCGAAAGCTCACGTACTTCATCGCCTGTTCCATCGACGGCTTCATCGGCGACCCGGGCGGCGACGCGACATCGATGGTCCGTTTCGTCGACGAGGAGTTCCTCGCCTTCCTCAAGGCGGAATACCCGGAGACCGTGCCCACCCAGGGCCGCCGGGCCCTCGGCTTCGACGACCTGCCGAACAAGCGGTTCGACACCATCGTCCAGGGCCGGGCCAGCTACGACCTCGCCCTGAAGGACGGCATCACCAGCCCCTACGCCCACCTGCGCGAATACGTCGCCTCCCGGACGCTGAAGGAGTCGCCCGACCCGAACGTCGGGATCATCGCGGACGACCTGGCCGGAAAGGTCCGCGAACTGAAGGCCGAAGACGGCGAGTTCGGCATCTACCTGTGCGGTGGCGCGCAGATCGCGGGCGAACTGCGCGACGAGATCGACGAACTCGTGATCAAGACCTACCCGCTCGTGTACGGCGCGGGCATGCCGATGTTCGGCTCCGGATTCGAGATCTCGGAGTTCGCCCTGGAGTCGGTGCGCACCTTCGGCAACGACGTGCTCGTGCGCACGTACAACAGGAAGCGCTGAGGCCCCGACCGGCCTACCCTGAGGACATGGGCAGCGAAGAACACGTCTGTCCGACGTGCGGACAGCCAGTGGAAACAGTCGTCCGGCGCCACAAGACGCTGGGCGCGTGGGTCCCGCGCTGGGTGCCGGGCCCCTGCCGCAACCCCGAGTGCGCGGCCTACGACGCGGAGGGTGCCGAGGGCGGTCATGCCGGCGAGGGCACCCGGACCCCCGACCAGCCCCGGTCCGCCGTGGGCACCGCCCCACCCGCGACGAACCCGACCGAAGACGCTCCCGGAGAAACCGTCGCGGAAAATCCCTGAGCTCGTGTCGAGAATCCCGGCCCGGCTCCGACGTCCCCTGTGAGAGCCGCCCACCAGGGCGGTGAGAGCCGAAGGAGCGGACTGATGAAGTACCTGGTCATGGTGCAGGGCACGCAGGCGGACTACGAAGCCATGCGCGGCAAGGCGTCGGCGGACTCCCCCGCCTGGAGCGAGGACGAGATCCAGGCCATGTTCGCCTACATGGGCGCCATCAACGACGACCTCTCGGAGACGGGCGAACTCGTCGACGGGCAGGGCCTGGCCGAGCCGGCGCAGACCCGGCACGTCACCCTCGGTGACGACGGCAAGGCGGTGATCACCGACGGGCCGTACAGCGAGACCAAGGAACTGCTCGCCGGCTACTGGGTCCTGGAGTGCGAGAGCCTGGAGCGGGTCACGGAGATCGCCGAGCGCGTCGCCCGGTGCCCCCAGCCGGCCGGCGCCCCCGACTACCCGGTCGTGATCCGTCCGATCATGGACGGCTCCGGGGACATCTGAGAGCCGGACCACGCCGACGGACGGGCCGGTGAGGAACACACCCGAGATCGAGGACCTGCTGCGCCGGAACGCGCCGCAGGTCCTCGGCGCGCTGGTGAGGCGCTACGGGCACTTCGACGCCGCCGAGGACGCCGTACAGGAGGCGCTGCTCGCGGCGGCCGGGCAGTGGCCCTCGGCGGGGGTGCCCGGCAATCCGCGCGGCTGGCTGATCAGGGTGGCCTCGCGGCGGCTGACCGACGCACTGCGCAGCGAGGAGGCCCGGCGGCAGCGCGAGGAGCGGGCGGCGGCGCTCACGCCCCGCGACGCCTTCACCGCCCCGCCGCCCGGGGAGCGGGCTCCCCGCGAGGACGACGCCCTTTCGCTGCTCTTCCTGTGCTGCCACCCGGACCTGACGCCGCCGGCCCAGATCGCGCTCACGCTGCGCGCCGTCGGCGGTCTCACCACGGCGGAGGTCGCCCGCGCGTATCTGGTGCCGGAGGCGACGATGGCGCAGCGGATCAGCCGGGCCAAGCAGAAGGTGCGGGGTATGCGCTTCGGCCGCCCGGAGCGTTGGGAACAGCGGCTGCCGTCCGTCCTCCAGACCCTCTACCTGATCTTCAACGAGGGCTACACGGCCACCTCCGGCACCGCCCTCCAGCGCCGTGACCTCGCGGGCGAGGCCGTACGCCTGACCCGTACGGTCCACCGGCTGCTCCCCGAGGACTGCGAGGTGGCCGGCCTGCTCGCGCTGATGCTGCTCACCGACGCCCGCCGCGACGCGCGCGGCGGACCGCACGGCGAGTTGATCCCCCTCGACGAGCAGGACCGGGACCGCTGGGACAAGGCCGCGATCGAGGAGGGCGTCGCCCTGGTCACCGGGGCGCTGGCCCGGGGCAGGCCCGGGCCCTACCAACTGCGTGCCGCGATCGCCGCCGTCCACGACGAGTCGCCCTCGCCCGAGGCGACGGACTGGGCCGAGATCCTGGGCCTCTACGACGTCCTCGTGACCCTGGTCCCAGGCCCGGTCGAACGCCTCAACCGCGCGGTGGCCGTCGCCATGGTCCACGGCCCGCACGCGGGCCTGTCCGAACTGGACGCGCTGGCAGGCGACTTGAAGGGCCACCGCCTGGACGCCGTACGAGGCCACCTCCTGGAGCGCGCGGGCGAGCCCGAAGCCGCTCGTACCGCCTACGAGTCGGCGGCCGCCCAGACCCTCAGCCTGCCCGAACAGCGCTATCTCCTGGCGCGGGCGGCGCGGTTGCTCGACTAGCGTGTGAGGCATGGACATGGCGGGGGAGCGGCGGCGCAGGGTGTGGCGCCGGGTGGTGATCGTGTGGGTCCTGGCCGTGGTCGTCGCGGGCGGGCTGACGCTGTGGATGCAGGACTCGACTCGGCCTCGGGGGCCGTACGTCTGGGAGCAGACGAACCCCGAGGCGACACCGGACCTGCCGCCCTGCCCGACGCCCGAGCACGGTGGGGCCGTCCTCTGCGCGTACACCGAGTCGGATTAGACCTGCAGCCCGCCCGTCTCCGGATCCCGGGTCGTCAGGCAGTACGTGCCGCCCGCCGGGTCGCGCATCACCGTCCAGCCCGAGAAGCGGGCCACGAACACCGCCCCGAGCTCCTCGTGCCGCGCCCGGGTCGCCTCGACGTCCGCGCAGGCGAGGTCGAGGTGGGCGGAGGCCGGGCGTTCCTCGCCGAGACGTTGCAGGAGCAGGCGTACCGGCAGGCCGGGCGGCGGCTCGACCACGTGGAACTCCGGAAGGGAGCCGGGACGTGACGTCCAGTCGGCCAGCAGCCCGCTCCAGAAGGCGACTTCGGCGTCGTAGGCGGACGGCGGCACGTCCACGCACACCTGGTCGAGACGGCTGCCCCGCACCACCCCCGGCCGCGACGATTGCCCGCGCCAAGGGTTCGCGCAGAACAACTGCCCGCCGGGCGACCGCAGCACGACGAGCGACCCGAGGTCGGCCACCACGCTCGCGCCGAGCCGCGTCGCCGAGTCGGCGAACTCCCTTACGTCGTCCACACAGAAGTCGGGATGCGCACCGCCGTGCCCCGATCGCACCGCCTGTGCCTTCAGGCAGGCGTCGGCGTCATGCGGGACCAGCGTGGCGAACTCGGCCTGTTCTCCGCGCAGTTCGGAAAGCCGGGTGTCCGTGACCGCCGTCCAGAACGCGCAGGCGGCGTCGAACGACTCGCGCGGGCGGTCGATGAAGGCGTACGTCCAGCGGATCCTCATGGCCGCGATCGTATAAGGACGGCCTCACCGCCACCCGCGTGAACCTTGACCAGCCTTTGCCTCGCCGTTCCCCGCCTATTGGCCCGCACTTGTTTGCATTCAGGAATGGACCACATCACGTTCCTCGTGGCGGTCGTCATCGTGACGGCGCTCGCCTTCGACTTCACCAACGGATTTCACGACACGGCGAACGCGATGGCCACGTCCATCGCCACCGGCGCACTCGCTCCCCGTACGGCGGTCCTGATCAGCGGTGTCCTCAACGTGGTCGGTGCCTTTCTGTCCACCGAGGTCGCCAAGACCATCTCGGGCGGCATCGTGGACGACACCCTCGTCACCCCGGGGATGATCTTCGCGGGTCTGGTCGGGGCGATCCTGTGGAACCTGCTGACCTGGCTGGTCGGCCTGCCGTCGAGTTCCTCGCACGCCCTGTTCGGCGGGCTGATCGGGGCCGTGTGGGTCGGGGCGGGCAGCCATGGCGTCAACTTCGACAAGGTCGTCGAGAAGGTGCTGGTGCCGGCGGTGGTCTCGCCCGTCGTGGCGGGTGTCGCCGCGCTGCTGGCCACCTACCTCGCCTACCGGCTCACCGACCGCGCCCGCAAAGAGTCCGTGACCAAGGGCTTCCGGGTCGGCCAGATCGCCTCGGCCTCGCTGGTCTCCCTCGCCCACGGCACGAACGACGCGCAGAAGACCATGGGCGTCATCACCCTCACCCTGATCTCGGCCGGCGCGCTCGGCCACGACGCCGGACCGCCCCTGTGGGTGATCGCGTCCGCGGGCCTGGCCATCGGCCTCGGGACGTATCTCGGCGGCTGGCGCATCATCCGCACCATGGGCAAGGGCCTCACCGAGATCCAGTCGCCGCAGGGCTTCGCCGCCGAGACCGCCTCCACCACCGTCATCCTGACCTCCGCGCACCTCGGCTTCGCCCTGTCCACCACTCAGGTCGCCTCGGGCAGCATCCTCGGTGCGGGGCTCGGCCGCAGGCTCGCGGAGGTCCGCTGGGGCGTCGCGGGCCGCATGGCGGTCGCGTGGCTGGTCACGCTGCCCGCCGCAGCACTGGTCGGCGGCCTGGCCGCGAGCGTGGTTCAGAGCGGCGACCTCGGTACGGCGGTCGTCGCCCTGGTCGGCGCGGCCCTCGCCGCGGTCATCGTGCTCGTCTCCCGCCGCAACCCGGTCCACGCGCACAACGTCAACGACGCACACGGGGTCACCATCCGCACCGAGCCGCCCGCCAAGGTCGGCACGGCCGCCTGAACGACGGGGAGTCGGCATGCAACTGGACTGGACCGCACTCGGCCAGGTCGCCGTGGTGAGCACAGGCGTCACCGTCGCCGTGGTCGTCGTCTTCGCCCTCGGCGTCCTCGGCCTCGCCCGACTGGAGGGCGCCCGCGACCAGCAGGGCCGCACCTCCGCCGTCGGCCTCACCCAGGCGGCGCTGTGCTTCCTGGCCTGCGCGGCCGTGGTGGCGTACGGGGCCTTCCTGATCGTCCCGCAGTTCCACTGACGGCGGCGACCGCGCCCATGACGAAGGGGCCCGGCCGGTTCTCCCGGCCGGGCCCCTTCGTCTGCCCGTGACTTCAGGCCTTCTTGGTCTCCCAGAAGATCTTGTCGATCTGGGCGATGTAGTCCAGCGCCTTCTGGCCGGTCGCCGGGTCGGTCGAACCCTTGGCGGCCGAAAGGGCCTTGAGGGTGTCGTTGACCAGCTGGTGCAGCTCGGGGTACTTCTCGAAGTGCGGCGGCTTGAAGTAGTCGCTCCACAGCACGGACACGTGGTGCTTCGCGAGCTCCGCGCGCTGCTCCTTGATGGTGGTGGCACGCGCCTGGAAGTGCGGGTCGTCGTTGGCGGCCATCTTCTCCTGGATGGCCTTCACCGACTCCGCCTCGATGCGGGCCTGGGCAGGGTCGTACACACCGCAGGGAAGGTCACAGTGTGCGCTGACCTTGACCTTGGGGGCAAACAGGCGGGAAAGCATGGAGCATTCCTTCCTCGTGATCGTCTTCTCACAGGGGACATTACTCCGTGAGGGACGGCTTTTCGCGGGTGCCCCCTTGGGCTTAGGACAAAAGTCCGGGGTGAGACTGAGACTGGTGGACGAAGAACCGGGAGGTGCCGGGTGATGCCCGAGCTGTCGCAGGAGTCCGAGCGGGGGAGGTCGGCCGCGCCCTTCGGGGTGGCCGAGGTGACCGGTCCGTCCATGGTGCCCACGCTCTACCACGGGGACCGGCTCCTGGTGCACTACGGGACCCGGGTCAAGCCCGGTGACGTCGTCGTGCTGCGGCACCCCTTCCAGCAGGACCTGCTGGTCGTCAAGCGGGTCGCCGAGCGGCGCGAGAACGGCTGGTGGGTGCTCGGGGACAACACCTACGCCGGCGGCGACAGCACCGACTACGGCGTCGTACCGGACGAGCTGGTGCTGGGCCGGGTCCGGTTCCGCTACCGGCCGCTCAAGCCCGGCCGGCGTTCGCCCTGGGCGCTGCTCGGCTGGGCGCTGTCGGCCGCCAGGCCCGTCCTCTCGGGCAGGCCGGGCCGGGCGGCTTCGAGGCGTTTGCGGGCGCGGTAGGCCGCCACGTTGGCGCGGGTCGCGCAGCGGTCGGAGCAGTAGCGCCGGGAGCGGTTGGTGGAGGTGTCCAGGTAGGCGTTGCGGCAGGGCGCGGCCTCGCACAGGCCGAGCCGGTCCACGCCGTACTCGGTCAGGTGGAACGCCAGCCCCATCGCCGCGATCGCCGCATAGCCCGCGGTCGCGTTGGACGGGTGGTCCGCCAGGTGCATGTGCCAGAGGGGACGGCCGTCGTCATCGCGGAAGTCGTGCCCGGAGATCTGCGGGCTCACCGGGAACTCCAGCAGCAGTGAGTTCAGCAGGTCCACGGCGAGCGTCTCGTCGCCCTTGTCGGCCGCCTCGAAGACCGCGCGCAGCCGGGCCCGGACCGAGCGGAAGCGGGTGACGTCCGCGTCGGTGGCGCGGCGGGCCGCCGACTGGTTGATGCCGAACAGCTCGCGGACCGCCTCGACCGACGTCAGGGAGTCCTTGCCCCGGGCCGGCTCCTCGGTGTTGACGAGGCGCACCGCATAGTCCGAGTAATAGGCCAGTTCCACTTGTAGTCCTTACGGAGGGGCTTTATGGTCATGAGCGCGCACTCGTAACAGCTGATGGTGCTTCCAGGGTATTACGAGGGAGGGGCTCGATGACGGACGCGGACACCACCACGACCACCGCCGACTGGCAGGCCTGGCAGAGGAGCTGGGACCGGCAGCAGGAGTGGTACCTGCCCGACCGCGAGGAACGGTTCCGGATCATGCTCGACATGGTCGAGGCCCTCGTGGGCACCGCCCCGCGCGTGCTCGATCTCGCCTGCGGCACGGGGAGCATCACCGCCCGGCTGCTCGCCCGGTTCCCGGAGGCCACCAGCACCGGCGTCGACCTCGACCCGGCGCTCCTGACCATCGCCGAGGGCACCTTCGCGGGCGACGAGCGGGTCAGCCTCGTCACCGCCGACCTCAAGGACCCCGAATGGCCGGCGAAGCTGCCGTACGACTCGTACGACGCCGTCCTGACCGCGACGGCCCTGCACTGGCTGCACCGGGATCCCCTCGCGGACCTCTACGGCCAGGTCGCGGGAGTGGTCCGCGACGGCGGTGTCTTCATGAACGCGGACCACATGATCGACGAGACGACGCCCCGGATCAACGCCGCCGAGCGGGCGCAGCGGCACGCCCGCATGGAACAGGCCGAGCGGGACGGCGTCCTCGACTGGTCGCAGTGGTGGCAGCTCGCCGCCAAGGACCCGGTCCTCGCGGAGCCCACGGCCCGGCGCTACGAGATCTACGGCGAGCACGCGGACGGCGACATGCCGTCGGCGGCGTGGCACGCGCGCGTGCTGCGCGAGAAGGGCTTCGCGGAGGCCAGGCCGGTGTGGTGCTCGCCCTCGGACACCCTGCTGCTCGCCCTGAAGTAGCACGCGGAAGGGGGCGGTACGGAGTTCCCGTACCGCCCCCTCGCCGTGTGCGCGGTCAGAGCACCTTGGACAGGAACGACTTCGTCCGCTCGTGCTGCGGGTTCGTCAGCACCTCACGCGGGTGACCGGATTCGACCACCACACCGCCGTCCATGAAGACCAGGCTGTCGCCCACCTCGCGGGCGAAGCCCATCTCGTGGGTCACGACGATCATCGTCATACCGGACTCGGCGAGGTCGCGCATGACGTCCAGGACGTCACCGACCAGCTCCGGGTCGAGCGCCGACGTCGGCTCGTCGAACAGCATCAGCTTCGGGTCCATGGCGAGGGCCCGGGCGATGGCGACGCGCTGCTGCTGGCCGCCGGAGAGCTGCATGGGGTAGCTGCCCGCCTTGTCGGCCAGACCCACCCGGTCCAGGAGCTCCAGGGCACGCTGCCGGGCCTGGCCCCTGCTCACGCCCTTGACCTGGACCGGCGCCTCCATGACGTTCTCCACGGCCGTCATGTGCGGGAAGAGGTTGAAGCGCTGGAAGACCATGCCGATGTCCCGGCGCTTGCGGGCGACCTCGCTGTCCTTCAGCTCGTAGAGCTTGTCGCCCTTCTGGCGGTAACCGACCAGCTCCCCGTCCACCGACAGGCGGCCGGCGTTGATCTTCTCCAGGTGGTTGATGCACCGGAGGAAGGTCGACTTGCCGGAGCCGGAGGGGCCGATGAGGCAGAACACCTCGCCGGACTTCACCTCCAGGTCGATGCCCTTGAGGACTTCGACGGGGCCGAAGCTCTTGTGGACGCCTTCGGCCTTCACCATGGGGGTCATGCGGTGCCTCCCGTCGGCTTCGAGCGGCTGGACAGGGACAGCACGTTCGCCTTGATCTTCTGGAACGGCGTGGCCGGGAGCGACCGGCTCGAACCACGCGCGTAGTGCCGCTCCAGGTAGTACTGGCCGATGCTGAAGACCGAGGTGAGCAGCAGGTACCAGGCCGCCGCCAGGAACAGCATCTCGGCGGGGGCGCCGGAGGTCTGGCCGATGTCCTGGGCGGCGCGGAGCAGCTCGGGATACTGGACGACCGAGACCAGCGAGGTCGTCTTCAGCATGTTGATGACCTCGTTGCCCGTCGGCGGCACGATCACGCGCATCGCCTGCGGGATGACGATCCGGCGCAGCGTCCTGGCGTGGCTCATGCCGAGCGCGTGCGACGCCTCGGTCTGGCCCTCGTCGACGGAGAGCAGACCGGCCCGGCAGATCTCCGCCATGTAGGCGGCCTCGTTGAGGCCGAGGCCCAGCAGCGCCGTCAGGAACGGGGTCATGAAGTCCGACCACTCGTCCTTGTAGAACGGCCCGAGGTTGATGTACTCGAAGACCAGGCCCAGGTTGAACCAGACGATGAGCTGCACCAGGACCGG
Organism: Streptomyces coeruleofuscus; assembly: GCF_039532725.1. Lineage (NCBI taxonomy): Bacteria > Bacillati > Actinomycetota > Actinomycetes > Kitasatosporales > Streptomycetaceae > Streptomyces > Streptomyces coeruleofuscus. Next base: position 717,467 of record NZ_BAAASE010000004.1, read on the forward strand.
GGTGCCGCGGAAGAACCAGATGTAGAACCACGCGATCGACGAGGTCACCGGGTTCTTCGACAGGCGCATCACGGCGAGCATGACGCCGCCGACGATGCCGATCACCATGGACAGCACGGTCAGCAGGAGCGTTTTGCCCACGCCGTCCAGGATGCGGTCGTCGAAGAAGTAGTCCGGGATCGCGCCCCAGTTGATCTTGCCCTGGGAGAACGCGTAGACGACCCCGACCAGCAGGGCGATGGCGACGACGGCGGAGATGTACCGCCCGTAGTGCCGGACCGGGATGGCCTTGATGGCCTCCGGCCCGGCCGGGGGCGTGTCGCCCGTCGTCTTGTCGATGTCAACAGTCACGGGTGTTGCCTTTCAGTGCCGCTGCGTCGCGGTCACTTGCCGCCGTTGATGGTGGCTTCCTTGATGGCGCCGTCCGTGACGCCCCACTTCTTCATGATCTTCTCGTACTCGCCGTTGGCGATGACGGCGTCCAGCGCGGCCTTGAGGGCGTCCCGCAGCTGCGTCTGGTTCTTGGCGACCGCGATGCCGTACGGAGCGGCCTCGACCTGCTCGCCGACCAGCTGGAAGTCCTTGCCGCCACCAGAGGTCTTCACGGCGTACGCGGCGACCGGGAAGTCGGACGAGCCGGCGTCGGCGCCACCCGCGCGCAGACGGGTCTGGGCCTGCTGGTCGTTGTCGAAGGGCTCGATGGCGATCTTCTTGCCGGCCGGGCACTTCTTCGACTCGGCCTTGGCGAGGTCCTCGGAGACCGTGCCGCGCTGCAGGACGATCTTCTTGCCGCACAGGTCGGACCAGGTCTTGATGCCCTGGTCGTCGCCCTTCTTGGTGTAGATCGAGACACCGGCGGTGAAGTAGTCGACGAAGTCGACGCCCTCACCGACCTTCTTGCCGGTGTCGGAGTCGATGCCCTCCTGGCGGTCCTTGGTGTCGGTCATCGCGGACATGGCGATGTCGTACCGCTTGGAGCGCAGACCGGTGATCAGCGTGTCGAAGGTGCCGTTCTCGAACTGGAAGTCGACTCCGAGCTGCTTGCCCATGGCGGCGGCGAGGTCCGGGTCGATACCGACCGTCTTGCCCGCGTTGTCCTTGAACTCGACCGGGGCGTAGGCGATGTCGGAACCGACCTTGATGATGCCCTTGTCCCGGATCGCCTGCGGCAGCTTGTCGGCGAGCGGGGCCGACGCCGTCGCGGTCTGGTTGTCCGAGCCGTTGTCCTTGGTCTGGTCACCGCATCCGGTGAGCATCAGCGCGCCTGCGACCGCGATCGCACCGACCGCTGCTAGCCGGGACTGCGCGGCGGTCGTACGACGGGTGGAGCTTGCGGTCATGGTGGGTTCCTCCGGCGGATGGGTGGAGTTGCCGATGGGGCGGGCGCTGCCGATGGGTTCGGCAGTGCCGTGGACTGCCGACGGTGCCGGCAGTTCCGTGGGTCGACGAGAACACACGTCTTCGAGTGTCGCGACCTCGTGTGATTACGGCATCTTGCCATTCGGACGGCGCCATTCTGGGGGCCAGCCATGTCAAAATCGGATAACGGGCGACCCCCGAACCGCACCACTCCGGTACATCACGACCGGACCTTCTGCGGGAATCGCTCCTTCCGGCCGGAAGATCTTCGGTTTGTCCCGGGAATCCGATACGGGGCCCGAAGGATTCGCCGATAGTTGACCGGTTGTCGGGGGATTGTCCAGGCCTTGTCACGATATTGGACGAAGAGTCGGGCGTCCGTGTGTGACCTTCGCGTTATGGACTCGTCGTCGGCGCCGTCCGTCCGGTAAGAAGGGTCTTTACACCCCTCATCCGGGGCTCAGGGCGCGTGTGCGGCGCGCCCGTCGCGTATGCGCCCGTACGTATCACGTACACAGCATGACCACGGCCGTACGCGGTCCCGCCCACGCCTCACCAGGAGTGGCCACCCTCAAGCCAATGAAGATTTAAGGGGTAAAACGAAGTGGCAGCGGAGATCGTCAATCCTCGCAGCGAGAGCACGGCGGACCATACGGGTCACGAGGGCGGTGCGGAGCCCCTCGACTCCTTCGATCCGGCGTTCGCGCTCCACCGCGGCGGCAAGATGGCCGTGCAGGCCACGGTGCCGGTCCGTGACAAGGACGACCTGTCCCTGGCGTACACGCCCGGGGTCGCGAAGGTGTGCAGCGCGATCGCGGAGCAGCCGGAGCTCGTCCACGATTACACGTGGAAGTCGTCGGTCGTGGCCGTCGTGACGGACGGTACGGCCGTGCTGGGGCTCGGTGACATCGGGCCCGAGGCCTCCCTCCCGGTGATGGAGGGCAAGGCGATTCTTTTCAAGCAGTTCGGCGGCGTGGACGCGGTTCCGATCGCGCTGAACTGCACGGACGTCGACGAGATCGTCGAGACGGTGGTGCGCCTCGCGCCGTCGTTCGGCGGGGTCAACCTGGAGGACATCTCGGCGCCGCGGTGCTTCGAGATCGAGCGGAAGCTCCAGGAGCGGCTCGACATTCCCGTCTTCCACGACGACCAGCACGGTACGGCGGTCGTGACGCTGGCGGCCCTGCGGAACGCCGCGCGGCTGAGCAAGCGGGCGCTGGGAGAGCTGCGGGCCGTCATCTCCGGCGCCGGTGCGGCGGGTGTCGCCATCGCGAAGATGCTGGTCGAGGCCGGGATCGGGGATGTCGCGGTGGCCGACCGCAAGGGTGTCGTGTCGGCGGACCGGGACGATCTGACGCCGGTGAAGCGGGAGCTGGCCGGGTTCACGAACAAGGCGGGCATCAGCGGTTCGCTGGAGGCGGCGCTGGCCGGGGCCGATGTGTTCATCGGGGTGTCCGGTGGGACGGTGCCGGAGGACGCGGTCGCGTCGATGGCCGAGGGGGCGTTCGTCTTCGCCATGGCGAACCCGAATCCTGAGGTGCATCCCGAGGTCGCGCACAAGTACGCGGCCGTGGTGGCTACCGGGCGGTCGGACTTCCCGAACCAGATCAACAACGTGCTGGCCTTCCCGGGGATCTTCGCGGGTGCGCTTCAGGTGCGGGCGTCGCGGATCACGGAGGGGATGAAGCTGGCCGCCGCGGAGGCGCTGGCGGGCGTGGTCGGGGACGACCTCGCGGCCGACTACGTCATCCCGTCGCCGTTCGACGAGCGGGTCGCGCCGGCCGTGACGGCCGCGGTGGCGGCGGCTGCGCGGGCCGAGGGTGTGGCTCGGCGCTGACGTTCGCCTGTGTGGTGAGGTGGCCCTGCCCTGGTGGGTGGGGTCACTTTTTTTGCCTCCGGGTGCGGCTGTCCGGGTGGCGTGCGCGTGCCTGCGGCGGCCTGTGGCTGCTTCGGCGGGGGTGCGCGTAGCGCCTACCGGGGTGCGGTGGGCTGGGGCCGTGTCGGGGGGGCTCGTCCTCGGAACGGCGCGATGGGGTCGGACGCCGGCTGACTGTCCGTTGAGGCGCCAACCGCTGCGGGCGGACACCCCCCGACACGTCCCCTTCCGTGCGTGCGCGGGTGCGGGTCCGCCCTGGCTGCGGGCAGTCGTGCCGCTTGGGGCGACGCCCCTCACCAAGAAGCGGCACCCCGTTCCGCCGGGCTGCGGACCCACCCGGCAGTGGCACCGACGCCGAGCGCGTGGCAAGAGGGTGTGTCTCACACGGGCCGGTGGTTCCCCGGGTGCGTTCGGGAACCTATCGTCAAGGTCATGTTCGCTGTCTACGCCGCCCGAATCGACCGCGACCAGCCACTGACCGGCCTGGAGTTGGGAGAGCGTCCGGCTCCCGAGACCCGCCCCGGCTGGAGCACCGTCACGGTCAAGGCCGCCTCCCTCAACCATCACGACCTGTGGTCCCTGCGCGGCGTCGGCCTCGCAGAGGACAAACTGCCGATGATCCTCGGCTGTGACGCCGCCGGCGTCGACGAGGACGGCAACGAGGTCGTCCTGCACTCCGTGATCGGACAGAGCGGGCACGGGGTCGGCCCGAAGGAACCCCGTTCCATCCTCACCGAGCGCTACCAGGGCACCTTCGCCGAGCAGGTCGCCGTGCCGACCTGGAACCTCCTGCCCAAGCCCAAGGAGCTCTCCTTCGAGGAGGCCGCCTGTCTGCCGACGGCGTGGCTGACCGCGTACCGGATGCTGTTCACCAACGCGGGCGTCCGGCCCGGCGACTCGGTGCTCGTGCAGGGCGCGGGGGGCGGTGTCGCCACGGCCGCCATCGTGCTGGGGAAGGCCGCCGGGCTCCGGGTCTTCGCCACGAGCCGGGACGAGGCCAAGCGGAAGCGGGCAGTGGAGCTGGGGGCCGTGGAGGCCCTGGAGTCGGGGGCGCGGCTGCCGCAGCGGGTCGACGCCGTGATCGAGACCGTCGGGGCCGCCACCTGGTCGCACTCCGTGAAGTCGCTGAAGCCCGGCGGCACACTGGTGATCTCCGGTGCCACCAGTGGTGACCGGCCCTCGCATGCCGAACTGACCCGGATCTTCTTCCTGGAGCTCAAGGTCGTCGGATCCACGATGGGCACCAAGGACGAGCTGGAGGACCTGCTCGCGTTCTGTGCCGCCACCGGTGTGCGGCCGGTCATCGACGAGGTGCTGCCGATGGGCCGCGCGCGGGAGGGCTTCGAACGGCTGGCGTCCGGTGAGCAGTTCGGGAAGGTCGTGCTCACCAACCCGTAGTCACCCCTGCATGTGCTGACGGCCGGTCCGGGTTCGGGCCGGCCGTTTGGTGTGTCAACTGGGGTTGACGAAGGTGGGGTGTCAACGTAGGTTGACGTCATGACCGAAGCAACCGATCTGGCCGAGCGTGCGGGCGACCGTGATCCACGGGTCGGCCTGCGGGCCGTCGCCGCCCTGCGCAGGCTGCTGGAGCAGCTGGAAGCCGTACAGGTGCGCAACGCGCGCAACCAGGGCTGGTCGTGGCAGGAGATCGCCACCGAACTCGGTGTGAGCAGGCAGGCCGTGCACAAGAAGTACGGGAGGCATTGATGTTCGAGCGGTTCACGAAGGACGCCCGGAGCGTGGTCAAGGGCGCGTTCGAGTATGTGGAGGGCGGTGGTGGCGGGCAGGTCGTGGAGCCGGAGCATCTGCTGCTCGCGTTGCTCGACCGGGAGGGCAGCCGTGGCTCGTTCGCGCTCGCCGCTCTCGGGCTCGCTGAGCGGAGGGAGTCCGTGCGGGAGGCGCTGGGCGCGGCCCGGCGGCGGGCCGGACTGTCGCAGGCCGAGGCCGACGCGCTCGCCGGGCTCGGGATCGATGTGGAGGAGATCGTCGCCCGGGTGGAGGAGGTGCACGGCGTCGGTGCCATGGCCGGTGACCGGAAGGACAAGGGGTGGTGGTCGGGGCGGGCCTCCTTCGGGCGCGGCGCCAAGGACGTCCTGGAGCGCTCCTTGCGGGCCGCCCTCGCCCAGCGGGACCGGCACATCGGCGACGAGCACATCCTGCTGGCCCTGACCATGCGCCCAGGCGTGCCGGCCGAGGTCCTCGCCGACCACGGGGTGACGTACGAGTCCCTGGTACGGGTGCTGTACGGGGGCGGCGAGGCCAAGGCCGGGTGACGGGTGCCCGGACGTCTACTTCTTCGGGGTGCGCAGCAGTGCTCCTATGTGGGCCGCCGCCGTCGACAGGTGGCGGCGGGCGTCGCGCAGTTGGTCGGGCGTGACGCCGTGGTCCCGGGCCGCGTCGCGGATGTCGTCCCGGAATCGGTCGAGCAGGCGGTCCAGGTCGCGGGCGGGGTCGCCGGTGGAGTCCGCGGCGTCCTCATGGGCCCAGGTTGGTTCGTAGCCGGCCGGGAAGTCCTCGGGGGTCTGTGAGGGCGTCGGCTGCGAGGCCGGCTTGCCGGTGCCGGTCCAGTCGAAGCCGAAGTCCTTGCCGTAGTCCTTGCCGAACTCGCCGACCTCCTTGGCCAGTTCGCTCAGGCCCTCACGCAGTCCCGTGGGCCAGTCGCCGCGGGCGAAGTGGTCCTGGACCTGCTCCTGAACCCGGCGGGCGATGCGCTGCACCTGCTCCTGGGCCTGGGCGCGGGCCTGTTCCTGGGCCTCCTTGGCCTGGCGGCGGGCGCGCAGGGCGTCCTCACGGGCGCGGCGGCTCTCGTCCTTGGCGCGGCGGGCCTGCTCCTTCCACTCCTGCCTGGCGCGCCGCATCTCCTCCTTGGCGACGCGCCAGGCTTCCTTGTCGCCGTACTGCCCGAAGTCCCCGAAGGGGGCGTCCTCCGCGCCACGGGGCTTGGTGCCGGTCTCCCGGCGGGCCTCGCTCGCCGCGGCGCGCACCTCGCGGCGCAGGTCGCCGGCGGCCCCGCGCACGTCGGCGCGGATCTCCGCAGCCAGTTCCGCTACCGACTCCCGGATCTCCAGCTCCAGGTCGGCCAGTTCGCCGCTGCGGTCGGCCAGTTCGGCGCGGCCCGCGTCCGTGATCGAGTACACCTTGCGGCCGCCCTCCGTGGTGTGGGTGACCAGGCCCTCGGCCTCCAGCTTGGCCAGGCGCGGGTAGACCGTGCCCGCCGACGGTGCGTACAGCCCCTGGAAGCGCTCTTCGAGGAGGCGGATCACCTCGTAGCCGTGACGGGGGGCCTCGTCCAGCAGCTTCAGCAGGTAGAGGCGGAGGCGGCCGTGGGCGAAGACGGGGGGCATGTCAGAGCACCTTCTTGTCGGTCGTGCCGTCGGCCGGGACACCGGCGTCGGCGGCGCCCCGGTCGGAGACGGAATTGTCTCCCGACCGGGCCGGCGGGTCGTCCTGCGGGTCGGCCGGCGAGCTGCCGGTGCCCGGCCGGGTGTCCCACGGTTCGTCGGGCTCGTCCTCCCTGGAGGGGCGGCGCAGCAGGGCGATCGAGCCGGAGACCGTGGTGGCTCGCAGCTTGCCGTTGCCCGCGCCCAGACGGCCCGTGATCTTGTGGGCGCCCCACTGGCCGTGCACCCGCAGATCGCCGAAGGCGTTGGAGATCGCGCCGCTCGCCGTGTTGGCCTCGACCTCCGCGTCCGCCGGGTCCGGCAGCCGGATCGCGATCTCGCCCGAGACGCTGGTCAGGCGTACGTCCGTCGGGCCGCCCGGGTCGAGGTCGACGATCATGGAGCCGCTGACCGAGTCGGCCCGCACGGAGGAGCCGGAACCCTCGACCACCGTGAGGTCGCCCGAGACGGAGTTGAACCGGAGGTCGCCGGTCACGTCCTGGGCCTCCACGCTCCCGGAGACCGTGTCGGCGCGGACCGGGCCGGAAAGCGCCACGAGGGCCGTGTCGCCCGTGACGCCCTTCACCACCGCCGGTCCCTCCATCCCGGAGATCACGGCTGCCGCGCCGACCACCCCCACCTGCACCCGGGTGGAGGCCGGGACGGCCAGGGAGACCACCGCGCTGCGGCGCCAGCCCTTGCGGTCCAGCCACTTGAGGAAGCCCTTCCAGGGCAGGTCCTCGTAGGCCACCGTGAGGGTCCCGTCCTGCTGGGTCACCACCAGGGGCGGACCCTCGATCTCGGAGACCTCCAGGCGGGCGGAACCTTCGTCCGTGCCCACCACGTTCACCGTTCCGTTGACGAGACGCACGTGAAGCTCGGTCACGGGCTCGTCGAAGGTGAGTTTCCTCGGCTCCGTGACAGACCACTCGGACATGGGCAGACCTCCCGACACGACGCGCCATATCGCGTCTTCCGAGAATCACGATATATCGTGGTCCAGGAAAGTCAAGACACCCTTCCGGGGACCTCAGGACGCGCAAAAGTACTCAAAGAGGTCTGATTCGCCCTAGCGTGTGACCATGCCGACGGAAGCCGACCGCACCGGTCCAGCCCCCGGGGCGCTGCTGTTGTGCCGGGCGGTGCCCGGGGCCGTCGCCCCCGTCGCCCACCTGCTGCGGGAACGGATGCAGCTCACCCGGGCGGGCGACGAATGGAGCGTTCTCGTCCCCGAGGGCGGGCCCTGGCGGGACGCGGGCGAGCCCGTCGACCGTGTGGTCACCGGCTGGGCCACGGCCCTCGCCGTCGGCGCGCCCTGGCCCGTTCTCGCCCTGTGGTGGGACGTCGACCACGCGGGCTTCACGCTCGCTTCCGGTTTCCGCCGCCCGGTTGGCTTCGTCTGGCTCGCGAGCGGTGTCCCGGTGGGGGAGGAGGAGGCGATGCGCACCTTCGCCGCGCGCGTGGGCCTCGACCCCGTCCTGGACCTCCAGACCCTCGACCAGCTGACGAAGGCCGACTCCGCGGCCGACGCCCGCACCCGTCTGCGCGGCCTGCTGGCGGTCCTCGCGCGCGTGGGCGTCTCACTGCCCCCGGAACTCGCTCCCGGCGAGCCCGCGGACCGCCTCCGGGAAGCCGCAGCACTCCAGCCGGACAGCCTCCCGGTCGAATGGCCGGGGTGGCGCGAGGCGGTCGCCGAACGCGACACCGTCGACCACAGCCGCCTCGGCCCCTGGATGCCCTGGACCGGCGGCCCCAGTGCCCGCGCCCTGGCCCTCGCCCAGATGGCGGCGGGTGTCCCGCTCATCGCCTGGGGGCTACGGCGCCCCAGCGGCGGCTGGGGGTGGGCCACGGCCGGAGCGCTGCTCCTGGCTCATGGCGCACTGGGCCTGGCGTACGCCGTCACGCACCCGCGCGACTGACCGCCCGGGAGCGTCCTACTCCTCGTCCTCGTCGTCCAGCCGCGCCAGCCACGTGGCCAGCCGCTCCACCGGCACCTCGAAGTCGGGGTTGAGATCGACGAACGTCCGCAACTGCTCGGCCAGCCACTCGAAGGAGACCTCCTCCTCGCCGCGCCGCTTCTCCAGTTCCTCGATGCCACGGTCCGTGAAGTACATGCCGTCAAGTTTATGTGCGCGCAAACGGCCGGGCCGCACCCCCGAAGCGGGGATGCGGCCCGGTCACGTGGAACGCGCGAGGGCGCTTACGCGTCGAACACCTCACGCACCAGCTGCTCCTGCTCGGCCTGGTGCCGCTTCGCGGAACCCACCGCCGGGGACGAGCTGTGCGGGCGCGAGATGCGGCGCAGGCGCTCGCCGTGCGGGACGTCCGCGCCGACCGCGAGGTCCAGGTGGTCGATCAGGTTGAGCGCGATGAACGGCCAGGAACCCTGGTTCGCCGGCTCCTCCTGGGCCCACAGGTACTTCTCGGCGTTCGGGTACTTCTTGATCTCCGCCTGGAGCTCGGCACCCGGCAGCGGGTACAGGCGCTCGATGCGGATGATCGCCGTGTCCGTGACGCCGCGCTTCTGACGCTCGGCCTCCAGGTCGTAGTAGACCTTGCCGGCGCAGAAGACGACCTTCTTGACCGCGGCCGCGTCCACCGACGCGTCGCCGATGACCGGCTGGAACTGGCCGGTCGTGAACTCGTCCGCCTTCGAGGCCGCCGCCTTCAGACGCAGCATCGACTTCGGAGTGAAGACCACCAGCGGCTTGTGGTGCGGGTTGTGCACCTGCCACCGCAGGAGGTGGAAGTAGTTCGACGGCGACGTCGGCATGGCGACCGTCATGTTGTTCTGGGCGCACATCTGGAGGAAGCGCTCCGGGCGGGCGGACGAGTGGTCCGGGCCCTGGCCCTCGTAGCCGTGCGGGAGGAGCAGGACCACACCGGAGGTCTGGGCCCACTTCTGCTCGGCCGACGAGATGAACTCGTCCACGACCGTCTGCGCGCCGTTGACGAAGTCGCCGAACTGCGCCTCCCACATCACGAGCGCCTCGGGGCGGGCCAGCGAGTAGCCGTACTCGAAGCCCATCGCCGCGTACTCGGAGAGGAGGGAGTTGTAGACGTTCAGACGCGCCTGGTCCTCGGAGAGGTACTGCAGCGGCGTGTACTCGTCGCCCGTGCTGCGGTCGATGATGACCGCGTGGCGCTGGCCGAACGTACCGCGCTGCGAGTCCTGGCCGGCCAGGCGGACCGGGACGCCCTCCAGCAGGAGGGAGCCGACCGCGAGGGTCTCGCCCATGCCCCAGTCGATCGTGCCGTCCTCGACCATCGACGCCCGGCGCTGGAGCTGCGGCAGCAGGCGCGGGTGGACGGTGATGTGGTCGGGGATGTTGACCTGGGACTCGGCGATCCGCTTGACGACCTCCGTGGTCACCGCGGTGTTCACGGCGACCGGGAACTCGGCCTGCGGGTCGGTGGGCTCCGCGGCGGCCGGCTGCGAGGTGGCCTCGCGGACCTCCGTGAAGACCTTCTCCAGCTGGCCCTGGTAGTCCTGGAGCGCCTGCTCGGCCTCTTCCAGGGTGATGTCACCGCGGCCGATGAGGGACTCGGTGTAGAGCTTGCGCACCGAGCGCTTCTTGTCGATCAGGTCGTACATCAGCGGCTGGGTGAAGGCCGGGTTGTCCGACTCGTTGTGACCGCGGCGGCGGTAGCAGATGAGGTCGATCACCACGTCCTTGTTGAACGCCTGGCGGAACTCGAAGGCCAGCCGGGCCACCCGGACCACGGCCTCCGGGTCGTCGCCGTTCACGTGGAAGATCGGGGCCTCGATCATGCGGGCCACGTCCGTCGCGTACATGGAGGAACGCGAGGACTCGGGGGCCGCGGTGAAGCCGACCTGGTTGTTGATGACGATGTGGACCGTGCCGCCGGTGCGGTAGCCGCGCAGCTGCGACATGTTCAGGGTCTCGGCCACCACGCCCTGGCCCGCGAAGGCCGCGTCGCCGTGGATCGCCACCGGCAGGACCGTGAAGTCCGTGCCGCCCTTGCCGATGATGTCCTGCTTGGCGCGGGAGACGCCCTCCAGGACCGGGTCCACCGCCTCCAGGTGCGAGGGGTTCGCGACCAGGCTGACCTTGATCTGCTCGCCGTCGAGGCCCGTGAAGGTGCCCTCGGCGCCCAGGTGGTACTTCACGTCGCCGGAGCCGTGCATCGACTTCGGGTCGAGGTTGCCCTCGAACTCGCGGAAGATCTGGGCGTACGACTTGCCGACGATGTTGGCCAGGACGTTCAGACGGCCGCGGTGGGCCATGCCGACGACGACCTCGTCCAGGCGGGACTCCGCAGCGCTGTCGAGGACCGCGTCCAGCAGCGGGATGACGGACTCGCCGCCCTCCAGGGAGAAGCGCTTCTGGCCGACGTACTTCGTCTGGAGGAACGTCTCGAAGGCCTCGGCGGCGTTCAGGCGGCGCAGGATGCGCAGCTGCTCCTCGCGCTCCGGCTTGGTGTGCGGGCGCTCCACACGGTCCTGGATCCACTTGCGCTGCTTCGGGTCCTGGATGTGCATGAACTCGATGCCGGTGGTGCGGCAGTACGAGTCGCGCAGGACGCCGAGGATGTCGCGCAGCTTCATCATCGACTTGCCGGCGAAGCCGCCGACGGCGAACTCGCGCTCCAGGTCCCAGAGCGTGAGGCCGTGCTCGGTGATGTCCAGGTCGGGGTGCTTGCGCTGCTGGTACTCCAGCGGGTCGGTGTCGGCCATGACGTGGCCGCGGACCCGGTAGGAGTGGATCAGCTCGAAGACGCGGGCGGCCTTCGTGACGTCGTCGTCGTGGCTGGCGTCGATGTCCTTGAGCCAGCGGACCGGCTCGTAGGGGATGCGCAGCGCCTCGAAGATCTCGTCGTAGAAGTTGTTCTCGCCGAGCAGGAGGTTCGCGACCTGGCGCAGGAACTCGCCGGAGGCGGCACCCTGGATCACCCGGTGGTCGTAGGTCGACGTGAGCGTCATGACCTTCGAGATGCCGAGCTTGTTCAGGGTGTCCTGGGAGGTGCCCTGGAACTCCGCCGGGTAGTCCATGGAGCCGACGCCCATGATCACGGACTGGCCGGGCATCAGACGCGGCACCGAGTGGACCGTGCCGAGGCCGCCGGGGTTGGTCAGGGAGACCGTGACCCCGGAGAAGTCGTCCATCGTCAGCTTGCCGTCGCGGGCGCGGCGGACGATGTCCTCGTAGGCCTGCCAGAACTCGAAGAAGTTCAGCGTCTCGGCCTTCTTGATCGCCGCGACGACCAGCTGGCGGTCGCCGTTCGGCTTGACCAGGTCGATGGCGAGACCGAGGTTGACGTGCTCCGGCTTGACCAGGGTCGGCTTGCCGTCCACCTTCGCGAACGCGTAGTTCATCGCCGGCATCGCCTTGATGGCCTGGACCATCGCGTAGCCGATGAGGTGCGTGAAGGAGATCTTCCCGCCACGCGCCCGCTTGAGGTGGTTGTTGATGACGATGCGGTTGTCGAACAGCAGCTTCACCGGGACCGCGCGCACGGACGTGGCCGTGGGCAGCTCCAGGGAGGCGTCCATGTTCTTCGCGACCGCGGCGGCGGGGCCGCGCAGCACGACCTGCTCGGGGCCCGCGGGGGCTTCACCGGCGGGTGCGGCCTTGGGCTTCGCGGCGGCCGGCTTGGCGGCCGGGGCGGCCTTCGCCGGAGCGGGAGCCTGAGCCGGGGCCTGCGCGGCGGGCTTCGCCGGAGCGGGAGCCGGCGCGGCGGCCGCGGGCTGCTGGGCCGCCGGGGCGGCGGCCGCGGGCTGGGCGGGGGCGGCCTGGGCCGCCGGCTGAGCGGTGGTGGTCCCCGCGGCCCCCGCGGCCGCGGTACCCGCCGGAGCCGAGGCGGCAGCCGCCCCCGGCTTGTAGTCGGCGAAGAAGTCCCACCAGGCTCGGTCTACCGAATTCGGGTCCTGGAGGTACTGCTGATAGATCTCGTCGACGAGCCACTCATTGGCACCGAACGACGCGGCAGGGTTCTTCCCCGCTTGGTCGGTGTCGGTCGAGATGCTCGAGTTACTGGGGGACTGTGGCGACACGGCGGCAACCGCCCTCTTCCGCTTCACAAGATGATGGACAGCGGGAATCAAGGCTACGCCCCTGGGACCGGGTAGGTCAGGTCGGGCCCGTTCAACGTCGCGCAAGTCACATCTCGGAGCGTGTTTCGGGGCTCGAAATGGCGGGAAACAAACGCGGTTCCGCTTAAAGAGGGAAGGGTCGAGCCGGGCCTCATGCGCCGACGGCGCGGGCCTGTGCCTGATCACACGTGTCTGTCAGCGCGGACGCCCGTGGATCTTGTGGCTCCGCTTCGAACTTTACGTCAACTTGGCAGAGATGGAAGTCCCGGAAGGGTGACAAGAATCCGGCAACCTCGCTTGGATTCAGCCACTCCGATGCGCCCGCCGTGCAGATCCACCGCCCAGCGGGCGATGGCCAGGCCGAGGCCCGTGCCGCCGTCGCTGCCAGGACCCTGCGACCGCTTGGCGTTGCCGCGGTTGAACCGCTCGAAGACGCGGTGCCACTCGGACTTCGGAATGCCGGGGCCCTCGTCCAGGACCTCAAGCTCCAGCGACTCCGGCAGCGAGCCGCGCCGCGCCTTGACCGTCACACGGCCGTGCGGCGGACTGTGCTTGACGGCGTTGTCGATGAGGTTGGCCACCACCTGGTGGATGCGCTCCGGGTCGGCGTGCGCGGTCAACTCCGGCGGGTGGACGTCGAGGTGCAGATGGACGTCCGTACGGGTGTGACTGCCCGAGCCGGTGGCGATGCCCGCGCGCACGGAGGCGACCATGTTGGCCTCCTTCAGCACGCCGGACAGATACGGCCACACCTCGAACCGCCGCTGTTTCAGCGGTACGACGCCGTTGTCCAGACGGGACAGGTCCAGCAGCGTCTCCACCAGCCGGCCGAGCCGCTCGGTCTGCTTCAGGGCCGTGCGCATCGTCTCCGGGTCGGCCTGTGTGACGCCGTCGACGATGTTCTCCAGCACCGCGCGCAGTCCAGCGATGGGGGTGCGCAGCTCGTGCGAGACGTTCGCCACCAGCTCCTTGCGCTGGCGGTCCTGGGCCTCCAGCTCGTCGGCCATGGCGTTGATCGTCACGGCCAGATCGCCCAGTTCGTCACGGCGGTTCTCCCGCACCCGGCGGGTGTAGTCGCCCTGCGAGATGGAACGGGCCACCGCCGTCATCTCGTCCAGCGGCGCGGTGAGCGAATGGGCCACGAACTGCGTAATGAGCAGTGTGGCGATCATCGAGAAGACCGTGATGAAGCGCAGCTCCGTCTTCGTGTGCACCGCGATCACCGACAGGCCTGTCGTGATCAGCACCGAGATGACGACCAGCGCGCCCAGCTTGGTCTTGATCGAGAACGGGCTCACCCCGCCCCAGGGTTCCGGATCCCCGGGGCCTCTCCGTGCTCCCGGCCCGCCGCTCATGGCGTCGGGGTCTCCAGGGCGTAGCCCACGCCGTGCACCGTACGGATCCGCTCGGCGCCGATCTTCCGGCGCAGTGCCTTGATGTGGCTGTCGACAGTCCGGGTGCCGGAGGCGTCCGCCCAGTCCCAGACCTCGGCGAGCAGCTGCTCGCGCGAGAGCACCGCGCGCGGGGTGTTCGCCAGGCACACGAGGAGATCGAACTCGGTGGGCGTGAGGTGAACATCCTCACTCCGCACCCGGACCCGGCGCTGCGCGTGGTCGATCTCCAGCTCGCCGAGGCGCAGGATGCCGCTGCGCGGCGTCGCGGCGGCCAGCGCGGCCCGCTCCACGCGGCGCAGCAGCACGTGCACGCGTGCCGCCAGCTCCCGCATCGAGAACGGCTTCGTCATGTAGTCGTCGGCACCGACGCCGAGCCCGACCAGCATGTCCGTCTCGTCGTCGCGCGCGGTGAGCATCAGCACCGGCACCGGCCGGGCGGCCTGCACGCGCCGGCAGACCTCCAGACCGTCGAAGCCGGGCAGCATGATGTCGAGGATCAGCAGGTCGGGCTGCCATGCCTCGGCCGTGTCGACGGCGGCCGGACCGTCACCGGCTGTTTGCACGAGGAATCCCTCGGCTCGCAGGCGGGTCGCGATGGCGTCCACGATCGTGGCGTCGTCCTCGACGACGAGAACCCGGCGCTGTGCGCCCGGTGTAGCCGTCGCCGAACCGTTGTGGGAGGTGTGTGTCTGCTCCATCGCCCGCCCCTGGGGTGTGCTTTCCGGAATCAGTGGGGTGATTCCTCGGTCTGCGCATGGTTGCGATTGACGCTTGAATGATCGGCGTCAGGGGAGCAGCGTACGGGGAGTCAGCACACCTTTGCTATCCAGGGCTGATGCCGAGGTGCACGACGTCCGGAACGCCCCGGGCAACCGGGATCTCTTCGGTACGCACCTGTTGGAACCCGACATTCCGCAGGGTTTCTTCGAATTCCGGAGAGGGCTGGGCGGACCAGACGGCGAGTACCCCGCCGGGCCTCAACACCCGTGCGCAGCTTGCCAGTCCGGCTTCTCCGTAGAGACTTTCGTTGCCCTCCGTGACGGTCCAGCCGGGTCCGTTGTCGATGTCGAGGCACAGGGCGTCGTACGTGGCGGATGTCTCATTGACGTAGGCCACGAGATCGGCTTCGACGATTTTCGTGCGGGGATCGGCGAGGGCCTCGCCGGAGAACGCGGACAGCGGGCCGCCGAGATGCCACTCGACGACGGCGTGCTCGCGTTCCACGACCGTGATCCCTCCCCAGCGCGGATCCGCCGCCGCGTGGGCGAGGGAGAAACCGACGCCGAGTCCGCCGATCAGCACGTCCGGGCGGTCCCGGCCGGCCAGGGCGTCCAGGGCCGCGTCGACCAGCCGCCGCTCCGAGCGGCCGTCGGAGGTGTCCATCAGGAAACAGCCGTTCGCGATGATCTCCAGCCGGTCGTCGTGCCGTCGCAGTACGACCTCGCCGTGCGGGCCCTCGCGACGGTCCAGCACCTGGGGGATGTCGTTCGAGGTGGGCATCCCAGCATCCTGGCAGGTGGGGGGTGTCCGGCGCCAAGAATTACGGAGCGGTCGGCGGGGGACGCGGTGGGCCGCTGTCAGGTTGCTGTGAATCGGCTCTCGCGTGGCGCCCGTCACAGACAGGGAGCGGAGGTGCGCGAAGTGTGGGGCGTGACGGAAGGAGCGCCCGCAGTGGATCGCACCGCGCCGGCCGACGAGACGGCCACGCCGACGCCGACGGGCGCGCCCGTTCCCGAGATGCCGGGGCTGCTCGACGGGGTGCCGCGGCAGCGGGCCGGCGGCCGAGGGCCATGCGGGACCGTGGACCCGGGCGGACGAGAGCCCACCGCAGTGGAGAAGCCCCGGCCTCGACTCCGGGCACCGCGACCGTGGCGGCTGCTCCCGACTCCCACGGGTACGCCGTTCACCTTCGGGTACGCGATCGTCCTCTGCGTCACCTCGCTGTTCTCCGCGTACGCGGACCCCGCCCTGGTGCACGCCCTGCTCCAGGGTTCCAGTACGGATGTGGCGCACCTGGTGCGGACGCCGGAGCTGGTGCTGGTCGGCAGCGCGCTGTGGCTCGCGGGCGGGGTGGCCTCGCCGTTCGCGATCGGGTTCGTGCTCGTGCTGACCGCGCTGGAGCGGCGGATCGGCGGTCTGCGCACGGCCGGTGTCTTCCTGCTCGGGCACGTCCTCGCCACCCTGGCGACCGAGGTCCCGGTCGGGCTCGCGGTGCTGGCCGGTCAGCTCCCCGGAAGTTCGCTGCACCGCCTCGACTACGGCGTCAGCTTCGGCGTCGCCGCCGGCACCGGCGCCCTGGCCGGACTGCTGCCGCCCTGGCTGCGCGTGCCGCTGCTGGCCGGCTTCGGCGGGATGCTGCTCCAGGACCTGCTGGCCTTCACCGACCCGATGACCGACTGGGGGCACCTGATCGCCCTGGCCATCGGTGTCGCGACCTGGCCGGTGGTCCGGCGGTGGCAGGCGAGGGGCCCCGGTTCCCCCGGACCGGCCCGGGGCTGACGGCGGGGCCGTTCAGGTCCGCGGGCCGTGTTTCGCGCTGGTGAGCACGGCCACCACCTGCCAGCCGAGTGCCTCGTAGAGCCCCCGTCCCGCGGGCGTA
The DNA here is from genome assembly GCF_039532725.1 of Streptomyces coeruleofuscus. NCBI lineage: Bacteria > Bacillati > Actinomycetota > Actinomycetes > Kitasatosporales > Streptomycetaceae > Streptomyces > Streptomyces coeruleofuscus. The sequence continues at coordinate 734,130 of NZ_BAAASE010000004.1, forward strand.
CCGGCGAGGACACCGGTCCGTGCGCCCTGCCGGACGGCGGTCACCTGCAACGTCCGCATGACGAGGCTGCCGAGTCCCTTGCGGCGATGCTCCGGTGCCGTCTCGATCTGGTCGGCCACGGCGGTGCTGCCGGTCGGGGTGATCTGACCGCGCGCCGCGAGCGAACCGTCCGGGGCGGCCACCATCACGCGCGTCACTCCGCCGCGCGACCAGCTCCGCAGCCGGTAGCCGTCGGGCACGTCCGGAAGGTCCCCCTGGGTCAGCGGGACCGTCATCAGGTAGCCGGGCTCGGGGTCGATCCACCAGGTGTCGTCCAGCCAGCCGGCGACCACGGACGGGTCCCGGAACGCCTTCAGCCACACCCCGGCCCCGGTCACCGCGCCGGCGACCTTGCGGACGGTCGCCTCGTCGAGGTCGTCGCCGGTCGCGCCGAACACGTGCCGAGTGACGTGCCCGTACATCCCCACGTCGATCGTGCAGCCCCACGGCTCGGGCACGGGCGGAGCCGCCCCGCGCGACACGACCCACCCGTCCACCCATGCCTGCACGGTCTCGTCCATGCCGCCCCCTGGTAATAGGCACTCACCGGATTGATCTGTTACTCCGCTGACTCTACGGCCCCGATCGCCCCTGGCGTCACGGTCGATCGCTCACAGCGAACGGCGAGTGGGGAACATCCGGCGGCTCCCGTGCATTGAGTCGGCATAGCTCAACTTGACTGCCGAAGGGGAGATCATGGCTTCGACGTCCACACCGCTCACCCTGCCCGTGCTGCCGCTCGACGACGAGGTCGTCCTGCCCGGGATGGTGGTCCCGCTGGACCTGAGCGACTCCGAGGTCCGTGCCGCGGTGGAGGCCGCCCAGGCCGCTGCTCGGACAACGCCCGGAAAGCCCCGGGTACTCCTGGTGCCGCGCATCGACGGCACGTACGCCGGCACCGGTGTCCTCGGCACCGTCGAGCAGGTGGGCCGGCTGGCCGACGGCGACCCGGGCGCGCTGATCCGCGGCCGGGGCCGGGTGAGGATCGGTGCGGGGACCACGGGTCCCGGCGCGGCCCTCTGGGTCGAGGGCACCCGCGTCGACGAATCCGTCCCGGAGCCGCTGCCCGGGCAGGTCGCCGAACTGGTCAAGGAGTACAAGGCCCTCGCCACCGCCTGGCTGCGCAAGCGCGGGGCCTGGCAGGTCGTCGACCGGGTCCAGGCCATCGACGACGTCTCGGCGCTCGCCGACAACTCCGGCTACTCGCCGTTCCTGACCACCGATCAGAAGGTCGAGCTGCTGGAGACCGCCGACCCGGTGGCCCGGCTGAAGCTCGCCACCCAGCAGCTGCGCGACCACCTCGCCGAGCAGGACGTGGCCGAGTCCATCGCCAAGGACGTCCAGGAAGGCGTCGACAAGCAACAGCGCGAGTTCCTGCTGCGGCGTCAGCTCGAAGCGGTTCGCAAGGAGCTGCGCGAGCTGAACGGCGAACAGGAGGGCGAGGAGTCCGACGACTACCGCGCCCGTGTGGAGGCCGCCGACCTGCCCGAGAAGGTCCGCGAGGCCGCGCTCAAGGAGGTCGACAAGCTGGAGCGGTCCTCCGACCAGTCGCCCGAGGGCTCGTGGATCCGCACCTGGCTCGACACGGTCCTGGAGATGCCGTGGAGCGAGCGAACCGAGGACGCCTACGACATCCAGGGCGCCCAGGCCGTCCTCGACGCCGAGCACTCCGGCCTTCAGGACGTGAAGGAGCGGATCACCGAGTACCTGGCGGTGCGCAAGCGGCGTACCGACCGGGGGCTGGGCGTGGTCGGCGGGCGGCGCGGCGGTGCCGTGCTCGCGCTCGTGGGGCCGCCCGGCGTCGGCAAGACCAGCCTGGGCGAGTCCGTCGCCCACGCGATGGGGCGCAAGTTCGTGCGCGTCGCCCTCGGCGGCGTCCGCGACGAGGCCGAGATCCGCGGTCACCGGCGTACGTACGTCGGTGCCCTGCCCGGCCGGATCGTCCGCGCCATCAAGGAGGCCGGGTCGATGAACCCGGTCGTGCTGCTCGACGAGATCGACAAGGTGGGCTCGGACTTCCGGGGCGACCCGGCCGCGGCCCTGCTCGAAGTGCTCGACCCGGCGCAGAACCACACCTTCCGGGACCACTACCTGGAGGTCGAGCTGGACCTGTCGGACGTGGTCTTCCTCGCGACCGCCAACGTCCTGGAGGCCATCCCGGAGGCCCTGGCCGACCGGATGGAGATCGTCCGCCTGGACGGCTACACCGAGGACGAGAAGGTCGTCATCGCCCGCGACCACCTGCTCCCGCGCCAGCTGGAGCGGGCCGGGCTCGACAAGGACGAGGTGGCCATCGACGAGGGCGCCCTGCGCAAGCTCGCCGGTGAGTACACCCGCGAGGCGGGCGTGCGCACCCTGGAGCGGTCGATCGCACGGCTGCTGCGCAAGGTCGCGGCCCAGCACGAACTGGGTGAGCGGCAGCTGCCGTTCACCGTCCGGGACGAGGACCTGCGCGGCCTGATCGGACGGCCCCACCACGTGCCCGAGTCCGCCCAGGACCCGGCCGAGCGCCGGACGTCCGTGCCGGGCGTGGCGACGGGCCTCGCGGTGACGGGCGCCGGTGGTGACGTGCTGTACGTCGAGGCGTCGCTGGCCGACCCGGAGACGGGCGCGGCGGGGCTGACCCTGACCGGTCAGCTGGGTGACGTGATGAAGGAGTCCGCGCAGATCGCGCTGAGCTTCCTGCGCTCCCGCGGGGCCGAGCTGGAACTGCCGGTGGGCGATCTGAAGGACCGGGGTGTGCACATCCACTTCCCGGCGGGCGCGGTCCCCAAGGACGGCCCCAGCGCCGGCGTCACGATGACCACGGCCCTCGCCTCGCTCCTGTCCGGCCGTCTGGTCCGCACGGACGTGGCGATGACCGGCGAGGTCTCGCTGACCGGCCGGGTCCTGCCGATCGGCGGCGTGAAGCAGAAGCTGCTGGCCGCCCACCGCGCCGGGGTCACCACCGTGATCATCCCCAAGCGCAACGAACCCGACCTGGACGACGTCCCGGCGGAGGTGCTGGACAAGCTCGACGTCCACGCCGTCACCGACGTCCGCCAGGTCCTGGAGCTGGCGCTCGCGCCCGCCACGGCGGATGCGACGCCGGAGGTTCCGGTGGCCGCGTGACGGAGGTCATCGGATGAGGGAAGGCCCGGGTCCCGTGAGGGAGGCCCGGGCCTTCACCCTGTGGCGGCCCTGTGGACGCGCGCCCCGTGACCTGCGGAATACTTGCCGAGCTGCGGCGATGGCCGCGGAGGGCGGAAAATGCAGGTAGCGGGCGACGACCGAGGCAGGGCTCACGTGCACCAGGACGGCAAGGACGACGGACACCGGGACGCCTCTCTGGCCGGAACCGGTGTGGATCAGCCGGCCTTTCTGGCGCTGGAGCGGGAGCTGACCGTGCTGCTGCGGCGGGCCCGGGCCAGCCAGGGCGAGATGGCCCGGGAGGTCCACCCCGAGCTGGAGTCGTCCGCGTACGGCCTGCTCGTACGGCTGGACGAGTGCGGCAAGCAGCGGGCCACCGAGCTCGCCGCCTACATCGGGGTCGGCAAGGCCACCATGTCCCGCCAGCTGCGGGCCCTGGAGGAACTGGGCCTGGTCGCGCGCGAACCCGACCCCGCCGACGGACGCGCCTGGCTCGTCGCCCTCACCCAGGAGGGCCACGACCGGGTCCGCCGGGTGCGCGAGGCCCGCCGCGCCCGCTACGCCGGCCGCCTGGCCGACTGGGACACCCAGGAGGTCACGGAACTGGCACGGCTGCTGCACCAGCTCAACCGCGGCATGGAGAAGTAGCACCCGGTTCCGGGTGTTCAGAACTCGACGTACACGACCGTCGCGTCGTCGTGCGTCTTGCTCCGGCCCAGGAACGCTCTGGCCGAATCCGCCCGTTCCAGCGTCCGTACCCGGTCCACCAGCGACTGCGGTCCCTCCTTGCGCAGGAGGTGGAAGCAGTCCGTCCAGTCGCCTTCCTCGAACCGCTCCACCCAGCGGGTCGCCCCGTCCGTCAGCGCGGCCAGGGCGCGCACCTCGCGGCGGGGCAGGGTTCCGGTCACCGCCCGGCGGGACACCGAGGGGTCGGCGGCCGCCGTGAAGAAGCCGCCCTCCTTGTTGCGGAGCGTGGAGTCCACCAGCGCGTCCGTGGCCAGGGCGGAGCGGGGGAGAAGGGCCAGACGGTCGTCCAGGACGGGCGTCACCACGCCGTCCGGGGACTCCACGAGAAGAGCCGAGTCCGACAGGACCAGGTACTCCACCGTCTCCGGGGACCAGCGGGCCACGACCACCGTGGCCTGAGGTGTGCGGGGGTGAGAAAGGTCACAGGTTGGGGCGTGTGCCTCGGCGGTACGCGCGATGGCACGGGACAAGGCGTCGACCAGAGGAACATCCGGGAGTGAAACGGTCAGTTCGGTCAGTGCTCCACCGAGGCGCGCGGTGAACCAGGGGACGGAATGCAGACATCCCGTCCCGGTCTTCGGCGGTGTGACACCGTCCAGGACGACGACCGAACCGCCCTGTCCGGAGGCCGGTAGTCCGACACTGGCGAAGTCCTCGTTGGGGCGGTCCGCGTCTCCCGGCTCCGAGGCGAGTTCAGTACGCATCCAGCCAGTCTGCACGACCCCTTCACAAGGTCCGCAAAAGGACGGCAATGGTTGCCGGACCGGTGCAGTCTTGCAGGTCAGACGCCCTGTTTGGGATGGAATGCAGCGCTCCGGGAAGGCGTGCTGGCGAATATTGCCACCACCCGCCCGCGGCGTCCAACCGGCCCGCCGCGCAAGGCCGCTGCAAGGGCCAGCGGAACTTGCTCCCCAACTCGCCTCCGGGGTTCACTCCTTCGGGTGGCGGGTCAGGTGATGCGCGTGCGCTGCCCACCGGCGCTGGGAGGGTCGGGAAGTGTACCTGGAGTACGCACCAGTTGACGGAGCGTCATCCGGGCCCATGAGTTCACGAGTCAGGAATGCGAGCACCGGTGCAGATGTCGCGGCCTCGTCGCACAGGCAAGCAGACGGCCCCCGTTCAGGGCGCTGAGTCGACGCCCCCCACCGGCAAGGGCCGCCCCACCCATGTACGCAACCGGCTCATCGTGGCCGTGGCCGTGGTCGCCGCGGCCATCGCCGGCGCGGGCACCCCGTCCGTCCTCGCGGCCTCCGGGCAACTCCACGACTCGCAGGAGCTGGTGACGCTCGCCGGGCAGACCCAGGACGCCCTCGCCCTCGCGCACTCCCTCGCCGACGAGCGTGACGACGTCACCTCCTACATCGCGGCCGGCCGCCCCAAGTCCAAGGCGCCCTCCGAGCAGCGCAGCGCCCGGGTGGACCGGCAGGTCGAGGAGCTGCGGGCCGACACCGACACGCCCGCCTCGCTCCGCTCCGACCTCGACGCCATCGCGGCCGTACGCCGGGCGGCGCTCACCGGCAAGAGCAGCGCTCTCGAAGCGCACCAGGCGTACTCCGTCGCCATCACCGAACTCCACCGGCTCGCTGAGGAGCTGGCCCAGCAGACGCCGCCCCGCGCGGGCTCCGGCGGTCAGGCCATGGCCGAACTGGACTCCGCCGTGCAGCAGGCCGCCGCGGCCCGGGGGCTGCTGCTCGCCGCCCTCAGCGTGCCGCGCGGCACCGAGACGGTCATCGACCCGGTCACCGGCCTGCCGACCGAGACCTCCTCGGACGCCGACACCCGGCAGCGCGACGCCCTGAGCGCCGCCGCCCAGCAGGCCCGGCTGCGCTCCGACGCGGCCCTGGGCGACTTCCGCGACACCGCGCCCAAAGCGGCCCGTACCTCCTTCGACAACACGGTGACCGGCACCGAGGTCAACTCCGCCGAGAAGTACCTCGCCAGGCTCACCGACCAGCCGAGCCTCTCCAACGGCGAACTCTCCACCGACGCCAGGAAGCTGGACGCGGCCCTCTCCGCCCGGATCGACCTGATGCGCGGCGTGGAATCCGCCCTCTACGACCGGCGCACCAAGGACCTGGAGGCGCTGCGCGACGACGACGTCACCGCGCTGGAGATCCGCATCGCCGTCCTCGGCGCCCTGATGCTGCTCGCCGTCGGCGTCGCCACGGGCATGGCCCGCAGCCTCACGCGCCCCCTCGCGGTCCTGCGCCTGGGCTCGAAACGCCTGGCCGATGCGGAGATCCCGACGGCCGAGGAACCCGTCAAGTTCACCGGTCGCAACGACGAGTTCGCCCAGGTCGTCCGCTCCGTCAACGCCCTGCACGCGCACGCCGTCGCCCTCACCGAGCGGATCGCCACGCTCGAGTCCGACCGCAAGCACCTCGTCGGCCAGCGCCAGAAGATGGCCGACGCGCGCGAGGAACTGCGCGGAGAGCTCGCCGAGTCCGCCGCCCAGCTGGAGCGGCTGCGCACGGCCATCGGCGGCACGTTCGTCAACCTCGCGCTGCGCACCCTCGGGCTGGTCGAGCGGCAGCTGGCCGTCATCGAGAACCTGGAGGAGCGCGAGCAGGACCCGGACCGCCTCGCCACGCTGTTCAAGCTCGACCACTTCGCCACGGTCATGCGCCGGCACAGCGAGAACCTCCTCGTCCTCGCCGGTACCGAGCACGTCCAGCACGCGGCCGGGCCCGTGCCGCTCGTGGACGTCGTCCGCGCCGCGGTGAGCGAGATCGAGCGGTACGAGCGGGTCCGGATCGCCGCGCTGCCGCCGCACGCGCACATCGCCGGGTTCGCCGCGGACGACCTGTCCCACCTGCTCGCCGAACTCCTGGAGAACGCCACCTCGTTCTCGCCGCCCGACCTGCCCGTCGAGATCTCCGGCTGGCTGCTGGAGAGCGGCGAGGTCATGCTCTCGGTCCAGGACGAGGGCATCGGCATGACCGAGGACCGGCTGGAGCGCCTGAACGCCCGCCTCGCCGACTTCGACCCGGAGGCGCCGTACGACCAGGAGGGCGAGGACGGTCTCGGCCTCGGCCTGTACGTCGTGGCCCGCCTCGCCCACCGGCACGGTGTGCGCGTGCAGTTGCGCGAGCAGAAGCAGGGCGGTGTCGCCGCGGTCGTCGTCCTGCCCCGCACCCTGCTGGCGGCGGCCCCGGCCGCCGCCGTCCCGGCCTCCGGCCCTCTCTCCGGCACCACCCACACCGTCGCGTTCCCCGGTGCCGACGCCGAGGCCAACTCCAACGTCCTGCACGGCCGGGCGAGCAACGGGGACCCGCTGGTGGCGCTGGCGGAGAAGGCGGTACGGCACGAGGAGCTCGCAGAGCACCCGGAGGCCGGGGAGCACCCGGCACCGGCGGAAACCCCTGCCGAGACCACGATGGAGCTGCTGGTCCCGATACCGCAGGACGAGCCGGCCCCGGCGGAGCACGAGCCCGCGGCCGCCGACGGCGAATCCGTCCCACAGGTGCCGTCCGCGTCCGACGGCGAAACCCGCACGGGGGGTGCGGGTGGGAACGACACCGCCGGTGGGGGAGAAGCCGAGGCGGAACACGAACGCGCACCCGGCGACGGAGAGGACCGCGTCACCGACAAGGGCCTCCCCAAGCGCACTCCCAAGATCACCGCTCCGACCACCGCCCCGCGCCAGCGCAGCGGCTCCGTGGACGCCGAGGCCCTCCGCCGCCGCCTCGGCGGCTTCCGCCAGGGCGCCCAGGCCGGCTACCGCGAGGTGGAGGCGGAGATCGCCGAGAAGACGGCCTCGCACAAGCGGCCGGACACCGGCACAGCAGGACCAGCTGAATCCGAAGAAGCCACGGGGGGCACAGTCGAGGAGGCAAGCAGTTGACCGCTCCCAGTACCTTCGGACTGATCGGACTGAGCAGTGAGGCCCGCAATCTGCACTGGCTGCTGACCAACCTCGTCGAGGAGGTACCCGGCATCCTCTCGGTCGCGGTCGTCTCGTCCGACGGACTGCTCCTGCTGTCCTCCGACGACCACCGCAACCGGCAGGCCCGAGAAGCCCTTCAAGCCCGAGGTGTCCAGCGGACCGGTCCGCGCGGCTCCGCCGCCGACCTGGCCACCATCGTCTCCGGCATCGGCAGCCTCACCATCGGCGCCGCCAGGCTGATGGACTCCGGCGGGGTCCGGCACACGATGGTCGCGATGGACGAGGGCAGCCTGTTCGTGATGTCCATCAGCGACGGCTCGCTGCTCGGCGTCCACGGCTCCGCGGACTGCGACATGAGCGTGGTGGCGTACCACATGGCCCTGTTCGTGGGCCGCGCCGGCCACGTCCTGACGCCCGAACTCCGCAGCGAACTCCGGAAATCCCTGGAGGATTCGCAGACCACGGGGAGTGCCCGATGAGCAGCACGCCGAAGCAGCACCTCCCGGTCCGCGGCGGTGACCGCAAACCTGCCCGGGTCCGCCCCTACTCGCTCACCGGCGGCCGTACCCGCTTCGGCCACGTCCTCCTGGTGGAGACGTTCGTGGCGAGCACGGCCGCGCTGGACGCCCCGGAGGAGCGCAGGGAACTGACGAACGGTTCCCTGTCCACCCGCGTGATGCCGGAGCTGCGGGCCATCGTCGAACTGTGCCGCCGGATGCGTACGGTGGCCGAGATCGCCGCGCTGCTGAAGATGCCGCTCGGCGTGGTCCGCGTGCTCCTCAGCGACCTCGCCGACCAGGGAAAGATCCGTGTGTACGGGACGGGCACCGGCCATGGCACGGGCCGCCCGGACCGAGCTCTGCTGGAAAGGGTGCTGAGTGGACTCCGTCGTCTCTGACGCCGCTCACGGCGTCGCTGGTTCATCCCCGTTCGTCCAGCCCGGCGAGAGCATGCACGCCTGGGAGACGGACCGCACCCGTGCCCCCATCGCCACGAAGATCGTGGTGGCCGGCGGCTTCGGCGTGGGCAAGACCACGCTGGTCACCGCCGTCTCGGAGATCACGCCCCTGCAGACCGAGGCGCTGATGACCGAGGCGAGCGAGGCGACCGACGACCTCACCGCCACGCCGGGCAAGACCACCACCACCGTCGCCATGGACTTCGGGCGCATCACGCTCGACGACGACCTGGTGCTCTACCTGTTCGGCACGCCGGGCCAGCAGCGATTCTGGTTCATGTGGGACGACATCGTGCGCGGCGCGATCGGCGCCGTCGTCATGGCCGACACGCGCCGGCTGAAGGACTGCTTCCCGGTACTGGACTACTTCGAGAGCTCCGGGCTGCCGTACGTGGTCGCGGTCAACCACTTCGACGACAGCGAGCTGTTCGAGCCGGAGGACGTGCGGGAGGCCCTGACCATCCCGAGACACATACCTGTCATGATCATGGACGCGCGTCGCCGGATCTCCGTGATCGAGACCCTCCTGGCCCTGGTGGGCCACGCGCTCGACGAAACCCCCGAGTAGAGGACAACCCCGCATGCGGAAGATACTCGTCGTCGGAGCCGGTCAGTCCGGGCTCCAGATAGCTCTCGGCCTCCAGTCGCAGGGGTACGAGGTCACCCTGATGTCCAACCGGACGGCGGACGAGATCCGCACCGGCCGGGTCATGTCGACGCAGTGCATGTTCCACACGGCACTGCAGCACGAGCGCGATCTCCAGCTGAACTTCTGGGAGTCCCAGGCCCCGAAGATCGAAGGACTCGGCGTCTCGGTCGCCGCCCCCGGCTCCTGGGCCGAGGGTCCCGCGGCGCGTGCGATCGACTGGCTGGGCAGGCTCGACGGGTACGCGCAGTCGATCGACCAGCGCGTGAAGATGGCCGGCTGGATGGAGACGTTCGCACAGCGCGGCGGCCAGCTCGTCATCCACGGCGCCGCCGTCGGCGACCTCGACTACTTCTCCCGCACGTACGACCTGGTGCTCGTCGCGGCCGGCAAGGGCGAGCTGGTGCAGATGTTCGCCCGGGACCCGGAGCGTTCCCCCTACAGCGAGCCGCAGCGCGCCCTGGCCGTGTCGTACGTCCACGGCCTGGGCCCGCGCCCCGAGCACCCCGACACCGAAGGGGTCCGCTGCAACCTCGTGCCGGGCGTCGGCGAACTGTTCGTCATGCCGTGCCTGACCACCTCGGGCCGCGCCGACATCCTGTTCTGGGAGGGCATACCCGGCGGCCCGCTCGACGTCTTCAACGGCGTCAAGGACCCGGCGGAGCACCTCTCCCTGACCCTGGAACTCATGGAGCGGTACGTCCCCTGGGAGTACGCGCGGGCCACCGAGGTCGAGCTGACCGACGCGGGCGGCACGCTGGCCGGCCGCTACGCCCCCACCGTCCGCAACCCCGTCGGCCGCCTCCCCGGCGGCGGGCTCGTGCTGGGTGTGGCGGACGTCGTCGTGGCGAACGACCCGATCACCGGCCAGGGCTCCAACTCCGCGTCGAAGTGCGCGGCCGCCTACCTCTCCTCGATCGTCGAGCGCGGTGACAAGCCGTTCGACGAGGAGTGGATGCGGGCCACCTTCGACCGCTACTGGGCCACCGCGCAGCACGTCACCAAGTGGACCAACGCGATGCTCGCGCCGCCGCCGGAGCACATCCTGAACCTGATCGGCGCCGCCGGTGAGCTCCAGCCGGTCGCCGACCGGTTCGCCAACGGCTTCAACGACCCGGCCGACTTCGAGAACTTCTTCTACGACCCGGAGAAGGCGCAGGCCTACCTGGTCGAGGTGTCCGGCGCGGGCGCCGCGTAGTCCGCCTCGTCGGCGAATTTCTTCTCGTATCCGTCGTATCCCTCGTCCGACCCGTCCGTGGCCCCCTCGGGGATCTCCGGTGGCTCGTAGCGCCGCAGGGGCTCCCCGTCCGGGTCCGGGCGTACGGCGCCCAGGACCGGGTTGGCCGCGATCGGTGACACCTTCACCTTCGCACCCGGCCGGGGCGCCTGTACGACCATGCCGTCGCCGAGGTACAGCGCCACGTGCGTGGCCTTCGGGAAGTACACGACCAGGTCCCCCGGCCGCAGCTCGGTGAGCGGGACCCGCTTCAGCCGCTTCCACTGCTCCTGGCTGGTCCGCGGGACGGGCGTCCCGGCCTCCGCCCAGGCCTGCGAGGTCAGGCCCGAGCAGTCGTACGACTCGGGTCCCTCCGCGCCCCACTCGTACGGCTTGCCGAGCTGCCGCACGGCGTAGCGCACGGCCCGGCCGCCCTCGGCGGACGGTCTGCGGACGCTGCTGCCGCCGGCACCGCTGCTGCCGAGTGCGCCGGACGCCATGAACTTCTTCTGCGCCTCCTCGATCCCGTTCTTCTCGAACGTGGCGAGGGCCGTGAGCTGGTCGCGGCTGAGGGAGGCGAGCAGTTCCTCGACGTCGTCGAGCCGCTCACGGACCTCGTCCCGTTCCTTCTTCCGCCGCTCGATGAGGGCGAGCTGCTGGTCGAGTGCCTCGCGGGCCTTACGGGCCAGCTCCCGGGCCGTCCGCTCGCTGCCGGTCAGCCGTCCGACGGTCTCGGCCCGCTCCCGCGCCAGCCGGCCGATCACATGGCCCTGGTCGATCGCGTGCTGCGGGTCGCGGGCCAGGAGCAGGCGTACGTACGGGGAGATGTCGGTGCTGCTCTGGTACTGCTGCCGGGCCAGGCGGCCCGCCGCGCCCCGGCTGTCGTGCAGGGAGAGCCGGGTGCGGGCGAGAGCGCGGTCGAGGCGGTCGGTCTCGGTGCGCTGCTCCTTCAGCTTCTCCTCGGTGGCGTTGTAGGCCTCGGTGGCCTCTTCGGCCTTCCGGTACAGCTGCTGAAGGTCCGTCAGAAGACCGGCGACCGAGGCGGCGTCCTGGGCGGAGGCGGGCTCCCGGGCCGGGCCGGGCTCCGGGGCCGCCGTGGCGGGGGCGGGGGCGAGGACGGTGGTTGCCGCCGTCGCCGCGACGCAGACCAGCCGCACGAGCCTTCCTGACATGCCATCACCTCCGGTGTGAGGGCGGCCCTTTGGCCACCGGACACTCGTGAGGATCAGGCGTGCGCGCGAGGTGCGCGCGGTGGGTGTGCGCGGTTCGGCGCAACGGGGTCACCCGTCGGCGTCGTCCCGCTTGCCGGGCGGCGTGGCGTCTGGCTTCGACCAGGGCCAGTTGAGCCGGCGGGTCGGCGCGCCCTCGGGGGCGTACTCGTACTTCCAGCGGTGGGACAGCCCGGCCCTGCCCGCTGCCCGGGGCACGCGGCGGTAGACCAGGACGGTGGGCGGGCCGCCGGCGGGGTCCGGGACGGGGATGCGGTACGTCTTGGGCGGGTGGCCGGTGATGCCGAGCAGGACGGGCAGCACCCTGCCGTCCATGGGGCCGCCCTCGAAAGGGGTGTCTTCGCTCTTCACGGGACCAGTGTCAGACATCCTCGGCGAGGGCCCGGACCAGGGCGTCGGCCTGCGGGTCGCGGCGGGCGGTCACCGAGAGCATGGCCACGAACTGCTCGACGAGCCAGTCGCGCAGCTCCTCGGCGGGGGGCTGTTTCTCCTCGTCCAGCCAGATGAGCGACGACGCCTCGACGGCGGTGATCCACATCCGGACGGTCATCCGCAGGCGCGGGCCGGGCGCGGTGACCTCCAGGTGCCGGAAGATGTGCTCGGCGGCGACGCGGCGTACGCCGTCGACGATGGCGGTCGTACGCGAGGTCTCGACGACGCTGCCGCCCTGGAGGAGGGCGCTGAAGCCGGCGTCGTGCTCGTCGACGAAGGCGAGGTAGCGGTCGAGGGCCCGGGACAGGCGGGGGAGCAGGGGGCCTTCGCGGGGTTCGTCGAAGCAGTGCTGGAGCTCGTCGGCGGCGGAGCGGAGGGCGGCCTCGTAGAGCTGCTGTTTCCCGCCCGGGAAGTACCGGTAGACCAGGGGGCGCGAGACCCCGGCCGCCTCCGCCACGTCGTCCAGGGAGACGTCCTCCGGGGCGCGGTGCGCGAAGAGGTTCAGCGCGGAGGTGAGGAGCTGACTGCGGCGTTCCTCGACGCTGAGTCGCCGGTAGGCGGGGGTGGGGGCGGCTGGTGTCATGACTCGCAGAGTAATCGGGGGGTCGGCGGGCTGCGTATGCCTCCGGCGGTGGAGCGGGGGCGTGCGGCGGCCTGTGGCTGCTTCGGTGGGGGCGCGCATGGGTAGGGGCCGCGCCGGGGGGTGTCCGTCCTCGGAACGGCGCGATGGGGTCCGATACCGACTGACTGTCCGTTGACGCGCGAGGCGGCCAGGAAGGCGTCGAGGACCTCCTTCTGCCGGTCGAGGTCCGGCTCGGCCGCCGGGGTGGCGCCGCGCACCCGGCGCGCGCATCCGGCGCCGGGCGCGGCTCGCCAGCTGCCGGGGCGCGGCCGGGCTGCGCTCCGCGATCGGCGCGATGTCGTCGATCGTGCCAACCGCTGCGGGCGGCCCCCCGACACGGCCCCTTCTCGCCGTGCGCGGCTGCGGCCGAGTGAGGGCCGGGCCGTCTGCTACCGGGCGTCGACGTGCTGGAAGTCGACGGCGGTGATCCTTGCGGACTTCGGGGTCAGTTCGGCCAGGCCCTGGCCCTCGAACACGTCGGTGATGAGGGCGCCCCTGGTGGCGCCGAGAGCGGACTGTTCGTCGTTGGGGACGAGATCCGCGACGGAGCGGTAGGACTCCTTCAGCAGGGATTCCTGCTTGTGGGCGGCCGGGAACAGGGCGAGGACGCCACCGTCGGCGGTCCGCAGGGCGTACACGCTCAGGTCGGCCGGGGGCTTGGCGAAGAACCTCTCGGTGGCCTTGCCGCCGGCCGCGCCCTCGGTGCTGCTCCGCTGGTAGGTCTTCCCGGCGTTCTCGACCGGCTCCGTGGAGGCCAGGGCCTTGCCCTTCTTCTTGCCGCCGGTCTCGAGGAAGTCCGCGTAGGCGGCACCGATGTCGGAGGGGGCGAGCTTGCCGACCTTGGTGCCGGGGTCGACGGCCTCGGCGAGGCCGTGACGGTCGAGGGCCGGCTTCGGGGGCTCTTCGCCGTCGGCCCACAGGGACAGCACCATCTTGTACGTGCCGCCCACCTTGTCGAAGACCAGCAGCACGCTGTTCTCGCTGTTCTCGCTGGACTTGGCCCGGACGGCGAACCAGGTGGCCGTGCCCTTCTCGGGGATCACGTACTCGCGGTCCCGGTAGGAGAAGGGCTTGGCGTAGGCCTTCTGCTCCTTTTTCGGCCAGGTCTCGAAGAGGGTGTAGGTGGCCTTGTCCATCGCGTAGACCTGCCCCGCCTCGACCGTCCCCAGGAGCTTCTCGTCCTGCGCCGCGTTGGCCTTGTTGTTGACCTCCTCGTAGTGGTCGGCGATCTTCTTGGCGGCGGCCTTGCTGACCACGCCCTGCGGGGCGTCGTCTCCGGAGGCCTTGCCGGAGTCCGAGCCGTCCTGGCCGCCGCACGCGGTGAGGACAAGAGCGGTTGTGACCCCGACGGCGGCGACCTTGAGACGCGGCAGCCGTACGGGGCGGGTGGTGTGGGGGGACATGCGGTGGTGATCTCCTTCATGGCCACGGAGGGTGACGGGTTCAAGGAGGACAGTAGTCACCCTGCATGGACATGACGTGGCCGGGGTTCGCCCCTAGGCGAGCAACCCCGACGACTTCCACAACCGCCGCCCGGCCCCCCGCAACACCCCGATGTCGTCAAGGAAGTCCGTCAACCGCTTCGACCCGCTCTGCATGACCTCGCGGCGATGGCCACTCGCCCTCACCTGCGCGAGGGCCTCCCGCTTGTCCAGGCCCACGTTCGTGTAGACGTCGGGGTTCACGAACGCCACCGAGAACACCCGGGCGAACTCCCCGGAGGTGATGCGGGTGAACTCCTGGGACCACTTGGGGGCCGTCACCATCTGGCGGCGCAGTTCCTCGCGGGCGTAGCGCACGTGGCGGGCCTCCTCCACGACGTGGATGCGGGTGACGCCGCGGATGAGGGGCTGGACCCGCTCGTCGGGGAACGTCAGGCGCTGCATCCAGTCGAGGACCTCCTCGCCGAGCAGGGTCGCCGTGAAGGAACCGGGGGTGGTCGAGATGGTCTTGAAGAGGCGGCCCAGGTGCTGGTGCACGCGACTGACCGGGTACCAGGGTGTGCCGCCGTGGGATATCAGGCGGGCGAACATCTTGGAGTGCCGGCACTCGTCCTCGATCTCGGTGAGCGCGTAGCGCACGTGGGCGCTCGTCGCCGCCTTGTCGTAGATGTGGCGGACCAGCAGCTGCATCAGGATGATCTCGAACCAGATGCCGAGCGAGGCGAGTGCCGCCGCCTCGTGCTGGGAGAGCAGGATCCGCTGCTCCTCGCTCATCCGCTTCCAGAGCGGCGTGTCGTAGAGCGACACCAGCTCCGGCGGCCAGAACCACTTGCCCTCCTCGAAGGGCGCGTCCCAGTCCAGTTCCTTGTCCGGGTCGAAGGAGTGCTTGGCGGAGGAGTCGAGCAGCCGCTGGGCCACCTGCTCCCGGTCCTTGAGCAGGCCCAGGGCATCGCGCAGGCCGTCGAGCGCGTCGGCTTCCGTCAGGGTCGTCATGGCTGCCCACCTCGTTGTGCACACGTCACTGTCCCCCTTATGAGACTGCCTGTCAGCAAGCCCGTCAATCCCCTGTGCGCGACTTGTTGACCCGGCGTCTACCTCGGGTGAGCCAGTACCGCCTCCATCACGGCCCGTGCGATCGGTGCCGCGTCGCCGCCCCCGCTGATGTCCCGGCGCCGCGCCTCCGCCTCCTCCACCACCACCGCGACCGCCACCCGCGGTGCCAGGTCACGGTCGCCCTGCGCCCAGGAGATGAACCAGGCGTACGGCATGCCGGAGTTGCCGAGGCCGTGCTGGGCGGTGCCGGTCTTGCCGCCCACCTTGGCGCCCCGGATCGCGGCCCGGCGTCCGGTGCCGTTCTCGACCACCTCGCGCATCAGCGCGCGCAGCCGGACCGCGGTCGAGGGGTACATCGCCTGGCGAACCGCGCGCGAGCCGGGGGCCGCGAGGGTGCTGCCGCTCGGCCGGGTGGTGCGCTCCACCAGGTACGGCTCCCGCACCTGACCGCCGTTGGCGACGGCCGCCGCGACCATCGCCATCTGGAGCGGTGTGGCGCGGGTGTTGTACTGGCCGATCGACGACAGGCCGAGCTGGGCGCGGTCTAGGGAGGTGTCGAAGGTGGACCGGGCCACCGGGAAGGGGATCCGCAGCGCCGGGTTGTTGAAGCCGAAGGCTTGGGCCGTGGCCGTCATGTCCGTCCCACCCACCTCCACGCCGAGCTTGGCGAACACCGTGTTGCAGGAGAGGGTGAAGGCCTCACGCAGGGAGGCGTCCCGGCAGCCCCGGGACGCGTTCGTCAGGCGGGTCCGCGTCCCGGGCAGGGTGTACGGGTCGGGGGAGTCCGTCGGCGCGTCGAGGTCCCTGACCACGCCGGCGTCCAGCGCTGCGGCCGCGGTGACGACCTTGAAGGCCGAGCCCGGCGGATACGTCTGCCGTGCCGCCCGGTTGAGCATCGGCCGGTCCTTGTCCGAGGCGAGCCGCGCCCAGGCCCGGGCCGCCGCCGACCCGTTCCCGGACAGCGGCTGCGGGTCGTAGGACGGGCGGGACACCAGGGCCAGGATCCGGCCGGTCGACGGGTCCAGTGCCGCGACCGCGCCCTTGAGCCCGGCGAGTCCCTCGTACGCCGCCCGTTGCGCGGCCGGGTCGAGGGTCGTGACGACGTCCCCGCCGGAGTTCCGTGCCCGCGTGAAGTCGTTCCACAGCGGGAACGGCGCGAGCCTCGGGTCCGTGCCGGACAGGACGCCGTCCTCGGCCTTCTCCAGGAGCGTCGTCCCGTACAGCTGGGAGGCGAAGCCGGTGACCGGGGCGTACAACGGCCCGTCCGTGTAGGTCCGTTCGTAGCGCAGGTGCTCGCGGGTGTCCTTCGAGCCGGTGACGGGCCGGCCGCCGACCAGGATGTCGCCGCGCGGCTCCTCGTAGCGGGCGATGTCGGGGCGGCGGTTGGCGGGGTTGCGGTCGTACTCGGGGGCCTGGACGACCTGGACGCGGGCGGCGTTCAGCAGCAGCGCCACCAGCAGCAGGGCGCAGAAGAGGCCGGCGTGCCGGATGTGCCGCGTCACCGGGTGTCCTGTCCGTCGCCCTGCCGCCTGGCCAGGTCGCTCACCCGGACCAGCAGCGCCACGATCGCCCAGTTGGTCACCACCGACGAGCCGCCCTGCGCCAGGAACGGCATCGCCATGCCGGTCAGCGGGATCAGTCCGGTCACCCCGCCCGCGATCACGAACACCTGGAGCGCCACGAGCGAGGAGAGGCCGACGGCGAGCAGTCGTCCGAAGGGCTCGCGCAGGGCGAGACCGGCCCGGTAGCCGCGCTCCACCAGCAGGCCGTAGAGGAGGAAGATCGCGGACAGTCCCGCCAGGCCGAGTTCCTCGCCCGCCGTGGCCAGGATGAAGTCCGACTTCACAGCGAAGCCGATGAGGACCGAGTGGCCGAGCCCGAGGCCCGTGCCGAGCATGCCGCCCTCCGCGAAGGCGAACAGGGACTGGGCGAGCTGGTTCGGGCCCTCGCCCGCCTCGATCGAGGCGAACGGGTGCAGCCACGTATCGATCCTGCCGTGCACGTGCGGCTCCAGCCGGCCGACGGCGACCGCCCCCAGCGCGGCCAGCAGCAGACCGACGGCGATCCAGCCGGTGCGGCCGGTGGCGACGTAGAGGAGGACGACGAAGAGGCCGAAGAAGAGCAGGGACGTGCCCAGGTCGCGCTCCAGGACCAGGACGCCGACGCTGACCAGCCAGACGGCGACGATCGGGCCGAGAACCCGGCCGGTGGGGAGCTGGAGTTTCCAGACGCGGCGGCCGGTGTAGGCGAGGGCGTTGCGGTTCGCGGCCAGGTACGCGGCGAAGAACACCGCCAGCAGCACCTTCGCGAACTCGCCCGGCTGGATGGAGAACCCGGCGAGACGGATCCAGATGCGGGCGCCGTTCACCGCCGGGAAAAGGATCGGCAGGGTGAGCAGCACGAGGGCGGCGACGACACAGACGTACGTGTAGCGCTGGAGCACCCGGTGGTCGCGCAGCAGCAGGACGACCAGGATGAACAGCGTCACGCCGAGAGTCGACCAGATCAGCTGGGCCGGTGCCGCCCGGTCGCCCGGGGTCTCCAGGTCCAGCCGGTAGATGAGCACCAGGCCGAGCCCGTTGAGCAGCACGCCGATGGGCAGGAGGAGCGGGTCGGCGTGCGACGCCCGCAGGCGTACGGCCAGGTGCGCCAACAGCGCGAGCACGCCGAGCCCGGCGCCGTAACCGGCGGCACCGGGCGGGAGAGTGCCGTGCTGGGCGAGGCCGACGGCGCAGTAGCCGTACACGGACAGCAGCACGGCCAGGACGATGAGGGCGAGTTCGACGCCACGGCGCCGGGGGAGGCGGCGGACGGCGGGCGCGGGCGGGTCCGCCGTCGCCACGGTGATTCCGGCCTTGCTCATGTCGGGAATCTAACCAAATGAGCCGTGTGGTGTGCTTCGGATTGCCCGATTGTCAGCACCGGCGTGGCTTGCGGTCGATGGGGTCGATGAAGCGGGCCGAGCCCCAGGCCCAGGTGCCGTCCGTGAGGAGGTACCAGGTGCGATTGCCCTGCACGCTCTCGCCTTCCCACTTGCAGAAGATGGAGACGACGTCGCCCCGGTGGGCGAACCGGATGATCTGTGAGCCGCGGTTGGGCGCGCTGCGCAGCGCCAGGGTGTTCGCGGTGACGACGCCTCTGGTCGTGCGTGGGTCGTGGTGGTGATCGCCGTTGCCGCCCGTGTTGCCGTTGCCGCCCCCGCCGTTCCAGTCGCCGTTGCCGTTGCCGTTGCCGTTGCCGTTGCCGTTGCCGTTGCCGCCGCCGCCGTTCCAGTCGTGGTTGCCGTTGCCGCCGGAGTTCCAGTCGTCGTTCCCGGCGGTGGAGGTACCGGAGGATGGGTCGCCCCCCGTGCCCCAGTCGTCGTCCGCGACGGCGGGGGTGACGGCTGCCGTGGCCGCGAGGATGCCGGCGGCGGCTGCTATGGAGAGGCGGCTGGTGAGTGAGGAGCGCAGGGACATGGGGGTTACCTCCATGTGGAGCAGAGGGTGTCAAAGCTGACTAACCGCCACATTAGGAGCGCCCGGTGACCCCCGCCCGTCACACTGGGCCATAGGGGGACGCCCTGAAGGGGCGCGGGGAACTGCGCGAAGCTCACGAACAGCCCGCAGACGGACGACCGGCCGCGGCCCGAGTTCTCACCGCTCCTCGGCAGCCAGGGTCAGCGTCGCCACCGCCCCGCCGTCCGGCGCGTTCGCGAATTCCAGCCGCGCACCGAGCACCTCCGCCTGCCCCAGCGCGATGGTCAGCCCGAGCCC
Organism: Streptomyces coeruleofuscus; assembly: GCF_039532725.1. NCBI lineage: Bacteria > Bacillati > Actinomycetota > Actinomycetes > Kitasatosporales > Streptomycetaceae > Streptomyces > Streptomyces coeruleofuscus. Next base: position 753,284 of record NZ_BAAASE010000004.1, read on the forward strand.
ATGGCCCCTCGCCCCGCCCTCCGTCCGGAACCGCTGCGGCCCGTGCGCCACCAGATACTCCGGAAAGCCGTCCCCGTGATCCCGGACAGTGACCACCGGCCCGTCCACGGTCAACACGACCGGCCCCCGCCCGTGCTTGTGCGCGTTCGCCACGAGATTCCCCAGCACCCGCTCCAGCCGCCGCCGGTCCGTCTCCACGGCCACGTCCCGTACGACCCTGACCTCCGTGCCGCTCCCCGCGCCCCGCACCGCCCGCTCGGCCAGCGGCCCCAACTGCTCGGTGTCCAGCTCCAGCAGCTCCCGGCCGGTGTCCAGCCGGGAGATCTCCAGCAGGTCCTCCGTGAGGGTGCGCAGCGCCGCCACCCGGTCCCGCACCAGCTCGGTCGGGCGGCCCGGGGGCAGCAGTTCGGCCGCCGCGTGCAGTCCGGTCAGCGGGGTGCGCAGTTCGTGCGCGACATCCGCGGTGAACCGCTGCTCGGCGAGCAGCTTGCCCTGCAGCGACGACGCCATGGAGTCCAGCGCGGCGGCGACCGCGGCCACTTCGTCCTGCGGGCGCGCAGGGTCCTTCGTGCGCGGCTGCGTACGCGGGTCGTTCACGCGCGCGTCCAGGTCGCCCGCGCTGATCCGCCGGGCCACCAGCGCCGTGGTGTGCAGCCGCCGCGTCACCCGCGTCACCGCGAACGCGCCGACCAGCAGCGTCGCCCCGATCGCCAGCCCCGACGACCACAGGATCGCCCGGTCCAGGCCCTGGATGGTGCGGGCCTGCTGCGAGTAGTCGACCGCCACGGCCAGGGCCCGGTCGCCGTCGGCGGGCCCGGCCGCCCACATCGTGGGGCGCCCCTGGAAGTCGGAGACCATCGTGCCGCGGTCCCCGCCGACCGCCAGGTTCCGCAACGGCCGGGGCAGGCCCGGGGGATCCACGCCGGCGCCACGCTTGAGCGAGTCCCCGGCCTCGAACCGCTCCGTCGCCTGCGTCAGCCGCTGCAACGCCTGGTCGCGTGCCTGGCCGACGGTCTGGTTCGTCACCTGCACGTGCACCAGGACGCCGAGCAGAGCGGCCAGCGCGCAGCACATCACGGTGATGAAGGCGGCGGCCTTCGCGGCGAGCGTCCCGGACCACTGGGGGAGCGCGGGTCTCATCCGGTGCTCGCCGAGGGGGAGAGGGAGGGAGAGGCGGAGGGCGGGGCGGAGGGGTACCGGGAGTGCTTCCGCGGGCCGGTGCGCAGCATCTCGTCCTGGGTGAGGAGCATGGCCCGCTGGTCCCGGTCCCAGGTCCACTGGAGGCGGTACTCGTAGCCCGCGACCTCGGAGGGCGAGCGGATGACGAGGGAACGCCCGGCCAGCTCGACGCCGCTCAGCGCGTCCTCCCAGGCCATCACCCGCACGAGCCGGTGCTTCTCGACGGTGTAGACGCGCACCGCGGTGGTCTTGCCGGGCAGCAGCCGGAAGCCCAGCGTCAGGTCGTCGCGCCCGTCGCCGGTCAGGTCCCGGTAGTACGGCCTGAGAACCGGGCACCGGCCGTGCTCCGGACCCTTGCCGCAGGCGGTCATCCTGCTGTTCGTGTCGCGGTACGGCGCCTTGCCGCCGTCGTAATCGCCCGGGCTCGCGTCGATCTCGGCCCGGACGACCCCGACCGGGTCCACCCGGCGGATGTCGTCGCGGGGGACCTTGACGCCCTTGACCACCTCGGTGTTCACCTCACCGATCTCGAAGGCCGGACTGGACGCCGGCGTCAGCTCCGGCCAGAGCCGGGCCGGCCCGACGGCCGTCTGCGTCGCACCGGCACCCTCCAGCCCACCGGCGTCCCCGCAGCCGACGGCGGCCGCCAGCAGGAGAGCGACGGCGGCGGCACGACGGGCGACTTTTCCGGACTGCCGGGGGTGGCTTCCGACGGGGTTTCCGGCGGAGGTGGGTGGGATTGCGAGGGGGGTGGGCGGATTTCCGGCGTGGGTGGGTCGGGTTCGCGGCCGGTCCGGGTGGCTCTCCGGCCGGTCGGGGTGGCGTCCCGGTCGGCCCGGCTGACTTCCCGGTCGGCCCAGTAGGCGCCCCAACCGCCCCAGGCGCCTTCCCCTGCGGTCGGCAACGCTGTCAGGGCGGCCGAGAAAGCCGTCGGGGGAGCCGGAAGGGCGATCCGGGCGGCCGGGGATGCCGTCAGGGCGGCCGGAAAAGCCATTCGGGCGGCCGGAATAGCCATGCGGGCGGGTGGGAAAGTCCTTGGGGCTGCCGGAGATGCCGTCCGGGCGGCCGGGAGGGTGATCCGTACGGCCGGAAAGGCCATCCGAGGGGCCGGGAAAGTCCTTGGGGCTGCCGGAGATGCCGTCCGGGCGGCCGGGAGGGTGATCCGGGCGGCCGGGATGGGCATCCGAGGGGCCGGGAAAGTCCTCGGGGCGGCCGGAGACACCGTCCGGGCGGCCGGAAGGGTGATCCGCGCGGCCAGAAAGGCCATACGAGGGGCCGGGAAAGTCCTCGGGGCGACCAGAAGGGCGATCCGCGCGGCCGGATTGGACGTCCGAGCGGCCGGGAAGCCCCTCGGGATAACCGGCAAGGCTGTCGACGCGGCTTCCGGGGCGGCTGACGGGCACTGCACTCCTGGGTTCGAGGGCGATCACACGGCTCGGACCGACCGTCGGCCCCGTACACCTTATTCGCAGGGAAGTCCTATTTGCGCGCGAGGGAGCCCGTTCGCCGCCCTACTCGGTGAGCTCCTCCAGCAGCCGGGCCGTCACCAGCCCGGCCCGCAGATACTCGACGAACAGCTCGTTGTGCAGCGCCCAGGGCGAACGACGGTCCCGGATCAACCGGATCGCCGCGTCGGCGGAGCTTCCCCGCCGCATCAGCGCGTGCGCAATGACGAGGCCGGAGCGGTTGTACCCGTGGTAACAGCGGACGAGCACCTTGCGGCCCTCGTCCAGCGCCTCGCACGCGGCCTCGGCCAGGCGGATCACACCGGCGAGCTGCGTCCCGTCGAGCGGTCCGTCGGGTATGGGCCAGACGTGGTGCCGGACGTCGGGATCGGGCCCGTGCCCCGGCAGCCGCAGCAGCGTCTGCACGAGGTCGAACTCGTCCCGCACGACGGCGAACTCCGGATGGCCCAAGGCCCCGGTGTACTCGTGGCCGCCCATCCACAACCCGGGGACGACCTCGTTCCAGGGACTCTCCGGAGCGGGCACATCGGGTTTCCTGCGGGTACGCAACGGCGCCTCCCCAGCATCACCGCCCGAAAGCATGCCCAACTCCTCTCAAAGGTAACCGGGTTCTTGCCCCCGCAGCACCCCGCCTGTTCCCATGGACTGGGGTGATGGTGCATGGACGGACTGCGCGTCATACCGACCTGGCGGCACGGTCAGGAACGGCTGTACGTCTGCCTCCCGGACGGCAGGAACATCGCCTGGTACGACCGTGAGGCGGGCCGGGTCAACCTGCTGGGCGAGGACCGTGAGGACGACGTGCTCCGGGCCCTCGGGCCCTTCGTCACCGGCCCGGTGACGGTGGGGCCGCCCCCGGTTCCGACCCCGGCCGAGCTCGCCCGTCTGACCCTGCACCCCGACGACGACCTGGCCCCCAACCGCCCCGGCGAGGCCCTCCTCGTCGCCCTCGACCGCGACCCCGGCCCGGCCCGCCGGCTGCGCCCCGACCCGCGCCGCCGCGCCCTGGAGGCGGAGCAGGCGGTCGGGGACGCCCTGGACCGCCTGGACGGCGCGGGCTGGCACGCCGTGCACTCCGTCCCGCTGCCCGGCGGCAGCCGCATCCACCACCTGCTCATCGGACCCGGCGGACTGTTCGCCCTGCACTCCCTGTACGCGCGCAAGCAGCGGGTGACGGTCGCCGCCCCCCTGGTCACCCTGGGCCGCCGCGAACCGACCGCCCTGCTCCGCCGCGTCCGCGCGGACGCCGACCGCGCCTCCTACGCCCTGACGGCGGAGGTCCGTCCCGTGCTCGTCCTGGTCGGCCCGACGGCCGTGTCGGTCCCGGTCGCGCCCCGCGAGGTCCGCGTCCTCACGGACCTGGAGGTGCAGACCCTGGCCCGCCAGGGCGGCGTCCTGAAGCCGGCGGACGTGGAGGCCCTGCACGCGATGGCACGGGACCGGAACACGTGGACGCGGGTGTGAGGGCGTGCCGTCGAGCCCCTGACACAGGGCGTCCCGTCCGGCCTCCTGCCACCGCCTAGGGCAGCCGGCCCGCGCTGCCCGGCTCGAGGAGCGGGGCCAGCAGATCGCCGTAGTCCTGCACCCGGGGTGCGATGTCGGTCGCGTGGAAGTCCAGGCGCCCGGGGGATCCGCACTCCTCGACCTCCTCCCAGGTCACGGGCGCCGAGACGGTCGGCTCGGGGCGGGCCCGGAGGGTGTAGGGGGTCGCCGTGGTCTTGCGCGCGGCGTTCTGGCTCCAGTCGACGAAGACCTTCCCGGGCCGCAGGTTCCTGGTCATCCGGTGCAGCGCGAGCCGGGGCATGGCCTTCTCCGCTTCGACGGCCAGCTCCTTGGCGTACCCGGACACCCGCTCGGACGACGCCCCGCGCACGGCGGCGAGCAGATGCAGCCCCTTGGACCCGGAGGTCTTGGCGTAGGCCTCGATGCCGTCCGCCGCGAGCCGTTCCCGCAGCCACAGCGCGACCTCGCAGCACTGCACGATGCTCGCGGGCGCTCCCGGGTCCAGGTCGAAGACGATGCGGTCGGCCTCGTCCGGCGAGTCGACGAGCCACTGGTGCGTGTGGAACTCGGCGACGAGGTTGGCCGCCCACATCAGGCTCGGCAGGTCCTGCACCAGGACCATCCGCGAGGGTCCCTCGACCCGCGGCACCTCGGCGGTGGTGACCCAGTCGGGCGTACCCGGCGGGACGTTCTTCGTGAAGAACACCTGTCCGTCCGGCCCGTCCGGATACCGCAGGAAGGACACCGCCCGATCGCGCAGGTGGGGTAGCAGGACCTCGGCGACGGTCGCGTAGTAGTGCAGCACCTCGCCCTTGGTGAAGCCGGTGGCGGGATACAGCACCTTCTCCAGATTGCTGAGCGGGAGCCGTCGCCCCTCCACCACTGTGATAGGCGCCATACGATAAGAATCCCACGCGAATCGTGACAAACACTCCCGAGAGTGACCGGAAGGGTGCTGCACGTGAGATCCATATGGAACGGCGCCATCTCCTTCGGCCTGGTCAGCATTCCGATCAAGCTGGTGAACGCCACCGAGAGCCACTCGATCTCCTTCCGCCAGATCCACACCGAGGACGGCGGCCGCATCCGCTATCGCAAGTTCTGTGAGCTGGAGGACCGGGAGGTCACCCAGGGGGAGATCGGCAAGGGCTACGAGGACGCGGACGGCTCGATCATCCCGATCACCGACGAGGACCTGTCCAGCCTGCCGATCCCGACGGCCAAGACCATCGAGATCGTCGCCTTCGTCCCCGCCGACCGGATCGATCCGCTCCAGATGGACGCCGCGTACTACCTTCAGGCGAGCGGCGCCCCGGCGGCGAAGCCGTACACCCTGCTGCGGGAGGCGCTCAAGCGCAGCAACAAGGTGGCGATCGCCAAGTTCGCCCTGCGCGGCCGGGAACGCCTCGGCATGCTCCGGGTGGTCGGCGACGCCATCGCCATGCACGGCCTGCTGTGGCCGGACGAGGTCCGCGCCCCCGAGGGCGTGGCCCCCGACACGGACGTCACGGTCCGTGACAAGGAGCTGGACCTGGCCGACGCCCTGATGGACACGCTGGGCGAGGTCGACCTGGAGGACCTGCACGACGAGTACCGCGAGGCCGTCGAGGAGGTGATCGCCGCGAAGGCCTCCGGCGAGGCCCTGCCCCAGGCCCCCGAGCCGGCCGCGGGCGGCAAGGTCCTCGACCTCATGGCGGCCTTGGAGAACAGCGTCCGCGCGGCACGCGAGTCCCGGGGCGAGGAGGCCGAGCACGCCGAGGTCAAGTCGCTCCCGCAGCGCACGACGGCCCGCGCGGCGCCCAAGGAGACCGGGGGCAAGAAGTCGGCGTCCACCGCGAAGAAGACGGCGGCCAAGAAGACCACGGCGTCCGCGAAGAAGTCGACCGCGAAGTCCGGACAGGGCACGAAGAAGACCGCGTCGAAGAGCACCGCGTCGAAGAGCACCGCGAAGAAGACGCCCGCGAAGAAGGCGACCCCGCGCAAGCGCTCAGCCTGATCCGCACCCGGCGGCACCCCTCACGGCGCGTACGTGATGTCCGGCCGGGGCGGCGCGGCCATGCCCGCCCCGAGGAAGTAGTCGACGTGGTGGGACTGCACATAGCCCTTGAACGTCATGGCGTTCCGGTAGGCGGGGTTGTGGGCCAGGGTGTACAGCCGGTGGTTCGTCGGCTGGTTCGTCGTGAAGACGATCAGCTCGTCGTAGGACGCGTTGGTGTACACGGCCTCCTCGCGCCAGTCGCCGAAGAGGTCGCCGACGAGAGTGGGTCCGCCCTGGGCGGCCCTGACCGCGCCGTGGTTCCAGGTGCTGACCAGCCGGGGCAGGCTGCCGCTCGGTGTGGGGCGGGCCGGGTCCCACTTCTCGATCTTGCCGTCGTTGAGCAGCTCCATGGTGAGGTCCCCGTCCCACCACAGACCCAGCTGCGGCCAGGGGCGCAGCGAGGCGTCCGGCTCGGTGAGCCGGTTGGCGGCCGCGTTGTAGAGGCCCGAGAAGGACCAGACCTCCATGCCGGGGAAGCGCGGGTCGACGTCACCCGCCATGCCGCGTCCGACGTCGGCGGGACCACCGCCGTGCCGCCAGATCACGTCGCCGTTCGCGGCGTCGTAGTAGTACTCGAGCAGACCGCTCGGGTTGTCCTGCTGCACGCCATAGCCTTCCAGGCCCGGACGGCCCGGGTCCATGTCGGCGATGTGGAAGCGGTCGCCGTGGACGATGCCCTTCGGCCCCATCGAGTAGCGCAGCGAGCCGTTGCCGCCCAGCACGAACCCGATCTCGGCGACCTCGTCCGTCCCGTCGCCGTCGACGTCCACGGCGCGTGTGTTGTGCCCGTCGGGCGCGTCCTGGCCGCCGCGCTGCCACGTCCACTGGCGGTCCAGTGAGTCGCCGTCGAACCTCCAGGCGCCCATCATCAGGTTGAAGGCCCCGTCGTTCCGCCGGTTCTTCATGAAGGCGACCAGGCTCGGCGTGGTGCCGTTGAGGTACGCCACCCCCAGGCGCGCGGCCATCGGGCCGTCCGCCAGGTACGTCGTGGGGACGGCGGACCAGTTGCGGAGTGCTCCGGTCCGGCCGTCGAGCACGGCCATGAACTGCCGCGCGTCGTTCTCGTGCGTCCAGGTCGTCCCGTCGCCGAACCTGACCCCGTCGGCGATCCGCAGGGCGACCTCCGCACGGCCGTCGCTGTCGAAGTCGTAGACCGTGACGCCGTCCCAGTGGCCCAGGTCGATCGCGGACGACCCCGGCTCGATGTTGTCCTGGTTCAGGCTGTTCGGACCCAGGTCGACCTCCCAGAGGAAGTCGCCGTCACCGCTGTACGCCTCCAGCTTCTGCGGGGAGGTCTGCCGGTCGACGACGTAGTCGTACTCGCCGTCGCCGTCGAGGTCGCCGGCCCAGACGAACTTCACCGCACCGCCGGGCCGTAACGGCACGCGCACCACGGGCTCCACGGCATGACCGGCCGACAGCGTGAAGGCGCCGCTGGGCGCCTGCTCCCGACCGCCGACGACCGGGGTCACGCGGTAGCTGTTGGAGCGGGTGAGATCGGCCGTGGAGTCGGTGTAGTTCGTCCCGCCGGTCAGCACGCCCGAGTTGAGTTTCACGTACGCGCCGCCGGCTGTGGACCGGTACACGTTGAACCCGATGCCCTCCGGGTCGAGCCCCAGCAGCCGCCAGGAGACCAGGACCTGGGTGCTGTCGGCGCGCACGGCCACGACGCCGCGGCCGAGGTTCTCCATCACGCGTGCGGCCTTCACCGCCGGGGCGGGGCTCGCGGCGGCGACGGTGAGTGCGGCGCAGACGGCCAGGGCCGTCGCCGTGATCCTCATGCGCATGACAACCCTGTCTCCCTCGTGCCGGTGGTTAAAGCGTTTTCACAGCTGCGATGGAAGCACCGAGCTGAGTACCCGTCAATACTGGCGGAGCGGCACGATGTCCGGCCGGAAACGCTTACAGGGCATGGGCGATCAGTGGTGCTCGGAGACGAGCACGGCGCGAGTGCCGGGCTCCAGCGCCTGGAAGACGTGCGGGACGTCGGCCGGATAGCAGATGTAGTCGCCCGGGTGGAGTTCCACCGGCTCGTCGGCGACGCCCACCACGGCCCGGCCCGAGCTGATCACGACGTGCTCGACGACTCCGGGCGGATGCGGCGCCGAGGAGCGCTGCGGCCCCGGCTCGGCGGCGACGCTGTAGACGTCCCGCCGGGCCCCGGGCGGGGAGGCGGCCAGGAGCGTGGCCCGGTAGTCGCTCTGCTCGGACCCGACGGCCGGCCCTTCCCCGGCCCGGATCACCTGCACCTGCGGCCGCGACACGGCCACCAGCCGCGAGAAGGGGATCTCCAGGGCCACACAGAGCGCCCACAGCGTCTCCAGGCTGGGATTCCCGGTGCCCGACTCCAGCTGGGAGAGCGTGGACTTGGCGAGCCCGGCCCGGCGGGCGACCTCAGTGAGGGACAGCCCCGCCCGGACGCGTTCCGCCCGCAGGGACGCGGCGATCACTTCGATCGGGGGCTTGAGGGCGGGGCCGGCGTCGGACATGGGTTGTTCGCTCCAGGGGTCACTCGTTCGTCTTGACGAACATCGTAAGCCCTGTTCACTATAAAAATCATGCGTTCGCTATGGAGAACACCGAAGGGCCGAATGCCGGATCGCCCGCTGCTCCGCGACATCGTGCTGGTCTGCCTGGCGGTAGGGGTGGTCGGCCTCTCCTACGGCGCCGTCGCGGTCACGTCCGGGTTCGCCTGGTGGTTCCCGGTCCTGATGGGAGTGCTCGTCCTGGCCGCCTCGTCCGAGTTCCTGTTCGTCGGGATCATCGCCGCCGGGGGCAGCCCGATCGCCGCGCTGCTGGCCGGACTGCTCGTCAACGCCCGCCATCTGCCGTTCGGCCTGGCGGTACCCGATGTCCTCGGGCGGGGCCGGCGCAGAGCCCTCGGCGCACATCTCATGAACGACGAGACGGTCGTCTTCGCCCTCGCCCAGGACGAGCCGGAGCGCAAGCGGGCCGCGTACTGGCTCTGCGGCCTGGGCATCCTGATCTGCTGGCCCGTCGGCGCCGCGCTGGGCGCGCTGCTCGGCAGCGTCGTGCGGGACACCGGCGCACTCGGCCTGGACGCCATGTTCCCCGCGGTGATCCTGGCGCTGATCCTGCCCGCGCTGAAGAACAGGCCCCTGCGGCGCACGGCACTGGCGGGCGCGGCCCTGGCCCTGACCGTCACCCCGTTCCTGCCGGCGGGCCTGCCGGTCCTGCTGGCATCGGCCGCCCTGCCCCTGTTCGCCGCCCAGACGAAGAAAGAGGCGATGCGATGAGCGCCGCCGCCATACCGCTGCCGCCGGCGCTGGCGGCGATGCTCGCCCTCGCGGCCGGTACGTTTCTGCTCCGCCTCTCCGGACCGGCCCTGCGCGCGAGAGTCACGCTCCCGGAGCGCGCCGGGAAACTGCTGGAGGTCTCGGCGGTCCTCCTGCTCGCCGCCCTGGCCGCCACCTCCGCCCTCACCGAGGACCGCGCCTTCACCGGCCCCGCCCGGCCGCTCGGGGTCCTGACCGGCGGAGTGCTCGCCTGGCGCAGGGCCCCGTTCCTCGTCGTCGTACTGGCGTCGGCGGGCACGACGGCACTGCTGCGGCTGGCGGGGGTCCCGTGACGCCCCCTTCGGCCGACCGGGCTCCTCAGGCCACGCGCCGTCCCTCCTGCTCGGACTCGCCCTCGCCTTCGTCCTCCTGGTCCGGCAGATGGACGTCGTCGACGGCGATGTTGACCTCGACGACCTCCAGCCCGGTCATCCGCTCCACCGCGTTGATGACATTCGTCCGGATGTCCGCGGCGGTGTCGGCGATGGCGGCCCCGTACTCGACGACGACGTTGAGGTCGACGGCGGCCTGGCGCTCGCCGACCTCCACCTTCACTCCTTGAGTGACCCCGGTGCCCCCACCGGGCACCCGCTGGCGCACGGCCCCGAAGGCCCTGGTCATCCCTCCGCCGAGGTTGTGCACCTCGGGGATCTCCCGGGCCGCCATGCCCGCGATCTTCGCCACGACCGTGTCCGCGATCGCGGTGCTTCCGCGGGCCTCCGGGGGAGCGGTGCCGTCCTGCTTTCCCGTGCCGGTAGCGGTGTCTCTGCGCTGTGTGGTCTCCGTCATGGCCGTCCCCTCGATGATCCGTGCGGGGTGAGCAGCGTTGTTCTTATCCACCTGTATCCACCGTAGAGCAATGGTGCATATGGGGCGAAAGTGCGGAAAGCGCTCGGTCGCCTACTCACCTCAGCAGCGAGTCGACGTGGCGCTGGAGGACGGCCGACGCCGCCTCCGGGGACTGGTGCCCCGCGACGACGTGGACAGTTAGACCGTCGGCCACGGCGAGGAGCGTATGCGCCTCCTGAGTGGCGTCGAGATGCCGCGGGATCTCCTCGGTGTCCTGGCCGTAGCGGATGAGCCACACGACGAGGTCATGGAGCTTGCCGTACGTCTCGTGCAGGACGGCGGCGAGCCTCTCGCTGGCGGGGGCCTGACTGACGAAGGCCAGCCACACATGCGCCTGGACCCTGGACTCCTCGTCCAGCAGGGCGAGTTCGGTCAGGGTGTGCGACAGCAGAGTGGCCGCGGCCTGTGGTGCGGAGGCCGCAGCGATGCGCTGCTCGGCGCGCTCGCTGACGCGCTGTGAGATGTGCTCCAGCGCGAAGAGCAGCATGTCCTCCTTGGTGCGGAAGCACCGCTGCACGGCCCCCATGGACACGTCCGCCTCGGCGGCGACGTCCCGGAGGCTGGCGGCCTCCATCCCGGAACGCGCGATCAGAGCGCACACCGCCTCCGCGATCCGCAGCCGCCGCTCCTCGTAGTCGACCTGCTTGGGCACGCGCCGCTCCTCTCTGGCTCGCCGTTTTCCGATGCGCTTGCATCATATCCGTCGAGCCTGCACGATGTGATGCGACCGCATCGAAAAACTCCTTGAAGGGACCCGCCATGCGGAAGCGACAGCAGCTCAACACCTCGGAAACCAAGCCAGGCCAGGGTCTGCTCTGGCTGTTCGGCGCCATCCTGTCCATCCAGGGCTTCGGCTCCGCCATCACAGAGGCCGGCTGGAACACGAGCTTCGGTGTCGCGGGCCTGTTGCGGGCGGCCGACGTCCCCGAGTGGGGGACTCTGCTCGTCGGCTGCGCGGGTGCGGCGTTGCTGGCGACGGCGGCACGGCGCCGCTACGCGAAGGGCCGTGGGGCTTGAACACCGGGCAGGTGTGCACACTCAGGACATCGGTTCCGGCGTTTCCTCGGTGAGGAGTTGCTGTGCACGGGTGCCGAAGGGGTTGTCGATGACGTAGCCGAAGGGGTTGTCGATGACGTACCGCCAACGACCGTCCGAACCCCGCCGGGCGACGTTGGTGGCAGTGCCCTCGACGTACACAGCCTGTCCCCGGGCCGGTCCCGTCGATGACCCAGTCGACTATCAGCAGCGCCAGGTCCCCGTTGCGGTACACGTGCTGCGGACGAACCGAGATGGGAACTCCCAGCTTCTGCAGGCGTCCGTTGGCGGTGTGCAGGTCCGGGCCGGTCACCGGCGTTCCCGGTTGCGGGACCAGCACAGCCGTGTGCTCGTAGACCTGCGCCAACGCGGCGGCGTCGCCGCTGTCGAACCGCTCGGTGAACACCGCGGGCACCTCTTCGGGCCGATCGGCCAGTTCTCGCATGATCGACGGACGCCCCTCCGTTCCGGGACAACTGCCGACCGCGTTAGGAGGCGGTCTCGTGACTCACCGAACGGTTGGTCACCCGGCAGGGCTCCCCGACGACCCGCGCGCGAACGTCACCGCGCCTGATCCCGAGTGCCCCGTGGAGATCACGCTGGCGGCCCTGCACGGCCGCTGGACCACGCTGGTGGTTCACGAGCTGTTGCGTGGCGACCGCTCCTACAGCGAGCTGCGCGCGGCCCTGCCCATGCTGTCGGACAAGGTGCTGTCCGACCGGCTGGCACAGCTTGGCGACGCCGGAGTCGTCGAGCGCGACCGCCGACCGGGCTGGCCACCGCGAGTGCGCTACGCGCTCACCCCGAGTGGACACCGCCTCGGCCCTGTCCTGCAGGCTCTGTGGGACTGGGGGCGGAGGCCTCACCGCCAGACAGCGGGGCTCAAGGCAGCCGTGCGACAAGCCCTCTTCGCTGATCGCCCGTACCCAGCAGTCTCACCTGCGACGATGCCCCAAGTCCCCGTCCAGAGCCCGTCGGCGGACCCCGACATACAGCCGTCCCGAGCGGCACACGCCCCCACATACACGAAGACCCCACCCTCAGCGTCTCCGCTGATGACGGGGTCTCCGGGCACCTCCTAACTCCCGTCCTCGCTCGCAGTGTTCCAAGGAGTAAAGCTGTTGTGGTCGGCGATTTCATCGTCGGCGGGCCCCTCCTCACCCAGCAAGGAGCTGATAGCCGCGTCTGGCAGGAGGCCCGTGCGCTGGCGCTTCCGCCGGCTGTGGTCGCCTCATCGCTCGCGGCTCGACCATACGACCTCCGGCACTCGGCACTGTCGACATGACTCAACTCCGGGGTGGACCCGACAGAGGTCGCCGAACGAGCGAGCAACAGTGTGGAGGTGCTGCTGAGCCGCTACGCCAAGTGCATCGATGGACGGCAGGAGATCGCCAACCGCAAGATCGAGCAGTTGTTGCGCGAGTACAGTGATCACGCACGAGGTCGTTAGCCCCCCAGTCTGCATAGGCGGGGGGTCTCGCCGTATTCGGCCGTGTGCCGTCGGCCGTTGGTTGCTGGCTGCACCTGCCGCGTCGTATTTCGTCTCGCTGCCGGACGGGTGTCCCAGGAATTCCGTCCGGTTCGTGCTCTACGCCCGGGCCGACGGGCTGGCGACCCTCACGGTATGGGGGTTTTAGAGGAGAAGCCGCGGCGGCTGGGTGGTGGGCAGTCCCGCTGCCCGTACTGCGGGCTGCTGCAGGAACGGGTGGCAACGCTTGACCAGGACTGGGTGCTGTTGGAGCCGGACATGAAACCGTTGGCCCATACGGTGCCGGCGGAGCATCGGTGGATCGAGCTGTCAGACGGGCGGGTGACGGTCTACGGGGTGTGTCCGCCGGATCAGTCCCAGCGGTGCCGTATCGACCACCGCCTCGCCTGCCCGGCACAGCCTCTGCCGGATCTGTGGCCGTGGTTGACGAGCCTGCGAGGGGAGAACGCACGGCGAGCGAAGCGGCAGGACGACCAGGAGCCGCCTCCGCCCCCTGAGGAATGGCCGGACGCCGGCTGATGGGCGCTGCGGCAACCTCGGGGCTGACCAGGGAAGATGTCTCAAGATCCTGTCCACGAATAGTCCACGGACCCCCGACATACGCCCGCTCCGGGCCGCACACGCCTGCACATACGCGAAGACCCCGTCTCAGCGAAAGCGCTGATGGCGGGGTCTTTGGACACCTCAATCCAAGGTGCCCCCCGGCAGGATTCGAACCTGCGCACACGGCTCCGGAGGCCCCGTGCGCTTCGATCGTTCAGGCTGGTCAGTCGCTTGCAGAGGCACACAGGCGCGGCCCTCGTCCACGTATAGTCCGCACCACAAGGGGTGCGCTCCAAAACCTCGTTCTGCGAGGCGACCGCCTGTCAATGTTGTCTTGAGTACTCGGAATATCTCACCCGGCGCCTCAGACGCGGCCTACACCGGATTCAGTGCTGCAGCGAACTAATGCGTGGACATCAAGAGACATGAGCAGTTCAACCGCAGTAATCAATCAGGCGAGTTGTCGGTGGGCAATGAGGGAGCGGCTGAGTTTGCGGAGGTCGCCGTACATGTGTGCGTCTCTCCTAACGGGCGGGGGGGGCGTTTGAAGTCATGGAGCCAAACGAAGGAGTTTCCATCGGCGGGGCACGCCAAGCATGACGCCCTCAGCTCATCGGCGTTGCCAGCAGCTTGCGATAGCCACCACTGCAAAATTCGGCATTTCTGGACAGGGCGCGATAAAGTGCCGCCTTCCAGTGGTTTATACCCTTCCTTTCAGCCCCTCGAGCCAATGCGCTAAGAGTCGATCGCAGCCCTGAATCGCCAAAGGAGTCGTATGTTTCATCATACAGATCAACTTGATCCGTTAGTTCGGCCACTGCCTCCATTTGATAGAAATCAAAAAGGCCAAGTATCTCAAATTGCTTCTCGACCCTCCCGAAGGTGAAGTCATCAATTTCATCGGCGTGATGCAAGGAGTATCTGATCGAGACGGTGTCGTTGACATCTATCTCCGTGAATAGCATTTCTGTGTCCGGGAACTCATCGAAGTATGCGTGAAACATGAGCAACCCGTCTGCCCTGTCGCACTCGTCACCCTTTAGTCGATTACATCTTTCGCAAACAGGGATAAGATTGTCAGCTAGAATTGCATATTCCGGAAAGTGATTCTTTGGGAGGAAGTGATCGAGTGCGCAGACCTGAGCTCTCTCGCACAGCGGACACCGGGAATTGCGGGACAGCGCTGTTAGGAAGATCGAGTTTCTGAGATCCTCCAGGGGGCGCCCCCTGTCCAGAAGTGCATAATTTCCCAGGAGGGCCTTGGTGAGCACCTCGGAACCATTGGCAAGCGATGTAAACTGGCGAATATCCCGCAGCACGTCCTCGTAGTCGCCGTAGGCGTTGATGATTCCCGTGCGAGCGCCCAAGAGCACCCGTCGAGAGGACGGACGCCTCCGGCTCATAGCGAGATCAAGATCAGCCAGATGGTCTCTGTCCGGGCGGGGAAGTCGAATCATCTCCCAAACCGATCACGACGGATGCTCGTGAGGTAAGAAATGGACTGCGCGCTCATCTCGCCGTCGAACAATTCCATGATCTCGTCCAGGGAGAGATTCTCCTGCATAGACCGGAGAGTTGAGTGATAGTCAGTCGCGCTGCTGTCCAAGTTGAATACGTGACGTGTAAGCGATCCTACATTTTCTGCGAAAGTTTCGATCTCCGGAGTGGCAACGAATGTGAGATCTCCAAATCGCTGCAGGACTCTGACGTAGCGTCTGGGGACTTCCTGGAGGAGGACCGGGGAGTGGGTCGCCATTACTGCGTATGAGTCGAACTGATCCAGGGATATGGTGATGCTCTTGAGCAGGGCAGCCAAGAGCGGAGGGTGCAAGTGGGATTCGGGTTCGTCGATGAGAACCAGTGAGCCGGGCTCCAGGTGGGCCACAAGCTGCACGACAATGTTGAGTACGAGTTTGTGCCCGGTGCTGAGGCCCGAAAAGGAATCCTGCCACGAAGCGCTGTCGAAGGCGAAGGTGTCGGACAGCTCGACCCGTTTGAAAGAGGGCTCTCGGCTCAGCGGAGAGAGGGCTGCCGCCAGCCGCTGTTTACGCTCGGGCGTACTGGCTCTGACGAGGGCGGACATGATGTCACCCTGGATCTCCGCGGCGCCCTTGAGTGAGCCGGTGCGGGGCGTGTCCGAACCAGTGCTGCGATCGTATCTCCGAAGGCCGCAGTAGGTATATCCGGAGACCTCGCCGCTGGATTCCAGCCGGTCCTCTTCCTGGCGGTTCTTCCCTGGCAAGTCGAACGTGTCGAAGGCGCTGTAAGAGATGGCTATGACCGAGGAGAATCGTGGTGCACCGGCCCCTTCAGGGAATTCTCCGTATCGCCGGACGAAGGCCTCGTCGGCTCGGTCAGTGAGATCTGCATGCGCAGTGTTGGCCAGGTTAGCAAGGAGCTGCGTTTTTCCGCATCCGTTGTAACCCACGACGACATTGATGCGGCCGGGCAGGGGGTGGCGGTCCGCGAAACAAAAGTGAATGGAGAACGTTTCCCCTCCGACGCTCGTTCTGAACGTGAACGCGAGCGCACTGTCCCGCGGGGCTGTCGCTCCTCCGAGCAGGGCCGTGGCGTCTCTCAGCGCGAGTTCGGCGTTCCCGTAGCGCAGGAGTGAGGCGGCCATCGCCGGCTCGCTGGCGAAGGACTCCCTAAGCGAGGGGTCGATGGCGATGTCGCGGAGCCCGAACAGAACACTGTCGCGCAATTCACGGGGAAGCCCGTGCAGCGCTTCGTAATAGGAAAATGCCTGCCCGAGTGAGCAATAACTATCATCGAGCTGGACGAAACTGCTTGGGATTTCCGTGGCGCCGCTGCGCTGCCCTCTTTTGATGATCTTGACGGATCCCAGGTCGATGGACGCCTCTGTTGGAGATGGATAGAGATAGGCATCGAACATAGTTTCGAATCCGAAATCATCCCAGAGTTCGCGCCGTAGAACGAGTGCCGGAAGATTGGATGGCACGGTGAAGCCTTCGCTGCGAGGCACTACAAGAAAATGCATCAGCGTACTCCAGTCGTGTGTTCTCTGTGCCCAACCATGGATCCACTAGGCATCTTTGAGTGGCACCGGCAGTGCCATCTCCGCAGAACGGAGAAGAGTGAACCGCTAGGTGCGCGCGCGGGGGAGCCGGTGGCAGCGGGCAGGGGCACAGAATGGCGCTGCCCGCTGCCCGCTGCCCGCTGCCCGCTGCCCGCTGCTCAGGCGGTCAGTCGAAGAGACTTTGCAGTCTCGACTCGATCCAGCCCGGCCGCCGGAGCAGCTCGAACGTATCAACCGCGACGACCGCGCGCTGCGGCGGTTCACTGCCCAGGACCGGGCTTTCGAAGGACTCGAACACCTCGAATCCCTCTGCCTCCAGCGAGGCCAGCGCTTGGGCCACACGCTTCGAGCGGGCGGGACCGGTCCAGGACTCGAGAGGGTGGGTGATGAGGACAGCGAGATCCTCGTGCTGGGTGTCTTTCAGGACTGGCAGGCCATGGGAGAAATCGGCCTTCCAGTGCGAGAAGCTTCTGGCGAACTGCGCAGCACGCTGGAACGCATAGGCCTCCTCAGTGGCGAAGTCGGGGTTCTCCCCATCGAGTAGTTCGACCATCTGTATGGCAAGGCGCCAATCGAGCAGCGGGTGGTAGGCGCTGTTGCTGTAGTCCCGCAGGCAGTCGTAGCAGGACGAGTCGCACGGCGTGGCCATCAAGCTGCCGGAGCGGTGGCGGGTGAGATCGGCCGCGACCTCACGTGCGGCGAGCAGGAAATCGGCAGGGCGCTTTCCCAGCCAGGTCGAATATCCGGCACCGTTCTCCAGTGTGTCCGAGAGGAAGACTTGTGCCTGGACACTGCCTTCCACTTCTCCCCGGATAGGGTACAGACCCGCCGAGAGCTCTCGTCCGTCGATGTCCAGTAGCCTGACGGCAGCGAGCTTGAAAAGCGTACCGAGTGAGAGCCAAGCGGCCCGTGCCGCCATTCGTCTCGGGTCGAGAGCCAGATCGGCGGGTTGGTTGCGGAGGCCGACCAGGAGAACGTCGGTCAGTTTCGCCGAGGCCAGTGCCAGCTTCTCCTCGTTGCTGACCGAAGGTTTGGTGGGCAGACCCAGATCTCTCGCCCGGTCGGCATCGGCCAGAAGTTTCGTGTCTAGCAGACCGTCGTGTCCCTTGACCTTGCCGAACTGGTATCCCTCACCAGTTCCCGCGTTGACTACCACGATGCGCCCCTCGCCACTCCTGAATTCAGCGGCCTTGGTGCAGCGTGGGACGAGCGCTGATGTGGTGTCGAGGGTAAGGCGTGCGGAGAACGCGCGTGGTGTGAACTCGAAGGTGCCGTCGTAGTCCTGTGCTCTGTAGCTGGTGCGAAATCCGAGCGGCTGACACGACGGGAGCACCCGGTAGTCGCCGGCTTCTCCTGCGGTAGTCCCACACACCGGACAGGAATGCTCGGATTCGCGGAGATTGACGGAGAGGCACTTGGTGCAGATGCCCACCATGAGACGATCACTGTCCGGAGCCTTGCCCGGCAGCCACTGCCCGCCCGCAGGCTCGTACGTCACGAGGCCGACTGCTGTGTGCAATGCCTTGTCCTTGACCACTTCGCCGCCGGGCGCCCATTCCGAGATGGCGATGTCGATGTCCCGATCGATGACGTCGGTGAGTTCCGGTCCATGGGGCCTCTGATGGTGCAGATTGCGGACCCGGGTGGGGAACCCGAACATGGGGAGCACCCCATGCTCCGCGAGCGACTGACTGAGCGGACCTGCGTCCGGGGCGTTCGTCGCCACCTCCTCGATCGCGGAGTAGAGGCGGGAAGTGGCCCAGGACACCAGAGCATCCGCCGAAGGCGCGCCAGGAGACGCCCCTTGCAGGAGAACTTGGCCCGCGTGTCTTTTAGCGATGTCGTTCCCGGCCAGCCAGGTACGGACGTCATCCCGTACCAGCGGCCATCCGCTGACGGTCCCGAAGGGGCCGTGGACATTGCGTCCCGGATCCCAGCCGGGTGTTCCCTCGACCGACCGGAAGGCGAGAGTCAGCAGGCTTGCGGCGTAGCAGCGGCGCAGGATCTCCAGGCGATCGAGATCCACGTATGGGCTCGGCGAGGGGTCGCCGGTGATGCGATGGGGGTGCTGGAAGTAGTGGTCGTCATGGGTCCTGGTGCCACGGCAGAGAGTCAGGGCGATGGACAGGTGGTCGAGCCGGCGTCCGGCCCGGCCCACACGCTGCTGGTAGTTGAAGCGCTGTGGTGGCATGTTCGCCATGACCACCGCGCGGAGCGCGCCGATGTCGACGCCGGCCTCCATCGTGGTGGTGACACTGAGCAGGTCGACCTCATCGACCAATTCGATGTCCTGCCCGCTCAAAAAGACCGACTGGAAGAGGGCTTGGCGGGCCTGCGCGTCGTCGTTGTCGGTCTGGCCCGTCAGCTCTTCGCAGTGGAGTCTGAAGGGGAGCCCGGCCTCGCGGGCCAGGAAGGTGTAGTAGTCGTCCAGTGCGACGGAACCTGGGTCTAGGGGCTCGGCGACGAGATGTGAGCTGCGGCAGAAGGCACAGACGCCTGCGGAACCGTGCAAATGCCTTCTGGTACAGCGTTCACAGCGCCATTCTGTCCCGCCAGCCGGGACGATCCTGATCTTCTGCCCTTCGATCCGGGGCTCCGTGTCGGTCAGCCCCAGGGCATTCTTCACCTCCTGGACCAGCGCGTCCGGGAACACATCGTGACGCTGTGCTACGGCGTTGATGTATTTCCTCGCCGCCGTGTGCAGATTCGTCGGCGGCTCAGGCCTCTGCTCCTGGAATTGGCGGCGCACACCCAGCAGCCTCAGCGTGGAAAGGCATACCTGGCGGAAGACCTCGGCATCCAGCAATCGGCTTTTGAAGGTGAGGTCCTGCACAGCATGGCCGATGCCGAGCGACTCCAGGTCGCGACCGCCTCCCGCGAAGACCGCCTGCTGGACCTGCGCCTGCACTGTCCGGTGGATTTCGGAGCTGAGGACGCGGAGATCGTTGGTGAGGGAAGCATCGGGCCGCTGGACCGGGACACCATCAGTCCAGTCGTAGAGATCGGTCCAGCTACGTGACTCGGTGCTTTCGCTCAGCGAAAACGAGGGGCCACCGGGATGCACACCGTATGTGACCGCCTGCGCGCTGACTTCGTTGCCGAGTTCGACAAGCGTCGGACCCCTCTGCTGGGCCCGGTAGTCCGCCAGTACGCGTTCGTGCTCGGGAGTAAGGCTGTTATGGGCCAAGGCGACCACCGCTGGGACCAGATCGGGTGAACCAGTCGCAGCGAGCTGGGTCAGCGCGGCCTGGCCTGCCTGGTTCCCCTTGAAGAACTCTGCTGCCAGAGCCACGAGATCCTTCGGATGGTCGAGGGTGGCGATCACGAGCTGTCTGACCAGGTCCTGATAGTGCGATCGCTCCAAGCCCGCCGAGATGCGGGCCGCGTCCTGTCGGCTGTCCGAGAAGACGACGATCTTCGTCTGCAGCTGCCTCTTGAGCGCATCGGTCAGGACCTGGTTGGACTTCTCAAAACCTGTACCCATGGTGCGGATGGGGGACCTGGACCGCGACGGGTCCTCGAACTGGCGGACGTTCTTGAAGATCTCCTTGTCCTCCCCGCAGCAGGGACAAACCGTGGGAAAGGCACGGACCTTCCCGAGGTGCCCCTGCGGTTGGCTCTGTGCCACCAGCAGGTATCCGTTGTTCTCCTCATCCGGGTAGCTGCCAACCTTGCCGCTCACGGGATCCAGCACAGCCGGAACAAAAGTGAACGTATATTCTGGCCGATTCCTCGCCCCTGGTCGGCCACCCTTGTGTTTGTGCGGTGATATGTCGAGATCGGAGCGTTCTCCCGCAGTGGGCAGGAAGACGCTGTACACATCTGCGGTGCGGTCGAAGCGCGCTTTATCCGGGAGCGATTCGAGATCGGTGGCGGTGGAGACCAGGTAGCGTTTGGTCGGGTCGTGACCGATGATCGGAGAATTGAATCCGCCGAGGAAGATCTCTCCGCAGGTGTCGCAGTAAAGCAACTCCAGGACCCGAGCACCGCATTCACAGGCATACCTGGGCCGGCTATAGAGCTTTCCGACCAGCCGATCCGCGGATGACTCCCCGGTGCGCGGCCAGACCTCTGGGCAGTTGCGATCCGCGCACGCCCACATGCCGGTGACGTTTCGGAAGAACAGGTGGAGCCGGAATCGTGAGCCGGCGTCCGCCTCCCCATCGAGGTGCGAGATGAGTGCGTCGGTGGCGGATAGCGCTTCACTGGGGGCGAGATCGGGGAAGAGTCTGGCAGACACGTCGCTGAGCGGCTTCGCCCGGGGAGAGTCGTCCTCGTCGCTCGCTCTGAACGCAGCCTGGAGTGCTGCATGCCGGTCAGGAAGTGGAGGCAGGGTCACCGCTCCTAGACCACCAGTGTTCGCCCAGGGCATGAGATCGGTCCTGCCCTTGGCCCGAACACGTTCGCCGGGCAGCACCGAGAAGCGTTCGGCCGACCGTCCGAAGAAGTCGCTCAGGAACTTCCGGTCAACCGGGTTCTCCGGATCCATGGAGGCGGAAGTGGCGATCACGGACAGCTGGTCGGAGTCGGTGGACAGCCCGAGCCGGTCGATAAGTTTGCGCAGGAGGTACGAGACCTCGGTGCCCTGAGTTCCCCTGTACATGTGGAGCTCGTCCACGACCAGGCTGAAGACGTGGTCCTTGGAACTATTCAGCCAGTTTCGGGTCCGATCGAAGATGGGATCCTCATCCCGGCGCATGAGCATGATGTTTAGCATGCTGTAGTTAGTGATGAGGACGTCCGGCGGAGCGACCTGCATGTCCCAGCGAGAACGCATCTCGGCCCCGAAAGGGCGCTGGAGGAAATAGCGCGCTTCCTCGTCCTCCACGAGGCCTGCCGCGATGCGCTGCTCCAGCTGGCGGCTTCGGTCCTCCATCGCGGCCAGAGTCCTGCGCAATTCCTTCATCTTAGAGGAGTTCGGCTTGGAGGCGAGTTCCAGCGGGCCGGCGACCGGGGTACGGCCGGTGTAGCGTCCAAAGTGGAAGCGGTTGCCGTCACGATGGCCGTCGAACCAGCCGCGTACGTCCGGCGCGTCCAGGCTGCGTCGCAACCTGATCAGCTGGTCCTCCACCAGCGCGTTCATCGGATAGAGGAACATGGCTCGCATGGCCGCGGGTCGGCCGCCGCCGTGACGTTGGGCCTGCCAGTCCCGTGACGAGCGCCACCAGGGCCGCTCGGCATCCTGAGACTCCGCCGCGGCCCACCGGCGCGATTCAGCGGTCAGCCTGGCCAGCACCGGGACGAGGAAGGCCTCCGTCTTCCCGGAGCCGGTCCCGGATGTCACCACGATGTCCCGGCCCTGTTGACTCGCCTTCAATGCTTCCGCCTGGTGGGTGTAGAGCCTGGGGATTCCCCGGAGCAGACCGGATCCCAGAAGTCCGGCGAGTTCCGGTAGACCTATCTCCGCCGTCAGCTCGTCCAGGGTCTGGGCTGACTGCACGTATTGGGGCAACAGCTCCAGGTACGGCTCCTGAAAAAGAACCCCAGGAGTGCGGAGCAGTGCTCTGAGTTCCTCGCCCACCGAGGAGTCGCGAAGGGAGTAGGCGGTGTCGTAGTACCGCTTGAAGTATTCGGCCAGCTGGCCGTGCACGGCCAACGGAGAGATGCCAGACATTATGATCCTCGCGGGTCCGGATTCAGGAGACGAGTTGAAGTGTTTGGTACAGGGATTCGGCCACCTGTCTGGCGAATGGCTCGTCAATATTCACGTATTTGACGTAGCTCTTGTACTCAGGGTTCGGCTGCCGGTCGGGCGCTGCCTGTGAGTTGAGTGCGGTGAGTTGCGGCAGCAGCCCGCTACGCAGCACGGCGGCGCGGGCGTGGAGATGCGGTAGCTGCATGCGTTTCGGGACGTAGAGTTCCTGCCGCTGCGGGTTGTAGCGCAGCACCCAGCGTTTTGCGCGCGCGAGTTCGGCGTACATCACCGTGCGCTTATCGGCGATGAAGCCGCTCATGCCGATCCAGTAGATGTAGCGGTGGGTGTTGTAGCGCTGATATCGGTAGGCGCCGTGGAGAGGTGGCGCGCCGTGGCCTTCGACATCTGTCCAGATGTCACTTCCTCCCTCGGACATCTTCTGCGGCTCGATGCCGCCAGGCCCCCGTTGCACGCCACGCTCGGTAAGCATTTCTTGGAAGCGAGGGAGACGCAGAGCGAGTTGATCCGCGGCACGGTCCTCGAAGGCGATGCCGAGTGCCTCGCAGAGAGCGCGGCAGTCCTCAGGATCCGCCAGTGTCACCATCCGTACAGACGGGCCCTCGGCCTGCCGAAGCGGCGGAAGCGGCACCATGGATTGTGCGAGGGCTGCAATGTCAGCGTCAGGGTCCTCGTGGAGCCGTTCCAGTCGCTGCATGAGCCAAAGCGGCCTTTGTCCCACTAGGAGCGCGTGCCCTCCGGAATTGGGCAAGGTGGTGAGGACCGGTGGTGTCACGCTCCAGATCCGGGCCTCCCAGTCCACTTCAGTGTGACCGAGAACCTGCAGGTTGTACAACGCGATGCGCCAGTCCGGCGCAGAACTTTCCTGCTTGCCCTTCTCCAGCCATGCGTACGTGTCGCGGAAGGCATCGAGGCTCCCAGCGCCGCGTTCGGAGCACCACAGGAGCAGCTCGTCGTGCACGATTCACTTCCCTGACGTGTAGTCGGTCCAGTCTTGAGCGCAGGCCACCGCGGCGGTGGTGATGTCTCCCGAGGTCAGCCTGCGCCAGTCGGCTTGGCTCAGGAATTTCCAGCTCCCTGACGGCGCGCCATAAGTGCCGGTTTGGACGACCGGAGCTCTCCAGACCCTGGCGTTCCGGGAGCTGGTCACCTGAAGCAGCCATAGAGCTTGAAAAGGCAGAGCACTGAGTAGCGGTTCGATGTCGACCGCGTGAGGCACGAGGTCCATGGGGGCCATCCAGGCCGGCGCTTCGGGAACAAGCTGAGCAGCGAGGCGATTCGCCCCTAGCGCGTAGATCGAGCCGCCGAGGCGCAGGAGGCTCGTCGAAGGAAGCGGGGCGCGCTCATAGCTTCCGAAGAACGAGCCGGACAAATGGCCAGGCGGCAGCCAGGGGGCGCGCGCCGACGGACTTGCTGTGTTCTGGATCCTGCTGGGGATGGTGGCCAGCTTGTCGCTCCTTGGAGGGAGCGCTAGCAGAGGCAGGGCAACACTTTCCCGGTAGCGCTCGACCAGGGTGAAGGTGAGCTTGCGATTCCCGACCTCTATCTGGTGCTCGCCGGCGGACTGCACCAGATCCGCTAGCCGGATCGTGATCGTGTCTGTCGCGGCTCCGGAAATTGGGGGCAAGGGCACCCCGTTGATGGTGACAGTGCACGGATGGTCATTGGGAGTGGCCGGCAGAACCAGGTCGGGTGCATACCCGAGGAGGAATGTCTGTCTGCCGCCATCGATGCGGAGGCCGCCGGACAGACGAGCCAACTGCTGGTGCAGAGGGGCCAGCGGGCCGACGACGCCGTGGGCCGCTGCGGATCGGGTCGGTGTGTAGCCGCTGAACAACGTCCAGCCGGGCGGCACCTGAACCCTGCGGGGCTGGCGTAATGCGTCTGATCCACAGGCGAGCATCACCGCCTCAGCCTGTGCTGCGCAGGCATTTTTCACCAGTACCCGATGCGGTACCCCGATTTCCGCTGTAGTGACGGACGTCCACTTCCCGACCAGGTCGTTGGCCTGGAGGACGTAGAGGTCGCGGGCGGGAAGCATCAGCGTGGCTGTGTCGGCGGCCAGTTCGAGCGCCGATCCCGGAGTGAGTTCCTGGTTCGGAGGTGTGAGAGGTAACCATTCCGCGCCGGAGGGAACCCTGATGACGTCGCCGTTCAGACTGAGCGATTCGAGACGGAGGTGGGAGGGAATGCGGGCTGCGATGCCGTACGGGAAGCCGCCGGTATCGGTCGTGAGGGACAAGGGCACGCACGGCAGGCCAGCGGCGTCTCTCGGGAGCCCGTCGTAGTGGGTGAGTTCCTGCTGCAGGATGCTTGCCAGGATCGGTCGCATCTCCGGCGATGCCAGAGCGCGCTTGATTCGCGGGCTGGGCCGATTGAGCCGTACCCACTCCTGGAACCGGGCGAGGAGTTCTGCTTCGGGGACGACATCTCCAGGCTGTGCTCCGATCGCTGACAAGAACAGCCCGACTTGCACGCGGTCGGATCCGACCAGAACGGCTTGGGACAGGGACCAGCCGATGTTGACCTGGGTCGGATGCGGAATGGCGGATGGCAAGCCGCGGCGGCCCCGCTCATGCTCGGTCAGCCACCACTTCAGGCGTTCCCACAGAGTGGGGATGATCACGTCGTAGCCGTCCGGCATCCCGGAGCCTTCGTGCAGGCCGAGCAGCTCGCGGAGCGGGCCGTAGTAGGAGAACCTGCCGACCACGCTGCCCTCGGAGCGGTGCATCCGGGAGGCGGCGAGCACGGTCGCCGCGAGCACAGCGATGAACGGCGGAGTGCCGACGGCCCCGTTCCGTTGCCACTGGCGAGCGCGGGAGGCGATGCCGCCGAAGGGGTCGCGGCCGAAGACTACGCTCCTGATGGCGGCCCGGAAGTCGTCAGCGGCAGCCGGGATAGCTACGGCGACCTTGGTCCGACTGGTCAGCAGGTTGGCCAACAGGGCATCATCCACTGACAGATACACAGGGGTTGCCGCTTCGCGGATGGCGAAGAAGTGTTCGACGAGCGTTCTGTTCCAACCGTCATAGTCCATGGGCAACCCCCTCATTTGCGTAGGAAGAAGTTAGCCCATCGGTGGGTCATTGGTCGCTTTACGCACGTGTGTTGGTATGATCGGCCGCTGGCGTCCGGGTAAGCTGCCGGTCTGCCTTGACAATCGAGGTTTTCTCCGGTGAGCTCCGTACGTCAAGACTCTGAGCAGATTAACTTCGGGGAGTGCCTCCGTTGACCGCCGCACGATCGTCAGCCCGTACCCGGCCCATGGGGAAGGTGCTCTCTCTCTTTACCGGAGCGGGTGGGCTTGACGTGGGCCTGGAACGGGCGGGGCTGGACACCGTCGCGTGCATCGAACTCGACGCCGACGCCAGGTCCGTAATCGCGGCCAATCGGCCGGGATGGGCCCTGCCCGGTGATGGAGATGTCAACACGGCTGCCCAGCAACTCATTCCCCAGGCGCTGGGCATGAAGCCCGGCGAACTCGAACTCATCGCGGGGGGCCCGCCGTGTCAGCCCTTCTCCAAGGCCGCGCAGTGGGCGTCGACGGCCCGCAGTGGTATGCAAGACGACCGGGCCAAATGTGTGCACGGGATGCTCGACCTGGTGGAGAGTTTCCTCCCGAAGGCTTTGCTCATCGAGAACGTCGAGGGATTCCTGCGAGGCAAGGACAGCGCCTCAGAGGTCATCGAGGAGGGACTCGCGGGCATCAATGACCGGCATGGCACTTCCTACCGGATGGTGGCCAAGGTCGTCGACGCGGCCGACTTCGGGGTGCCACAGCACCGGCGCCGGGCCATCGGCATCGCCTACCGGGACGGTGTGGAGGTCCACCTGCCGGAGGCCACCCACGCGGACAACCCGATGCGGGCCTGGGATGTGCTCTGGGACCTCGAAGAGAGCGAGAAGCCTCCCGCCACAGGGCAATGGGCGGCGTTGTTGCCTTCCATCCCGGAAGGGGGCAACTACCTCCACCTCACGGCCCGCGGTGACGGGGAGGAACTCTTCGGCTGGCGAACCCGGTACTGGTCGTTTCTGCTGAAGCTGGCCAAGGACCGGCCGTCCTGGACCTTGCCTGCGTCTCCCGGACCGAGCACCGGGCCGTTCCACTGGGAAAATCGGCCCCTGTCCGTTCGGGAGCAGATGCGCTTGCAGACCTTCCCCGACGAATGGCGCATCGACCACCCGTTCCGCGCCGGCCGACGAATGGTGGGCAACGCGACCCCCCCGCTCCTTGCAGAGGTGTTGGGGCGGACAATCGTGGGAGACCTTGAACTGGGCGAGGCTTCAGCCAGGGCTCGTCTTTTGGGGGGAACGCCTTCATTGTTGCCCGTGCGTCAACCGAGAGTCCCGCGCGCCGTGGCGCCCGTTCCAATACCTGAGGCGTACCAACCGCAGGTGGGTGCCAAGGAACCTCATCCAGGCGAGGGGATTGGACCGTCGCCCCGACGGTTGGCGACGAGGGGATGACCTGCCCATAATCTGTGGCTTGGCGGACCTTCATCGGAGGAGGGTTTGCGCTGCTCGCACCGAGACGGCGTGCGGTGGCGGGTGCCCGTCAGCGGATGACGCGGATCATCACTGTGAGGACCAGAGAAGCCGGTAGCGGTCGGCTCTGCCCTATGTTTTCGTACACCAGTACTTGAAGAGCGCGTGGGCCTTCCCGTTGCCAGCCGCCGGGTTGACCACGAGCGTGATGTACGGCTCGTAGCGTGTGGCGAGGAGGGCGTCGTCGATTGATCTGGCCGAACTAATTTCTTCGTTCACGGCGTGCACGGTACAGCGCGGGCGGCGCAGCGGCTTTGGGGTGGCGCTGCTTTGGCGCGAGTGATCATGGCCCCGTAAGCTTCCGGCGAGTCGGGCAGTCTGTGGACCTGCCCGGTAAAGCACGACGCTTGGGGCCATGATCTTCGAGGCTCGCGCCAAAGTGGCTCCGTAAGGCCGCTGCGCCGCCCGCCCCAGCCACGGCGTATCTCTCTCTGGCATCCGGTAGCTGATTGCTGTGCGCGCGGCACGGGCGCTGGCCGGGCTGGAGCGGGGCGGAGACAGGAGCGCAGGCCTGGCCGGGGGCCGGGCCGCGCGCGGGGAGCGGAGCGAGCGGCCTTGAACCCGTGAAGAAGGTTGTTACTCAGTAGCGGTTGTGATGCGCCACAAGGGAGCGTCGTACTGCTTCGGGCGGCTGTTGATGAGCAGCTGGCGCAGGTCCTCGCGCAAGGAGCCGTTGAGGTTCAGGGCCTCAGTGATGCGGCGGAACGTCGTGTGGGTGACTCCGCGGCTGCGGGCCTCGGCTTCGAACTGGTCGAGCTGGGACAGTGCGGCCTCAGGGTCGAGCTGCGCCGGTGGCTGATCCTTGAGCCACGCGGCCTTGTTGCGCTCGTAGTCGATCTCCGAGTAGCCGCAGATTTCGCGGCTGTGTGCCTCGACCTGGTCCAGAGTGGCTGTCGTCAGGATGGCGCGGGCCAACTGGTTGCGGGTCAGTGCATCGTCCAGGTCGACCTCATGGACCGTCGGTCCTTCGTCGGTGAGGGGGACCGGGAGGCCGGCGTCTCGCATCTCGCAGGTGCCGCGTACTCCTCGGCTCCGCCTGGACGGCCCAGGAGGCGGCGACACGGCACCTCCGGCCTGGGCGTCCGCCGAGCTGCTGACCGACGCCATCCATGCCGCCGTCACCGCCACACGCGTCAACGGACCGCATGTCGACGGCCGTGCCCACACCTTCACCTTCGGCCGTCAGCTCGACGTTCGCACCATCCGCTCCGCGGACTTCGACGGCGGCCAGGAGCTGACCGACCGGGCCGTAGCGGCGTACATCGCCAAGTACGCCACCAAGGGCGCCGAGACAGCGACCGGCGCCCTGGACCGGCCGATCCGATTCCTCGCCGAACTGGCACAGGCCCGGATCACCGACCATGCCCGCCGCATGATCCGGACGGCCTGGGCCCTCGGCGCACGCAAGGACCTCGAACACCTCCGCCTGCGCGCCTGGGCCCACATGCTCGGCTTCCGCGGCCACTTCTCCACCAAGTCCCGCCGTTACTCCACCACCCTCGGCGCCCTCCGCGACGCCCGCGCCGAATGGCGCCGCGCCCAAGCCGCAGCAGCCAACGGCCCCGAGCCCGAGACGACGTACGTCCTCGCCCACTGGGTCTTCGCCGGTACCGGCCTCTCGGACGCCGAAGCCTGGCTGGCCGCATCTCTCGAACCCGCCCCCGGAACGGAAGGAGAACCGACATGGACGCCCGTCGCGACGAGCTGATGACCGTTCGCCAAGTCCTGGATGAGCTGGGCGGTGTCTCCCGTCGGACGTTCTACCGCTGGCGAGAACTGGGGTACGGGCCAGCCGCATTCAAGCTGCCCAACGGAGAGCTGCGGGTTTGGCGGAGTGACTTCAACACATGGCTGCGGCAGTTGGAGGAGGCGGCGTGAAGTCTCTCGATGTGAAGGTCTGGGGAGTCCGTAAGCGGGACACCAAAACGCCCTCGTACGGTGTCCGCTGGTCCGTCGCAGGCGGTGTGTTCTCGGAGTCCTTCCGGACTAAGGCGCTCGCAGACCACTACCGCACGAAGCTCATGCGCGCGATGCGCGAGGGCGAGGAGTTCGACACGGAGTCGGGACTTCCGGCCTCGATGGAAGAGAAGAAGTCGGCCGTGTCGTGGTACGCGTTCGCTCTCAAGTACCTCGCCATGAAATGGCCTCATGCCGCCCCCAACACACGGGACGGCATCAACGAAGCCCTCACGAGCGTGACGCTGGAACTCCTCGACGAGCGCGCCGGACGACCGTCCGACGAGGAAATCCGCAGAGCACTGCGCAACTGGGCCTTCGTGCTGCCGGGGCCCGATGACCGGGAAGTCCCGGACGACGTGCGGAACGGTCTCCACTGGGTGTCCAAGGCGTCCCGGCCGCTCGCCGATCTCGCTGAAGCGGCCACGGCTCGCACGGTCCTCGACTCGCTGAAGCTCAAGCTCGACGGCACGGCGGCAGCGGCGGAGACCGTGCGGCGCAAGCGTCGGACGCTCGTCAATGCCGCGAACTACGCCGTCGACCTGGGGGAGCTGCGTGAGAACCCCATCACGGCTGTCCGCTGGCAGAAGCCGAAGGTGTCCAACCAGGTCGACCCGCGGGTTGTCGCCAACCCGGAGCAGGCACGGAACCTCCTGGCGGCGGTTTCCTACGTGGGCGGGTACCGGCGCGCCTGTGGTCGTCGACTCGTAGGTCTGTTCGCCGCCATGTACTTCGGCGGTCTCCGGCCGGCGGAAGCGGTCGGCCTTGCCGAGACGGATCTGAACCTTCCCGAGCAAGGCTGGGGCTCGGCGCTGCTCCACCGGACCCGTCCGTCCGTCGGCAAGCAGTGGACCGACTCGGGGGAGACCCATGACGACCGCGGGCTGAAGAACCGGCCGACCGAGGACGTGAGGCGGGTGCCGATCCCGCCTCACCTCGTGGCCGTGCTCCGCGAGCACCTGGCCACCTTTGGCAACGGCGGACGACGGGCGGCTGTTCTTCAGTGAGAAGGGCTCGGTCGTCCCGTCCTCGACCTACTACCGCGTGTGGCAGGAAGCTCGGCTCCTCGCGCTTCCGCCGGCCGTCGCTGCCTCGCCGCTCGCGAGTCGGCCGTACGACCTCCGGCACTCGGCGCTGTCGACGTGGCTCAACGCTGGTGTCGACCCGACCGAGGTGGCCGAGCGCGCCGGCAACAGCGTGGAGGTCCTGCTGACCCGCTACGCCAAGTGCCTCGACGGACGGCAAGACGTCGCCAACCGGCGTATTGAGGATCTGTTGCGCGAGTACGAGTGATCGCAGACGACGGTAGCTCCGATGCCCCCGGACTTGTTCCGGGGGCATCGGCATGCCTTGGCCGAGAGGGGCGTTCCTGTCCTCAGGAATTCCGCGCCGGTGGCTCCGGGGTGTATTTCGGGCCGGGCCATGAAGTCAGGCCGGCTTCCATCACTCGTTCAGAGGCGCCTCTTATGCGCATTACGCGCATGATGCCCAGAGTTGACCACGACTAGTTGCGTCTACTTACAGGGGTAAAGGATCATGCCGACGTTTGTTGCGCTGCTGAACTGGACCGACCAGGGAGTCCGCGGCTACAAGGACACCCCGCAACGCGCCGAAGCCTTCACGGCAGCGGCTCAGAAGCTCGGGGTGAAGGTCCTGAACCTCCTCTGGACCGTCGGCCCGTACGACATCGTGGCTGTCGTGGAGGCACCCGACGACGAGACTGCCACCGCAGTGCTCCTACAGGTCGGCGCGTTGGGCAACGTCCGTAGTACGACCCTGCGAGCCTTCGGCCGGGAGGAGATGGACCGCATCATCGCCAAAGCCGCCGGCTGAGGGACTTCCACGTCGAGGTTCTGTTGGTACGAGTGACACGCTCAAGGCGGTACCCCCAAGGCCCTGGACCTGTCCGGGGCCTTCGCCTGTCCTGGGCATGACCTGCGCTTACGTCCCAAGATCCCGTCCACGCCTCGTCCACAGACCCCGACATACGCCCGCTTCGGGCGGCACACGCCTGCACATACGCGAAGACCCCGCACTCAGCGTTTCCGCTGATGACGGGGTCTTTGGGCACCTCATACAGGGTGCCCCCGGCAGGATTCGAACCTGCGCACACGGCTCCGGAGGCCGTTGCTCTATCCCCTGAGCTACGGGGGCGTGTCGGTCGCGTTGCTCGCGGCGACGGGTAGAACACTACCAGCTCCCCCTGGGTGGTCATGAACGGGTTTCCGCTGTCGGGGGCGGGGTTGCGGGTCGCCCGGTCGGGGTGGAAGTGGGGAAAACCCGGACGCGGTGGCCGGGGTCGACCTACTCTCGAGTTGTGCCAGGCGCGTCGGGCCGGGTGCTTGTTGTGGACGACAACAAGGTCATCCGGCAGTTGATCAGGGTCAACCTCGAGCTTGAGGGGCTGGAGGTCGTGACCGCGGCCGATGGTGCCGAGTGTCTTGATGTCGTTCATCAGGTGCGGCCCGATCTTGTGACCCTCGACGTCGCCATGCCCCGGCTGGACGGGATCCGGACCGCCGCTCGCCTGCGTTCCGATCCGCGTACCCGTGACGTGCCCCTCGCCATCATCAGTGCCTGCACCCAGTACGAGGTCGAGGCCGGGCTGGAAGTGGGCGTCGACGCCTTCCTCTCCAAGCCGTTCGAGCCCGCTGAACTCGTCGGGATGGTCCGGCAGTTGATCGAGCGGGAGCGGAGCGGGGGGAGGCCGGGGGGTGGTGGTGGGAGTGCGCCCCCTTACGGGTCCGTCCTCGGCGCGGGGGAGGCCGAGCGGGCCGGGAGTGCCGGCGGTTGATCCGTCCTCTGTGGATGGCTTACCGATCGATCCGTGGTCGAGGGCCCCGTCCACATCCCGGACCCCCTTCAAAACCGGTTCGCATACCCACCCCCTTCCTCCCATACGCTTGTCCCCGTGACCCCCGTCGAGCTCTCGCGCACCGTGCTGCACGCCGTGCGTCGCGCTGTCGACGAGGGTGAGCTCAGCGTGACCGTGCCGGAGCGGGCCGTGGTCACTCCGCCGGGGCCCGGGGGCTGTGGCGACTACGCCACCAACATCGCCCTCCAGCTGGCCGGTGCGGCAGGGCAGCCGCCTCGGCGCGTGGCCGAGATCCTCAGGGCGCGGCTCGCCGGTGAGGCCTTCATCGGCGAGGTCGTCGTCACTGGGCCCGGTTTTCTCAACTTCAGCCTGGAACGCAACGCCTCCCCGCTCCTCGTCGAGGAGATCCTGCGGCGTGGGCGGCGGTACGGCCACGCCGAGGGGTTCAGCGGGACCGTCGTGCGGCTCCGGTGCCCGGCGGAGGTCCGTGCCGTCGTCGTCACGGACGCCCTGGCCCGCGTGCTGCGCAGCCAAGGGGACCTCGTCCGCGTCGAGTGCGAGGGCCGGCCCGCGCCGGAGTGGGAGATCGTCCTCGGTGTGGACAGCAGTCGTTCCGGGAGCCACTCCGGCAGCCATCCCGGAAGCCACTCCGGCAGTCATGCCGGGAGCCATCCCGGAAGCCACTCCGGCAGCCACCCCCAAACCCGCCCCTCCAGGCCCAGCCCCCTCCCCGACCTCAACGTCACCGTCCACCCCGTCCCCGTCCCCGCCCCCGGCGACCCCCTGCCCCTCGGCCGCGACGCCGCCCGCTGGGCCCTGCTGTATCCGGCCGCCCACGACCGGCCCCGGATTCCCGGCGATCACCTGGCTCAGCGGGAGACCAACCCTCTCTTCCGCGTCCGGTACGCCCACGCCCGCACCCGGGCACTCCTGCGGAACGCCGCCGACCTGGGCTTCCACCCCGAGCCCGGTCCCGTGAGCGACGCGGAAGCACTGCTCGCCGCACTCGGCGACCACCCCCGCATCCTCACCACCACCGCCACCCACCGCAGCCCCGACCGCCTGGCCCGGCACCTCGTCGCCGTCGCCGACACCACGCTGCCGCTGCTCCCGGCCGTGCTGCCCCTGGGCGAGGAGAAACCCTCGGCCGCCCACCGTGCCCGGCTCGCTCTCGCCGAAGCCGCCGGGACGGTGCTCGCCGGTGGCCTGTCCCTGCTCGGCATCGACGCACCCGACCATCTCTGAGAGCCAAGAAGAGACACACGAACATGAGCCGTTCCGCACACCCCGCCGGGCCCCGTCACGCCGACGTCCTCCCCGAGGGCCACTACTCGGCCCCGCCCGCCGACCTCAACGCCCTGGACCCGAAGGTCTGGGCGCAGACCGTGACACGTGACGAGCACGGCGTCGCCACCGTCGGAGGGATCTCCGTCACGCGGCTCGCCGAGGAGTTCGGCACCCCGGCCTACATCCTCGACGAGGCCGACTTCCGGTCACGCGCGCGTGCGTGGCGCACCGCGTTCGGGACCGACGCCGACGTCTACTACGCCGGCAAGGCGTTCCTCTCCCGTGCCGTCGTGCGCTGGCTGCACGAGGAAGGGCTGAACGTCGACGTCTGCTCCGGCGGCGAGCTGGCCACCGCCCTGTCCGCCGGCATGCCCGCCGACTGCATCGCCTTCCACGGCAACAACAAGTCCGTCGACGAGATCACCAGGGCCGTCGAGGCCGGTGTGGGCCACATCGTGCTCGACTCCTTCCAGGAGATCGTCCGGGTCGCCCACATCGCGGAGAGCCTCGGGAAGCGGCAGAAGGTCCTGATCCGGATCACCGTCGGCGTCGAGGCCCACACCCACGAGTTCATCGCCACGGCCCACGAGGACCAGAAGTTCGGCATCCCGCTGGCCGGCGGGCAGGCCGCCGAGGCCGTACGCCGTGCCCTCCAGCTCGACGGGCTCGAACTCGTCGGCCTCCACAGCCACATCGGTTCGCAGATCTTCGACATGTCCGGGTTCGAGGTCGCCGCCCACCGTGTGGTCGGGCTGCTGAAGGACATCCGCGACGAGCACGGCGTCGAGCTGCCCGAGATCGACCTCGGCGGCGGGCTCGGGATCGCGTACACGAGTGACGACGACCCGCGCGAGCCGCACGAGATCGCCAAGGCGCTCAGCGAGATCGTCAGCCGTGAGTGCGAGGCCGCCAAGCTGCGCACGCCGCGCATCTCCGTCGAGCCGGGGCGCGCCATCGTCGGCCCGACCGCCTTCACGCTCTACGAGGTCGGCACCACCAAGCCCCTCGACGGCCTGCGGACGTACGTCTCCGTCGACGGCGGCATGTCGGACAACATCCGTACCGCGCTGTACGACGCCGAGTACAGCGTCGCGCTGGTCTCCCGCACCTCCGACGCCGAGCCGATGCTCGCCCGGGTCGTCGGCAAGCACTGCGAGAGCGGGGACATCGTGGTCAAGGACGCGTTCCTGCCGGCCGACGTGGCACCGGGTGACCTCATCGCCGTACCGGCCACGGGTGCCTACTGCAGGTCCATGGCCAGCAACTACAACCACGTGCTGCGGCCGCCGGTCGTGAGCGTGCGCGATGGTGAGGCCCGGGTGATCGTCCGCCGTGAGACGGAGGAGGACCTGCTGCGTCTCGACGTCGGCTGAGCGAGAAGGCGAAGGCCGAGAAGGCGACGGCCGACAAGCCGACGGCCGACAAGCCGAACGCGACGGGGCGGAAGATCTCCTGTCTTCCGCCCCCGTACAAATGAAATAGACATCTCACGATCCGGACCGGGGGCAGAAACTCCCGTCCGGTGAGTGAGACTGGTTGCACCGTAGACGGTAAAGAGGAAACGAGGTCGGATGATGCGTACGCGTCCGCTGAAGGTGGCGCTGCTGGGCTGTGGAGTGGTCGGCTCAGAGGTGGCGCGCATCATGACGACGCACGCCGACGACCTCGCGGCCCGGATCGGGGCTCCCGTGGAGCTGGCGGGCGTGGCCGTGCGGCGGCCCGACAGGGTCAGGGAAGGCATCGACCAGTCCCTCGTCACCACCGACGCCACCGCCCTCGTCAAACGCGGCGACATCGACGTCGTCGTGGAGGTGATCGGCGGGATCGAGCCCGCGCGGACCCTCATCACCACCGCCTTCGAGCACGGCGCCTCCGTCGTCTCCGCCAACAAGGCGCTCCTCGCCCAGGACGGGGCGGCCCTGCACGCCGCCGCCGAGGAGAACGACAAGGACCTCTACTACGAGGCCGCCGTCGCCGGTGCCATCCCGCTGATCCGGCCGCTGCGCGAGTCCCTCGCCGGCGACAAGATCAACCGGGTGATGGGCATCGTCAACGGCACGACGAACTTCATCCTCGACAAGATGGACTCGACCGGCGCCGGCTACCAGGAGGCCCTCGACGAGGCCACCGCCCTGGGCTACGCCGAGGCCGACCCGACCGCCGACGTAGAGGGCTTCGACGCCGCCGCCAAGGCCGCCATCCTCGCCGGTATCGCCTTCCACACGCGCGTGCGCCTCGACGACGTCTACCGCGAGGGCATGACCGAGGTGACGGCGGCCGACTTCGCCTCCGCGAAGGAGATGGGCTGCACGATCAAGCTGCTCGCCATCTGCGAGCGGGCCGCGGACGGGGCGTCCGTCACCGCGCGCGTGCATCCGGCCATGATCCCGCTCAGCCACCCGCTGGCCTCCGTGCGCGGCGCCTACAACGCCGTGTTCGTCGAGTCCGACGCGGCCGGGCAGCTCATGTTCTACGGCCCGGGAGCGGGCGGTTCCCCGACCGCCTCCGCCGTGCTCGGCGACCTCGTGGCCGTCTGCCGCAACCGGCTCAGCGGCGCGACCGGACCGGGCGAGTCCGCCTACGCCGACCTCACCGTGTCCCCGATGGGCGACGTCGTCACGCGCTACCACATCAGCCTCGACGTGGCCGACAAACCGGGTGTTCTCGCCCAGGTCGCGACCGTCTTCGCCGAGCACGGAGTCTCGATCGATACGGTTCGCCAATCGGGGAAGGACGGCGAGGCCTCCCTCGTCGTCGTCACGCACCGCGCGTCCGACGCCGCCCTCACCGGGACCGTCGAGGCGTTGCGCAAGCTCGACACCGTGCGTGGTGTCGCCAGCATCATGCGGGTTGAAGGAGAGTAACCAGCAATGACCCACCAGTGGCGCGGAATCATCGAGGAGTACCGGGACCGTCTGCCGGTATCCGACAGCACGCCGGTCGTGACGCTCCGCGAGGGCGGCACGCCCCTCGTGCCCGCGCAGGTGCTCTCCGAGCGCACGGGCTGCGAGGTCCACCTCAAGGTGGAGGGCGCGAACCCGACCGGGTCCTTCAAGGACCGCGGTATGACCATGGCCATCACCCGGGCCAAGGAGGAGGGCGCGAAGGCCGTCATCTGCGCCTCCACCGGCAACACGTCGGCCTCCGCCGCCGCGTACGCCGTGCGGGCCGGGATGGTCTGTGCCGTGCTCGTGCCGCAGGGCAAGATCGCGCTCGGCAAGATGGGCCAGGCCCTCGTGCACGGTGCCAAGATCCTCCAGGTCGACGGCAACTTCGACGACTGCCTCACGCTCGCGCGCGGCCTGAGCGACAACTACCCCGTGGCGCTGGTCAATTCGGTCAACCCGGTGCGCATCGAGGGGCAGAAGACCGCCGCGTTCGAGATCGTGGACATGCTCGGCGACGCGCCCGACATCCACGTCCTGCCGGTCGGCAACGCGGGCAACATCACGGCCTATTGGAAGGGCTACAAGGAGTACGCCGCCGACGGCGTCGCCTCCCGGACGCCCCGGATGTGGGGTTTCCAGGCCTCGGGCAGCGCCCCGATCGTGCGCGGCGAGATCGTCAAGGACCCGTCGACCATCGCCACCGCCATCCGCATCGGCAACCCGGCCTCGTGGCAGTACGCGCTCGCCGCGCGGGAGGAGTCTGGCGGCTTCATCGACGAGGTGACGGACCGTGAGATCCTGCGCGCCTACCGGCTGTTGGCCTCGCAGGAGGGTGTCTTCGTCGAGCCCGCGTCCGCCGCGTCCGTCGCCGGTCTGCTGAAGGCCGCCGAGCAGGGCAAGGTCGACCCGGGGCAGCGGATCGTGTGCACCGTCACGGGCAACGGGCTGAAGGACCCCGACTGGGCCGTCGCGGGTGCCCCGCAGCCGGTCACCGTACCCGTCGACTCGGCGGCCGCCGCGGAGCGCCTCGGACTGGTCTGACGTGCGCCGACGCTCCGAGCGCCGGTGTAACGCTCGCCACGGTCCGGCGTAAGACGGCGCTTGACCGGGGAGGTTCCCTACGGGGGGTGCACAGGGGGCTTACGACACGCATCGTGCGCCTCCTGTGCGCCCTATGTCGCCACAGAACCTTCCTTCGATAGGCTGTACTGAACCCGCCCGCCGCATATGCCGCGGAGCCGCGCCGTCTCCGCGGCCCCCAGGGTTCTCGTACACCATCGAATGTCCGTCCCACGTCATTCGACAATCACGCAGCTCAAGGAGAGTCATCGAGCGATGGCCGGTCCAGCGTTCCGCGCCGCCGCCGTCCGGGTGCGCGTCCCCGCCACCAGCGCCAACCTCGGCCCGGGCTTCGACGCCCTCGGCCTCGCGCTGGGGTTGTACGACGACGTGGTCGTCCGGGTGGCCGACTCCGGGCTGCACATCGACATCGCGGGGGAGGGCAGCGAGACACTCCCGCGCGACGAGCGGCACCTTCTCGTACGTTCCCTGCGCACCGCCTTCGATCTGCTGGGCGGACAGCCGCGCGGCCTGGAGATCGTCTGCGCCAACCGCATTCCGCACGGCCGGGGCCTGGGCTCCTCCTCGGCCGCCATCTGCGCCGGCATCGTCGCCGCCCGGGCCGTGACCATAGGCGCCGAGGCCAAGCTCGACGACACCGCGCTGCTGGAGCTCGCCACCGAGATCGAGGGCCACCCCGACAACGTCGCCGCCTGTCTGCTGGGCGGCTTCACGCTGTCCTGGATGGAGGGCGGCGCGGCCCGGGCGATCAGGATGGAGCCCGCCGATTCCATCGTTCCGGTGGTTTTCGTACCCGGAAAGCCGGTACTCACCGAAACCGCGCGCGGCCTGCTCCCGCGCTCCGTGCCGCACGTCGACGCCGCCACCAACGCGGGCCGGGCCGCCCTGCTCGTCGAGGCCATGACGCGGCGCCCCGAACTGCTGCTGCCCGCCACCGAGGACCGCCTCCACCAGGAGTACCGCGCCCCGGCCATGCCCGAGAGCGCGGCGCTGGTGGAGCGGCTGCGGGGCGAGGGCGTCCCCGCGGTGATCTCCGGCGCCGGCCCGACGGTCATGGCGCTGGCCGACCCGGGCACCGCCGACAAGGTCGAGGCCCTGGCGGGCGCGGACTGGGCCGCGAACCGGCTGAGCCTCGATCCGCAGGGCGCGGTCGTGCTGCCGCTCGCGACCTCCACGGACATTTAGAAGCGCACGGTTGCCGGATTTCGAGAGGGGGAATGTTTGTTGGATCCGGTAGTGTTAACCTCAAGTCTGCACCCGACCCCACCATGGCGAGGTGCCTCGTGTCCCCGTCCGGGACAGACATTCTTCCGGGAGCCCCCCAAGCCGCACTGTGTTCCGTACGTCGGACCGTACGCCGTACACGGACACTGAGCGGGGCGCAGGGCACGCTCCGGAACCGGTGCGACCACGCCGCGTGACACTGACACTGGGTGCCACGGCATACGGAAGCGCCATCACCAGATTCCTCCGCCGCTGAGGCGGACCACCGCCCCGGCACGGTTCACACCAAACGGACCGAAGCCGGACAGCACAACCGGTCGCCGAGCCAGACAGGCCGACGTCCGCTCCAGGGAAGGACCCTTCGTGAGCGACACCACCGATCTGATGGGCGCACGTGTCGAGGAGACCGCTGCCGCGCCCGCCACGGACGCCTCCGCGCCTGCCACCGGTGCCGGCTCCCGGCGGCGCCGCGGTACCGGCCTCGAGGGCATGGTGCTGGCCGAGCTGCAACAGGTCGCATCCGGCCTCGGTATCAGGGGCACCGCGCGTATGCGCAAGAGCCAGCTGATCGAGGTCATCAAGGAGGCGCAGGCGTCCGGCGGCGCCGCTCCGGCCGCGAAAGCCGAGGCCCCCGCCGAGACCAAGCCGAAGCGCCGCGCCACCTCGCGGACCCGTACGGGGGACAACGCCGACAAGGCGGAGAAGAAGGCGGACGCGAAGCAGGCCTCCGAGGCCCCCGCCCAGAAGGCCGACAAGGCCGAGAAGGCCGTGGCCCAGCAGCAGATCGAGATCCCCGGCCAGCCCGCCAGTGACGACGCGCCCTCCGAGCGCCGCCGTCGCCGGGCCACCGCCGACGCCGGTTCGCCGGCCGCCGCCGCTCCCGAGACGGTCGCCGCCGAGGCGAAGAACGAGTCCAGGGGCGACTCGCAGGCGCAGCAGCAGCAGTCGCAGAACGACGCCAAGTCCGACGGGGGCGAGGGCGGCGAGGGCCGTCGTCGCGACCGCCGTGACCGCGGCCGGGACCGGGACGGCGGCCGTGACGGTGGCCGTGACCGTGACGGTGGCCGTGACCGCGACCGCCGTGGCAACAAGGGCGACGACCAGCAGGGCGGCCAGCGCGGCCAGCAGAACCAGCAGGGCGGCGGCCGTCAGGACCGTGACCGTCAGCAGGACGACGACGACTTCGAGGGCGGCCGGCGTGGCCGTCGCGGGCGCTACCGCGACCGCCGTGGCCGTCGCGGCCGCGACGAGATCGCCTCCGAGCCGCAGATCGCCGAGGACGACGTCCTGATCCCCGTCGCGGGCATCCTGGATATCCTCGACAACTACGCCTTCATCCGCACGTCCGGCTACCTGCCCGGGCCGAACGACGTGTACGTCTCCCTCGCCCAGGTCCGCAAGAACGGCCTGCGCAAGGGCGACCACATCACCGGTGCGGTCCGCCAGCCGAAGGAAGGCGAGCGCCGCGAGAAGTTCAACGCGCTGGTGCGCCTGGACTCCGTCAACGGCATGGCGCCCGAACACGGCCGCGGCCGCCCGGAGTTCAACAAGCTCACGCCGCTGTACCCGCAGGACCGGCTCCGCCTGGAGACCGACCCGGGCGTGCTGACCACCCGCATCATCGACCTCGTGTCGCCGATCGGTAAGGGCCAGCGCGGTCTGATCGTGGCCCCGCCGAAGACCGGCAAGACCATGATCATGCAGGCGATCGCCAACGCGATCACGCACAACAACCCCGAGTGCCACCTGATGGTCGTCCTGGTCGACGAGCGTCCGGAAGAGGTCACCGACATGCAGCGGTCGGTCAAGGGCGAGGTCATCTCCTCGACCTTCGACCGCCCGGCCGAGGACCACACCACGGTCGCGGAGCTCGCCATCGAGCGTGCGAAGCGCCTGGTGGAGCTCGGTCACGACGTGGTCGTCCTGCTGGACTCCATCACGCGTCTGGGCCGTGCGTACAACCTCGCCGCCCCGGCCTCCGGCCGCATCCTGTCCGGTGGTGTCGACTCCACCGCGCTGTACCCGCCGAAGCGCTTCTTCGGTGCCGCGCGGAACATCGAGGACGGCGGTTCGCTGACCATCCTCGCCACCGCGCTGGTGGACACCGGGTCCCGCATGGACGAGGTGATCTTCGAGGAGTTCAAGGGCACGGGCAACGCCGAGCTCAAGCTCGACCGGAAGCTCGCCGACAAGCGCATCTTCCCGGCGGTGGACGTGGACGCGTCCGGCACCCGCAAGGAAGAGATCCTGCTCGCTCCCGACGAGCTCGGCATCGTCTGGAAGCTGCGCCGGGTGCTGCACGCCCTCGACCAGCAGCAGGCGGTCGAGCTGCTCCTCGACAAGATGAAGCAGACGAAGTCGAACGCCGAGTTCCTGATGCAGATCCAGAAGACCACTCCGACGCCGGGCAACGGCGACTGAGTAAGCACTGCGCAAAGGGCCGCTCCCGTGAACGGGGGCGGCCCTTTGTGGTGCTCGTATGCAGGTAGGATCACGCTCTCTTCGAACTTGTGATCCCAAGGGGGGACATACATGGGTACATCCATGCCTGGGGGCGGTCGGCACAGACGCCGAATACGGATCGCCCTTCCCGTCGCCGCGGCCGGTGCGGCCGCCGCCGTGGCCGCCGCGCTGCTGACGACGTCCGCCGGCGCGGCCACCGCCCTGCCGCAGCCGACGCTCGAGCCCGCCATCAGCTCACCGTCGCTCGCCGAGCTGGAGAAGCGCGTCGCGGGCGCCATGGCCGGTGACGACACGGCGGGCAGGACGAGCAAGGCGTCGCTGAGTGCGAGCACGAACACCAGCCCGTCCACCATCGACCCGAAGGTCATCGGTGGCAACGAGACCACCATCACCTCGGCCCCGTGGATGACGCAGCTCCACTACTACGACGACCGGGGCACCTCCAGCACCGGTGACGACATCGGCTTCTTCTGCGGCGGCGCCGTGGTCGCGCCGACGAAGATCCTCACCGCCGCGCACTGCGTCAAGGGCTACGACTGGCACGCCAACGGCGCCGTCGTCACCGGCACCTCCCAGCTGCCCTCGGCCGACGGCACCGACCTGCACGGCGGCACCGTCACCGGCGTCTGGCGGCAGTGGAACCACCCGTCGTACAACGCGACGACGATCGACAACGACATCGCGGTGCTCACCCTGCCCGTCCCGGTCAAGGCCACGCCGATCCGCATGACGACGTCCGGCGACACCACGTCGTACCAGGCCGGCACCAGCGCCAAGGTCTACGGCTGGGGCCGCACGAGCTCCACCAGCGACGCCATCTCCGAGACGCTGAAGACGGCCACGCTGCCCGTCCAGTCCGACACCACCTGCGCCGGGGCGTACGGCAGCGACTTCGTCAAGGGCCACATGGTCTGCGCGGGCAACCCCGCGACCGGAAGCGACGCCGGCACCACCAGCGCCTGCAACGGCGACTCCGGCGGCCCGCTGGTCGTGAACAACCGGATCGTCGGTGTCGTGTCCTGGGGCGTGACGGACTGCGTTGCGAAGGGCGCCTACAGCGTCTTCGCCAAGGTCAGCTCCTACGTCGGCGCGACCTACCCGCGCGTCGACGACACCAACGTCAGCGGCGACCACAAGGCCGACCTGTGGGTGCGCAACGCCTCCACCAAGACCGGCTACTCCAAGGACTCCAAGGGCACGTCGTTCGCCGCCCGCGAGTCCTGGGGCAACTGGAACGGCGTCAACGTCGTCCTCCAGACCGACCTCGACCGGGACGGCTACCAGGACCTCGTCTACCGGCGCAGCAGCGACGGCGACCTCTTCTGGACCCACTACGTGATCTCCAGCGGCACCTGGTCCACCCAGCAGATCGCCGACAACTGGAGCACCCGGACCCGCATCATCACCCCCGGTGACGTCACCGGCGACTACCTGCCCGACCTGCTCTCGGTCGACTCCGCGGGCGTGATGTGGATCTACCCGGGCAAGGGCAACGGCACCTTCGCACCCCGCGTGAAGGTCGGCTCCGGCTGGAACCAGTACAACTCCGTCCGCGGCAAGGGTGACTTCACCGGCGACGGCAAGACCGACCTGATCGCCCGCAGCAAGACGGGCGGCGCGATCTACCTGTACAAGGGCACCGGCAAGGCCGGCACCGGCGCGTTCTCCAGCCGTATTAAGGTGCGCACCTGGAGCAGCACGACGTACAACGCCTTCGACGCGACCGGCGACATCACCGGCGACGGCAAGGCCGACTTCCTGGCCCGTACGCCCGGCGGCACGCTCTACCTCTACAAGGGCACCGGCAAGGCCACCAGCGAGATCTTCGCCACAAGGAT
Source organism: Streptomyces coeruleofuscus (assembly GCF_039532725.1). Classification (NCBI taxonomy): domain Bacteria; kingdom Bacillati; phylum Actinomycetota; class Actinomycetes; order Kitasatosporales; family Streptomycetaceae; genus Streptomyces; species Streptomyces coeruleofuscus. Next base: position 795,471 of record NZ_BAAASE010000004.1, read on the forward strand.
CTCTGTCGGTACCGATTTCAAGCAGTACGACATCTTCGGCTGAACCCGCAGGTGAAGCGAGGTACCCCTCGCCGCACCGAATACACACTGTGCCCACCGCCCCACGCGGTGGGCACAGTCCGTTGTGCAACCCTTTCCCGAGTTTCTCCGTCTGACCAGGCGGAGCGACGATGGTGCCAGGAGGACTCCCCGACCGACCACGCCTGGCACTGACCGCAGGGGGTAACCGACCGTAGACGAGCTGAGGAGCACATGTCTGCCGAGAGCACGCCGGGTCCGGGTATACCGGGCGATACCGGCAACACCGGACCGCGCCACCGCGCCAAGGGCCGACGCCGCAAGCCCCCTAAGCGTCACACGGGCCTGCTGGTGACGGCCTGGACCGCCGCGGGCATCGTCGTCCTGGGCGGCGCCGGGGCGGGGTACCTGTACTTCAAGCTCAACGGCAACCTGAAGAGCGTCGACATCGACCAGGCCCTCGGCACCGACCGGCCCAAGAAGGCCGACAACGGCTCGGAGAACATCCTCGTCCTCGGCTCCGACACCCGCGCCGGCGGCAACAAGAAGCTCGGCGGCGGCACCGACGACGGCAGCGCCCGCTCCGACACGGCGATGATCGTGCACGTCTACAAGGGCCACAAGAAGGCCAGCGTGGTCTCCATCCCGCGGGACACCCTCATCGACCGGCCCGAGTGCACGGACACCAAGGGCGACGAGCACCCCGCAGCGAACGGCGTGATGTTCAACTCCGCGTACTCCACCGGCGGGGCCGCCTGCGCCGTGAAGACCGTCGAGTCGGTCACCGACCTGCGCATGGACCACTACCTGGAGGTCGACTTCGCGGGCTTCCAGAAGCTCATCGACGACCTCGGCGGTGTCGACGTCACGACGACCAAGAGCATCGACGACCCCGACAGCCACCTGAAGCTGAAGGCCGGCACCCACAGACTCGACGGCGAGCAGGCCCTCGGCCTGGTCCGCACCCGCCACGGCGTCGGCGACGGCTCCGACCTGGGCCGGATCCAGCTCCAGCAGGCCTTCATCAAGGCCCTGGTCAACCAGATCAAGGACGTCGGCGTCTTCACGAACCCCAAGAAGCTGCTCGACCTCGCGGAGACCGCGACCAAGACGGTGACGACCGACTCCGACCTCGGCTCGGTCAACAAGCTCGCGTCCTTCGCGGGCGGCCTCAAGGGCATCACCCCGTCCAACATGCACATGGTCACGATGCCGGTCGCCTACGACCCGGCCGACCCCAACCGCGTTCTCCTCCAGAAGAAGAAGGCCGACCAGATCTGGAAGGCCCTGGAGAACGACAGGCCGATCCCGAAGAGCGCGACCGAGGGTACGGCGACGGGCGAGGCCAAGGGTGTCGTGAGCAGCCGGTAAAAGGCGCGGGGAACAAATAACGGCAACCCCCGGTTTTGGGGGATGGCACCAGTCCTGGCAGACTGGTACGTCGGCCCCGGTTCACGCTCCCGCATCCCGCGGCAGCGACCCGGCGCCCTCCCGAAACCTAGGAGACACCTTGAAGCGCGACATCCACCCCGCGTACGTCGAGACGCAGGTCAGCTGCACCTGCGGCGCGTCGTTCACCACCCGCAGCACCATCGAGTCCGGCGCGATCCGTGCCGACGTGTGCTCCGAGTGCCACCCGTTCTACACGGGCAAGCAGAAGATCCTCGACACCGGTGGCCGCGTGGCCCGCTTCGAGGCCCGCTTCGGCAAGGCCGCCGGCTCCAAGAAGTAGCGAGCCCCATTTCGCCGGTCCGCGGACGCGCCCCCTCACCGGGCGCTCCGGGACCGGCGTTTTTGGTCGCCCGCCCTTCACCCCCGCCAGTACACAGGAGCCCAAGATGTTCGAGGCCGTCGAGGATCTCGTCGCCGAGCACGCCGACCTGGAGAAGAAGCTCGCCGACCCGTCGGTCCACAACGACCAGGCAAACGCGCGCAAGCTGAACAAGCGTTACGCCGAGCTCACCCCGATCGTCGCCACGTACCGCTCCTGGACGCAGACGGGCGACGACATCGAGACCGCGCGCGAGTTCGCCGCCGACGACCCCGACTTCGTGGCCGAGGTCAAGGAGCTGGAACAGCGCCGCGAGGAGCTGACGGAGAAGCTGCGCCTGCTCCTCGTCCCGCGCGATCCCAGCGACGACAAGGACGTCATCCTCGAGATCAAGGCGGGCGCGGGCGGCGACGAGTCGGCCCTGTTCGCCGGCGACCTGCTGCGCATGTACCTGCGGTACGCCGAGCGGGTGGGCTGGAAGACCGAGATCATCGACGCCACCGAGTCCGAGCTGGGCGGCTACAAGGACGTCCAGGTGGCCGTGAAGACCAAGGGCGGCCAGGGTGCGACGGAGCCCGGACAGGGCGTGTGGGCCCGCATGAAGTACGAGGGCGGCGTGCACCGCGTGCAGCGCGTCCCCGCCACCGAGTCCCAGGGCCGTATCCACACCTCCGCCGCCGGTGTCCTCGTCACCCCCGAGGCCGAGGAGGTCGACGTCGAGATCAACCCCAACGACCTCCGCATCGACGTCTACCGCTCCTCCGGCCCCGGCGGACAGTCCGTCAACACCACCGACTCCGCCGTGCGCATCACGCACGTCCCGACCGGAGTCGTCGCCTCCTGCCAGAACGAGAAGAGCCAGTTGCAGAACAAGGAGCAGGCACTGCGTATTCTGCGCTCCAGGCTGCTCGCCATCGCACAGGAGGAGGCGGAGAGGGAAGCCGCCGACGCCCGTCGCAGCCAGGTCCGCACCGTCGACCGCTCCGAGAAGATCCGCACGTACAACTTCCCGGAGAACCGCATCTCGGACCACCGCGTCGGCTTCAAGGCGTACAACCTGGACCAGGTCCTGGACGGCGACCTCGACGCGGTGATCCAGGCCTGCGTCGACGCGGACTCGGCGGCGAAGCTCGCGGCCGCGTAGGACACACACAGGAGTACCGAGCACCGGAGGACTTGCGTGCAGCAGTCATTTGGGGGGCGACCCCCAAGCCCCCGCAGCGTGCTGCTCGCGGAGGTGGCCCAGGCCACGCAGCGGCTCGCCGACGCCGGCGTGCCCTCGCCGCGCACCGACGCGGAGGAACTCGCCGCGTTCGTGCACGGCGTCAAGCGCGGTGAGTTGCACTCCGTCAAGGACTCCGACTTCGACGCCCGCTACTGGGAGGTCATCGCCCGCCGCGAGGCCCGCGAGCCGCTCCAGCACATCACCGGGCGGGCCTACTTCCGGTACCTGGAACTCCAGGTCGGCCCCGGGGTGTTCGTGCCGCGGCCCGAGACGGAGTCCGTGGTCGGCTGGGCCATAGACGCGGTACGGGCCATGGACGTCGTCGAGCCGTGCATCGTCGATCTGTGCACCGGCTCCGGCGCCATCGCGCTCGCCCTCGCCCAGGAGGTGCCGCGCTCGCGCGTGCACGCCGTGGAGCTGTCCGAGGACGCCCTCAGGTGGACCCGCAAGAACGTGGAGGGGTCCAGGGTCGAACTGCGCCAGGGAGACGCCCTGACGGCCTTCCCGGACCTCGACGGACAGGTCGACCTGGTCATCTCCAACCCGCCGTACATCCCGCTCACCGAGTGGGAGTACGTCGCCCCCGAGGCGCGGGACCACGACCCGGAACTGGCCCTGTTCTCCGGCGAGGACGGCCTCGACCTCATCCGCGGCCTGGAGCGCACCGCGCACCGGCTGCTGCGCCCCGGCGGTGTCGTGGTCGTGGAGCACGCGGACACCCAGGGCGGCCAGGTGCCGTGGATCTTCGCCGAGGACCGGGGCTGGACCGACGCGGCCGACCATCCGGACCTGAACAACCGCCCGCGCTTCGCCACGGCCCGCAAGGCGCTGCCGTGAGCGCCCCGCAGTCTTCGCAGTCTTCATCCCAGCAGCACGTGTACGAGGAGGCCAGCTAAAGATGGCACGGCGATACGACACCAACGACGCGACCGACCGTGTGACCGGTCTGCGTGAGGCAGCGTCCGCCGTCCGCCGTGGCGAGCTCGTGGTGCTGCCGACGGACACGGTGTACGGCATCGGCGCCGACGCGTTCTCCTCGGAGGCGGTCGCCGACCTGCTGGAGGCCAAGGGCCGGGGCCGCAACATGCCCACTCCCGTGCTGATCGGCTCCCCGAACACGCTGCACGGGCTCGTCACGGACTTCTCGGAGCTGGCCTGGGAGCTGGTCGACGCCTTCTGGCCCGGCGCGCTCACGCTCGTCGCCAAGCACCAGCCGTCCCTCCAGTGGGACCTGGGCGACACCCGCGGCACGGTCGCCGTGCGCATGCCGCTGCACCCCGTCGCCATCGAGCTGCTGACGGAGGTGGGCCCGATGGCCGTCTCCTCCGCCAACCTGACCGGCCACCCGGCGCCGGAGGACTGCGACGCCGCGCAGGAGATGCTCGGCGACTCCGTCTCCGTCTACCTGGACGGCGGCCCGACCCCCGGCAACGTCCCGTCGTCGATCGTCGACGTGACCCGTGAGGTGCCGCTGCTGCTGCGCGCCGGAGCGCTCTCCGCGGAAGAGCTGCGAAAGGTCGTACCCGACCTCGAGGTGGCGAATTGACGGCCCCTGGAGCGGGGCGTGGCATAGGCAACGGGGAAAGCGCGGCGGAGATCACGACGACGTTCGTGGGGCTTCCGCGTGACAGCTTCCGCATCCTCCACGTCAGTACCGGCAACGTGTGCCGCTCGCCCATCACCGAGCGGCTGACCCGCCATTTCGTGCGGGAGCGGCTCGGGATCCTGGGCGGCGGGCTGATCGTGGAGAGCGCGGGCACCTGGGGTCACGAGGGCGCCCCCATGGAGGCCAACGCGGAGACCGTGCTGGCCGACTTCGGCGCGGACGCCTCCGGCTTCACCGGGCGCGAACTCCTCGACGAGCACGTGATCCGCGCCGACCTGGTGCTGACCGCCACCCGCGACCACCGGGCGCAGGTCATCTCCATGGGGCACTCTGCGGGCCTGCGGACCTTCACGCTCAAGGAGTTCACCCGCCTGGTGAAGGCCATCGACCCGGCGACCCTGCCGCCCCTGGAGGAGGGCGTGGTCACCCGCGCGCGTGCGCTGGTGCGCGCCGCGGCGGCTCTACGCGGGTGGCTGCTGGCCCCGAACGCTGAGGCGGACGAGGTCTACGACCCGTACGGGGCGCCCCTGACGTTCTTCCGGTCCATCGGGGACGAGATACACCAGGCACTCGATCCGGTCGTCACGGCCCTCACGGGCGTCCCCGCAAAGACGTAACGGCCGAGCGCACCGGGGGCCCCGGGCCTACATTGGACGTACGTCACCGTCGACGCCGCCCGGAGCCCACCATGACGGTCACCCCTGCCATCGAGGCCGACCTCCTGCGCCGCCAGGACCCCGAACTCGCCGACATCCTGCTCGGCGAGCGGGAGCGGCAGGCGACGACGCTCCAGCTGATCGCCGCCGAGAACTTCAGCTCGCCGGCCGTCCTGGCCGCCCTCGGCTCGCCGCTCGCCAACAAGTACGCCGAGGGCTACCCCGGAGCGCGCCACCACGGCGGCTGCGAGATCGTCGACGTCGCCGAACGCGTCGCCGTGGACCGGGCCAGGGCGCTGTTCGGCGCCGAGCACGCCAACGTGCAGTCCCACTCCGGCTCTTCGGCCGTCCTGGCCGCCTACGCCGCCCTGCTGCGCCCCGGCGACACCGTCCTCGCCCTCGGCCTGCCGTACGGCGGCCACCTCACGCACGGCTCGCCCGCCAACTTCTCCGGCCGCTGGTTCGACTTCGTCGGATACGGCGTGGAGGCGGAGTCCGGGCTGATCGACCACGACCAGGTGCGCACCCTGGCCCGCACGCGCCGGCCCAAGGCGATCGTGTGCGGCTCGATCGCCTACCCCCGGCACATCGACTACGCGTTCTTCCGGGAGGTCGCCGACGAGGTGGGCGCGTACCTCGTCGCGGACGCCGCGCATCCCATGGGCCTCGTCGCCGGGGGAGCGGCGCCGAACCCGGTGCCGTACGCGGACATCGTCTGTGCGACGACTCACAAGGTGCTGCGGGGCCCGCGCGGCGGCATGATCCTGTGCCGCGCGGAGCTGGCCGAGCGGGTGGACCGGGCCGTGTTCCCTTTCACACAGGGTGGTGCGCAGATGCACACCATCGCCGCCAAGGCAGTCGCGTTCGGGGAGGCGGCAACACCGGCGTTCGCCGTGTACGCCCATCAGGTGGTCGCCAATGCGAGGGTTCTCGCGGCCCGGCTGGCCGCCGAGGGCCTGGTCGTCACCACGGGCGGCACGGACACCCACCTGATCACCGCCGACCCGGCACCGCTCGGAGTCGACGGCCGCACGGCCCGGGGCCGTCTCGCCGCGGCCGGCCTGGTCATGGACTGCTGCGCGCTGCCGCACGGCGACGCCCGGGGACTCAGACTGGGTACGGCCGCCGTCACCACGCAGGGCATGGGCGAGGCGGAGATGGCGCGGATCGCCAAGCTGCTCGCGGGGGTGCTCAGGGGCGTGACGGAGACCGCGAGGGCCCGTGAAGAAGTGCGGGAGCTGGCCGGTGGATTTCCGCCGTATCCCCGCTGAGACGGGGTAAGCGCACCAGGGTGCACAGCTACTCGTGCAACCATCGTCGCTACCCGGAAGTCCCCACTCATATGCGCGCATCGCTAGGGTGTGGGGCTGTGATGGCCAGCGAGACCTGTGGGGAAGCCCGTGCGTGAATACCTGCTGACGCTCTGCATCACGGCCGCGGTGACGTATCTGCTGACAGGGCCGGTACGGAAATTCGCGATCGTGGCCGGAGCGATGCCGGAGATCCGGGCACGTGACGTGCACCGGGAGCCCACTCCGCGGCTCGGCGGGATCGCGATGTTCTTCGGCCTGTGCGCGGGCCTGCTGGTCGCCGACCACCTGACCAACCTCAGCCAGGTCTTCGAGACGTCGAACGAACCCCGGGCGCTGCTGTCCGGGGCGGCGGTGATCTGGCTGATCGGGGTGCTGGACGACAAGTTCGAGATCGACGCCCTGATCAAGCTGGGCGGCCAGATGATCGCCGCGGGCGTCATGGTGGTGCAGGGCCTGACGATCCTGTGGCTGCCGATCCCGGGCATCGGTTCGGTGGCGCTCACTCAGTGGCAGGGCACCCTGCTGACGGTCGCGCTGGTCGTCATCACCATCAACGCGGTCAACTTCGTCGACGGCCTGGACGGTCTCGCGGCCGGCATGGTCTGCATCGCGGCGACCGCGTTCTTCCTGTACGCCTACCGGATCTGGTACTCGTACGGCATCGAGGCCGCCGCCCCCGCCACGCTCTTCTCGGCGATCCTGATGGGCATGTGCCTGGGCTTCCTGCCGCACAACATGCACCCGGCGCGGATCTTCATGGGTGACTCGGGCTCGATGCTGATCGGCCTGGTCCTGGCCGCCGGCGCGATCTCCATCACGGGGCAGGTCGACCCGGACGCGCTCAACCTGTACGTCGGGTCGGAGAAGGAGGCCGTGCACCAGACGGTCCCGGTCTACATCCCGCTGCTGCTGCCGCTGACGATCATCGCGGTCCCGGCCGCCGACCTGATCCTGGCGATCGTGCGCCGCACCTGGCGCGGCCAGTCGCCGTTCGCGGCCGACCGCGGCCACCTGCACCACCGTCTGCTGGAGATCGGTCACTCGCACAGCCGGGCCGTGCTGATCATGTACTTCTGGTCGGCGCTCATCGCCTTCGGGGCGCTGGCCTACTCGGTCAACTCGGCGTCCATGTGGATCGTGCTCGGCATCGTGTTCCTCAGCGCGATCGGCCTGGCCCTGCTCCTGCTGCCGCGCTTCACGCCGCGCACCCCGCGCTGGATGGAGCACTTCGTGCCGCCGCGCTACCGCCGCCGCGGCCTCCCGGCCCTGGCGCCCGACGCCTCGACACCGGCGTCCGTCACGGACCAGCCGGCCTCGCTCGCGCCCGGGAACCGCGCCCCGGTCGTGTCCGGCGTCTCAGGAGTCAACGGCGCGACCGCCATCGGCGCCCGCTCGCGTCCGGCGGACCGGAGCAAGGCCGGGACAAGGTAAGAATCTGACTAGAGCATTGCCAAGTCGTGGGGTTGTGATGGGGGAGCGAAGCGCCCCAATACCAGACAAGTCGGCGGCGTTCTCGCTCAGACGCGCATGTTCACTCTCATGTGTGACTGTGCGCACACCTTCAGGTAAAGACTGCATCAAATAGTTTGTGATACGGTTCACGAGAACCCCCCGGATAGAGCCGAAGGACCGTAGTGCGACGGTCCATTGGTGTGAGGTCTCCACTCAGCCCGGGACTACGCTCGTCCATGACGACACCCCTGCCCCCTGCGAAAGCGGAGTTGCCGCCATGCCGTCCAATGACGCCCGGAACCTTCTGCAGTGCGCTGTGCCCACAGCCGCTGCCGGTGTGGTCGCGGCCGCCGTCAGTGGCGTGGTGGCCGGAGGCAAGGGGGCCGTCGGCGCCGCTGTCGGCGCACTGCTGGCCATCCTCTTCATGGGGATCGGTCTCTACGTTCTCCAATGGACGGCAAAAACGCTCCCGCAGTTGTTCCAGGCCATGGGGCTGATGCTCTATGTCGCCCAGTTGCTGCTTCTTCTCATCTTCGTCGCCCTCTTCAAGGACACCTCTCTCTTCAACGCGAAGGCGTTCGCCATCGGGCTCGTCGTCGCGACCGTCGTGTGGATGGCTGCGCAGGCTCGTGCGCACATGAAGGCCAAGATCTTCTACATCGACCCAGACTCCGAGAAGAGCGAGAAGCCCGAGAAGACCGGGTCGTCGTCGTGACGAGTAGGGGCGCGATAAAGAGCATTGGGAACTCCTGCTATCGTCCGGTGCCAACTGCGGCATCGCGGGCGCGGGCATCTGAGCTGACGCCTGCTCGAACGCGAGGCTCGATGCCCCCCAGCCGCCCTCACATCCGTAACACCAGTCCGGTGCCGACCCGCGGCTGCGCGCCGCGCCGACACAACGAGGTTGCCGTACCTATGCGTCACACCGAAGGAGCCCGCGGTGAGTGCTGACCAGACCCAGCTCGCCTTCGACTGGAGCTGTCGGATCATGTCCGACGGGTGTGGTTTTCCGGCACCGGGCCTGCACTCGTTCCTCTTCAAGCCGATCGCCACGGTCGGGGGGTACGAGTTCAACAAGGTGATGCTGCTCGCCATCATCACCACCGTCCTCGTCATCGGCTTCTTCTGGGCGGCCTTCGGCAAGGCCAAGGTGGTGCCGGGCAAGCTGCAGATGGTCGGCGAGGCCGGATACGACTTCGTCCGCCGCGGCATCGTCTACGAGACCCTCGGCAAGAAGGAGGGCGAGAAGTACGTCCCCCTGATGGTCTCGCTGTTCTTCTTCATCTGGATCATGAACATCTGGTCCGTGATCCCGCTGGCGCAGTTCCCGGTGTCGTCGGTCATCGCGTACCCGGCGGTTCTGGCCGCGGTCGTCTACGTGACCTGGGTCTCGCTGACCTTCAAGCGGCACGGCTTCGTCGGGTTCTTCAAGAACATCACCGGCTACGACAAGTCGCTCGGCCCGGTGCTGCCGCTCGTGATGGTCATCGAGTTCTTCTCGAACCTGCTCGTCCGGCCGTTCACGCACGCCGTCCGACTGTTCGCGAACATGTTCGCCGGTCACCTGATGCTGGTCATGTTCACCGTCGCTTCCTGGTACCTGCTCAACAGCTGGATGATCCCGGCCGCCGGTATCTCCTTCGTGATGACCATGGCCATGATCGTCTTCGAGCTTTTCGTGCAGGCCGTCCAGGCGTACGTCTTCGTACTCCTCGCCTGCACGTACATCCAGGGCGCTCTGGCCGAGCACCACTGAGCCCCTCCGCCCCCGCAAGTCCCAAGAACGTCCGGTGGCCAACCCCCGCCGGTCCGTGAAAGAGAAGGAAGATTCAGCATGGCTGCCACTGAGACCCTCGCCGCTGTCTCCGGTTCGCTCGGCTCCATCGGCTACGGCCTCTCCGCCATCGGCCCCGGCATCGGCGTCGGCATCATCTTCGGTAACGGCACCCAGGCCCTCGCCCGCCAGCCCGAGGCGGCCGGCCTGATCCGCGCCAACCAGATCCTGGGCTTCGCGTTCTGTGAGGCGCTCGCCCTCATCGGCATCGTTATGCCGTTCGTGTTCGGTCAGTAATTTCCTGCTCACCGACACGTTTCGACGAAAGGCACTGATGTGATCGCCAACCTGGTGCAGCTGGCGGCCGAGGAAGAGCAGAACCCGCTCGTTCCTCCCGGCCCCGAGCTGCTCGTCGGCACCATCGCCTTCGCCATCGTGTTCTTCTTCTTCTGGAAGAAGCTGCTTCCGAACATCAACAAGGTTCTGGAGGAGCGCCGCGCGGCGATCGAAGGCGGTATCGAAGAGGCCGAGACCATGAAGGTCGAGGCCCAGAGCGTCCTTGAGCAGTACAAGGCACAGCTCGCCGAGGCCCGGCACGAGGCCGCGCGCCTGCGCCAGGAGGCGCAGGAGCAGGGTGCCGCCCTCATCGCCGAGATGCGGGCCGAGGGCCAGCGTCAGCGCGAGGAGATCGTCGCCGCCGGTCACGCCCAGATCGAGGCCGACCGCAAGGCCGCGTCGTCCGCGCTGCGTCAGGACGTCGGCAAGCTCGCCACCGACCTGGCCGGCAAGCTCGTCGGCGAGTCCCTCGAGGACCACGCCCGTCAGAGCCGCGTGATCGACCGGTTCCTCGACGACCTCGAGGAGAAGGCCGAGGCCGGCCGATGAACGGAGCGAGCCGCGAGGCCCTGGCAGCCGCACGAGAGCGTCTCGACGCGCTCACGGACTCCACGTCCGTGGACGCCGGCTCGCTCGCCGACGAGCTGGCCGCCGTCACCGCGCTGCTCGACCGCGAGGTGTCGCTGCGTCGGGTCCTGACCGACCCGGCGCAGGCCGGTGAGTCCAAGGCCGAACTGGCCCAGCGCCTGCTCGGCACCCAGGTCAGCGGCCCGGCCGCCGACCTGGTCGCCGGAATGGTGCGCTCCCGCTGGTCGCAGTCGCGCGACCTGGTGGACGCGCTGGAGGAGCTGGCCGACACCGCCGACCTCACCGCCGCGCAGAAGGCGGGCAAGCTCGACGACGTCGAGGACGAGCTGTTCCGCTTCGGGCGGATCGTCTCCGGCAGCACCGAGCTGCGTGCCGCGCTGACCGACCGCAAGGCCACCACCTCGGCCAAGAGCGAGCTGCTGCGCGGTCTGCTCGGCGGCCGGGCGCAGGCGGCCACCGAGCGTCTGGTGACGCGCCTTGTGACCGCGCCGCGGGGACGTAGCCTGGAGTCGGGACTGGAGTCCCTGTCCAAGCTCGCCGCCGAGCGCCGGGACCGCATGGTCGCCGTCGTCACGTCGGCGGTACCGCTGAGCGACGCGCAGAAGCAGCGCCTGGGCGCAGCCCTCGCCAAGCTCTACGGCCGCAAGATGCACCTCAACCTGGACGTGGACCCCGAGGTCCTCGGCGGGATCCGGGTGCAGGTCGGCGACGAGGTCATCAACGGCGCTCTGGTGGACCGCATCGAGGACGCCAGCCGCCGGCTCGCCGGCTGAGCAGCAACTCAATAGGCATTACGTACTTACGACGGCCCTGGTTGGGCCGTGCAGAAGAATCCTGGGGGTCGCCCCCAGACCCCCAAAGTGAAACTTCGGGCCCAACAAGGAGAGCAGGGAACCCAGATGGCGGAGCTCACGATCCGGCCGGAGGAGATCCGGGACGCGCTGGAGAACTTCGTCCAGGCGTACAAGCCGGACGCGGCCTCGCGCGAGGAGGTCGGTACGGTCACCTTCGCCGGCGACGGTATCGCGAAGGTCGAGGGTCTGCCCTCGGTCATGGCCAACGAGCTGCTGAAGTTCGAGGACGGCAGCCTCGGTCTCGCCCTCAACCTCGAGGAGCGCGAGATCGGCTGTGTCGTCCTCGGCGAGTTCAGCGGTATCGAGGAGGGTCAGCCGGTCTCCCGTACCGGTGAGGTTCTCTCCGTCGCGGTGGGCGAGGGCTACCTCGGCCGCGTGGTGGACCCCCTCGGCAACCCGATCGACGGCCTCGGCGAGATCGAGACCGACAGCCGTCGCGCCCTGGAGCTTCAGGCTCCGGGCGTCATGGTCCGTAAGTCGGTGCACGAGCCGATGGAGACGGGCTACAAGGCCGTCGACACCATGACCCCGATCGGCCGTGGCCAGCGTCAGCTGATCATCGGCGACCGCCAGACCGGCAAGACCGCCCTGGCCGTCGACACGATCATCAACCAGCGCGACAACTGGCGCTCGGGCGACCCGAACAAGCAGGTCCGCTGCATCTACGTCGCCATCGGCCAGAAGGGCTCCACCATCGCCGGCGTGCGCGGCGCTCTGGAGGAGGCCGGCGCGCTGGAGTACACGACCATCGTCGCCGCCCCGGCGTCCGACCCGGCCGGCTTCAAGTACCTGGCGCCGTACACCGGTTCGGCCATCGGCCAGCACTGGATGTACCAGGGCAAGCACGTCCTGATCATCTTCGACGACCTGTCGAAGCAGGCCGACGCCTACCGCGCCGTGTCGCTGCTGCTGCGCCGCCCGCCGGGCCGTGAGGCCTACCCGGGTGACGTCTTCTACCTGCACTCCCGTCTGCTGGAGCGCTGCGCGAAGCTCTCCGACGAGATGGGTGCCGGCTCGATGACCGGTCTGCCGATCGTCGAGACCAAGGCCAACGACGTCTCGGCGTTCATCCCGACCAACGTCATCTCCATCACCGACGGCCAGTGCTTCCTGGAGTCGGACCTGTTCAACGCCGGTCAGCGCCCCGCGCTGAACGTCGGTATCTCGGTCTCCCGAGTCGGTGGCTCCGCCCAGCACAAGGCGATCCGCCAGGTCTCCGGCCGTCTGCGTGTGGACCTCGCCCAGTTCCGTGAGCTGGAGGCGTTCGCCGCCTTCGGTTCCGACCTGGACGCCGCGTCCAAGGCGCAGCTGGAGCGTGGTCAGCGCATGGTCGAGCTGCTGAAGCAGCCGCAGTACCAGCCGATGGCCACCGAGGACCAGGTCGTCTCCATCTGGGCCGGCACCACCGGCAAGATGGACGAGGTTCCGGTCGTCGACATCCGCCGCTTCGAGAAGGAGCTGCTGGAGTACCTGCACCGCAAGGAGCAGGGTCTGCTGACCTCCATCCGCGAGGGCGGCAAGATGTCGGACGACACGCTCCAGGCCATGGCCGACGCCATCGCGGAGTTCAAGAAGCAGTTCGAGACCTCCGACGGCAAGCTGCTCGGCGAGGACGCCCCGGCTGCCGGCAAGTGACGTAAGGAAGGGACCTGACTCATGGGAGCCCAGCTCCGGGTCTACAAGCGTCGCATCCGTTCCGTCACCGCGACCAAGAAGATCACGAAGGCGATGGAGATGATCGCCGCCTCGCGCGTCGTCAAGGCGCAGCGCAAGGTGGCGGCGTCCACGCCGTACGCGACCGAGCTCACCCGGGCGGTCGCGGCGGTCGCCACCGGATCGAACACCAAGCACCCGCTGACGACGGAGCCGGAGAACCCGACCCGCGCCGCGGTCCTGCTCCTCACGAGCGACCGCGGCCTGGCCGGCGCCTTCAACTCCAACGCCATCAAGGCCGCGGAGAGGCTCACGGCGAAGCTCGAAGGTGAGGGCAAGGAGGTCGTCAGCTACATCGTCGGCCGCCGTGGTCTCGCCCACTACAACTTCCGCGAGCGCAAGGTCGCGGAGTCGTTCACGGGCTTCACCGACGAACCGTCGTACGCGGACGCCAAGAAGGTCGCGGCCCCGCTGATCGAGGCGATCGAGACGGAGACGGCGGAGGGCGGCGTGGACGAGCTCCACATCGTCTACACCGAGTTCGTGTCGATGATGACGCAGACGGCCATCGAGGCCCGGCTCCTGCCGCTCAGCCTCGACGAGGTCGCCGAGGAGGCCAAGCCCGGCAAGGGCGAAATCCTCCCGCTGTTCGACTTCGAGCCCTCGGCGGAGGACGTCCTGGACGCCCTCCTGCCGCGCTACGTCGAGAGCCGCATCTACAACGCGCTGCTCCAGTCGGCCGCCTCCAAGCACGCCGCCACGCGGCGCGCGATGAAGTCGGCCACCGACAACGCCGGAGAGCTCATCGAGACGCTCACCCGGCTTGCCAACCAGGCCCGCCAGGCCGAAATCACCCAGGAAATCAGCGAGATCGTCGGTGGCGCCAGTGCCCTGGCCGACGCGACCGCGGGGAGTGACCGATAAATGACCACCACTGTTGAGACCGCGACGGCTACGGGCCGCGTCGCCCGGGTCATCGGCCCGGTCGTCGACGTGGAGTTCCCCGTCGACGCGATGCCCGAGATCTACAACGCCCTGCACGTCGAGGTCGCCGACCCGGCGCTCGCGGGCGAGAAGAAGACGCTGACCATGGAGGTCGCCCAGCACCTGGGTGACGGCCTGGTCCGCGCGATCTCCATGCAGCCCACCGACGGCCTGGTCCGCCAGGCCCCGGTGACCGACACCGGTGCGGGCATCACCGTCCCGGTCGGCGACTTCACCAAGGGCAAGGTGTTCAACACCCTCGGTGAGGTGCTGAACAGCGACGAGGTCCACGAGGGCGAGCGCTGGTCCATCCACCGCAAGGCCCCCGCGTTCGACCAGCTCGAGTCGAAGACCGAGATGTTCGAGACGGGCCTGAAGGTCGTCGACCTTCTCACCCCGTACGTCAAGGGCGGCAAGATCGGTCTGTTCGGTGGTGCCGGTGTCGGCAAGACCGTGCTGATCCAGGAAATGATCATGCGTGTCGCCAACCTCCACGAGGGCGTCTCCGTCTTCGCGGGCGTCGGCGAGCGCACCCGTGAGGGCAACGACCTCATCGCGGAGATGGAAGAGTCCGGCGTTCTGGACAAGACCGCCCTGGTCTTCGGCCAGATGGACGAGCCCCCGGGCACCCGTCTGCGCGTGGCCCTGGCCGGCCTGACGATGGCGGAGTACTTCCGTGACGTCCAGAAGCAGGACGTGCTGTTCTTCATCGACAACATCTTCCGCTTCACCCAGGCCGGTTCCGAGGTGTCGACCCTGCTCGGCCGTATGCCCTCCGCGGTGGGCTACCAGCCGAACCTGGCAGACGAGATGGGTGTCCTCCAGGAGCGCATCACCTCGACCCGTGGTCACTCGATCACCTCGATGCAGGCGATCTACGTCCCCGCGGACGACCTGACCGACCCGGCCCCGGCCACCACCTTCGCCCACCTCGACGCGACGACGGTTCTGTCCCGTCCGATCTCCGAGAAGGGCATCTACCCGGCCGTGGACCCGCTGGACTCCACGTCCCGGATCCTCGACCCGCGGTACATCTCGGCGGACCACTACAACGCCGCGATGCGCGTGAAGAACATCCTGCAGAAGTACAAGGACCTTCAGGACATCATCGCGATCCTCGGTATCGACGAGCTCGGCGAGGAGGACAAGCTCGTCGTCCACCGTGCCCGTCGCGTGGAGCGCTTCCTGTCCCAGAACACCCACGCCGCCAAGCAGTTCACCGGCGTGGACGGTTCGGACGTGCCGCTGGACGAGTCGATCGCCGCGTTCAACGCGATCTGCGACGGCGAGTACGACCACTTCCCGGAGCAGGCGTTCTTCATGTGCGGTGGTCTCGAGGACCTGAAGAAGAACGCGAAGGAGCTGGGCGTCTCCTGAGCCTCGCGCTCGATACGTGAGCCTCGTGCTCATGACGGAGGGGGCGGGCGCGTCCCGCCCCCTCCGTCACGCCCCTTAGACTTGTAACCAACACCCGGCACTCCCGCCGGGTGGTGACCCGAGGAGCCACCCTTGGCTGCTGAGCTGCACGTCGCGCTGGTCGCGGCCGACCGTGAGGTCTGGTCCGGCCAGGCCACCCTGGTCGTCGCGCGCACCACGTCCGGCGACATCGGCGTCATGCCCGGTCACCAGCCGCTGCTCGGTGTGCTGGAGTCGGGCCCGGTGACCATCCGTACGAGTGATGGCGGGACGGTCGTCGCCGCGGTCCACGGCGGTTTCATCTCGTTCGCGGACGACAAGCTGTCCCTGCTGGCCGAGGTCGCGGAGCTGTCGGACGAGATCGATGTCCAGCGCGCGGAGCAGGAGCTGGAGCGTGCGAAGGCGGAGGACGACGCGGAGGCCCAGCGCCGCGCGGACGTCCGTCTGCGTGCGGCCACGGCGGCGCGCTGACCCCGCCCGCCGTGTGATGACGTCACTCAGCCGCGGCTGGGTACCGGAGAGATCCGGACCCAGCCGCGGCTGAGGTGGATGTGGGTGTTTTTTACGTTCCGTTACCTAGGAGACGAGGAGGTCGGTGTCGATGGTCCTCGCTCTGACTGTGTGCGGAATTGTCGTGGCTCTCGTCGTGGTGGGACTGTTCGTCTTCGGTCTGCGTCGCCGGCTCATCCAGCGCTCGGGCGGCACCTTCGACGCCAGCCTGCGCTGGGACACCCCGGAGCAGAGCGACGCCAACGGCAAGGGCTGGGCCTACGGGGTGGCCCGGTACAACGGCGACCGCGTCGAGTGGTTCCGTGTCTTCTCGTACTCCCCACGCCCCCGCCGGATCCTGGAGCGGTCCGCGATCGAGGTGGCCGGCCGCCGGGTCCCGGAGGGCGAGGAGGAGCTGGCGCTCCTCTCCGACCACGTGATCCTCACCTGTCTGCACCGGGGGACCCGGCTGGAGCTGGCCATGAGCGAGGACGCGCTGACCGGTTTCCTCGCGTGGCTTGAGGCAGCCCCGCCCGGACAGCGAGTGAATGTGGCGTAGCCACATTCACTCGCTGGGTGGAGGTCCCCCCGGACGAAGCCTGGGGGAGCGTCAATGTGGCTTAGCTGTTCTTAGCCGAGCCCGTTGTTGATGGCCGTCACCAGTTCACCGTTGCCGGTGTCGCCGCTGAACTCCCAGAAGAACGCGCCGCCCAGGCCCTGGTTCCTGGCCCAGGTCATCTTCCCGGCGATCGTCGCGGGAGTGTCGTACGACCACCAGTTGCTGCCGCAGTGCGCGTACGCGGTGCCCGCGATCGTGCCGGTGACCGGGCAGGCGTTCTTGAGGACCTTGTAGTCCTCGATGCCGGCCTCGTACGTGCCGGGAGCCGCGCCGGTCGCCGTGCCGCCGGGGGCGGACTGGGTGACGCCGGTCCAGCCGCGGCCGTAGAAGCCGATGCCGAGCAGGAGCTTGGCGGACGGGACGCCCTTCGCCTTCAGCTTGGCGATGGCGTCGGCCGAGTTGAAGCCCGTCTGCGGGATGCCGGGGTACGAGGTGAGCGGGGAGTGCGGGGCGGTCGGGCCGTCCTTGTCGAAGGCGCCGAAGTAGTCGTACGTCATCACGTTGTACCAGTCGAGGTACTGCGCGGCGCCGCCGTAGTCGGCCGCGTCGATCTTGCCGCCGGAGGAGCCGTCGGCGGTGATGGCCGCGGTGACGAGGTAGTCCGGGCCGAACTCGGCACGCAGTGCCTGGGAGAGGTTCCTGAACGCCGCCGGGCCCGAGGTGTCGCAGGTCAGGCCGCAGGCGTTCGGGTACTCCCAGTCGATGTCGATGCCGTCGAAGACGTCGGCCCAGCGCGGGTCCTCGACGACGGCCTTGCAGGACTTGGCGAAGGCGGCCGCGTTCTGCGCTGCCTGGCCGAAGCCGCCCGAGTAGGTCCAGCCGCCGAACGAGTACAGCACCTTGATGTGCGGGTACTTGGCCTTGAGCTGGCGGAGCTGGTTGAAGTTGCCGCGCAGCGGCTGGTCCCAGGTGTCGGCGGCGCCGCTGACGGACTGGTCGGCGGTGTAGGCCTTGTCGTAGGCGGCGTAGGTGTCGTCGACCGTGCACTGGCCGTTCTTCACGTTGCCGAACGCGTAGTTGATGTGCGTGATCTTCGACGCCGAACCCGAGGTCACCAGGTTCTTGACGTGGTAGTTGCGGCCGTAGACGCCCCACTCGGTGAAGTAGCCGAGCTTGATCTTGTCGCCGGTGGGCGGCTCGGTGGTGCCGCCGGTGGTGCGGACCTTCACCGCGCCGCTGACCGGGCCGGTCTGGTCGGCGGTGTCGCGGGCCTGGACCGAGTAGGAGTAGTCGGTGCCCTTGGTCAGGCCGGTGTCCGTGTACGACGTGGTCGTCACCGTGGCGACCTTGGTGCCGTCGCGCAGGACGTCGTAGTTCTTGACGCCCTTGTCGTCGGTGGCGGCGGACCAGGTCAGCTTCACCGAGGTGTCGGTGATGCCGGAGGCGGTGGGGGTGCCGGGGGCGCTCGGAGCGCTGTCGCCGGGCTCGGTGGTGCCGCCGTCGCAGCTGCCGCCGTTGAGCTCACAGTTGGCGGGGGAGCCGGAGCCGGTGCCGTTGAAGCCGAAGGAGACGGAGGCACCGGGGGCGAGGGTGCCGTTCCAGGACTTGTTCTTCGCGGTCCAGTGGGTGCCGGAGGAGGTGACGTCGGCGTCCCAGGCGGAGGTGACGGACGTGCCGGAGGGGAAGTCCCATTCAACGGTCCAGGAGCTGAGGGTCGTGGTCCCGGTGTTCTTCACCGTCCACTTGCCTTCGAAGCCGGAGCCCCAGTCCTGCGTCTTGGTATAGCTGGCGGTGGCGGATGTCGCGGCCTGGGCCGGGCTCGCGAGGCCGACGAGACCGGCCAGCGGGAGCAACAGGGTCGCGAACCCTGCCGCGGCTCTGTGTCTGAAGCGCATGCTGCGCCTCCTCGATGGAGTTGTGGGGGCGTGACTGAGCCTCACGCCCACTCATGGTGCGGTGAGAATAGGAAGGTCTGGACCACCGGTCAATAGGTCTGGACCACCGCGGCCGTACTGATCTGCGACCGGATCAGATCCCCAACTCCTGTGCCAGGACGGCCGCTTGCACCCGACTGCGCAGCTCCAGCTTCCCCAGCATTCGGCTGACGTGCGTCTTCACGGTCGCCTCGGCCATGTCGAGCCGCTCGGCGATGCCCGCGTTGGACAGGCCCTCGCCCAGGCAGGACAGCACCTCCCGCTCGCGCCGGGTCAGCCGGTCGAGGACAGCCGGATCCGCCGCCGGCTCCCGTGCCGGTTTCGCGGCGAACTCCGCGATCAGCCGCCGGGTGACCGCCGGGGCGATCAGCCCCTCCCCGCCTGCCACCGTCCGGACGGCCTCCAGCAGGTCCTTCGCCTCGGTGTTCTTCAGCAGGAAGCCGGACGCGCCCGCCCGCAGCGCCCCGAAGACGTACTCGTCGAGGTCGAAGGTGGTCAGCACCAGCACGTCGGCGAGCCGTTCGCCGACGACCTGCCGGGTCGCCGACACCCCGTCCAGGCGCGGCATCTGAACGTCCATCAGCACCAGGTCCGGCCGCAGCTCGCGGGCCAGCGCCACCGCCTGTTCGCCGTCCGCCGCCTCGCCGACCACCTCGATGTCGGGCGCGCTGCGCAGGATGAGGACCAGGCCCGCGCGGACGGCGGACTGGTCCTCGGCGACCAGGACGCGGATCATGCGGTGTCTCCTTCGGCGGTGTCGTGCAGGGGGAGGGTGGCGCGTACGGCCCAGACCTTGCCGTCGGGCGAGTCCTCGGGACCGGCTTCGAACGTGCCGTCGAGCAGGGCGGCGCGCTCGCGCATGCCGATGAGCCCGGCGCCCGAGCCGGGGACGCTCGGCTGGTCCCGGTCACCGTACGGGCTGGTCACCGAGACGGTCAGGCCACCGTCTCGGCGGGCGAGGGCGACGGCGACCCGGCCGGGGCCGGCGTGCTTGAGGGCGTTGGTGAGGGACTCCTGCACGATGCGGTAGGCGGCGAGTTCGACGGGCGCGGGAACCGCCCCGTGGGCGGCGTCGAGGGTGATGTCGAGGCCGTTGGCGCGCGCGTTCTCGACCAGGGCACCGAGACCGTCGAGCGTGGGGGCGGCGACCGGCTCGGTGTCGCCGCTGGAGTCCCGGAGGATCCCGATGAGCCGCCGCATCTCCGCGAGCCCCTCCACGCTGTTCTCGCGGATGACGGCCAGCGCCTCCTGGGAGGTCTTCGGGTCCTGGAGGGAGAGCGCGGCGGTGGAGTGGATGGCGATCGCGGAGAGGTGGTTGGCGACCATGTCGTGCAGCTCGCGAGCCATTCTGGCGCGCTCGGCGGTGACGGCCTGGGTGCGGTCCATCTCGGCGAGCAGCGCGGTCTGCTCGGCGCGCAGCCGGGCCGCCTCGGCGGCGTCGCGGTGGTTGCGGACGATCAGGCCGGTGGCGGCGGGCCCGAAGGCCACCACGCCGATGATCACGCCGAGCAGCAGCGCCTCCGGCTCGCGCCACAACGCGAACGGCACCACGGTCCCGGCCAGCGAGAGCAGCCCGGTGATCCGCGGGATGCGGTGGGCCGAGGCGGGCGGGCCGTACAGGACGGCCGCGTACATGAGGTCGGTGTACATCAGGACGGTGACCAGGTTGCCCTGGGTGACGGTGTCCAGGGCGAGCGCGGCCGTGCCGGCCAGCAGGGCCGCGCGCGGGGCGGTCCGGCGCAGCAGCTCGCAGCCGGCCATGACGAGCAGCGGCAGCAGGACCGGCCAGCGGCCCGGCAGCAGCACGTACGCCTCGGTGTGCGGACGGGTGGCCAGACCCACACCCCAGAGCAGCAGCCCACCGAGCAGGCCGCCGAGCGCGACGTAGACGTCGAAGCGGCGTGGGCGGGGGAGTCGTACGGCCATGCCACCATCCAACACGGCTGTCCCGCCGTGTGCGTGGACCCCGCGGAGGGTCCGTCGCTGCATCTTTCGATGTACCGCGGGTTCGTCAGTCGCGACGACGATTCCGCCCGCGCCGACCGGGAGCCTTGAAGGGTGACCGAGAGGAGCGAACCTTGATCGTCGCCTTGATCGCCGCCTGTGAGATCGGCTTCTGGGTGCTGCTGGCGGCCGGGCTGGGTGCCCGCTACCTGCTGCGCATGCCGCGCCTGGGGCTGGGCCTGCTGCTGTGCGAGCCGCTGCTGGAGGTCGTCCTGCTGGTCGCCACCGCGCTTGACCTGAAGAACGGCGCCGAGCCGAACTGGACGCACGGCCTGGCCGCGCTGTACATCGGCTACACCGTGGGGCACGGTCACCGCACCGTGAAGTGGCTCGACGGCCATGCGGCCCACCGCTTCGGCGGCGCCCCGCCGCCACAGCGGCCCCCGCGCTACGGCATGGCCCGGGCCCGTCACGAGGGCAAGGTCTGGATGGGCACGCTGGTGGGCGCGGCCGTCGCGACCGTGCTGCTCCAGATCGCCATCTGGTACGTCGACGACCCGAGCCGCGTCACCTCCCTGGAGAGCTGGCGCTACGCGGCCTGGCGCGCGGCCGGCATCCACGGCCTGGTCGCCCTGAGTTACTGGATCTGGCCGCGGAAGCATCCGGCGGGTGAACCGGCGGTCGCGCAGGAGAAGGAGAGGGTGCGGTGACGAGCAAGGCCCGCGGGAACCTTGTGGAAGGGATCGTCACCTTCCTGATCGGCCTGGGGTTGTGGCTGTTCACCGGCGACGTGGAGGTCCCCGTCGTCACTCTCACCAAGGTCGGTGTCGTGATGATGTGCGTCGGCGGCGTGCTGGCCGCCGCCGGGCTGTGGCAGGGCACGCGGCGCAGGACCTGAGGGTCAGCGCTCCCCGCCCGGCACCCACAGCACGTCCCCGACCTCCTTGTTCGCCGTCCTGGCCAGGATGAACAGGAGGTCGGAGAGGCGGTTGAGGTAGGTCGCCGTCAGGGGGTTCATCACCTCGCCGTGTGCCTCCAGGGCCGCCCACGTCGAGCGTTCCGCCCGGCGGACCACGGTGCAGGCCTGGTGGAGCAGGGCCGCGCCGGGGGTGCCGCCGGGGAGGATGAAGGAGCGGAGCTTCTCCAGGCCCTCCAGGAAGTGGTCGCAGTCCGCCTCCAGCTTGTCGACGTAGGACTGCTCGACCCGCAGGGGCGGGAACTCCGGGTTCTCCACCACCGGCGTCGACAGGTCCGCACCCACGTCGAACAGGTCGTTCTGCACGCGGGTGAGGACCTTGACGACCTCCTCGTCCAGGCCGCCCAGCGCGATCGCCGTGCCGATCACCGCGTTCGCCTCGTTGGCGTCGGCGTACGCGGCGATCCGCAGGTCGGTCTTGGCGACCCGGCTCATGTCGCCGAGGGCGGTCGTGCCCTGGTCGCCGGTCCTGGTGTAGATGCGCGTCAGATTGACCATGTGGCCAGCGTAGTTACCCTCCGGCCGTTCGGAACACGCGTGTGCCCACTGTCACGGACAGGGCCGTGAAGCCGACGGCCACCAGGACGCCGTACAGCATGTGTGCCGTGGCGTAGGAGCCGACGTAGGCGTCCCGGACGGCGTCGACCAGATGGCGGAACGGCATGAGGTGGGAGAGGACGTCCAGCCAGGCCGGTCCCAGGGTCATCGGCAGCATCAGGCCCGACAGGAGCATGGACGGCATGGTCAGCGCGTTGATCGCCGGACCGAAGCTCTGCGGGGTGCTCAGCTTCATGGCCAGCGCGTACGACAGTGAGGCCAGCGAAAGCGAGAGCAGGGCGACGAAGGCGAACCCGATCAGCACGCCGGGCAGCGGGGCCCGCAGGCCCATCGCCACCGCCGCCAGCACCAGCAGCACGGCCTGGAAGACGAACACCGTGGCGTCCCGCAGCACCCGGCCGAGCAGCAGCGCCAGCCGGCTGACGGGAGTGACGCGCATGCGCTCGACCACGCCCTGGCCCTTCTCGAGGATGATCGCGAAGCCCGCGAAGGACGCCCCGAACAGGCCGAGTTGCAGCAGCAGGCCGGGGACGAGCACCTGCCAGGAGCTGCCCCGCTCGCCGAGCGGCAGATCCGTCAGCAGGGGGCCGAAGAAGAGCAGGTACAGCAGCGGCATCAGCACACCGAACAGCAGCGCGAAACGGGAGCGCAGAGACTGGCGGAGATAGCGCCCGTAGACGAGCGCGGTGTCGTGCAACAGCATCGGGAATCCTCTACGTCTTTACGTCTCTGCGACCTATACGGCGACGGGAGTCCGGTCGGCCGGCGCGGCGCTGCGGCCGGTGATGGCGAGGAAGGTGTCCTGGAGCGAGGCGTCGAGGGAGCCGCCGTACCGGAGCTTCAGCGCGCTAGGGGGGCCCTCGGCGACGACCGTCCCGTGGTCGACGACGACCAGCCGGTCGGAGAGGGCGTCGGCCTCGTCGAGGTAGTGCGTGGTCAGGAAGACGGTCGTGCCGTGCTCGTCGCGCAGCCGGCGCACCAGGTCCCACAGGTCGGCGCGGCTGCCCGGGTCGAGCCCGGTCGTCGGCTCGTCGAGGAACAGCACCTTCGGGCGGTGGGTCAGCGCCATCGCGATGTCCAGGCGGCGCCGCTGCCCGCCGGAGAGCGCGACGCACTTGCGGTCGAGCAGCTCGGTGAGGCCCAGGTCGCGGGCCAGCTCCTCGGCGCGCTCGGCGGCCCGCGCCTTGGTCAGCCGGTACAGACGCCCCTGCGTGACGAGCTCCTCCCGCACGCTGATCTGCGGGTCGACCCCGCCGGACTGCGCCACGTAGCCGCAGGCCCGCCGCACCCCGGCCGGGTCGGTCGCCAGGTCGCAGCCCGCCACCGTGGCGGCGCCGCCGGTCGGTTCCAGCAGGGTCGTCAGCATCCGCAGGGTCGTCGTCTTGCCGGCCCCGTTCGGGCCGAGGAAGCCGAGGATCTCGCCCTCGCGGACGGTCAGGTCGATGCCGCGCACGGCCTGGACCGGGCCGCGCTTGGTCTGGAAGGTACGCGCCAGGGCGGACGTACTGATGATTGCCATGCCCCACAGAAAAACAGAGTCTCTTAAATTTTGCAATGACACCAAGTTTTGAGAGTCACCAGGGAAGCTAGGATTCGGGCATGGCAGAGGGGCTCAGGGAGCGGAAGAAGCGCGAGACCAGGCAGCGCATCTCGGACATCGCCACCGGGCTGTTCCTGGAGCACGGGTTCGTGACCGTGACGATCGCGGACGTGGCGGAGGCGGCCGACGTCTCCGTGAACACCGTCTACAACTACTTCCCGGCCAAGGAGGACCTCTTCTTCGACCGCTCCCAGGGGGTCGTCGACCGGCTCTCCCGCTGGGTGCGCGGCCGGGACGCGGGGGAGTCGGCCGCCGGGGCGGTGCTGCGCGAGCTGCGCGCCGAGATCGAGGCCGTCTCGCCCCGGATGGGCCTCGTCGAGGGCTACGACCGCTTCATGCGCTGCATCGAGGAGGCGCCGCCGCTGCGCTCCCGGCTGTGGAGCATCCAGCAGGAGGTCCAGGACAACCTGGAGGCGACCCTCCGCGAGGAGACGGACGCCGGGGACGCCGACCCGCTGCCCAGGCTGATCGCCGGTCAGATCTGCTGGGTCCACGGCACCGTCTTCGTCGCGATCGGCCGCGAGATGACCAAGGGGCGCAACCCGGACGAAGTGTCACGGGAGATGCTCGTCCTCCTCGACGACATCGAGGAGCTGTTGAGCCGGAAGGTGCTCAACTACGCCGTCCGGGGCGCGGGATGACCCCTGCCGGTGTGATGTCCGTCATGTGAGACGTGACGCGCATTACTTACTGGTCACACAGGCCCTCACGAACGCTAGTGTCCGCCGGAGAGGCAGACATAAACAGCGCGTCAGGGGAGTCGCACAGTGGCACGGAAGCTCGCCGTCATCGGAGCCGGCCTCATGGGATCCGGCATCGCCCAGGTCTCCGCACAGGCGGGCTGGGACGTGGTCCTGCGCGACGTCACCGACGAGGCGCTGAGGCGGGGCACCGACGGCATCAAGGCCTCGTACGACAAGTTCGTCGCCAAGGGCAAGCTGGAGGCGCACGACGCCGACGCCGCCCTCGCCCGCATCACCGCGACCACCGACCTGGACGCCGCGGCCGACGCGGACGTCGTCGTCGAGGCCGTGTTCGAGAAGCTCGAGGTCAAGCACGAGATCTTCCGCGCCCTCGACAAGCTCGTGAAGGACGAGGCGATCCTCGCCTCCAACACCTCCGCCATCCCGATCACCAAGATCGCGGCCGCGACGGAGCGCCCCGAGCGGGTCGTCGGCACGCACTTCTTCTCGCCGGTGCCGATGATGCAGCTGTGCGAACTGGTCCGCGGCTACAAGACCAGCGACGAAACCCTCGCCAAGGCCCGTGAGTTCGCCGAGTCGGTCGGCAAGACCTGCATCGTCGTCAACCGCGACGTCGCCGGCTTCGTGACGACCCGTCTCATCTGCGCCCTGGTCGTCGAGGCCGCGAAGCTCCAGGAGTCGGGCGTGGCGAGCGCCGAGGACATCGACCTGGCCTGCAAGCTGGGCTTCGGTCACGCCATGGGCCCGCTGGCGACGGCGGACCTGACGGGCGTCGACATCCTGCTGCACGCCACGAGCAACATCTACACCGAGTCCCAGGACGAGAAGTTCGCGCCGCCCGAGTCGATGCGCCGGATGGTTGACGCCGGTGACATCGGGCGCAAGAGCGGGCAGGGCTTCTACAAGCACTGAAACCGCACATGCCCCGGGAGCATCACACCCCCGGGTGAATTCGGTATCGGTTCGCTTACAAGAAGCAACCTCTGCCCCCCTTACGCAGTCAGAGGTTGCATCACCGGCATCAGAACGCGGAGCACGAGACGCACGCACGGGGAGCGCATATGCACATCAGGGGCGACCACGCCGAGCTGGTCGTCGGGGGCCGCCTCGACGTCCGGAGCGCGGCGGACGCCCGTACGGTCCTGCACTCGGCCGTCGACGACGGAGTCGGCGACCTGGTGCTGGACCTGTCCGAACTGGACTCCTGGGACGCCACCGGACTCGGTGTGATCATGGGGGCTCACCGGCGAGCCGGCCGCTGCGGCCGGCGCCTGGTCCTGCGCGGCGTGCCGCCGCAGATGCAGCGCCTGCTGGTGGCCACCCGACTGCACCGGATCCTGGCGATCGAGGGGGGCATCGGGGTGGAGACATTGCCTCGCGTGTGACGGCCCGTACGGGTGTGAACCGGGAGACCGGGGAGACCCGGACGGACGTTGTCGAATCGTGCGACGCGCACAATCCTCACGAGACCGTGACGTCTCGGACGGCGCGGTACCCCGGACTGTCGTAGATACTGTGCGAAGGTTTAGGGTTCGGCTGCCCGCTGCCTTGAAACCCTATCTGCGGGCCCGGACCAGAAGCGACAGCGCGGTGTGCAGCAAGGCCGGGAGGGGCTTTTCAGAGCACACACACGCTTTTGGGGGGCTTTGACCTATGGACCCGAACACCGGGGAACCCGAGGGGTATGGCCACGACGGCGACGAGCAGTCGCCGCGCCAGCGCCCGCCCAGGGAATCCCTCACACCCGACTTCAGCCAGCACGCGCCCGCGCTCGCCCGCACCGTGCAGCTGGTCTCCGGCGACTTCCTGCTGACCGTCAACCCCGTCGACGGCAGCGAGATAGAAGCCTGCCCGCCCGCCGAACGGCCCGCCCGGCCCGTGAAGCTCACGACGGCGGAGCGTGCCGAGGCCGAGCGCGCGGCCCGGCCCCCCGTCCCGCCCGGCCCCGCACAGCCCAGCCTGCCGCTGCTGGCCCGCCAGGACGAACGCGAGCGACTGGTGCGCCTGCTCGCCCGCGGCCGCTCGGTCCGCCTCACCGGCCCCGCCGGCTGCGGCCGCACCCGCCTCCTCGACCTGGTCTCCGAGGACTGCTCCGACCTCGCCCCCGACGGCGTCGTCCGCCTGAACGGCTTCGGCCGCACCTCCGGCGACCTGCTGTACGACCTCTTCCACGCGGTCTACAACGCCCCGCTGCACCGCCCGGACCGGGACGAACTTCTCACCCATGTTCGTGAGATCGGCGCGGTCGTCGTCATCGACGACCTCGAGTTCGGCGGCGGCGGGCTCGACGAGCTGCTGGAGGCGACCCCCGAGTGCGCCTTCCTGCTCGGTGCCACCCCGGACGTGCCGGCGCCCTCCGCCGACGCCGCCGTCGAGGAGGTCCTCCTCGGCGGCCTGGAGCGCGCCGCCGGGCTCGACCTGCTGGAACACGCCGTCGGCCGGCCCCTCACCGAGGAGGAGTCCAACTGGGCGGGCGACCTCTGGTTCGAGTCCGAGGGTCTGCCGCTGCGCTTCGTCCAGGCCGGTGCCCTGCTGCGGCAGCGCGACCGGCTGCGTGCCGGGACGAGCGCCGTCGACGAGTTCGGCGTTTTCGAGGACGCGCCCCCGGCCGACGCGTACGAGGCCGCCGACGGCGACGACGTACCGCTGCCCTCGCTCGGCGAGGCCGCCGCCCCCGCGCCGCTGCTCGCCTCCCGCCTGAGCGCCTCCGCGCGCGCCACCCTGCGGTTCGCCGTCGCCCTCGGCGGCGAGGTGCCGCACCAGGCGCATCTGCCCGCCCTGGTCGGTGACACCCACGCGGACGCCGCGCTCGGCGAACTGGCCGCCTGCGGCCTGGTGTCCCCGGTCGGCTCCCGCTACCGGCTCGCCGCCGGTGTCCTGACCCAGCTGGAGGCCGCCGGTTACGCCGACGAGGCCGGGGCCGGCGCCCGCAGCGCCGCCCAGCACTACTCCTGGTGGGCCGGGCACCCCTCGGTCACCCCGGAGCGCGTGTGCGCCGAGGCCGACGCGCTCCTGGCCGCCCTGGCCGTGCTCGGGCCGCTCACCAGCCCGCCCGCCGAGGGCGAGGAGAGCCCGGCCGTGCACCTGGCGCGCACCGCCGCACCCGCGTTCGCCGCCGGACTGCACTGGAGCGCCTGGGAACGCGTCCTGCGCACCGGCGCCGAGGCGGCCCGGCTCGCCGCGGACGTCGCCGAAGAGGCGTACTTCCACCACGAGCTCGGCATCCTCGCCCTGTGCGGCGGACAGCTCGACCGGGCCCGCGCCGAACTGGAGGCCTCCATCGGCCTGCGCGGTGCCCTCTCCGACAA
Source organism: Streptomyces coeruleofuscus (assembly GCF_039532725.1). Lineage (NCBI taxonomy): Bacteria > Bacillati > Actinomycetota > Actinomycetes > Kitasatosporales > Streptomycetaceae > Streptomyces > Streptomyces coeruleofuscus. Next base: position 823,189 of record NZ_BAAASE010000004.1, read on the forward strand.
GCGCGGCACCGTCGCCGGCCGCCGTGCCCTCGCCCTGGTCGCCGACCGCTCGGGCACTCCGATCGGACTCGGGCCGACCGCGGGGGAGGAGGTCCCCGACGCCCGGTACGAGGAGTCGGCGTCCCCGGCCGGCGGTGTTCCGGCGGCCTTCCCGACCCTCCAGCAGCCCCCCTCGCCGGCCCTGGTCACCCACCACAGCTCGTCCGCGCCCTCCCGCAAGGCCCGGGGCGGCCTCAAGGGCCTGGCCCGGCGCAACCTCGTGGCCTCCGGCGCCGGTGCCCTGCTCGTCGCCGTGCTCGGCACGGTCGTGACGCTCGGCGCCACGTCCGACAACCAGCCGAACCCGCCGTCCGACCAGGTCGGCGTCAACCCCTCGGCCAGCCAGGGCATCAACGACGGCAGCCTCGGCGCGGACCGGCCGGCGAACGACGGCGACGGCGACACGGGTGCGGCGACGAGCCGCCCGACCGACCCGGGCCCGGACGGCACGCCGGGCACCTCGGACGATCCGACGCCGACGGGCGGTCCCAGCGGTTCCCCGGACCCGAGCGACTCCGGATCGACGTCGAAGCCGCCCACGACCTCGAAGCCGCCGACCACGTCCAAGCCGCCGACGACGTCCAAGCCACCCACGACGTCGAAGCCGCCGACCACGTCCCAGCCGCCGACGACGTCCAAGCCACCCACGTCCCAGCCGCCGACCTCACAGCCGCCGACGTCCCAGCCTCCGACCTCGCAGCCGTCCACCTCGGACTCGGCCAGCGGCCCGGCGTCGAGCGCCCCCGCGAGCACTACCGCGAGCGCGCCGGAGAGCAGCCCGGACCCGGTGATCTGACGGCCGGACACACGGCAGGGCCGGGTCCGTTCCTCGGACCCGGCCCTCTCGTCGTGCGCGTGCGGGGTGTCAGAACAGCCGCAGCTTGTCGTCCTCGATGCCCCGCAGCGCGTCGTAGTCGAGGACCTGGCAGCCGATGCCGCGGTCGGTCGCGAGGACGCGGGCCTGAGGCTTGATCTCCTGCGCGGCGAAGATGCCACGGACCGGGGCGAGGTGGGGATCGCGGTTCAGCAGCTCCAGATAGCGCGTCAGCTGCTCCACGCCGTCGATCTCGCCGCGTCGCTTGATCTCCACCGCGACGGTCTTGCCGTCGGCGTCCCGGCACAGGATGTCGACCGGGCCGATGGCCGTCGGGTACTCGCGGCGGATCAGGGTGTAGCCGTCGCCGAGTGTCTCGATGCGGTCGGCGAGCAGCTCCTGGAGGTGCGCTTCCACGCCGTCCTTGATCAGGCCGGGATCGACGCCCAGTTCGTGCGAGGAGTCGTGGAGGACTTCCTCCATCGTGATGATGAGCTTCTCGCCCGCCTTGTTGACGACGGTCCAGACGCCCTCATCCTCGCCGGTGCCCTCCTTCAGAGTGCAGGGCGGCGACATCCAGTTCAGGGGCTTGTAGGCCCGGTCGTCGGCGTGGATCGAGACGCTGCCGTCCGCCTTCACCAGGATCAGGCGCGGGGCCGAGGGAAGGTGGGCGGTGAGCCGCCCGGCGTAGTCCACGGAGCAGCGGGCAATGACGAGACGCATGGTCGGCAACGCTACTCGACAGGCACCTGTCGACGCGATTCGCCCTGGAAAACACGTGTTCGGTATTGGCCGATTGTGTGCAGGGTGTGGTCATTGAGAGTGTCTCATCTGCGCATTCTCCTGGTGCCGTCACCGTCGGTTGCTTACGGTATGAACGGGAGGTCGCGATGTGTGTACGCAGCGTGTCCGGTATCGCGAACTCCCTTATCTGTCCGGCAACCCCTGCCCGCCGGGCGGGGGTGCGAGAGGAGAACTCATGTCGCTCGACGTCTCACCGGCCCTACTCGAACAGGCCGAGCGAGGCGAGGTCGACGAAGCGGAATTCGTCGACTGCGTCCGGACCTCCCTGCCCTACGCGTGGGAGATGATCAGCTCCCTGGTGGCACAGCTGAAGGTGGACGGCGGTGCGTTCGCCGACAACCAGACGCCTCCGCCGGACGAGCAGGCACGCGGTCAGTTGCTGCGTGCGCTTGCGAGTGACGCGATACGCGGCGCGCTGCAACGGCACTTCGGTGTGCGGCTGGCCTTCCAGAACTGCCACCGGGTGGCGGTGTTCCCGCTTGACTCCTCGGTCGACGAGAAGCTGGGCCGCTTCACCTCGGTCCGCAGCCAGGTGCTCAACCAGTCACCCGAGTTCCGGGACTGCTGACGCGGCGCCGCTTGCTTGCCGCTCCGTACGCGGGAGGTGCAGTTCTGTACCGGAGCGGCAAGCCCCAGGAACCCATCGTGCTCTCAGACGAGTTGGGGGAGCACCTCGGCCCCCAGCCGCCGTACGTTCTCCTCCGTCGCCGCCAGGTCCCCGGAGCCCTCGACGAGCAGGGCGAAGCGGGAGATGCCGGTCCGCTCGCTGGTCGCCGCCAGCCGGTCGGCACACAGCCGCGGTGTGCCCACCGGGTGCAGTCCGCAGAGCAGTTCGGTGTACGCCAGCGGGTCGCGCATCCGGCGCGTGCGCCCGTCGACCGTGACATGCGCCTCCAGGCCCTGCTTCAGCCAGCCCGGCATCGCCTTCATCAGCGTCTCCGCCGCGTCGGCCCGCCGGTCCGCGATCTGGCAGACGCCCGCCGACACATGGGACGCGCCCAGGATCTCCTCGGGCGGCCGGCCGCACGCCCGCGCGTGCTGCCGCCACAGGGCGACCATCTCGGCCTTCTCCTCGTCCCCGACGTGCATCCCGAGCAGCATCGAGAGGCCGCGCTCGGCCGCCAGCCGCACACTCGCCGGTGAGGTGCAGGCCACGACGAGCTCGGGCCCCTCGGCCTCGGTCAGGGCCTCCGACGGCCGGGGAACCACCGGGACTTCACGGAAGCGGAAGCGCTCCCCGTCGGCCGCCACGGACGCGTCGCGCAGCCAGCGCACCAGGACGTCCAGGGACTCCGGGAACCCCTTCTCGTACGCCTCCAGGCCCGCACCGAACACCTCCAGGTCGACCCACGGGCCGCCGCGCCCGACGCCGAGTGTGAAACGGCCGCCGCTCGTGTGGTGCAGCAGCGCCGCCTGTTCACCGAGGGCCACGGGGTGCGTGGTGGGCAGGACGCTCACCGCCGTACCGACCCGGATGCGGCGGGTGCGGCCGAGCAGTAGAGCGGCCAGGGTGACGGCCGACGGGCACGTGCCGTACGGCACGAAGTGGTGCTCGGCCAGCCAGACCGTGTCGAGCCCCGCCTCCTCGGCGACCTCGGCCGAGCGGACCGCGCGGTGCAGCGCCTCTCCCTCTCCCTGACCGGGGAACTGGGCCGCCAACACGAAACTTCCAACGCGCATTGCTTTCCTGCTTCCTTGGCTCCGACACGGAGCTCCCCCACAGGGCATAACCGTCTGACACGTGCCGAGGACACGGCCGGTCGGGGTATTTTGCGGATTGTCTGCAGAATGGGGCGTTCCGCGCGGAGCCCGGGGAGAGGCCCGGCGGGGGCGCGCCTTGCCCGGAGAGGGACTTGTGGCGATTGGATGGCGTACGTGTACCCCCGTCCGCGCCGCGTAGGCTGGGCACGCCACGTGTCCTGTATAGCCCCGAGAGGTGTCCCGTGTCCCCGCGTCGCAACCGACCCAAGGGCGCCGCTTCGTCCGGCCGGAGCGCCGAGGACGACAGCCCCGGCCGTTACGGCGGCTGGCAGTCCTCGGAGAACTGGCAGGGCGAGAACTGGAGCGTGCGGCACGTGGCCGGCGCGAGCGCGCAGGGCAAGTCGTACCGATGCCCCGGCTGCGACCAGCTGATCCCGGACGGGGTGCCGCACGTGGTGGCCTGGTCGGAGCACACGGGCGTCGACGACCGCCGGCACTGGCACAAGGCCTGCTGGAACGCGCGGGACCGCCGCACCCCGGGGGTGCGGCGGTCCCGTAACGCGCCGAGGTTCTAGGCCCTTCACGGCCTGCGGCTACACGTCCCGCTTCTCCAGCAGCGCGAAGGCGGCGGCGAACGCGACGGCCGTCGCGCCGAGGAGGATCCACAGCGGGTCCCAGCCGGACGGGCCGGACGAGCTGAGGGAGTTGGAGCCGGGGGTGGCGTAGAAGACGCTCAGCTGGCTCGGGATCGAGTACTCGAACAGCGCGTCCCGGACGCCCCGCAGCGACTCCGAGAACATGAACAGCGCGATCACCAGCGGGGCGAGCACGGCGCCGATCATGATGGTGATGGCGCCCGCCGAGTGCCGGATGATCGAGCCGATGGCGAGCGAGAGCAGGCCCAGCAGCGCGACGTACGCCGAGATGCCGACCGTGCCCCTCAGCCACTCCCCGCCGGACGGGTCCTTGGTGCCCTGCCCCTCCAGCATCGCCACGTGCAGGAAGGCGACGAGGGACGCGGACACCAGCGTCACCGCGAACGCGACCAGGAAGAACACGATGCCCTTGGCCGCCAGCACCCGGCCCCGGCTCGGGCACGCGACCATCGTGGTGCGGACCATGCCCGTGCCGTACTCCGAGGCCGTGGTCAGCACGCCCAGCGTGATGATGCACATGCTGCCGAGCAGCAGCCCGAAGAAGCCCAGGCCGATCGGGCTCTCGCCGGACAGGGCCGGGTCGGAGTTCGCCACCACGACGCCGGTCAGCGTGCCGATGCCGATGACGAGCAGGACGAAGACGCCGAGCGTCCACATCGTGGAGCGCACCGACCTGATCTTCGTCCACTCGGAGGCGATGGCATGCCCGAGGTGCGTCCGCACGACCGGGATCGGCGAGGTGTAGCCGGGGTACGAAGAGCCGGGCGCCGCCTCCCAGGCGGGTGCGGCCGGCGGCATCTGGGGCTGAGGGCTGCTCATCGGGGGTCCTCGGGCTTGGTCAGGTCGGAGGTCGGGGCGGGCGCGGGCGCGGCGGGCGCCTGAGGGGCCGGCGCGGCGGGCGCCGCCGGGGGCTGGGGTGCCTGGGCCGCGGGCGGCGCGGGCGTCTGCGGCGGCCCGCCCGCCGGCTGGGCGTACGGGTTGGGCGTTCCCGCGCCGGAGGCACCGGGGGTGATCGGAGCGGCTACGGGCGCTCCCGGTGCTCCCGGTGCGCCGTACGGGCCCGCCGGTGCCTGGCCCGGCGCGCCCTGCGGCGCCATCGTGAACGGCTGCCCGCCCGGCTGGGGCGGCGGCGGGGCGTACCAGCCGGGCTGGCCCTGTCCGGGCACCGGCATCGGGGGCTGCGCCCCGGGCGGCAGCTGCTGCTGGAGCCCTTCCTTCTGGTCGATGGTCGAGCGGTAGTCGACGGCGCCCTGCGTCATCCGCATGTACGCCTCCTCCAGCGAGGCCTGGTGCGGCGACAGCTCCCACAGCCGGATGTCGTGGTCGTGCGCGATGTCGCTGATGCGGGGGAGCGGCAGCCCGGTCACGCGCAGCCCGCCGTCCTGCTCGGGCAGCACGTGCCCGCCCGACTCGGTGAGCGCGGCCGACAGCTTCTCGCGCTGCTGCGGCTCCGTGTCGGGCGTACGGACCCGCGCGAAGTCGGCCGAGTTCGCGGAGATGAAGGCTGTCACGCTCATGTCGGCGAGCAGCTGCCCGCGCCCGATGACGATGAGGTGGTCGGCGGTGAGCGCCATCTCGCTCATCAGGTGGGAGGAGACGAAGACGGTACGGCCCTCCGCCGCGAGTGCCTTCATCAGGTTGCGCACCCAGAGGATGCCCTCGGGGTCGAGGCCGTTGACCGGCTCGTCGAACAGCAGCACCTGCGGGTCGCCGAGCAACGCGGCGGCGATGCCCAGCCGCTGCCCCATGCCGAGGGAGAAGCCCTTGGACCGCTTCTTGGCCACGTCCTGGAGGCCGACGACCCCGAGCACCTCGTCCACCCGTTTGGCCGGGATGCCGGACAGCTGAGCGAGGCTCAGCAGGTGGTTGCGGGCGGCCCGGCCGCCGTGGACGGCCTTGGCGTCCAGGAGGGCACCGACCTGACGGGGGGCGTTGGGCAGCTTGCGGTACGGGTGGCCGCCGATCGTCACATGCCCGGCCGTCGGGTTGTCCAGGCCGAGGATCATCCGCATCGTCGTCGACTTGCCCGAGCCGTTCGGCCCGAGGAAGCCGGTGACGGCCCCCGGCCGCACCTGGAAGGAAAGGTTGTACACAGCGGTCTTGTCGCCGTAGCGCTTGGTCAGGCCGACTGCTTCGATCATGCTCCGCACCCATCGCAAGGTTCAGGACAGCGGGGCACACGCCCCCGTAAGGGTTAGGAGGATATCGAGGCGCTGACGGTTCCGCCCAAATGAAAGTAAAGGGTGGAGCGCGACGCGCCCCGGCAGCCCCGCCTAGGCGTCCCGTTTCTTCAGCAGCACGTACCCGCCGACCAGCGCCGCCAGCACCCACAGCCCCATGATCCCGAGGCCGCCCCACGGACCGTACGGCGTGTCGTCGCCGATGGGCGTGACCACCTGCATGATCTTGCTGCCGGCCTGGTCGGGCAGGAACCGGCCGATCTTCTTCGTCGCGTCGACATTGCCCAGGATGTTGGAGATCAGGAAGAAGAACGGCATCAGGATGCCCAGCGACAGCATCGGCGAGCGCAGCATCGCGGCGACGCCCATGGAGAACATCGCGATCAGCGCCATGTAGAGGCCGCCGCCGAACACCGCGCGCAGCACCCCCGGGTCGCCGATCTCCGCCCGGTGCTCGCCCAGCATCGCCTGCCCCAGGAAGAAGGCGGCGAAGCTGGTGACGAGGCCGACCAGGAGCGCGAGGGCGCTGGCGACCGCGATCTTGCTGAACAGGAAGGAGCCGCGCTGCGGCACGGCGGCCAGCGAGGTGCGGATCATGCCGGTGCTGTACTCGTTCGACACCACCAGCACACCGAACACGATCATCGCGAGCTGCCCGAGGCTCATCCCCGCGAAGCTGATGAACGTCGGGTCGAACTCCGCCCGCTGCTGCGCGCCCATGGAGTCGAACTCGTTCTTGGACAGGGCCGAGATCAGCATGCCGAGGGCGACCGTCACGACCACCACCAGCGACAGGGTCCACACCGTGGACGCCACCGACCGGATCTTCGTCCACTCCGACCGTACGACCTGCGTCGTCGCCATGCTCAGCCCCTCTTCCAGCCGTCGCCCCACTGCTGCCCCGGTGGCTCGGGGCTCGGCCCGCTGTGGGCGTGGTACTCCACCGACCCCGCGGTCAGCTGCATGAACGCCTCCTCGAGCGACGCCTGTTGCGGGCTCAGCTCGTGCAGTGTGATCCCGTGCTGCGCCGCCAGCTCGCCGACGTGCTCGGCCTTGCCGCCGTCCACCTCCAGCACCCCGTCACCGCTCTCGACGGCCACGACCCCGGCCTGCTGCAGCACGTCGAGCAGCCGCTCCCGCTGCGGGCTGCGGACCCGGACGTACGACCGTGAGTTGCGCGCGATGAAGTCGGCCATGGAGGTGTCCGCGAGCAGCCGCCCCTGCCCGATGACGACGAGGTGGTCGGCCGTCAGCGCCATCTCGCTCATCAGGTGGGAGGAGACGAACACGGTCCGGCCCTGTGCCGCCAGGGACTTCATCAGGGTGCGGATCCAGTGGATGCCCTCGGGGTCGAGGCCGTTGACCGGCTCGTCGAACATCAGGATCCGGGGATCGCCGAGCAGCGCGGCCGCGATGCCGAGCCGCTGCCCCATGCCCATCGAGAAGCCCTTGGTCTTCTTCTTCGCGACCGCCGTCAGCCCGACCGTGTCCAGCACCTCCCGCACCCGGCTGCGCGGAATGCCGTTGCTGTGCGCGAGGCACAGCAGATGGTTGTAGGCGGTGCGGCCGCCGTGCCAGGCCTTGGCCTCCAGCAGGGCGCCGATGTACGTCAGCGGATCCTTGAGCTGCTGGTAGTGCTTGCCGTCGATCCGGACGTCGCCTGCGGTCGGGTGGTCGAGACCCAGGATCATCCGCATGGTCGTGGACTTGCCCGCGCCGTTCGGCCCGAGGAAGCCGGTGACGATGCCCGGTCTGACGGTGAAGGACAGGTTGTTGACCGCCACCTTCTCGCCGTAACGCTTGGTCAGCCCCTCCAGCTCAATCATGCCGCCACGCTAGAACGTGACAAAGCCCTCTGCCACCCGAGCGGCAGAGGGCTTTGCGGAGATTCAGACTCCGTATGCCCGCGTGTTACCGGGACTGCTGCGCCGGGACCCCACGGGAGATCGGCTCGTCCTCGGCCGGCGTGCCGGCGGCGGCCACCGCGGCGCCCGTGAGCGTCGCGAGCATCTCGCGGACGTTCGTCAGCTGCGCGTTGATGCTGTCGCGGCGGTTGGTGAGGGCGGCCAGCTCGCGCTCGGATTCCGAACGGATGCGGTCGGCCTTGGCGTTGGCGTCGGCCACGATGTCCTCGGCTTGGCGCTGGGCCGTCTCCACCGTCTGGCGTGCGCGGCGCTCGGCGTCCGTGCGCAGCTTCTCGGCCTCCAGGCGCAGCTGCTCGGCGCGGTGCTCGATCTCGGCGAGGCGCTTCTCGGCCTTGGCCTGACGGGAGGCCAGATCGCGCTCGGACTGCTCGCGGCGCTTGGCGAGGTTCGTCTCGAAGTCGGCGGCGGCCTGGGCGGCCTTGGCGCGGGTCTCCTCGAAGAGGGCGTCCGCCTCCTCGCGCTTGGACTGCGCGTCCTTCTGCGCCTCGGAGCGCAGCTGGGCGGCGTCACTCTTGGCCTTCTCGACGATCCGCAGGCCCTCGTCCTCGGCCTTCGCCTTGCGCTCCGCCGAGTACGACTCGGCGTCGTTGCGCACCTGCTGGGCCGCCGACTCGGCGAGTTCGCGGTGCTGCTCGGCCGCGCGCCGGGCCTCCTCGCGCAGGTCCTTCGCCTCCTCCTCGGCGAGGCGGAGGATCTTCTCGACACGCGCGCCGAGACCCGCGTACGACGGCTCGGCGTCGCTGATCTGGGCCTGGGCGTTCTGCGTCTCGAGGTGGAGCTCCTCGATGCGCTTCTCCAGAGCGGTGATGCGGGCGAGAGCGCTGTCACGGTCGGAGACGAGCTTGGAGATACGTTCGTCCACCTGAGCGCGGTCGTATCCACGCCGCACAAGCTCGAAGCCGTAGGGGGAAGTGTCGCTCATGGGGTTCCTGTCGAATGAGACCGGTGAGGTGATAGGTGGAATCCTAGGGGCCGAAACGGTGTGTCATCGAGCGGATGCGCGTTTGGTCTGCAAAATGAGACCCCTTTTGAGTGGCTAACCGCAGGACTGCTTGCCAAAGACTTGGTCAAAGGCTCCAGCACACACCGGTTTCGCCCCGGTTCGCTAGCTATCCGAGGACTTGCCACCCGAACGGGGTGCGCCGACTGTTGCGCCTGCCTTGACTCCGTTGTCCTTGGCCGGGGACGGGGCCTCAAAGGATTCCAACGCCTCCAGGACGTCCTGGACACGGGAGATCTCGGCGTTGATGTCCTCGCGGCGGCGGACCAGGACCTCCAGCTCGCGCTTGCCCTCCTCGACCGTGCGCTTGGCCTCGCGGATCGCCTCCGCCTTGAGCTCCTCGGCCTCCCGGACCAGCGTGGACTTCTTCTGCTCGGCCTCCTTGAGCAGCCCCTCCGCCTTCTTCACCGCGGCGATACGCACCTTGCCCGCCTCGGAGTTGGCCTCCGAGACGATCTCCTTGGCCTGCGCCTGAGCCTTCGCGAGCTGCTCCTCCGCGGCCTTGACGAGCGCGTCGCAGCGGTCGCCCGCCGACTTCATCGCCTCCGCCGACTCCCGGCGGGCCCGCTCGTGCAGCTCCTCGATCTCCGCCGTGATGCGGTCGCGCAGCTCCTCGGCCCGCTCCCTGATCTGCGTGGCGTCCCGGCGCGCGCCTACCAGCAGCTCGTCCGCGTCCGTACGGGCCTTCTCCACCAGCGAGTTGCCCTCGACCGTCGCCTCGGACACGAGCCGGTCGGCCTCGTTGCGGGCCGCGCCCACCATCGTGTCGGCCTGCGACTCGGCCTCCGCGGTGGTCTTGTGCGCCTGCTGCTGCGCCTCGGTGAGCAGCTTGTCGGCCTCCGCCGTGGTCTCCGTGATGAGCTTGTCGACCTGCTCGGCCGCCTCGGAACGCCGCTTGTTGGCGTCCTTGCGGGCCTCGTCCAGCGTGCGGTCGGCCTCCTCGCGCGCGGAGTTGACGAGCCGCTCCGCCTCCGCCTCGGCGTCCGCCTTGACGCGCTGGGCCTCGCTGCGGACCCGCTCGGCGTGCTGCTGCGCCGAGCCGACCGTCTCGGCGGCCTCGGCCCGCAGCCGCTCCGCCTCGGCGGTGGCCTCCCCGACCAGCTGGTCGGCCGTGGCGACCGACTCGGCCCGCACCCGCTCGGCCTCCGTGGCCGCCTCGGAACGGAGGCGCTCGGCCTCGGAGACGGCTTCCGTGCGGACCCGCTCGGCCTCGGCGACCGTCTCCATCCGCAGCCGGTCGGTCTCCTGGACCGTCTCGGTCGTGAGCCGCTCCGCCTCGTTGCGCGCCTCGGTGATGAGGGTGTCCGCCTGCGTCGCCGCGTCCGAGCGGATGCGGTTGGCGTCCTCGCGGGCGTCCGCCCGGGTGCGCGAGGCGCTCTGCTCGGCCTCCGCGATGGCGTCCGACGCCTCGGTGCGCACCCGCTGGGCGTGCTCGGCGACGTCCTCGCGGATCCGCTCCGCCTCCGCGATCGCCTCGGACATCGTCCGCTCGGCGAGCGCCTTGGCGGCCTCGGACTCCTCGTGCGCCTCGCGCCGCAGCCGGCCGGCGTCCTCGCTCGCCCGCTCCCGCTCGGCGTAGGCGTCGGAACGGACCCGGTCCGCCTCCTCCTGCGCCTCCCGCCGCGTACGGTCCGCCACGTGCTCTGCGGCGCTGCGCAGCCCGGCGATCTCGTCCTGCGCCTGCTCGTGCAGCCCCGCGACGGAGTCCCGGACCTGCTGCGCGTGCTGCTCGGCCGCCGACACCATCTCCGTGGCGCGCCGGTCGGCCTCCTCGACCAGCCGTACGGCCTCGGTCTGCGCCTCCTCTACGCGCTTGCGCGCGGAAGCCAGCAGCTCCTCGCTCTGCTCGCGGGCCCGCTCGCGCTCCTGGTCGGCCTCCTGCCGGGCGGAGCCGAGGACTTCCTCGGCCTCGCGGCGGCGCCGGTTGGCCTCCTCCTGGGCGGCGGCCAGCGTCTCGGACGCCTCCGTGGCCAGACGCTCGGCGGCGGCCTGCGCCTCCGCGCGCACCCGGTCGGCGCTCTCCTGCGCCTCCGACTTCAGCCGCTCGGCCTCGCTCGCGGCCTCCGACCGCAGACGTACGGCGACGGCCTCGCCCTCGGCACGCGCGGCCGACGCGTCGGACGCGGCCTCGTCGCGCAGCCGTTCGGCCTCGGCCTCGGCCTGCTGCTGGAGCGTACGGATCCGCTCGGCGGCCTCGGCGCGCAGCCGCTCGTTCTCCTCGGCGGCCTCGCGGCGGATCCGCGCGGCCTCCTCCCGGGCGTCGGACAGCGCCTGCTCGGCGGCGGCGAGCCGCTCCTCCGCCTCCGTCTGGAGCCGCGTCAGCTCCTGTGCGGCCTCGGCGCGGCGGGCCTCTATGGCCCGCTCGGTCTCCTCGTGCAGCTCCCGCGCCGCACGCTCGGCGTCCGCCTTGAGGGCCTCGGCCTGCTCGACGACCTCCTCGCGGTGCCGCTCGGCCTCCTGCCGGGTGCGCTGAAGGGTTTCCTCGGCCTGCCGGCGCAGGGTCGTCGCCCGCTCGATGGCCTCGGTACGGACCTTCTCGCTGTCCGTCTGGGCCGTCGTCCGCAGCTCGTCCGCGTCTGCCTTCGCCTTGGCGAGCAGCTCCTCGGCGGACCTCGCCGCCTCCTCGATCTGCGCCACGGCCTCCCTACGGGCCTCGGCGCGGATCTTCTCGCCCTCGTCGACCGCGTCGGCCCGGAGCTGCTCGGCCTCGCCGCGCAGCCGGCGGGCCTCCTCCTGGAGCTCGACCGTCTTGGCGCGGTACTCCTTGGTGTCGTCCTTCGCCGCGCCCTTGAGCTCCTCGGCGATGTCGTGTGCCTCGGCGCGCAACCGGTCCGCCTCGGCCTCGGCCTCCCTGCGGATCCGCTCGGCCTCCTCGGCCGCGGCCCTGGTGGTCTTCTTGGCGTCCTCCGACGCCTTGTTGAGCACGTCCTCGGCGGTCTTGGCCGCCTTGGACAGCTGGGTCGCCGTCTCCTCGGCCGTGAGCGTGCGGGCCTTCTCGGAGGCCTCCGCGACGATCTTCTCCGCCTCGGCGCGGGCGTCCGCGACGAGCTGCTCGGCCTCGGTCTTGGTGTTCTCGGCCTCCTTCGTGGCCTCCTCGACCAGCCGGGCGACCTGCTCCTTGGCGGTGCGCGTGCGCGTCTCGTTGGCGGACTCAGCGCTCGCCAGGGCCTTGGCGGCGGCCTCCTTGGCCTCGGCGACCAGCTTCTCCGACTCGGACTGCGCCTTGCGCAGCGCCTCCTCGGCCTCGGCCATCCGCTGCTCGGCGGCCTTGCTCAGCTCCTGGGCCCGGCGGCGCTCGGACTCCGACTCCGAGGCCGTGGACGTCCGCAGCTGCTCGGCGTGGTCGGTGGCCTCCTGGGCCTGCGTCGAGGCGGCGTTGAGCAGCCGCTCGGCGTCCGTGCGGGCACGCCGCAGGATCTGCTCGGCCTCCGCGCGGGCCTCCTCGGCCGCGCCCGTCAGCCGCTGCCGGGCCTCGGTCGTCAGCCGCTCGGCCTCCGCGCGGGCGGTGGCCAGGGCCTGCTCGGCCTCGGCGCGGGACTCGTCCAGCAGCCGGCGGGCCTGCTGCTCGGTGCGGGCCCGCAGCTGCTCCGCCCACGCCACGTTCTCGTTGACGTGCGACTCGACCGTCTGGCGGCGCTCGGCCAGCTCCTGGTCGAGCTGCTGGCGCCGGGTCACCGCCTCCTGGTGCAGCTCCGCCTGGAGCCGGGCCGCCTGCTCGGCGTGCTCCTGGAGGATCCGCTGGGTCTGGGCCCGGGCCTCGCTCAGCTCCCGCTCGGCATCCGTACGGATCTGGTCGGCCTGCATCTGCGCGTTGCGCAGCAACTGCTCGGCCTGCCAGCCGATGTCGCCGCCGTCGAAGGAGGGCCGGGACATGATGGTGCGCCGCGCCTCGTGCAGCTTGGCGCGCAGCACCTCGACCTGGTAGCCGAGGTCCTCGGCGTGCTGGATCGCCTTTTCCCGCTCGGTCTTCAGCCGCTTCATCTCGGCTTCGAACCGAGAGAGGTGGTCGACGTCAGCCGCCGGCTCTCGCTCCTGGCTCTCGTAGCCCCGCACTGCGCGGTCCCATCCGTCCCCTGGTCGCAACTCTCTCCAAACGAGCTCCGTCCATCCGCCGAACGGGGCCCCCGGGGAATGGTGTCAGATCATCGGCGGAGCAGAGGCTGCTGCCCCGACGCTCGTCCCCCGAAACCCGGACCCCGGTGGTCCTGCCGTCGCACGGCGGGACCGCGGTCACCCTGGCTGAGCGGCGACCGCCCCCAACCCTACCGGCCCCTATGTACGAGGGTCAGTGCTCAGGTGACTCAACGGCCGCCGAAGTGACCAGTTCTGTCAGTACGCCATGGCAGTCCTTGGGGTGCAGGAAGGTGATCCGTGACCCCATGGAGCCGCGTCGCGGCTCTTCGTAGAGCACGCGTACGCCCTTGTCCTTGATGTCCGCGGCCTCGGCGTCCACGTCCGCCGTGCCGAAGGCGATGTGGTGGACGCCCTCCCCGTTCTTCGCCAGCCACTTCGCGACGGTGGAGTCCTCGCGGGTCGGCTCCAGGAGCTGGAGGTACGAGGCGCCGCCGTCGGACGTATCGTTGATCTTGAGCATGGCCTCGCGCACGCCCTGCTCCTCGTTGACCTCGGAGTGGAACACCTCGAAGCCGTAGGTGGCACGGTAGAACTCGACGGTCTTGTCGAGGTCGAAACAGGCGATCCCGATGTGGTCGATTCGCGTCAGCATGGATTCAGTGCAGCGCTCCGGAGGTGGTTACGCAACGTGCGCGCGATCACACCGACAGCCCGATGACGGGGTGGCGTACCGGTCAGTACATTCGAAGTAAACCCTCGTTCACTCCTCGGCTGTGCAGCCGGTAAGGGGATCGCAGCTCATGTCTTCTGCTACGACCAGCTCGGTGATCGTCTCGGGGGCGCGTACGCCCATGGGGCGGTTGCTCGGTTCGCTGAAGTCCTTCTCCGGAGCCGACCTCGGCGGCTTCGCGATCAAGGCCGCCCTCGACCGTGCGGGGATCGGTGGCGACCAGGTGCAGTACGTGATCATGGGTCAGGTGCTCCAGGCCGGGGCGGGGCAGATCCCGGCGCGCCAGGCCGCCGTCAAGGCGGGTATCCCCATGAACGTGCCGGCGCTGACCATCAACAAGGTGTGTCTGTCGGGCCTCGACGCCATCGCGCTCGCCGACCAGCTGATCCGCGCGGGTGAGTTCGACGTGATCGTCGCGGGCGGCCAGGAGTCGATGACCAACGCCCCGCACCTGCTGCCCAAGTCCCGCGAGGGCTACAAGTACGGCGCCATCCAGATGCTCGACGCCATGGCCCACGACGGTCTGACGGACTCCTTCGACGGCGTCGCCATGGGCGAGTCGACCGAGAAGCACAACACCCGCCTCGGCATCGCGCGGCCCGAGCAGGACGAGATCGCCGCCCTGTCGCACCAGCGGGCCGCCGCCGCGCAGAAGAACGGCCTGTTCGAGGCCGAGATCACGCCGGTGGAGATCCCGCAGCGCAAGGGCGACCCGGTGCTGTTCAGCAAGGACGAGGGGATCCGGGGCGACACCACCGCGGAGTCCCTCGGGAAGCTGCGTCCCGCCTTCGCCAAGGACGGCACGATCACGGCCGGCTCGGCGTCGCAGATCTCCGACGGTGCCGCCGCCGTCGTGGTGATGAGCAAGGCCAAGGCGCAGGAGCTCGGCCTGGAGTGGATCGCCGAGATCGGGGCGCACGGGAACGTGGCCGGGCCGGACAACTCGCTCCAGTCCCAGCCGTCCAACGCGATCCTGCACGCGCTCAAGAAGGAGGGTCTTGAGGTTTCGGACCTCGACCTGATCGAGATCAACGAGGCGTTCGCGGCGGTCGCCGTGCAGTCGATGAAGGACCTCGGGGTGTCCACCGAAAAGGTGAATGTCAACGGCGGTGCCATTGCCCTGGGTCACCCGATCGGGATGTCCGGTGCGCGGCTCGTGCTGCACCTCGCGCTGGAGCTGAAGCGGCGCGGCGGTGGCGTGGGCGCGGCCGCGCTGTGCGGTGGCGGTGGTCAGGGTGACGCGCTGATCGTGCGGGTGCCGAAGGCCTGAGCACCGGTTTTCGGATCTCCCTCATCTGAACGGAGCTGTGATGCAGGACGTCTCCACGCTGGTCGCCCAGGCCAGGGAGGGCCGGCCGCGGGCCGTGGCCCGGCTGATCTCCCTGGTGGAGGGGGCGTCCCCGCAGCTCAGGGAGGTCATGGCGGCGCTCGCGCCGCTGGCGGGCAACGCGTACGTGGTCGGGCTGACCGGGTCGCCCGGGGTCGGAAAGTCCACGTCGACGTCGGCGCTGGTGACCGCGTACCGCAAGCAGGACAAGCGGGTCGGCGTGCTGGCCGTCGACCCGTCGTCCCCGTTCTCCGGGGGTGCGCTGCTCGGGGACCGGGTGCGGATGTCGGAGCACGCGTCGGACCCGGGCGTGTACATCCGGTCCATGGCCACGCGCGGGCATCTGGGCGGGCTCGCGTGGGCCGCGCCGCAGGCCATCAGGGTGCTGGACGCGGCGGGGTGTGACGTGATCATCGTCGAGACGGTGGGTGTGGGGCAGTCCGAGGTGGAGATCGCCTCGCAGGCGGACACGTCCGTCGTGCTGCTCGCGCCGGGGATGGGCGACGGGATCCAGGCGGCCAAGGCCGGGATCCTGGAGATCGGTGACGTGTACGTCGTGAACAAGGCCGACCGGGACGGGGCGGACGCGACGGCTCGCGAGCTGAACCACATGCTGGGGCTGGGGGAGGCCCGGCGTCCCGGGGACTGGCGCCCGCCCATCGTGAAGACGGTCGCCGCGCGCGGGGAGGGCATGGACGAGGTCGTCGAGGCCCTGGAGAAGCACCGGGCCTGGATGGAGGAGCGGGGGGTGCTCGCGGAGCGGCGCATGGCCCGTGCGGCACGGGAGGTCGAGACGATCGCGGTGACGGCGCTGCGGGAGCGGATCGGGGACCTGCACGGCGACCGGCGCCTCGGGGCGCTCGCGGAGCGGATCGTGGCGGGGGAGCTGGATCCGTATCGGGCGGCTGACGAACTGGTCGCGGGGTTGACGGAGGGCTGAGCGGGTGCCTCCCGCGGTTGGGCGGGGTGCCTGCGGCGGCCTGTGGCTGCTTCGGTGGGGTGCGCGTAGCGCCTGGGGCGGACACCCCCCGACACGTCCCCTTCCGTGCGTTCGCGGGTGCGGGCGCGTCGTGGCCGCCCTAGCTGCGGGCAATCGTGCCTCCCTCAGTGCCTTAAGGGCCTGGGAGGTGCCCCCAGGCGGCACGGGTGGGCGCAGCGGCACCCCGTTCCGCCGGGTTGCGGACCCACCCGGCCTCAGCACCAGTGCCGAGCACCTCGACGCCCCGGCGTCAGCAGCGACGCCGGGGCGGCAGGAAAGCGGCCGGACCTGATCAGTCCTGGTCGTCGGAGTCGTCGTCCTGGTCGTCCGAGTGGTCCGCCGTGACCTTGCCCGTGCCGAGGTCGATCTTCCAGTCCTGCTCGGCGCCGCCGGACTTGTGCGTCTCGGCCTCCCAGGACTTGTTCTTGCCGTCCTCGTCCAGGTCGACGGACGTCACCGTGCCCTTGCCGGCGGCGGCCTTCGCGGCCTCCTCGGCCGTCACGGAAGAGCCCTTGAGCGCCGCCCGCACCTGAGCCGTGTCGTCCTCGTCGTCGTCGGCGTGCGAGCCGAGGACCTTGCCGTTGGACGGGTCGATACGGACGCTGTGCCAGCCGTTGTCGCCGGAGAGGACGTCGACCTTCCAGATCACCTTGGCGCTGTCGTCCTCGTCGTCCAGCTCCGCGGACACGGCCGTGCCAGGCGTGTGCTTCAGCGCGGAGGCGATGGCCTCGGACGCCGTCACGTGGGCGGAAGCGGCCCGCGCGGCGTCGTCGTCGCGGCCGTTGGCGTCGTCGCGGTCGTCCTGTGCGTCCGCGCCGTCCTGGTCGTCGCGGCCGTCGTCGTCCGACAGCCGGGTGTTCGCCGCCTGCCGCGCCGAGCCCTGGTCGTCTCCCGTGGTCGCGAGAGCCGTGGCCGTACCGCCTCCGATCAGAGCGGCAGCGGTCACAGCGGCGATCACGATGTTGCGCTTCATGCGGATTCCTCCCGAGTCGTTTCGTTTTCGACGTGTTCCAATCTGGCTGACCGACGCTGAGAGGAACCTGAAGACCCCTGAAGGGATCTTCAGCTTGGCTTTGCCACTCTTTACCCATGCGCCTGTTGATCGTGGAGGACGAGAAGCGGCTGGCCCTGTCGCTCGCCAGGGGCCTGACGGCCGAGGGGTATGCCGTGGACGTCGTCCACGACGGACGGGAGGGCCTGCACCAGGCCTCGGAGGGCACGTACGACCTGGTGATCCTCGACATCATGCTGCCCGGCCTCAACGGCTACCGGGTCTGTGCCGCCCTGCGCGCCGCCGGGCACGAGGTGCCGATCCTGATGCTCACCGCCAAGGACGGCGAGTACGACGAGGCCGAGGGGCTCGACACCGGCGCGGACGACTACCTGACCAAGCCCTTCTCGTACGTCGTGCTCGTCGCCCGGGTCAAGGCGCTGCTGCGGCGGCGCGGGGTGGGTGCCGGGGCCTCGCCCGTGCATGTGCACGGAGACCTGAAGGTGGACACCGCGGCTCGGCGGGTGTTCCTGGGGGAGGACGAGGTCGCCCTGACCGCCAAGGAGTTCTCCGTGCTGGAGCACCTCGTGCTGCGGGCCGGGGAGGTCGTGTCCAAGTCCGACATCCTCGAACACGTGTGGGACTTCGCGTACGACGGGGATCCCAACATCGTCGAGGTGTACGTCAGCACCCTGCGGCGGAAGCTGCGGGCGGGGCTGATCCGGACCGTGCGCGGCGCCGGGTACCGGCTGGAGACGTCGCCGTGAGGCGGCTGTTCGGGTCCGTCCGGGCGCGGGCCACACTGGGAGCCACGCTCGTGGTCGCGGTGGCGCTCGTCGCGGCCGGGGCCGCCGTCCTGCTGTCCCTGAAGTCCAACCTGATGGGCGAGGCCGGCACCCGGGCGGAGCGCTCCGCGCGGGCGGTCGCCTCCCAGCTCGCCGCCGGGACGCCGTACGACAAGCTGTCCGGGCTGGACGGCGACGACGGGCCGGTCCAGGTCCTCGCCGGGAAGAAGCGGCTGGTGGCGGCCAGCGAGGACCTGGAGAAGATCAGCGGTACCGACTCCGACCGGGTGAAGCCGCAGGCCCCGGTGGCGCCCGGCGGGGACGACGCCGACGACTCCGACGACCACGAAGAGGACCTCGAACCGGGGGAGATCGCCGGGGAGAGCACCTTCAAGAACGGGTCCGCGACGATCGACGGCGACGCGGAGGACTACCGGTTCGCCGCCATCGAGGTCGAGACCCACGACCGGGGGCGTCTGAAGGTCTACGCCGGTGCACCGCTGGCCGCCGAGCACGGGGCCGTGCAGACCGCGCTGACGGTGATGCTGATCGGTTTCCCGCTGCTGCTCAGCGTCGTCGCGGGGGTGACCTGGCTGGTCACCCGGCGGGCGCTGCGGCCGGTGGAGGGCATCCGGAGCGAGATGGCCGCGATCACCGCCTCCCAGGACCTCGCGCGCCGTGTCCCGGAGCCGCAGACGCACGACGAGGTCGCCCGGCTCGCCCGGACGACGAACGAGACGCTGGCGGCCCTGGAGACCTCCGTGGAGCGGCAGCGGCGCTTCGTCGCCGACGCCTCCCACGAGCTGCGGAGCCCGATCGCCTCGCTGCGCACGCAGCTGGAGGTGGCCGCCGCGCATCCCGAGCTGCTGGACCTCGACGGGGCCGTGGAGGACACCGTACGGCTCCAGCGGCTCGCCGCCGACCTGCTGCTGCTCGCCCGGCTGGACGCGGGGGAGCGGCCGGGCGACGCGAAGGTCGACCTCGCCGGGCTGGCCCGGGAGGCCGCCGAGGGGCGGAAGGGTGTGACGGTGGACGCGGAGCCGGTGAACGTGGCCGGATCGCGCGGGCAGTTGGGCCGTGTCCTGGCCAATCTGCTCGACAACGCCCAGCGGCACGCCCGGTCGGCCGTCACCGTGAGCGTGCGACGGGAGGGTGACCTGGCCCTGGTCGGGGTGGCGGACGACGGGGACGGCGTGCCCGCGTCCGACCGGGAGCGGATCTTCGAGCGGTTCGTACGGCTGGACGCCGCCCGCAGCCGTGACGACGGCGGTGCCGGGCTGGGGCTCGCCATCGCCCGGGACGTCGCCGTACGCCACGGCGGCACGCTCACGGCCGCCCAGGGGCCCGCGGGCGGAGCCCTGTTCGAACTCCGCCTGCCGCTCGCCTAGGGCGTGTCGGTCGGGTCATGCCGCGGACGCGGGGCCTGTCGTCGCGCCGGGGCCGCACGGCCCCGGTACGCCGTCCGGGTCACGGGCGTCCGCGCTGGCCGCGCAGGTGCTCGGCGATGGGCTTGAGGCCCTTGTCGAGCTCCGTCAGGGCCTCGGGCGACAGCAGGTCGATGAAGTGCCTCCGCACGGACGCCACATGGTGGGGCGCGACCTTCTGCATCGTCGCCATGCCGTGCTCGGTGAGGACCGCGTAGAGCCCTCGGCGGTCGGACTCGCAGTTCTCCCGCCGGACCAGGTTCGCGTTCTCCATGCGAGTGATCTGGTGCGAGAGGCGGCTCTTGGACTGGAGGGTGGCGGAGGCGAGGTCGCTCATCCGCATCCGCTGGTCCTCCGACTCGGAGAGATTCACCAGGATCTCGTAGTCGTTCATTGTCAGGCCGAACGGCTGCAGGTCCTTTTCGAGCTGGTACGTCAACAGCCTGTTGACCTCCAGGTGGGTGCGCCAAGCGCACTGCTCCGCATCGGTCAGCCAGCGGGTGGCCGTCTCGGTCTCCATGAATGAAGTCTACCTAAAAGGTTGAAAGGCGAACTAGTGAGGGTTTTCTTGTGACGGAGCGCACCAGCCGAACATCGGTGCGCAGGCGTTCGATGTCACACTCCGCAGACTACCGCTCACAGCCCGAAGCGACGCTGGAGGTCCCCCAGCTGTCCGGGAAGACGCGGTACGCCGGACTGGCCCGCCTGGGGGCTGTGCGCCCCGCCGCCGGGCACTCCGGCCTGGTGCGGAACGGCCCCCGTGGCGTGCTCGGCCATGAGGGTCTCGGAGGACTGGAGCAGGACCGTGCCGGCGCCGACGAACTCGAACTGGTGCTCCTCCCCGGAGGTCCCGCCGAGGCCCGTCAGTGCACGTAGACCGCCCATTACGCCGGTCATGTACCCGTGGTCGTAGTGGTGGCACGGCGAGGGGCAGTCGGCCCATCCGACCAGGGCCTGGGGGTCGACCCGGATGGGGGGTTCCATGAACACCACCGGGCCGTTCGACGCGGCCACGAACTTTCCGGTTCCGATGAGGGTCAGGAAACCCGGCACGATTGATTGCTTCAGCGACAGAGTTGGCTGAAAAGCGAGGAGGTTGCCCGAGCGAATGGTCAGGTTGCCGTTCTCGAGGTCGTACGAGTTCACGTCGAAGGCCCGGTCGGCGAGGAGCATCTTGCCCGAACCCTCCGCCACGACCCAGTCGCTCGCGTGCAGTGGCGAATGGAAGGACGTGCGGACCAGACGGTCCAGCCGGCCGTGCCCGACGCCGTTGAAGTCGATCGAGCCGTAGTAGGCGATCATCTTCCCCTTCTGGAGGAACCACTGGCTCCCCTTGAGTTCCACGCAGAAGGTGTAGGGATTGACGTTGTCGTCGGGCGGCAGTGTCGCCGGGTCGAAGACCGCGGGGCCGGCGCCCGGGGTTCCGTACGTGCTCACAGCTTCTCCTCCGACGCCTGGACGTACACCGCACCGCTGCCGCTGAGCTCCAGCTGGAACGCCTCGCCCGAGCCGCGGCCCACCATGTCCCGCCACCCCAGGGCGGTGGACAGCTTGTTGCGGACGTCACCGTGGTGGGCGACGTAGGCCTGCGGGTCCACGTGCACCGGCCGCTGGGGTGTGACCGGGATCTCGATCACTCCGCCATGGGCCATGACCGCGACGGCCCCGTGCCCCTTGAGCGTGGTCGTGAACAGCCCCTGGCCGCTGACCTGCCCGCGCACCATGCCCATGACGCCGCCCTGCGAGCCCAGGAACATCGTGCCCTGCTGGAGCGTGCCCTCGAAGGCCAGGAGACGGTCCGCCTCGACGTACAGCGTGTCGCCGGCGAGCTGGATCACCTGGACGTGGTGGCCGCCGTGCCCGAAGAGGACGGTGCCGCTGCCCTCGACCGTCATCAGGGGCGTGTCCTCGTCGGCGACCCGGCGGCCGATCATCGACATGAGTCCGCCCTGCCCGCCGGCCGTGCTGGGCGTGAAGGACACCTCGCCCTGGTAGGCGAGCATCGCGCCGCGCTGGCTGAACAGCCGCCGGCCCGGCGCGACGGTCGCCTCGATCATCTTCGCGTTGATCTCCCGGAAGGCCATGTCACACGTCTCCCGCGATCGTGTTCCGCTCGCTCGGCTGCACGTACACCAGCCCGTCTCCCTCGAACCGCATCTGGAAGGCCTCGCCGCCGCCCTCCCCGAGCAGCGTGCGGAACGTCACACCGGACTGGAAGGACTGCCGCAGATTCCCCTGGTGCGCTACGTACGCCCCCGGGTCGACGGTCAGCGGGTACTGCGGGCTGACGCGCAGCACCACCGCCGGGCCGTCCGACATGATCGCCGCCTGGCCGTGGCCCTCGACGGTCGTCGTGAACAGCCCGTTGCCCTGCGAGGCGCCGCGCAGGCCGGTGAACTCCGTCCCCGTGCGCAGCCCGCCGTCGGTCGCGAGCAGGTTGCTCGACTCCACGTAGAGCTTGTCGCCCTGGACGGCGACCAGGTTGATCTCGGAGGCGCGGTCCGCGAACCAGCAGGTCCCCCGCCCTTTCACCTCCATCAAGGTCATCTGCTCACCGGTCAGCCGCCGGGTCACCATGCCTCGTATGCCCTCGCCGCCGCCGCTGAGCTTCTTGAAGGCCATCTCGCCGTCGTACGCCACCATCGAGCCGTTCTTCGCCTTCACGGCGTCCCCGGTCATGTCGACGGCGAGCACCTTGCTGCTCTGAAGTCGGAACATCGCCACGTACGTGAAGGTAGCCGCAGGTCGGGCACCACGGACAGGGCCTGTGGGTGGAGAACGACCCTGACCCCACCCCTAGGGGTGTCCGCCCTCAGCGGTTTGCCACAATGGGCCGGACGCTTGTGCGTGCGTTCACAAACCGTCAGGCCCCACAGACCGTTCAGATCGATCAGACCGCCGCGTCTCTCCCACCGAAGGTGACCCGTGGACCTCAAGACCGCCACCGCCATCCGCCGCCTCCGCCTGGTCTCGGCCCCCGAGGCGATCTCCTTCCTCCTCCTGCTGATCTGCTCGGTGCTGAAGCGGACCACGGACTTCAACGCCGTGCCGGTGATGGGCATGGTGCACGGTGTCCTGTTCATCCTGTACGTGATCTTCTGGGCCGACGCGTGGAACCGGACGAAGTGGCCGGTGAAGACCGCCGCGCTGTACTTCGTGCTGTCGGTGCTCCCGGCCGGCGGGTTCTTCGCCGAGCGCAAGCTGCGGCGTGAGGCCGAGGACGCGGTCATCGCGTCCCGGGCGCGCCAGGAAGGGGCGGTGAAGGCGTGATCGTCGCCTTTTCCGTGACGCCG
Organism: Streptomyces coeruleofuscus; assembly: GCF_039532725.1. Lineage (NCBI taxonomy): Bacteria > Bacillati > Actinomycetota > Actinomycetes > Kitasatosporales > Streptomycetaceae > Streptomyces > Streptomyces coeruleofuscus. The sequence continues at coordinate 845,911 of NZ_BAAASE010000004.1, forward strand.
CTGGGCGTCGGCGAGGACGTGGGGGAGTACGTCGCCGACGCCGTCCGCGTGGTGCGCGAGTCGGGCCTGCCCCACCGGACCGACGCGATGTTCACCTCGATCGAGGGCGAGTGGGACGAGGTCATGGACGTCGTCAAGCGCGCCGTCGCCGCGGTCGAGCAGCGGGCTCCGCGTGTGTCCCTGGTCCTCAAGGCGGACATCCGCCCCGGAGTGACGGACGGGCTCACCTCCAAGGTGGAGACGGTGGAGCGGCATCTCGCCGAGTAGACCGTAAGGACCACAGCCCCGGCTCTTCATGGGCCGGGGCTTCTTCGTGTCCTGGCGAGGCGCAAACGTGCCCTGCGCACCGGGCAGTTCCCTCTGATGACCCGTGCGGCTCGCGGAGTCCGGCGCACCGACCCACGATGAGGGCTCAGGGCCGACCGCCGTCCCGCTGCCGGACACGGCGGCCGCCGTCTGCCCAGCGAAGGAAGGGCCTGCCGGTGAACACTTCGACGTATACGTCCCAGTCGGCGTTCGACGGCTCCAGGCTGCGCGTCATCCTGCTCGTCGATCTCCACGAAGGCGCCCAGCAGCGGTTCCTCGACGCGTACGAGCACATGCGCAGCCGGGTCGCGTCGGTTCCCGGTCACCTCGGTGACCAACTGTGCCAGTCCGTGGAGAACCCGTCCCAGTGGCTCATCACCAGCGAATGGGCGACAGCGCCGCCGTACCTCGCCTGGGTGAACAGCGAAGAGCACCTGGAGACCGTCAGGCCCATGCAGGACTGCGTCCGGGACATCCGGTCGATGCGTTACAGCATCGTCCGTGAGACCGGGCGTGCGCTCCCGCCCACCGCCGGGACCGCTGACGGGGCCCAGGCGCCGGTGCGGATGGGTGACGGAGTGACGCGCCATGCGCTGACGTTCACCGTCAAGCCCGGCTCCGAGTCGAAGGTCGCGGACATCCTCGCCGGATACGCGCCGCCCCAGGCCCGCGCCGACGACTCCACCCGACTGCGCCGCACGACGCTGTTCATGCACGGCAACCGAGTCGTACGCACCGTCGAGGTGGAGGGCGATCTGCAGACGGCGCTGCGCCACGTCTCGCGTCAGCCGGAGGTGCGGGCCGTCGAGGAAGCCCTCAATCCGCACCTGGAACAGAGCAGGGATCTGACCGACCAGGCCTCGGCGCGGGCCTTCTTCATCCGCGCGGCCATGCCGGCCGTACACCATGTGGCGCGTGGCGGACCGGAGCCGGAGGGGCTGCGGCGTCACGCCCTGTACTACCCGGCCCGTGAGGGTTGCGGGATGGTGCTGGCCCGGCTGCTCGCCCAGCAGGACGAGACCGCCGCGGCCGACCCCGCCGGGCCCGTGCACCGCAGCACCGTCTTCCACCGGGACGACCTGGTCGTCCGTCTCATCGACACGCGGGATCCCGAGACCGATCCGGTCAGGGTGCTCGGCCTGCACGGCAAGAGGAAGGCCGCCGTGCTGGCCCGCCTGCTCGACGGCGCCGCACTCGGCGTCGAAGGGCCGCTCTCGGGCGACCGGGACGCCACCCGCCTCCTGGCGCACACCGACATGACGCTGGTCACCGATCGCAGGGCTGCCCAGTCCTGACCTTCCGTGGACACACCCGCCCAAGGACAAACCCCACAGACCGACCTGGAGACGGACCATGTACAAGACGCGCCCGCGCATCGTGGACCTCAGCGAGACCGAGCCCAACCGCAAGCGTGGCGGCGACCTGCGCACCCTGCTCACGCCCCTCACGGTGGGTTCCACGAGCGGGTTCATGGGCCTGGCCATCATGCAGCCGGGGGAACGCATCAGCGAGCACTACCACCCGTACTCGGAGGAGTTCGTCTACGTCGTCCAGGGCGAGCTGGAAGTCGACCTGGACGACGTGACACACCCGATCCGCGCCGACCAGGGCCTCATGGTCCCCATCGGCATGCGGCACCGCTTCCGCAACATCGGTGACGTGGAAGCCCGCATGGTCTTCCATCTGGGGCCGCTTGCTCCCAAGCCGAGCATGGGCCACGTCGACACGGAGGCCGTCCCGGGGAACGCGAGCGGCGAGACGTACCCGGCCGTGCAGGGGGACGGCGCGCAGCCCGAACGCCGCGGGGTGCCCTCGTGACCCGGCGGGTGGCGGTCACCGGCATCGGTGTCGTCGCCCCGGGCGGCATCGGGGTGCAGGCCTTCTGGGACCTCCTCTCGGGCGGCCGTACCGCGACGCGCGGCATCACACTGTTCGATCCCGAGGGACTGCGTTCACGTATCGCGGCCGAGTGCGACTTCGACCCGCTCGCGCACGGGCTCGATCCCGACCTGGTCGAACGCGCCGACCGGTACATACAGTTCGCCCTCGTCGCCGCCGCGGAGGCGGTGGCCGACTGCGGCATCGACTTCGGCGCCGAGGACCCGTGGCGCGTGGCCGTCTCGCTCGGCAGCGCCGTGGGCGGCACGACCCGCCTGGAGCACGACTACGTCCTGGTCAGCGAGCGAGGGCAACGCTGGGACGTCGACCACCGCGCCGCCGGCCCGCACCTGCACCGGGCGTTCTCGCCCAGCACCCTCGCGTCCGACGTCGCCGAGTACTTCGGCGCCCAGGGGCCGGTGCAGACCGTGTCGACCGGCTGCACCTCCGGACTCGACGCGGTGGGCTACGGCTTCCACACGATCGAGGACGGCCGCGCCGACATCTGCATCGCCGGAGCGTCCGACTCCCCGATCTCCCCGATCACCATGGCCTGCTTCGACGCCATCAGGGCGACATCGCCGAACAACGACGACCCCGCGCACGCCTCCCGGCCCTTCGACGCCCACCGCGACGGATTCGTCATGGGAGAGGGCTCCGCCGTGCTCGTCCTGGAGGAGCTCGAACACGCCCGTGCCCGCGGCGCGCACGTCTACTGCGAGATCGGCGGCTACGCCACCTTCGGCAACGCGTACCACATGACCGGGCTGACCAGCGAGGGCCTGGAGATGGCCAGGGCCATCGACACCGCGCTCGGACAGGCCCGTCTGGATCCCTCACTCATCGACTACGTCAACGCGCACGGCTCGGGCACCCGCCAGAACGACCGTCACGAGACCGCCGCGGTCAAGCGGTCCCTGGGCGCCCACGCCTACGACACCCCCATGAGTTCGATCAAGTCCATGGTGGGCCACTCGCTCGGTGCGATCGGCGCGATCGAGGTCGTCGCCTGCGTGCTGGCCCTGGCCCACCAGGTGGTCCCGCCGACGGCGAACTACGAGACCCCGGACCCCGAGTGCGACCTGGACTACGTACCGCGCACCGCACGCCCGCGCAAGCTCGCCAACGTGCTGTCCGTGGGCAGCGGCTTCGGCGGGTTCCAGTCCGCGGTGCTCCTGACGGGGCCGGCCGGGAGGAAACGATGAGTGCTCAGCCGAACCGCCGCACCGCCATCACGGGGATCGGTGTGGTCGCGCCCAACGGTCTGCACACGGAGACCTACTGGAAGTCCGTCAAGGAGGGCCTGTCCGTACTCGACCGGATCACCCGGGAGGGGTGCGGGCACCTTCCGCTCCGCGTCGCCGGCGAGGTCCGGGGCTTCGACGCCTCGGCCCTCATCGAGGAGACCTTCCTCGTCCAGACCGACCGGTTCAGCCACTTCGCGATGGCCGCCGCGAGTGCGGCCCTCAAGGACGCGGGACTGAGCGACGCGGCCACCGACTCCCCGTACTCCGTCGGTGTCGTCACCGCCGCCGGATCCGGTGGCGGTGAATTCGGCCAGCGGGAGCTGCAGAAGCTGTGGGGGCAGGGGTCCCGGTTCGTCGGTCCCTACCAGTCCATCGCCTGGTTCTACGCGGCCAGCACCGGCCAGATATCGATCCGCAGCGGATTCAAGGGCCCCTGCGGCGTGGTGGCGAGCGACGAGGCCGGCGGCCTGGACGCCGTCGCGCACGCCGCCCGGACCGTGGGGCGGGGGACCGACGTGGTCGTGGCCGGGGCGGCCGAAGCACCGCTCGCTCCGTACTCCATGGTCTGCCAGCTCGGGTACCCGGAACTCAGCACGGTCGACGACCCGGCACGGGCCTACCGGCCCTTCACCTCAGCGGCCTGCGGCTTCGTTCCGGCGGAGGGCGGTGCCGTGCTGGTCGTCGAGGACCTGGACCGCGCACGCCGACGTGACGCGGACGTCCGCGCCACCGTGGCGGGCCATGCGGCCACCTTCACCGGAGCCTCGCGCTGGGACCGCTCACGGGAGGGACTCGCCCACGCCATCCGCGGTGCCCTCGACGAGGCCGGCTGCGCACCGGAGGAGATCGACGTGGTCTTCGCCGACGCGATGGGTGTCCCGGAGGCGGACCGCGCCGAGGCCCTCGCCCTCGCCGACGCCCTGGGGCCGCACGGCACCCGCGTGCCCGTCACGGCTCCCAAGACCGGCATCGGACGGTCCTACTGCGGGGCACCCCTGCTGGACGTCGCGGCCGCGGTGATGGCCATGGAAGAAGGGCGGATCCCGCCCACGCCCAACGTCTTCGACATCTGCCACGACATCGACCTGGTGACGTCGACGGCGCGCCCGGCCGAACTGAGCACGGCCCTGGTCCTCAGCCGTGGACTGATGGGCTCCAACGCGGCGCTGGTGCTGCGCCGCGACCCGGGACCGGCCGCCCGGTGAAGCCCACCGCATCCGTACGACAAAGGAGAACGCGCATGAGCAGTGAAGTGACCCTCGAAGAGCTGGCCGCACTGATGAAGAAGGCCGCCGGTGTCACCGTCGACCCGCACGACCTCGAAGCCCGGGTGGACACCCCCTTCGCCGAGTTCGGGCTGGACTCGCTCGGCCTCCTCGGCATCGTGGGCGAGCTGGAGAACCGGCACGCCCGGGCGCTCCCCACCGACGCGGAGAAGTGCAAGACCCCCCGCGACTTCCTCGACCTCGTCAACAGCACGCTCACGGCAGGAGCCTGACATGGCAGGGCACACCGAGAACGAGATCACCATCGCCGCACCCCTCGACCTCGTCTGGGACATGACCAACGACATCGAGAGATGGCCGCAGCTGTTCAGCGAGTACGCGGACGCCGAGGTGCTGACCCGGCAGGGCGACACGGTCACCTTCCGCCTGACCATGCACCCCGACGAGAACGGCAAGGTGTGGAGCTGGGTGTCGGAACGGACCACCGACCGGGACAAGCTCACCGTCACCGCACGCCGGATCGAACCCGGTCCGTTCGAGTACATGAACATCCGGTGGGAGTACGAAGAGACCCCCGACGGCACCCGGATGCGCTGGACCCAGGACTTCGCCATGAGGCCGGACGCGCCGGTCGACGACGCCGGGATGACGGACATCATCAACCGCAACTCGCCCGTCCAGATGGCCCTCATCCGCGACCGCATCGAGCAGGCCGCAGACGAGCGGCGGACCTCCCCCGTCACGCCCGCCTGAACGGCGCCGCCGCGTAAGGAGACTCCATGCACCACGCCCTGATCGTCGCCCGGATGGCCCCGCACTCGGCTCCGGACATCGCCGAGGTCTTCGCGGCCTCCGACCGCGGCGACCTGCCCCGCCTCGTCGGGGTGACCCAGCGTTCCCTCTTCCAGTTCGGCGATGTGTACATGCACTTCATCGAGGCCGAGCAGGACCCGGGCCCCGCCATCGCGCGCGTGGCCGGGCACCCCGAGTTCCGCGACATCAGCAGCAAGCTCGAGGCGTACGTCAGTCCGTACGACCCGCAGACCTGGCGCGGTCCGAAGGACGCGATGGCTCAGTGCTTCTACCACTGGGAGAGAGACACGGCCCCGGTCACCCGGTGAAGCCGACGAACCCGGTGAAGCCGACGAGAGAAGGCCGCCGCCCGCGAGGGCGGCGGCCTTCTCTCGTGCGTGCGGCCAGGCCTAGGAGGAGCGGGCCAGTACCGGCAGCAGACGCAGGGCGTTCTCCCGGTTGATGCCCCTGAGCTGCTCCGGCGAGACGAAGGGATCGGCGTCCAGGGCGGGTACCGCGATGTCGGCGACGACCTGGGCGGGCGTGGGCGGCCAGTCCGTGCCGAAAAGGATCCGGCTGGGGTCCACCGTGGCCAGCAGCGTGGGCGTGGCGGAGGGAGACATGGGGCCGGCGGTGTCGAAGTAGAACCGGTGCAGGTAGTCACGGACCCTGCCCGGCTCGATCCCGGGGGTGAGGTGCCCGCCGAAGAGTTCGAGCCGAGTGGCCATGTACGGCAGGAAGCCTCCTCCGTGGGGAAGGACGAAGCTGAGATTCGGATAGCGGTCCAGGGTGCCGTTCCGGATCAGGTTGATCGCCGCGCGCGTGGTGTCCATGAGGAAGTCGCACACGAAGGGCGGCATCCCCGGCAGTCCGGGACCGCCCTCCTTTCCGGCCGGCACTTCCATGGGGTGCGTGCTGATGACGGCGGACCGGTCGTTCAGTTCCCGCAGGAGGCGGTCGTGGGTGGCGTCACCGAGGTAGACACCGTCCATGCTCGTTCTCGTGCTCACTCCGACGGCCCCGAGTTCGTCGAGTCCGTAACGGAGGCTCCACTGCGAGAGTTCCAGGTCGTCCAGGAACACCGGAGTGAAGAAGGCGAAGCGCGCGGGATGGTCCTCGACGACATCGGCCGCCGCACGCAGGGCGATCCGTGCGCTCTCCTGGCGCTCCGCGCGCTCGCGGAACCGTCCGAGCATCGCGACGGTCATGACGGCGGTGCTGATGCCCGTCTTGTCCATGACTTCCAGAGCCGCGTCCAGGTCCCAGCGTGTCCACCAGGGCAGCCGCTCGCGGTTGACGACCCCGTGTTCGTCCGCCCAGTCCAGCCAGGCCGGCGCGGTGAAATGGTGGTGGACGTCCACTCGGCCCGCGACGGGGCCGTCTTCGAATGTCATCGGCATGTCCTCGGCGTGTCGTTTCGGTGGGTGTTCAGCCGCGGCAGAGCACGGTCTGCAGCACGTCCGTCAGCACACGGCCGGCGGACGGCAGGTGGGTGGGCGCGCGCCAGGCGACGAAGCCGTCCGGGCGTACGAGGACGGCACCGTCCTCGGCGGTGCCGTGCAGTGCCGCCCAGTCGGCATCCGGCTCGGGAACGAGGTCGTGATCCGGGCCGTCGCCCACGAGGTACACCTCGACCGGAACGCCCAGGCTCTCGCCGGCCTCCTTCGCCGCGCGGCGCCACCGTTGGCCTTCGGCCCCGGCGAGCAGGACGAAGGAACGCTCGTACAGATCGAGGGTGGAGATCCTGGCGCCCGCTCTGCGGACCCACATGTGGGGGGCGCGGCTCCCCGGCTCTCCGTCGATCAGGAAGGTCTCCGGGACGACCTGCCGCTCAGGGGAGGCGCCCACCACGGCGTCCGAGGCGTACCGGTAGCAGAGCGCGACCGTCATGAGGTCCGCCGCGTCGTTGTTGCGCCGCGCTGCCGGGCCGAATGCGGGGTGCTGCTCATCGGCGGCCTGCCGGGAGGCCCGGGTGCTCGTGGTGACGGCGACAGGCCGTCGTTCGCACTCGTAGGTGTCGAGCAGCGGCAGGCCGGCCCAGCCGCGGAGTACCGCGGCGAGTTTCCAGGCGAGGTTGTGGGCGTCCTGGATTCCGGTGTTGGAGCCGAACGCCCCGTTGGGCGGCATTTCGTGCGCCGCGTCACCGGCCAGAAAGACCCGGCCCTGCCCGTAGCTGTCCGCGACCCGTTTGGAGGCGTGCCAGGGCGCCTTTCCCGTGACTTCGACATCAATGTCCGGAACACCGACGGCCGCGCGAATATGTGCCGCGCAGCGCTCGTTTCCGAAGTCCTCCAGGGTTTCGCCCCGATCGAAGGACCAAGGGATATGAATGACCCACTGTTCCTCGTTGTCCACGGGCAGCAGGGCGCCTTCCCCCTGTGGATCGGTGGTGTAGCAGACGATGAAGCGCTTCGGCCCGACGTATTCCTTGAGGGCCTTGCTCCGGAACGTGACACTGATGTTGTGGAACAGGGCACCGGGTCCGGACTGGCCGATTCCCAGACGTTTGCGAACGGGGCTTCTCGGGCCATCGGCGGCCACCAGGAAATCGGCTTTCACGGTACGGGTCTCACCGGTGTCCCGGCGCGACACCTGCGCCAGGACTCCCTCCGCGTCCTGCGTGAAGGACAGCAGCTCCGTACCGAAGCGGATGTCTCCGCCCCGGCGGGCGCGGTCCAACAGGACCGGCTCCAGATCGTTCTGGCTGCACAGGCACCAGTCCGAGGAGCTGATCCGGGAGACATCCATGCCTGCGGCGATGTCCTGAACGATCCATCGGCGCTGATTGCCCACGAGGGTGTCCACCTGGAGAACGCCGTCGTTCCCGGCGAGGGCCATGGCGGCCTCCCGCACGCTCTGCTCGAGTCCGGCCGTCCGGAAGATCTCCATGGTGCGCACGTTGTTCCCGCGGCCACGTGGGTGCGTCGATGTCTCGGCATGCCGCTCCACCAGCATGTGCTCGATCCCGAGACGCCCCAGGAACACGGAGGTGGAAAGACCCACCAGGGATCCGCCTACGATGAGAACTGGTACAGATTCCACTCCGCGTCCGCTCACTGGTTTTCCTCGTCATCCGGCGACTGCACAGCCCGGGAACGTGGACTGGCCCGTCCATGATGTTTACCAAGCAGGATCCGCGCGCGCGATCCGGGGCGCCCTGGGGTACGCCGGCCGGGTAACCGGAGCAATTCCGCACACCGCATTGCGGCGCTCGAGCTCATATGGCCCATCAGCGTTTGCGGCACAGTGCCGGCCGGGAAATCGTGTCACCGACCGACGAACTCTCGACCCCCGGGACCAGCCATGACGCAAGCGTTCGCATCCGAGGAAATGTCGTCAGAAGAGGCCGCCGCCGCGGCCTCGGCCTGCAGCCGGGAGTTTCGGGCCAACCCGCATCCCGCCTACGCCACGCTCAGGGCGACAGCACCCGTGTGCCCGCTGAAGCCCCCGCACGGGGTCGACACGTACCTCATCACCCGGTACGACGACGCCCGAGCCGCCTTGGCCGATCCCCGGCTGAGCAAGGACATGTACGGCGCCATCGACGCCTATCACCGGATCTTCGGCGACTCGTCGATCGCCCTGGACGACAACATGCTCTTCTCGGACCCTCCGAAGCACACCAGGCTCCGCAGGATCGTCGGCAACACCTTCACCCCCAAGAGGGTGGAATCGCTGCGCCCGAAGGTCCAGAAGATCACCGACGAACTGCTGGACCGCTGCCCGGCATCGGAGCCCGTGAACCTCCTCACGGAGTTCTGCTTCCCGCTGCCGCTGCACGTGATCTGTGAGCTGCTCGGCGTCCCGGAGAACGAACGCAAGCAAGCCCAGGAATGGTCCGCCACCGTCGCTCAGACCGGCTTCGGGCCGGAGGCGAGAAAGGCGCTGGAACGGGCCGAGGGCAATCTGCGCGACTATCTGGTGGACCTGATCGCGCGGAAGCGGAAGGAGCCGGACGGAGCTCTGCTCAGCGCACTCGTCACGGCGCAGGACGAGGACGGCGCGCTCACCGACCACGAACTCGTCTCCACCGCGTGGGTGCTGCTCTTCGCGGGCCACAAGTCGACCGCCTACCAGATCGGCAACGCCGTCTACCACCTGCTCAGCCGGCCGGAGCAGAAGCGGCTGGCGTTCCGGGACCCGAAGGCGACGGCCGCAGCCGTGGAGGAGATCTTCCGGTTCGAGACCTCCGTGGAGAACTCGACGTTCCGCTACGCGACGGAAGACATCAAGATGCGCGACACACTCATCCCCAAGGGTGCGCTCGTGCAGATCTCTCTCACGGCGGCCAACCGGGACCCCGAGATGTTCCCCGACCCGGACCGCATGGACGTCGAGCGCCCGAACGTCCAGGCGACGCACCTCGCATTCGGCCTCGGTCCGCACTACTGCATCGGCGCGCCTCTGGCACGTCTGGAGATGCAGATCGCCCTCGGAACGCTCTTCGGGCGCCACCCCGGCATGGCCCTGGTCGGGGAGCCGGAGGACGTGCGCTGGCTGACCGTGCCGTTCCCCGCCTTCCGCGGGGTCGCGGAACTCCCCGTCGTTCTCGACCCGTCGTGACGGGGGAGGTCACGGCACCGGCGCGGGTGCGAGTGGTTCGCCTGCTGCGCGTCCGGGAGGGAAGGGAAGCGGATTTTGTGGATGCCTACGAAGGCGTACGCGACGGCGCCGAGCGGTTCCCCGGACATCTGCGCGAACAGCTCTGCCGCTCCGTCGACGATCCCGGTCGATGGCTGCTCACCAGTGAGTGGGAAAGTCTCGACGCCATCAAGCAGTGGCGCACCGACCCTGATCACACCGCTCTGGTCGGGCCGATGAACGCCTGTCTGCACGACGACCGGTGGACCGGGGTCTTCGAGATCGTGCCCGAGGGCGCTGGTGACCGAAGGCCGAGACAGGGCTGACCAGCATGTGACCGGCCGGTAAGGTCGGGTTCGTGCCGAAGCCGCTCAGTCTCTCCTTCGATCCGATCGCGCGCGCCGACGAACGCTGGAAACAGCGCTGGGGAAACGTGCCGTCCATGGCCGCGATCACCTCGATCATGCGCGCCCAGCAGATCCTCCTCGCCGAGGTCGACGCGGTGGTCAAGCCGTACGGGCTGACGTTCGCGCGCTACGAGGCGCTGGTGCTGCTCACCTTCTCCAAGTCGGGCGAGCTGCCGATGTCCAAGATCGGCGAGCGGCTCATGGTGCATCCCACGTCCGTGACGAACACCGTGGACCGGCTCGTGAAGTCGGGCCTCGTCGACAAGCGGCCCAACCCCAACGACGGGCGCGGCACCCTGGCCAGCATCACCGACAAGGGCCGCGAGGTGGTCGAGGCGGCCACCCGCGACCTGATGGCGATGGACTTCGGGCTCGGGGTCTACGACGCGGAGGAGTGCGCCGAGATCTTCGCGATGCTGCGGCCGCTGCGGATCGCCGCGGGGGACTTCGAGGAGGGGTGACCCGGGCCAAGATCCCCCGGAACGGGTCGTTACGCTCGACGGCATGAAAAAGAGCGTGCTGACCCGCTATCGCGTGATGGCCTACGTCACCGGCGTACTGCTGGTCCTGCTGACCTTCGGCATGATCGGCAAGTACGTGCTCGACCTGAACGGCGCGGCCGACTTCACGCGCGTCGTCAGCATCGCGCACGGCTGGCTCTACGTCGTGTACCTGATCTTCGCCTTCGACCTGGGCTCCAAGGCGAAGTGGCCGGTGGGCAAGCAGATCTGGGTGCTGCTCGCGGGGACCATCCCGACGGCCGCGTTCTTCGTGGAGCGCAAGATCAGCCACGAGCTCGAGGCCAGGGTCGCGGAGGACTCGCCCGCGACCGCCAAGGCGTAACCGCACCGCCGTACGGACGAACGTACGGCGGTCTGCCATCGACATTTACTTGGACGTCCTAGTAACTTCGATGGTATGGACGCTGACGCCATAGAGGAAGGCCGCCGCCGCTGGCAGGCCCGGTACGACGCCGCGCGCAAACGCGAGGCCGACTTCACCACGCTCTCCGGCGATCCCGTGGAGCCGGTGTACGGACCCAGGCCCGGCGACAGGTACGAGGGGTTCGAGCGGATCGGCTGGCCCGGGGAGTACCCCTTCACCCGCGGCCTGTACGCCACCGGCTACCGGGGGCGTTCGTGGACCATCCGGCAGTTCGCCGGGTTCGGCAACGCCGAGCAGACCAACGAGCGCTACAAGATGATCCTCCGCAACGGCGGGGGCGGGCTCTCGGTCGCCTTCGACATGCCGACCCTCATGGGCCGCGACTCCGACGACCCGCGCTCGCTGGGCGAGGTCGGGCACTGCGGTGTCGCGATCGACTCGGCGGCCGACATGGAGGTCCTGTTCCAGGACATTCCGCTGGGCGACGTGACCACCTCCATGACCATCAGCGGACCGGCCGTGCCCGTCTTCTGCATGTACCTGGTCGCCGCCGAGCGGCAGGGCGTCGACCCGTCCGTCCTGAACGGCACGCTCCAGACGGACATCTTCAAGGAGTACATCGCCCAGAAGGAGTGGCTCTTCCAGCCGGAGCCGCATCTGCGGCTGATCGGCGACCTGATGGAGCACTGCGCGGCCGGCATCCCCGCGTACAAGCCGCTGTCCGTCTCCGGCTACCACATCCGCGAGGCCGGTTCGACGGCCGCACAGGAGCTGGCGTACACGCTGGCGGACGGCTTCGGATACGTGGAGCTGGGCCTGTCGCGCGGGCTGGACGTCGACGTCTTCGCCCCCGGTCTGTCCTTCTTCTTCGACGCGCACGTCGACTTCTTCGAGGAGATCGCGAAGTTCCGGGCCGCCCGGCGGATCTGGGCCCGCTGGATGCGGGACGTGTACGGGGCGAAGTCGGAGAAGGCCCAGTGGCTGCGCTTCCACACGCAGACGGCGGGTGTCTCCCTCACCGCGCAGCAGCCGTACAACAACGTCGTACGGACGGCCGTGGAGGCGCTGGCGGCCGTGCTCGGCGGGACGAACTCACTGCACACCAACGCCCTCGACGAGACCCTCGCGCTGCCGAGCGAGCAGGCGGCGGAGATCGCCCTGCGCACCCAGCAGGTGCTGATGGAGGAGACCGGCGTCGCCAACGTGGCCGACCCGCTGGGCGGTTCCTGGTACGTCGAGCAGCTGACGGACCGGATCGAGGCCGACGCCGAGAAGATCTTCGAGCAGATAAGGGAGCGGGGGCTGCGGGCACACCCCGACGGGCAGCACCCGATCGGGCCGATCACCTCCGGGATCCTGCGGGGCATCGAGGACGGCTGGTTCACCGGGGAGATCGCGGAGTCGGCGTTCCGGTACCAGCAGGCGCTGGAGAAGGGCGACAAGAAGGTCGTCGGGGTGAACGTCCACACCGGGTCGGTGACCGGGGACCTGGAGATCCTGCGGGTCAGCCACGAGGTGGAGCGGGAGCAGGTCCGGGTGCTCGCGGAGCGGAAGGCCGGGCGGGACGACGCGCGGGTCCGTGCGGCACTCGACGGCATGATCGCCGCGGCGCGGTCGGACGCGAACATGATCGAGCCGATGCTGGAGGCGGTACGCGCCGAGGCGACGCTCGGCGAGATCTGCGGGGTGCTGCGGGACGAGTGGGGGGTGTACACGGAGCCCGCCGGCTTCTGAGGACGTCCTCCGTCTGCCGGCCGGGGGGGGGCAGCGCCTGCCGCCCGAGGGCCGACGAGCGGCGGGCAGGCGCGGCCGGTGAACATGCCCGTTCCGGTGAGGGAGAGCCGCCGGTACCTGCCGAACCCCCGCGCACCGAGGAGCGGGCCGGGCGCGTTCGCCGCGCTGCTCGGCGAACGGGCCCGGCAGGACTCCGACTTCGCCGCCGTGCCGGAGTGCCGGCGGCGGGCGGACGGGGAGGGCGCGTCACGGTCCGGGGACGTGCGGCGCGCGGCGGACGGACCTGGCTCAGCCGGCGGCCGTGTGCGCGGCTTCCGCCGCCAGTCCCCGGAGCAGCACCAGGGTGAAGCCGCGTACCCACGCCTCGTCGACCGGCTTCCCGCTCACCAGTGTGCGGTGGACCACCGCCCCCGCGACCATGTCGAAGACCAGGTCCGCCGTGCGGGACGCTGTGGCGGGGTCCGGTTCGGGCGGGAGTTCGCCTCGTGCCTGGGCTCGGGATCTGCCCTCCAGGACGAGGCGTTTCTGGCGGTCGACCACCGATGCGCGGATGCGTTCGCGCAGTGCGTCGTCGCGGGTGGCCTCCGCCACCACTGCCATCAGGCCGCTCTTGGCCTCCGGGCGGGCCAGGATCGCGGCGAACTGGAGGACGACGCCCTCGATGTCCGCGGCCAGTGAGCCGCTGTCCGGGAGCTCCAGTTCGTCGAAGAGCTCCGCGACCGCGTCGACGACCAGTTCGTTCTTGCCGGCCCAGCGGCGGTAGAGAGTCGTTTTCGCAACCCCGGCGCGTGTCGCGACGTCTCCCAGGGTGAGCTTGGACCAGCCCAGTTCCACGAGAGCCTCGCGGGTCGCGGCCAGGATCGCGGCGTCCGCCGTGGCGCTGCGCGGGCGCCCGGTGCGGCTGGCGGGGCTGCGGCTCTGCATGTCCTGACCATAAACCGGCGGTTCCCGTGCGGCCGTGAGGGAGATCACCGGGGGGTGGTGTCCCGGTGGTCCGCTGTGGCGTTACGCTACGTCTCGTAGCGAAAGCCTGTGAGGGACGTACACGGGCTGCGGCGACACGGCGTGGGGTGGGGACCCGGCGCCAAGGGCACCCGACCGGCCCGGCTTTCGAACCGTTTTCACACGCGCGCGCAGTACGGGGGAGGATAGACGCATGCAGCCACGGAACATGTCCATGAGCGGAGTCGTCGACCTCGCCGCGGTGAAGGCGGCCCAGGAGGCCAAGGCGAAGGCGGAGCAGGCGCGTGCGCAAGCCGCCCGGGAGGGTGGCGCGGGGGCGATCTCCCCGGCCGATCTCGTCATCGACGTCGACGAGGCGGGGTTCGAGAGGGACGTCCTCCAGCGGTCCGCCGAGGTGCCCGTCGTCATCGACTTCTGGGCCGAGTGGTGTCAGCCCTGCAAGCAGCTGAGCCCGGTCCTGGAGCGGCTGGCCGTCGAGTACAACGGCCGCTTCCTGCTCGCCAAGATCGACGTCGACGCCAACCAGATGCTGATGCAGCAGTTCGGCATCCAGGGGATCCCCGCGGTGTTCGCGGTCGTCGCGGGGCAGGCGCTGCCGCTCTTCCAGGGGGCCGCGGGCGAGGCGCAGATCCGGCAGACCCTGGACCAGTTGGTGCAGGTCGCCGAGCAGCGCTTCGGCCTGACCGGCATCGCCGTCGACCCCGAAGCCGAGCCGGGCGGCGGCGCCCAGCCGGCTCCCGAGCGGCCGGCCGGCCCGTACGACGCGCTCCTCGAAGCCGCCGTGCAGGCGCTGGACTCGGGCGACCTGAGCGGTGCCGTCCAGGCCTACAAGAACGTGCTGAGCGAGGACCCGGGCAACGAGGAGGCCAAACTGGGCCTCGCCCAGGCCGAGTTGCTCCAGCGCGTCCAGGGTGTCGACTCGCAGCAGGTGCGCAGGGAAGCGGCCGAGAAGCCGGCCGACGTGCAGGCGCAGATCGCCGCCGCCGACCTGGATCTGGTGGGCGGCCATGTGGAGGATGCCTTCGGCCGGCTCATCGAGACCGTGGCGCGTACGGTGGGTGACGACCGGGACACCGTAAGGATGCGGTTGCTGGAGCTGTTCGAGGTGGTCGGACCCGAGGATCCGCGTGTGATCGCGGCCCGTAGGGCCCTGGCCCGGGCCCTGTTCTGACCAGTCGTTAAACGCGCGGGCCTGTGGTGCCCGCGTGAAAGATTTGCCGAAAGAAGGTCACCGCGGCCGCGCTTTACCAAAACTTGGTAAACGCGGCCGCTGTTACTGCGAGTAAGTCGCAGGCGTTGATCTGTCGGTTTCTGTCCAGCGATCAACAGCTTTGTACCGCCGCTCGGCAACACCCTGTGTCGTCACCCGAGACCGGGCGGTCGTTGTTCGGTTATCCCGCCGTTACTAGCCAGTAACGATCCCCCTTGTGCGGGCGGCGAGAATGCACCACGATCGGCCACGCTCGGTCCATTCCCGTACCCCGGCAGCCGGTTGGGTCGCGGGACATCCTGGGTCCCCACCGAGCAGAGCCGGCGGCAGTGGCGCCGGCTCTTGGACAGGGGGGTCTTCGCCCGCTCGGCGAAGCCTGTCCAGCAGGGTTGTGCGTGATGCGTGTCAGGCGCGACCAGTGGTTGTCGCTCGGGGGTGATCGCCGGTGATTCGGGCGCGAGTTGCGCCGCCGAGTGCAGGCGCTCTCCTTCCCGAGGACGTAGCACTTCTCCCATCCCTGCACGGCTGAGCCGCGATTCGGGGCGAGCCAGGTCAGGAGATGTACGTCCGAGAAGGAGGAAATATGGAGTCCCAGGTGCGTGGCGGGACAAGATGGAAGCGGTTCGCTGTGGTCATGGTGCCCAGCGTCGCCGCTGCGGCATGTGTGGGTGTCGGGCTTGCGCAGGGTGCGCTGGCCGCGTCGTTCAGCGTCTCCGGTCAGCAGTTCAAGGTGAAGGCCTCTCACCTGCACGGTGAGGGTTTCGCTCAGTACGGCGGAATCGACACCGTCTACACGAAGACCGACGGCAAGGAACAGACGCAGGTTCCCGTCGCGATCTCGTCGTTCGACGACGCGACGATCACCAAGATGTGCCAGTCGGTGGCAACACCCATCCCCCTCATAGGCAAGACGGTCTACCTCCGTCTTGAGGCGGGGAACGACCCCGACAAGCCGGTCACGGCCAAGAACCTCTACATCGACGTCGCCCAGCTCGACGCCGATGCGAAGTTCCGCCACATCGACATCGGTGTCGCGGTCAAGGGCAAGACCCGCGGCCCCGACGTGAAGCAGGGCGAGAACGTACTGCCGGGCGGCTTCGCCCAGCAGGCCGAGTCGGCCGACCTCACCAACGTCAAGCAGACGGCATGGGCCACCACGGCCGGCACGTTCACGCTCAACGGCCTGTCGATGAAGCTCGGCACCAGCGACAAGATGGAGTGCTTCTGACGGCCTCCGTGTCACGGGCACCGCGGGGTGGCTGAGCCGCCCCGAAGGGGCGGGGAGCCATGGTTTCCCGCCCCGCGGGCCCGGCCCGGCCGTCCGCCGGGCACCTTCACAGACCCACAACTTCCGGCTACTGAACGCCTACTTCCGAGCCGGTACGTACCTCCACCGGACCGAGGGAGCTGTTTTTCCATGAGTGCCGAGACTCCGGTCCAGAGCGCCGGGACCTTCACCCGGCTGCGTCGGCGATTCCGTGACTGGCGGGGCAGCCGGCCGTTCTGGGCAGGCCTGTTCACCATCCTCGGCGGGGTGCCGATCGCCTACTTCCCCTACGCCACCCTGAAGCTGGGCACCATGTCGCTCACCATGGCGACCACCGCGGGGGCCGGCTCCCTCATCATCGGCGTCCTGCTGATCACGCTGGGTCTGACCATGTGGTTCCAGCAGGCGACGCGGGTCTTCGCCGGTGTCGCGGCGATCATCCTCGCCCTGGTGTCGCTGGTGGTGTCCAACATCGGCGGCTTCCTCATCGGCTTCCTGTTCGCGCTGTTCGGTGGCGCGCTCGCGGTCTCCTGGGCGCCCGGCAACGCGGAAGACGTCGAGGGGGGACGGCACAAGCCCGGTCGCGGACCGGCCGGAGAAGGCGCCGTGGAACCCACGTCCCAGGGCGCCGACAATGAGCCGATCCCGCCGCAGACGCCGCACGAGACCGGCGACGGCGGTCCGGCGGACGGCGTCCGGTCCGAGGCCCGCAACGGGGGGTACCGTGTCGGCTGACGCCCGCGACCAGTTGCCCGAGACCTCGGCTCGGGCGAGAACGGGGCCTCGTCACGCGGCTCCCAAGAAGCCGCTGTTCACCCGGTTCCAGATGCCCGCCGGCAAGGCGATAGCCATGGCGGCGATGCCCACCGCCGTCCTCATGGGCATGGGATTCACCCCGACGCTCGCCCTCGCCGACGACCAGCCGTCGACCTCGAACAGCCTGAAGGCCGACGAGTACAAGGACTGCGTCGCGGCGCTGGAGGGCGACAAGGACAAGGACAAGGACGGCGCCTCACCCTCGCCCTCGGCGAGCGGCGGCGAGGACGACGGCAAGCAGGGCGAGAACACGTCCGAGCCGACTCCCTCGGCGCCCGCGGGCGACTCGGACGCGGACAAGGACCCTGCGGACTCGTCCGGTTCGTCGGATTCAGGTTCCGACGACACGGGCGGCAAGACCGAGCCCACGCCGACCCCTTCGCCCTCCTCGGGTACCTCGGGCGGGGACGACGCGGCATCGCCGAGCCCGTCGCCGTCCCAGAGCGACCGCAACGTGCTGGAGGACATCGGCGACGCGATCGGCGGCATCCTCGACGGCGGCAAGTCCACCGAGAGCCCGAGCCCCACGCCGTCCGCGTCCGCCTCGCCGTCCGGGGACACGGACGAGCCCGAGGACACGGACAAGTCCGCGGACGCCGGCGAGGACGCCCCGTCCGACACCGTCAAGGAGACCACCGACAAGGTCACCGACACGGCGAAGGACACGGCCGGTACGGCGTCGAAGGCGGCCGAGGACACCACCGAGGCCGTCGAGAAGGCAGCTGAGGCGGCCGAGGACGCGGCCGGGAAGGCCACCGCCTCCCCCAGCCCGTCCGCGAGCCCCTCCGTGGACCCCGAGGACTGCCCGGCCGCCACGGACGCCGAGGGCGGCATCGACAACGAGATCCTCGTGCCCGACGACCCCTGGTACCTGGAGGCCAGCTCCCTGACGCTGGACGGTGCCGACTACCAGGGCATCGTGGAGGTGAAAACCGCGAGCGGTGCCACCAAGAAGGTCCTGAAGTACGTCATCAACAAGGGCACCGTCATCGGGGACCTGCACCAGCTCGTCAAGGACAAGCAGTCCGGCAAGACCCACCATGTCCAGGCGGCGAAGGGCTCGGAGTCCACCATCACCGGCGGCAAGACGGTGATGTACACGGAGAAGATCTCGGGCAACCTGCTCGGGCTGGTCCCGGTCACGTTCGACCCGGAGCACCCGCCGCCCCTGAACATCCCGTGGATCTACTTCACCAACGCGAAGGTCACCCAGGCCGGCCAGTTCGGCGGCACGCTGACCGTGCCCGGGCTGCACCAGTACGTCACGGACTGAGACGCGTAACCAACCGAGCGCCCCTCCATGCCCGTTCGGAGCCGCACACACGCTGAGGGCGCCCCCTGTCGCAGGGGGCGCCCTCAGTGGCGTACAGAGGCCTTCTCGGGCCTCCTGGGATCAGCTGTTGGCGCCGCCCAGGTGGTGGACGCGCACCATGTTGGTGGTGCCGGGGACGCCGGGGGGCGAGCCGGCCGTGATGACCACGATGTCGCCCTCGTTGAAGCGGTTCAGCTTCACCATCTCCTGGTCCACCAGGTCGACCATCTCGTCGGTGCTGTTCACGAACGGGACGACGTGCGGCTCCACGCCCCAGCTGAGCGCGAGCTGGTTGCGGGTGGACTCGTCCGTGGTGAAGGCGATGATCGGCTGGACGGCGCGGTAGCGGCACAGCCGGCGGGCGGTGTCGCCGGACTGGGTGAAGGCCACCAGGCCGCGGCCGCCGAGGAAGTCGGCGATCTCGCACGCGGCCCGGGCCACCGAACCGCCCTGCGTACGCGGCTTCTTGCCCGGGACCAGCGGCTGGAGGCCCTTGGACATCAGCTCCTGCTCGGCCGCGGTGACGATCTTCGACATCGTCTTGACGGTCTCGATCGGGTACGCGCCCACCGAGGACTCCGCCGACAGCATGACCGCGTCGGCGCCGTCCAGGATCGCGTTGGCCACGTCGGAGGCCTCGGCGCGGGTCGGACGGGAGTTGGTGATCATCGACTCCATCATCTGGGTCGCCACGATCACCGGCTTGGCGTTGCGCCGGCACAGCTCGATCAGGCGCTTCTGCACCATGGGGACCTTCTCGAGCGGGTACTCGACGGCGAGGTCACCGCGGGCGACCATCACGCCGTCGAACGCCATCACGACGTCCTCCATGTTCTGCACCGCCTGCGGCTTCTCCACCTTGGCGATGACCGGGACGCGGCGGCCCTCCTCGTCCATCACGCGGTGCACGTCCTGGACGTCCTTGGCGTCCCGGACGAAGGACAGCGCGACCAGGTCGCAGCCCATGCGCAGCGCGAAGCGGAGGTCCTCGATGTCCTTCTCGGACAGGGCGGGCACGTTGACGGCCGCGCCGGGCAGGTTGATGCCCTTGTGGTCGGAGATGACGCCGCCCTCGATGACGATCGTCTTCACCCGGTGGCCCTCGACCTCGGTGACCTTCAGCTCGACGTTGCCGTCGTTGATGAGGACCTGGTCGCCCTTGGTCACGTCGCCGGGCAGGCCCTTGTAGGTCGTCCCGCAGATCGTCTTGTCGCCCGGGACGTCCTCGGTGGTGATGGTGAACTCGTCACCGCGGACCAGTTCCACGGGACCCTCGGCGAAGGTCTCCAGACGGATCTTGGGGCCCTGGAGGTCGGCGAGGACCCCGATGGCCCGGCCGGTCTCCTTGGCGGCGGCACGGACCCGGTCGTACCGGCCCTGGTGCTCGGCGTGCGAGCCGTGGCTGAAGTTGAAGCGGGCCACGTTCATGCCGGCCTCGATCAGCGCGACAAGCTGCTCGTGGGAGTCGACCGCGGGGCCGAGAGTACAGACGATTTTCGAACGGCGCATGGGGGCGATCCTATCGGTTTGTTTCGCAACGGAATATTCCGTCTGGCGGAAAATACAAAAGGGCGGGAGGCCGC
This sequence comes from Streptomyces coeruleofuscus, assembly GCF_039532725.1. NCBI lineage: Bacteria > Bacillati > Actinomycetota > Actinomycetes > Kitasatosporales > Streptomycetaceae > Streptomyces > Streptomyces coeruleofuscus. The sequence continues at coordinate 866,118 of NZ_BAAASE010000004.1, forward strand.
TCAGGTGTGATTCCCCGAACCAATTACCAGCGCGTAGGTCTGTGTCGCGATCTCCAATTCCTCGTCAGTGGGCACCACCGCCACCGCGACCCGGGCGCCGTCGGGCGAGATCAGCCGCGCCTCGTCGCCGCGTACGGCGTTGCGCTCGCCGTCCACCGCCAGGCCCAGCTCCTCCAGGCCCGCCAGGGCGGCCTCCCGCACGGGCGCCGCGTTCTCGCCGACGCCGGCGGTGAAGGCCACCGCGTCCACCCGCCCGAGTACGGCGTAATAGGCGCCGATGTACTTCTTCAGGCGGTGAATGTAGATGTCGAACGCCAGCTCCGCCTGCTCGTCGCCCTCGTCGACGCGGCGGCGGATCTCCCTCATGTCGTTGTCACCGCACAGTCCGATCAGACCGCTCTTCTTGTTGAGAAGAGTGTCGATCTCGTCGGCGGACATTCCACCAACACGCATCAAATGGAAGATGACGGCCGGGTCCATGTCTCCCGAGCGCGTACCCATCACGAGCCCCTCCAAAGGCGTCAGTCCCATGGAGGTGTCCACGCAACGACCGCCCCGCACGGCCGAGGCGGACGCCCCGTTGCCCAGGTGCAGCACGATGACGTTGACGTCCTCCGGTGCCTTGCCGAGCAGCTCGGCCGTCGCCCGGGAGACGTAGGCGTGGGAGGTGCCGTGGAAGCCGTAGCGCCGGATGCGGTGCTCGTCGGCCGTCTTCACGTCGATCGCGTAGCGGGCGGCCGACTCCGGCATCGTGGTGTGGAAGGCGGTGTCGAAGACCGCGACCTGCGGCAGGTCGGGCCGCAGCGCCCGGGCCGTGCGGATCCCGGTGAGGTTGGCCGGATTGTGCAGCGGGGCCACCGGGATGAGCCGCTCGATCTCGGCGAGCACGGCGTCGTCGATCACGGTCGGCTCGGTGAAGGACTTGCCCCCGTGCACCACCCGGTGCCCGATCGCGGCCAGTTCGGGCGAGTCCAGGCCGAGGCCGTCCTTGGCGAGCTCCTCGGCGACGGCCTTCAGGGCGGCGTCGTGGTCGGCGATCGCCCCGCCGCGCTCCCGGCTCTCGCCACCGGCCGGGGTGTGCTTCAGGCGGGAGGTCTGCTCGCCGATGCGCTCGACCAGACCCACCGCCAGCCGGCTGTCGTCGCGCATGTCGAGCAGCTGGTACTTCACCGACGAGGAGCCGGAGTTGAGGACGAGGACGCGGGTGGGGCTCACTGGGCGGTTGCCTTCTCGCTCGGGGACGGGGCGGGGGACTGGGCCTGGATCGCCGTGATGGCGACCGTGTTGACGATGTCCTGGACGAGGGCGCCCCGGGACAGGTCGTTGACCGGCTTGCGCAGGCCCTGGAGCACCGGGCCGACGGCGATCGCGCCGGCCGAGCGCTGCACGGCCTTGTAGGTGTTGTTGCCGGTGTTCAGGTCGGGGAAGATCAGCACGCTCGCCTGCCCGGCGACCTCGGAGCCGGGCAGCTTGGTCGCCGCGACCGACGGCTCCACGGCGGCGTCGTACTGGATCGGGCCCTCGATCTTCAGGTCGGGCCGGCGCGTGCGGACGATCTCGGTGGCCTGGCGCACCTTGTCGACGTCGGCGCCGGAGCCGGACGTCCCCGTGGAGTACGACAGCATGGCGATCCGCGGCTCCACGCCGAACTGCGCGGCCGTGCTCGCCGACTGGATGGCGATGTCGGAGAGCTGCTGGGCGTTCGGGTCCGGGTTGACCGCGCAGTCGCCGTAGACGAGGACCTTGTCGGCCAGGCACATGAAGAACACCGACGAGACGATGTCGGCGTCCGGCTTGGTCTTGATGATCTCGAAGGCCGGGCGGATGGTCGCGGCCGTGGAGTGCACCGAGCCGGACACCATGCCGTCGGCGAGGCCCTCCTGGACCATCAGCGTGCCGAAGTAGTTCACGTCCGAGACGACGTCGTACGCCAGCTCCACGGTGACGCCCCGGTGGGCGCGCAGGGCCGCGTACTTCTCGGCGAAGGCGTCGCGCAGGTCGGAGGTGGCCGGGTCGATCAGCTGGGACTCGCCGAGGTCGATGCCGAGGTCGGCGGCCTTCTTGCGGATCTGGTCGACCGGGCCGAGCAGGGTCAGCTCGCACACGCCCCGGCGCAGCAGCACCTCGGCGGCGTGCAGCACGCGCTCCTCGGTGCCCTCGGGCAGCACCACGCGGCGCAGGTCGGAGCGGGCCTGCTCCAGCAGCTTGTGCTCGAACATCATCGGCGTGACGCGGTCGCTGCTCGGGGCGGAGACACGGCGCGCGAGGTCGGCGGTGTCGGCGTACCGCTCGAAGAGGCCGAGCGCACGTTCCGCCTTGCGCGGGGTGGCCGCGTTCAGCTTGCCCTCCAGGGAGAACAGCTGCTCGGCGGTGGGGAAGCTGGTGCCGGCCACCGACAGCACCGGGGTGCCGGGCGCGAGCCGGTCGGCGAGCGTGAGGATGTCGGTGCCGGGCACCTCGTCCAGGGTGAGCAGCACGCCCGCTATCGGCGGGGTGCCGGCGCTGTGCGCGGCGAGCGCGCCGACGACCAGGTCGGCCCGGTCGCCCGGGGTGACGACGAGGCAGCCCGGGGTCAGGGCGCCCAGGAAGTTCGGCAGCATCGCGCCGCCGAAGACGAAGCCGAGCACGTCCCGTGCCAGCCCCGAGTCGTCGCCCAGCACCACCTTCGCGCCGAGGGTATGACCGATCTGCGAGACGGTCGGGGCGGACAGCGCGGGCTCGTCGGGCAGGACGTAACAGGGCACGGGGAGCCGGGAGTCGAGCTGGCCGGCGATCTCGTCGCGGTCCTCGCGGGCCACCCGGTTGGTGACCATGGCCAGGACGTCGCAGCCCAGCGTGTCGTAGGCGCGGTAGGCGTTGCGCGTCTCGGCGAGCACCGACTCGACGGTCTGCTTGCGGCCGCCCACGACCGGGATCACGGACGCGCCGAACTCGTTCGCCAGCCGGGCGTTGAGCGACAGCTCGTCCGGGAGCTGGGTGCCGGCGTAGTCGGTGCCGAGGACCAGGACCACGTCGTAGTCGCGGGCGACCAGGTGGAAGCGGTCGACGAGCGTGGACACCAGCTCGTCCGTGCCGGCCTCGGCCTGGAGGGCGGACGCCTCCTGGTAGTCCATGCCGTAGACGGTCGCCGGGTCCTGGGTGAGCCGGTAGCGGGCGCGCAGCAGCTCGAAGAGGCGGTCGGGCCCGTCATGGACGAGGGGGCGGAAGACGCCCACCCGGTCCACCTGCCGGGTGAGGAGCTCCATGACCCCCAGTTCGACGACCTGGCGGCCGTCGCCGCGGTCGATGCCGGTCACGTACACGCTGCGGGTCACGCGCGCTCTCCGTTTCGTCTCGAGTGGGGGTGTGTATCAAGCCAACGGCTATCCAGCCACGGGCACAAAAATCGCCCACCGAGGTGAGCAGAACCCTCTTGACAATACCTCCGCCGATAGATAAGGCGCCCATCAGCCTCGGGGTGCCGCACCGGGCTGTGGAGCGTGAAACAATCGGCAGAGGCTCACCGGTATCAACAGCGAGCAGGAGACACAGCACGATGCGTATCGGAGTTCTCACCGCAGGCGGCGACTGCCCCGGCCTGAACGCCGTGATCCGGTCGGTCGTGCACCGGGCGGTCGACAACTACGGCGACGAGGTCATCGGCTTCGAGGACGGTTACTCGGGGCTGCTGGACGGCCGCTACCGCACTCTCGACCTGAACGCGGTCAGCGGCATCCTGGCCCGCGGCGGCACGATCCTGGGGTCGTCCCGGCTGGAGCGCGACCGTCTCCGCGAGGCCTGCGAGAACGCCTCCGACATGATCCACGAGTTCGGCATCGACGCGCTGATCCCGATCGGCGGCGAGGGCACGCTGACGGCGGCTCGCATGCTGTCCGACGCGGGCCTGCCGGTCGTGGGCGTCCCGAAGACGATCGACAACGACATCTCGTCGACCGACCGCACCTTCGGCTTCGACACGGCGGTCGGGGTCGCCACCGAGGCGATGGACCGTCTGAAGACCACCGCCGAGTCCCACCAGCGGGTGATGGTCGTGGAGGTCATGGGGCGCCACGCGGGCTGGATCGCGCTGGAGTCCGGGATGGCGGCCGGCGCGCACGGGATCTGTCTGCCGGAGCGGCCGTTCGACCCCGCCGATCTCGTGAAGATGGTCGAGGAGCGCTTCGCCCGCGGCAAGAAGTTCGCGGTCGTCTGTGTCGCCGAGGGCGCCCACCCCGCCGACGGCACCATGGACTACGGCAAGGGCGCCATAGACAAGTTCGGCCACGAGCGCTTCCAGGGCATCGGCACGGCACTCGCCCATGAACTGGAGCGACGGCTCGGCAAGGAGGCCAAGCCGGTCATTCTCGGCCACGTCCAGCGCGGCGGCTCACCCACCGCGTACGACCGCGTGCTCGCGACGCGGTTCGGCTGGCACGCGGTGGAGGCCGCGCACCAGGGCGAGTTCGGCAGGATGACCGCGCTGCGCGGGACGGACATCGTGATGGTGCCGCTCGCGGAGGCCGTGACCGAGCTGAAGACCGTGCCCAAGGACCGGATGGACGAGGCCGAGTCGGTCTTCTAGAGCGGCCGGCCTTGGGCGGGTCCTAGGCCGGGCTCTCCTGGATCCTCGTCCAGAAGTGGTCGACGATCCGGTCGAGGAAGTCGCGGGCGGCGTCGCCGGCTTGGCTGGTGCCGCCGCCCCAGCTCAGGGTGGCGGCCATGTGCCCCTGGTAGTCCTGGTGCAGGCCCTGGAGGGCGTTCTCCAGGAACTGCCGGTCCAGGGGCACGACCTTGGCCACCGGGCGTACGTAGGCCTGCCAGCGGGTGGTGACGGCGTTGCGCAGCAGTTCGCCGAGCTTGGCGTCGCGGCCCGTGACGGTGACGAAGTCGGACAGGCGGAGGCCGAGCAGATCGGCCAGGGCGGCGGACTGACGGTCGGTGCCGCGCCAGGTGTCGGTCTCCTCCATCCGCAGGTAGGCGTGGAGTTCGTGCCCCACGGCGCGGGCCACGTCCTCGGGGGCGAAACCTCGGGCGATGCGGTGCTCGCGCAGGGTGCGGGGTCTGCCGATGAGTTCGCCGGGCGAGCACCACAGCACTCCCGCGAGCGCGGTGAGTTCGGAGCCGGAGGGGGCCGCGACCCCGCGTTCCCAGGCCATGACGTGGTCCGGGGTGACGTGGGGGTGCCCGTACGAGACGCGCATGTCGTGGGCGACGTGCTCGGGTGTCATGCCGAGGGCCGCGCGCAGGCGGCGGGCGGCGGGGGCGTTGAAGGGTGGGGGCGTCGGGGTGGCGGGCAGGGGGTGGGCGGTGGGCTGGCTCGGGCGGGCTGAAGGTCGGCGCACGGGCCACAAGCTAGGGGCCCGGGGCTGCGGTGACTACGGTCTGTTCGGCCAGGATCACGGATTGTAGGAAGCTACGGCTACCGGTGGGTTCGACCGGGGCCGAAGATCGTCTGTCGGCCGGGGCGGAGGTGCGGCGAGGATGGCGCCGGGCCTGGTGATCTCGGGCCCGGAAAGGCGGCCACGCAGATGAACGGCAAGCTCAACGGGCATATTCGCGAGCGTCTTCTCGCGACGAACTTCTGGCACCTCGCGACGGTGGGTGCGGACGGAGCGCCCCAGGTGTCGCCCATGTGGGCGGACATCGAAGGGGAGTACGTCATGGTCAACACCTCCGTCGGGCGGGTGAAGGAGGAGAATCTGCGGCGCAATCCGTACGTTTCGCTGTCCCACCACGACCCCACCAACCCGTACGACCGGGCGGAGATCCGGGGGAAGGTCGTCCGGTTCGTGGAGGGCGAGGAGGCGGAGCGGGCGATGGACCGGCTCGCGCGGAAGTACCTCGGGGAGGACCGCTATCCGTGGCTGCTGCCCGGGGAGCGCCGGGTGATGCTGCTGATCGAGCCGACGCGGGTGCGGAGGCTGGAGGGCGTGGAGCCGTTCCGGGCCGGGGTCCTGCCGGACGGGGCGGCCGGCTGACGCGCCGTCGCTGAGTGCGCTGGTCAGTCGTGGTGGGGTGTCCTGTCGCACAGCCACGAAGCGTGAGGCGGCGCGTCACCTCTCGTCGAGGGACGTCTGCCGGGCGAGGGATTCCTTGGCCGCTTCCGGCGGCGGAGCCCGCCCTCCGGGTGGACGGGACCGTGCGGACACCTCCTAGCGCCAGTCGGGTGCGCCCGGCGCCGGTGGCAGGCGGGATTCGATTCTCGCTCGGATGTCCCGCATCACGGAGACGATGCGGGCCTCGTGCTCCGGGGTCAGGCGGGTCGCCGGGACCGAGCAGCTGATGGCGTCGACGGCCGGGGTGCCGTAGCGCAGGGCGAAGCCGAAGCCGGTGATGCCGGGTACCGTCTCCTCGCGGTCGATGGAGTAGCCGCGCTCGCGCACCCGGGCCAGGTCGGCGAGGAGTGCCGTCCGGCCGGTGTGGGTGTTCTCGGTGAGCGCGGGCAACGGCCAGTCGATGAACGGGAGTTCGTCGTCGGCGCGTTCCGCGAGGAGTGCCTTGCCGAGCGCGCCGGCGTGGGCCGGGACGCGGCGGCCGACCCGGCTGATGGTGCGCAGGTACTCGTGGGACTCGCGGGTGGCGAGGTAGACGACGTCCCGGCCGTCGAGCCGGGCCAGGTGGATCGTCTCGCCGAGTGTGTCCGATGCCTCGTCGAGGTACGGGCGGACCGTCCGGACGTGCCGGTCCCCGTCCAGGTAGCTCGTGCCGGTGAGCAGCGCGCGGATCCCGATGCCGTAGAGGGAGCCGGTGGCGTCCGTGCGGACCCAGCCGGCGTCGACGAGGGTCTGGAGCAGCTGGTACATGCTGCTGCGCGGCACGCCCAGGTCCTCCGCGAGCTGGTCGAGGCGTGAGGGCCGCTCCCCCCGCTCGGCGAGCAGTTCCAGCAGTGCGACGGTCCGGGCCGCCGACTTCACGCCGCGGACACCCCTGCTCTCCTGCATGGGCTCATCGTAGGTCCGCGTGAATCCGTGATCGCCCGGCCATTGACCCGGCACGTTCACCCACTTAGCCTCCATCTGCATACGTGGACGCCGTCTGCATATAGGGATGGGACACCGGTTCAAAGGGGAACTGCCTTGCCTCTGCTCGTAGTCGGGATCAGCGTTCTGGTCCTGCTCCTCCTCATGACCAGGCTGAGACTGAACGGCTTCGCGGCCCTGCTGCTCGTGGCGGTCGGGGTCGCACTGGTCCAGGGGATTCCCGTGGCGACCATCCCGGACGTCCTCTCCGAGGGCATCGGGGACCAGAGCGGCGACACCATGCTGACCATCGGGCTCGGCGCCATGGTCGGCCGTGTGATGGGGGACGCGGGCGCCGCACAGCGGATAGCCGGCAAGCTCCTCGACGCCTTCGGACCGCGGTGGGTCCAGGTCGCCATGGTGGTCACGTCCATGCTGATCGGCGTGACCATGTTCTACGAGGTCGCGTTCGTCATCATCGTGCCCATCGCGTTCACCCTGGTCAGGGTCACCGGGGCGAAACTGCTGTGGGTCGGCCTGCCGATGTCCATCGCCCTGTCGACCATGCACAGCTTCCTCCCGCCGCACCCCGGCCCCACCGCCGTCGCCGCGACCTTCCACGCCTCCGTCGGACTGACGCTGTTCTACGGCCTGTTCGTCGCCGTTCCCGCCGGGGCGCTCATCGCCCTGGCCTGGCCGCGTCTTCCGTTCGTCGCGAGGATGACCCCCGCCATCCCCAAGGGCCTGGTCAGCGAGCGTGAGTTCACCGACGAGGAGATGCCGGGCCTCGGCTGGTCGCTGTTCGTGGCGATGTTCCCGGTGGTGCTGATCGTGGCCGCCGCCGTGACCGACATGGCCGCCTCCGGCGAGAGCCCGTTCCTGCACTTCGTCGCCTTCGTCGGCTCGGCGCCGATCGCCCTGCTGCTGACCCTGTGCCTGGCGGTGTGGGTGTTCGGCCCCCGGATCGGGCGCAGCCTGAGCGACGTCGGCGCCTCCTGCGGCTCGGCGGCCCAGGCGATGGCGATGATCCTGCTGGTGATCGGCGCGGGCGGGGCCTTCAAGAACGTCCTCGTCGAAGGCGGGATCTCCGACTACATCAAGGACGTCACCGACGGCTGGTCCATCTCGCCGATCGTCCTCGCCTGGCTCGTCGCCGTCATCCTCCGCATCGCGCTCGGCTCGGCCACGGTCGCCGTCGTCACGGCCTCCGGGGTGGCGCTGCCGCTGCTGGCGGGCAGCGGGGTGCACCCGGAGGTCATGGTGCTGGCCGTCGCCTGCGGCTCCATCGCCTTCTCCCACGTCAACGACCCCGGGTTCTGGCTGTTCAAGGAGTACTTCAACCTCTCCGTCATCGAGGCGATCAAGGTCCGTACGTCCTACACGACGGTGCTCGCCGTGCTCGGCCTGGGCGGCGTCCTGGCGGTCGAGTGGGTCCTCGACGCCCTCAGTCTCTGAACCATTTCGATCCAGCCTTCAGAAGCCTTCAGAAGGGGCACCCGATGAGCATCGGACCGCAGCCGACCGTCACGGCGTTCGCCGTCTACCCCGTCGCCGGGCGGGACAGCATGGAGCTGAACCTCTCCGGCGCGCACGGCCCGTACTTCACCCGCAACGTCGTCGTTCTCACCGATTCCGAGGGGCGGACCGGGCTGGGGGAGGTGCCCGGCGGGGAGAAGATCACGCAGACGCTGCGGGACGCCGAGCCGCTGGTCGTCGGGGCGAAGGTGGGCGACTACAAGCGGGTGCTGCGCGAGATCGGCGACCGGTTCGCCGACCGGGACGCCGGGGGGCGGGGTGCCCAGACCTTCGACCTGCGGACCACCGTCCACACCGTGACCGCGGTCGAGTCGGCGCTGCTCGACCTTCTCGGGCAGCATCTGGACGTACCCGTGGCGGCGCTGCTGGGCGACGGGCAGCAGCGGGACTCCGTGCGGGTGCTGGGATACCTCTTCTACGTCGGTGACCCGGACCGGACGGATCTGGAGTACGTCCGGGAGCCCGGCTCGTCCGTGGAGTGGTACCGGGTGCGGCACGAGGAGGCGTTGTCGCCGGAGGCGATCGTGCGGCAGGCGGAGGCGGCCTACGACCTCTACGGGTTCCGGGACTTCAAGCTCAAGGGCGGCGTGCTGGAGGGGGCCGAGGAGGTCGTGGCCGTGCGTGCGCTCAAGCGGCGCTTTCCGGAGGCCCGGATCACCCTGGACCCGAACGGCGCCTGGTCCCTGCGCGAGGCGGTCGAGCTGTGCCGGCCGCTGGTCGGCACACTCGCGTACGCCGAGGATCCCTGCGGGGCGGAGGGCGGCTACTCCGGGCGGGAGATCCTCGCGGAGTTCCGCCGGGCCACGGGGCTGCCCACGGCGACGAACATGATCGCGACCGACTGGCGTCAGATGGCCCATGCGCTGGCTCTCCAGTCGGTCTCCATTCCGCTGGCAGATCCGCACTTCTGGACCATGCAGGGGTCCGTGCGCGTGGCGCAGTTGTGCAACGCGATGGGGCTGACCTGGGGGTGTCACTCCAACAACCACTTCGACATCTCCCTGGCGATGGTGACGCACTGCGGTGCCGCGGCACCGGGGGAGTACAACGCGCTGGACACGCACTGGATCTGGCAGGAGGGACTGGAGCGGCTGACCGTGGAGCCGCCCCGCATCGTGGGCGGGGAGATCGCCGTGCCGGACGCGCCCGGGCTGGGTGTCGAGCTCGACACGGACCGGCTGCTGGCGGCGCACGAGCTGTACCGGGAGAAGGGGGTCGGGGCTCGGGACGATGCGGTGGGCATGCGGTATCTGGTGCCGGGGTGGGAGTTCGACGCGAAGCGGCCGTGTCTGGTGCGGTGAGCCTCCGGCGGTCGGGCGGGGTGCCTGCGGCGGCCTGTGCGGCTTCGGTGGGGGCTTGTGCCGCGCCTGCGCGCGGGTGGTGGGTCGGGGCCGTGTCGGGGGTGTGTGCGTCCTCGGAACGGCGCGATGGGCTCGGACGCCGACTGGCTGTCCGTTGACGCGCCAACCGCTGCGGGCGGACACCCCCCGGCACGTCCCCTTCTCGCCGTAGGCGGGTGCGGGCGCCGGTTCCGCTGAGCTGCGGGCAGTCGTGCCTCCCCCAGTGCCTTAGGGGCCTGGGAGGTACCCCCAGGGCGGCACGGGTGGGCGCAGCGGCACCTCGTCGCGCCGAGTTGCGCACCCACCCGGCCCCAGCAACAGCCTGGGTCAGCCCTTCACCGCCCCGCCCAGCGCGAAGCCCCCTCCCAGGCGTCGGGCGATCAGGACGTACAGAAGGATCACCGGGGTCGAGTAGACGATCGAGAACGCCGCCAGCTGCCCGTACGCCACCATCCCCCGGTTCCCGAAGAAGTCGTTGATGCTGACGGAGGCCGGCATCTGGTCGGGTGTCAGCAGGAGCATGAAGGGGACGAAGAAGTTGCCCCACATCATGACGAAGGAGAAGACCGTCACGACGGCCACGCCCGGGCCCATCAGGGGCAGCACGATCCGGATCAGGGACTGGAGGGACGAGGCCCCGTCGGTCCAGGCCGCCTCTTCCAGTTCCTTCGGTACGCCGTCCATGAAGTTCTTCGTCAGCCAGATGGCGAACGGCAGTTGGGACGCGGCGAAGAAGAAGATCGTGCCCTGCATGGTGTCGATCAGGTCCACCCGGACGAAGAGCGCGTAGACCGGGACCATGATCGCCGTGATCGGCAGGCTCGTCGCGAAGAGGATCGTCAGCAGGAACGGGCGGTTGAAGCGGGAGTGGAAGCGGGACAGCGGGTAGGCCGCCAGGGCCGCGCAGACCACCGTCAGCAGCGTCGCGCCGCCGCACAGGATCAGGCTGTTCAGCAATGGCGTGAAGGTGATCTCGGGAGTCAGGATCGCGTCGAAGTTGTCCAGGGTGAGGCCGTCGGGCGCCTTGACGCGGAGGTCGGCGTGAGGGTCCAGGGAGGACAGGACCACCCAGGCCAGGGGGAGTACGAAAGCCGCGGCGACCGCCAGGAGGCCCGCGTCCGCCGCCAGGCGGCGGCTCCTGCGGCGGGAGGCCAGTGTGACTGCCATGCGGGTCAGACCTCCGTCCGCAGCAGGCGCAGATAGACGAGGGAGAAGAGGGAGCCGACCAGGAGGAGGAGCAGGGCCACCGCCGTGCCGTAGCCGATCAGGCTGTTCTGGAAGGCCTGTTCGTACATGAAGAGCGGCAGCGTCTGGCTCCTTCCGCCCGGGCCACCCCTGGTCATCACCCAGATCAGCCCGAAGACCGAGAGGGTCTGGAGGGTGTTGAGCATCAGGTTCGTGCCGATGGAGCGGCGGATCATGGGGAGGGTGATGTGCCACATGCGGCGCCAGCCGCCGGCCCCGTCGACCTCGGCGGCCTCGGTGATCTCCTTGGGGATCTCGTTCAGCGCGGCCGAGTAGACCAGCATGGAGAAGGCCGTGCCCCTCCAGACGTTGGCGAAGGACACCGCCAGGATCGGGAGGGTGAACAGCCAGTTCTGGGAGGGCAGGTGGAGCCAGTCCAGGATGGCGTTCAGGGTGCCCTCGCGGCGGAAGAAGGCGTAGAGGAGGAAGCCGGCCACCACCTCCGGCAGCACCCAGGCGGTCACCACGATGCCGCCGGTGAGCGTGCGGACCGGTTTCGACGCGCGCCGCATCAGCGCCGCCAGGGCGAGGCCGAGCGTGTTCTGCCCGATGAGGGACGACAGGACCGTGAACACCAGGGTCAGCCATACGGCGTTCAGGAACGCCTCGTCCCCGAAGGCCCGGGTGAAGTTCTCGAAGCCGACGAACGAGTCCTGGGCCTGGCCGGTGAGCTGGAGGTCCGAGAAGGCGATGTAGACGCAGTAGGCGATCGGGCCGGCGAGGAAGAGGAGCAGGAGGACGACGGCGGGGGTGAGGGGCAGGGCCCGGACCAGCGCGCCCGGGCCCCGCCGGGGGCGGAGGGGAGCCGTGGGGCCGGGCGTCTTTCCGAGGTCGGTGTGCGGTGCTGTGGTGGCCATCCCGGCGTACCGCCGCCTACCGCTCGACGCCCTGGTCGTCCGTGGCGTCCTTCAGGGCGTCCACGTAGCCGCCCGTCGCCTCGTCCACCGACATGTCACCCGTCGTCACGCCCTCCATGGCCTCCTGGATGGCCGTGGAGACCTTGGGGTAGGCCGGGTAGGCGGGGCGGTAGTGGGTGTGCCGCACCAGGTCGGTGAAGAACTCGGTGCCGGGCTGGGCGGTGGCGTATCCGGGGTCCTTCGCCACGTCCTCGCGGACCGCGATGCCGGAGTTGGCGACGTACCACTTCCGCGCGTTGGCCTTGGTCTGCATCGTCTTGACGAACTCGAAGGCCAGGTCGGGGTTGCCGGCCTTGGCAGGGATCGACCAGGTCCAGCCGCCGGACATGCTCACCTTGCCGGGCGCCTGGCCGTGCTGCGTGGGCATGGCGGCGAGGCCGAGCTTCTCCGACCACTCGGGCCACTCGTGGCCGCTGCCGGGCAGCCAGTCCTGCGGCAGCCAGGAGCCGTCGAGGGCGATGCCGAGCCTGCCCTTCGGGAGCCACTCGCCGCGGACCCGGGTCATGACGTTCGGGTCGAGCGCGTCGGAGACGTCCGGGCCCAGCTTCTCCTTGTAGACCGTCTCGACGAAGGCGAGGGCGTCCTCGAAGCCCTGGCCGCCGGCGATCCACTTCTTGCTCGCCTTGTCGTAGAGGGGGTCCGTGCGGCCGTCGTTCGTGCCGTAGAGCAGCATCTCGAAGGTCTGCATGGTGGCGGCCTCGCCGACCGGCTTGCCCGTGTAGACGTTGAGCGGGATGACGCCGGGGACCTTCCGTTTGATGGCGCGGGCCGCGGTCAGGACGTCCTTCCAGGTCTTCGGCTGCCAGTCGGCGGGCAGGCCGGCCTTGGCGAAGACGCCCTTGTCGAACCAGAGGCCGCGGGTGTCGGTGCCGTCGGGGACGCCGTACGTCTTGCCGTCCTCGCCCTTGGCCGCCGCCTTCGCCGTGTCGATGAACCGGTTCCAGTCCGGCCACTTGGCGAGGTAGGGGTCGAGGGGCTTGAGATAGCCGCTGGTGATGTCCGAGTTGATGAGGAAGGTGTCCTCGTAGACCAGGTCGGGGGCGGTCTTGGGGGAGCGGAGCATCTGCTGGAGCTTGGTGTAGTACTCCGAGTCCGGAGCCTTGATCGGGACGAGCTCGACCTTCTTGCCGGGGTGGGCCTTCTCGAACTGCTGCTTGATGTCCGCGAGATAGGTGTCCATCACCTTGATGGAGTTGTCCGTGGACTGTTTGAAGGAGACCTTCACGGTGTCGGGGTCGCTGCCCGAACCGCCACCGCAGGCGGTGAGGGCGGTCGCGGCGAGGGCCAGGGCGAGGAGAGGTGTGAAAGCGGCGGTGGGGCGCACGGCACGAACCTCCTACGGACGCACTTCTTTGTGGCCGGGACGGCTGCGTGGTGAACCTAAGTTGAGTGGTCTAGTCAGGTCAATGCGTGTGCGCCGGTTCGATCGCGGCCAGCCGGCTGACGAGGCGTCACTAGCCCGTGACCCAGCGGTACTGCAACTCCGGTCGTCCCACCGTGCCGTACTGCGGGCGGCGGGCCGCGCGGCCCGCGTCCACCAGGTGTTCCAGGTAACGGCGGGCCGTGATGCGGGAGATGCCCACGGTCTCCGCCACACCGGCGGCCGTGAGGCCCTCCGCGCTGTCGCGCAGGGCCACCGTCACCCGCTCCAGCGTCGGCGCGCTCAGCCCCTTCGGCAGGGCCGCCGGGCCCGGGGCGCGCAGGGCCGCCAGCGCCCGGTCCACCTCGTCCTGGCCGCTCGCCTCGCCGACCGCCGCGTGGAACTCGGCGTACCGCACGAGGCGGTCCCGCAGGGTCGCGAAGGTGAACGGCTTCAGGACGTACTGCACGACTCCGAGCGAGACGCCCTCGCGCACGACCGCCAGATCGCGCGCCGACGTCACCGCGATCACGTCCGCGTGGTGGCCGGCCGCCCGCAGGGACCGCGCCAGTTGCAGTCCGTGCACGTCCGGCAGGTGCAGGTCGAGCAGGAGCAGGTCGACGGGCGTGCGCTCCAGGGCCCGGCGCGCCTCCGCGCCCGTGTGCGCCTTGCCCACGGCGACGAAGCCCGGGACCCGGCCGACGTACATCACGTGCGCGTCCGCGGCGACCGGGTCGTCCTCGACGACCAGGACGCGGATGTCCCTCTCGGGGGTGATGTCGCTCGTCATGCGTAGCCTCCAGCGCCTCTGGACACCGAGGTCCTGGATGTCACGCCCCCGGCCACCGCCCCCGACTCCCGCAGCGGCAGCCGTACCTCGAACTGTGCCCCGCCCCCGTCGGCCTCCGACACCGACAGCGTCCCCTCGTGCCGCTGTACCGCCTGACGCACCAGGGCCAGCCCCAGCCCCCGGCCGCCCGGACCCGCCGGCTTGGTCGAGAAGCCCCGCTGGAAGACGGCCTCGGCGTGCTCCGGATCCACGCCCGGGCCGGTGTCCGAGACCCGCAGCACCAGTTCCGGGGCGTCATCGAGGGCCTCGGGATCCTCCGTGTCCTGGGTGTACGCCGCCACCGTCACCCGCGCCCGCACGCTGCCCTGTGCCGCGTCCACGGCGTTGTCGATCAGGTTGCCCAGGATGGTCACCAGGTCCCGCGACGGGAGCGACTCCGGCAGCAGACCGTCGTCCAGGCTGCTGTCCTCCGACACCATCAGCTCCACGCCCCGCTCGTTCGCCTGGGCCGTCTTGCCCAGCAGCAGCGCCGCCAGCACCGGCTCGCTCACCGCCGCCACGACCTGGTCCGTCAACGCCTGCGCCAGCTCCAGCTCGGCCGTCGCGAACTCCACCGCCTCCTCCGCCCGGCCCAGCTCGATCAGCGAGACGACCGTGTGCAGCCGGTTCGCCGCCTCGTGCGCCTGCGATCGCAGCGCCTGCGTGAACCCCCGCTCGGAGTCCAACTCGCCCATCAGTGACTGGAGTTCGGTGACGTCGCGCAGGGTGACGACCGTACCGCGCCGCTCACCGCCCGACACCGGCGAGGTGTTGATCACCAGTACCCGCGACGCCGTCAGATGCACCTCGTCCACCCGCGGCTCCGAGGCCAGCAGCGCGCCCGTCAGCGGGGCGGGCAGCCCCAGCTCCGCCACCGATCTGCCCACCACGTCCCCGGCCACGCCGAGCAACTCGCGCCCTCCGTCGTTGATCAGCGCCACACGGTACTGCCCGTCCAGCATCAGCAGCCCCTCGCGCACGGCGTGCAGGGCGGCCTGGTGGTAGTCGTGCATCCGGCTGAGCTGGGCCGCGTTCATGCCGTGGGTGTGGCGGCGCAGCCGGGCGTTGATGACGTAGGTGCCGACGGCGCCCAGGACCAGCGCGCCGGCCGCGACGCCGAGCAGGGCCGTGAGCTGGTCCTGCACCCGCTGGGTGATCTCCTCGACCCGGATGCCCGCGCTGACCAGGCCGACGATCTCCTTGCCGTCCTGGATGGGGGTGACCGCGCGGACCGAGGGGCCGAGCGTGCCGGTGTAGGTCTCGTCGAAGGTTTCGCCCTTCAGAGCCTTCGCCGTATGGCCCCGGAAGGGCTGGCCGATCTGGTCCGGGTCGGGATGCGTCCAGCGGATGCCCCGCGGGTCCATGATCGTTATGAAGTCGACCTCGGTGTCCCGCATGACCTTCAGCGCGTACGGCTGGAGCTCGGCGGTCGGGTCGGAGGTGCGGGCCGCCTGAAGCACCGAAGGGGAGTCGGCGACGGATCGCGCCACCGCCCTGGCCTGGCGCGTCGCCGCCTCTTCGGCCTGGCTGCGGTCACTGGCGTAAGTGAACAGCGCGTATCCGGCCACGACGACCGCTATCAGGACGGCCTGCATGGCGAAGAGCTGGCCCGCCAGACTGCGGGGACCGGGGACGGAGAAGCGCATGTCGTCAGTCTGCCTCGTGGCTGATTGTGAACTATATGAACGGAAGGGTGACCGCGCTCACACAGCAGGACATAGTCACGGCATTCCCCATAACGCATCTCCGGGAGCCCCGCTCCCTTTTCCCCGGACGTGAGCCGCACGCCGGTGATGCCGACGACGTCGTCAAGGAGGGCCGCCGTGACCAGCGCAGCCGATACGGCACCTGCCGCACCAAAAGCCAAGCGGGACCGCACGCACTATCTCTACATCGCGGTGATCATCGCGGTCGCCGCCGGTATCGCGGTGGGTCTGGCCGCACCCGACTTCGCTGTCGAGCTGAAGCCGATCGGGACCGGCTTCGTGAACCTGATCAAGATGATGATCTCGCCGATCATCTTCTGCACCATCGTGCTGGGCATCGGCTCGGTACGTAAGGCCACCAAGGTCGGTGCCGTCGGCGGTATCGCCCTCGGCTACTTCATGGTGATGTCGCTGGTCGCGCTGAGCATCGGCCTGGTCGTCGGCAACATCCTGGACCCGGGCTCGAGCCTCGCGATGACCGACGCGGTCAAGGAGGCCGGTCACGCACAGGTCGACCCCGAGGCCACCACGAACACCGCAGACTTCCTGCTGGGCATCATCCCGACCACGATCGTCTCCGCCTTCACCAACGAGTCGGTCCTCCAGACCCTGCTGATCGCCCTGCTCGCCGGCTTCGCGCTCCAGGGCATGGGCTCGGCCGGCGAGCCGATCCTGCGCGGTATCGAGCACATCCAGCGGCTCGTCTTCCGCATCCTCGCCATGGTGATGTGGGCCGCCCCGATCGGTGCCTTCGGTGCCATCGCCGCCGTCACCGGCTCCGCCGGCCTGGACGCGCTCAAGAGCCTCGCCGTGCTGATGCTCGGCTTCTACGTCACCTGCTTCCTCTTCGTCTTCATCGTGCTCGGCATCCTGCTGCGCGTGATCTCCGGCCTGAACATCCTCACGCTGTTCAAGTACCTGGGCCGTGAGTTCCTGCTGATCCTTTCCACCTCCTCCTCCGAGTCCGCGCTGCCGCGGCTCATCGCGAAGATGGAGCACCTGGGCGTCAGCAAGCCGGTGGTCGGCATCACCGTCCCGACCGGCTACTCCTTCAACCTCGACGGCACCATGATCTACATGACCATGGCGTCCCTGTTCATCGCCGACGCGATGGGCACGCCGATGTCGATCGGCGAGCAGATCCCGCTGCTGCTCTTCCTGCTGGTCGCCTCCAAGGGCGCCGCCGGTGTCACCGGCGCGGGCCTCGCGACGCTGGCCGGTGGTCTCCAGTCGCACAAGCCGGCCCTGGTGGACGGTATCGGCCTCATCGTCGGCATCGACCGCTTCATGAGCGAGGCCCGTGCCCTGACCAACTTCGCCGGCAACGCCGTGGCCACCGTGCTGATCGGCACCTGGACGAAGGAGATCGACAAGGACCGCGTGAACCAGGTCCTCGCCGGTCAGCTGCCCTTCGACGAGAAGACGCTGCTGGACGACGGCCACGGCGGTCCGGCCCAGGAGCACGCCGAGGTGCCCGAGCAGGGCGGCGAGAAGGAGCTGGCGAAGGCCTGACGGCCCCGCGCCGCGCCCCGCGAGACTCCGGGCGGCTGAGTGTCCCCCCGTCGCTCAGCCGCCCGGTCCGTACGCAGGGAAGACCATCCGTACGACCATCCGTACGCAGACAAGATCAATCGTTCAGCTTCGCCACCAGCTCGGTGGCCCTAGGGGCGGGCACGCCCGCCGCGGTCAGCACAGTGACCGCGGCGCAGCGGCCCGCCTCTCGCGCTGCCACGAGTCCGTCGTTCACCGCTTCCATCAGCGCGACCAGCATCTGCTCGTGCACGTAGGCCAGGGCCGGTGCGGGCAGCGGTGAGCTGAAGACGCCCTCGTCGAGGCCGCGCCGGAGGACCGCGGTGGCGGCCTCCCGGACCGGGGTGAGCCGCTCCCTGATGCCCTGCATGGTGACCGTGCGCTGGGCGAGCGCGATCAGCAGCCGGTAGCGGTCGGCGAGCTCCCACACCGCCAGCACCGAGCGGGCCACGGACTCCGCCGGGTCCTGCACGCCCTCGCGGCCCGCCGCGTGCGCGGCCGACAGGGCCTGGACCGCCTCGTCGACGAGCGTGCTGATCAGCGCCTCGCGGCTCGGGAAGTGCCCGTACACCGTCCGCCGTACGACGCCCGCGGCGCGTGCGATCTGGTCCATGGACGCGTCGGGGTCGCGCAGCAGCTCGCCGAGGGCGACGTCGAGGATGCGGCGCCGGTTGGCGTCGGCGCGGCTGGTGGTGCCCGTGGTCATGGACGCCATTGTGCCCCTTCCCCCATCGATTTGCACAGCGGTGTGCAACGACGTACATTGCACAGTGTTGTGCAAATGCACACCCCTGTGCAAGTCAGTGAGGAAGGCGACCCCTGCCATGCGACTCGTCATGACCGAACCGGCCGAGAGGATGGACCGCCCCTACGCCCGGCGCTGGTGGGCGCTCCTCGTGCTCTGCCTGAGTCTGCTGATCATCGTGATGGCGAACACCGCCCTCACCGTCGCCGCGCCCGACATGACCGAGGACCTCGGCCTGTCCAGCGCCGACCTCCAGTGGGTCATCGACGGCTACACCGTCCCGTACGCCGCGCTGATGCTGCTGCTCGGCGCGATAGGCGACAAGTACAGCCGCCGGGGCGCGCTCGTCCTCGGGCTGGTCGTGTTCGCCGGCGGTGCCGTCTCCGGCTACCTCGCCGGCAGCGCCGAGTCGGTGATCGCGGCGCGTGCCGTGATGGGCGCCGGCGCCGCGATGATCATGCCTGCCACGCTGTCCCTGCTCGCGGCGACCTTCCCGCGCGCCGAACGCGCCAAGGCCATCACGCTGTGGACCGCCACGGCCGGACTCGCCATCGCCGCCGGTCCGCTGGTCGCCGGGGCGCTGCTGGAGCACCACGGCTGGTCGTCGACGTTCCTCATCAACGTGCCCGTCGCCGCCCTGGCCGTCGTCGGCGCGCTCGTCCTCGTACCGCCGTCCAAGGCCGGCCACCACGGGCGCATCGACTACGGCGGCGGACTGCTGTCGGTGGTGTGGATCGGCGCGCTCGTCTACACGATCATCGAGGGTCCGCACTTCGGCTGGGGCACCAAGGCGGTCACGGCGGCCGTCGTCGCGGGCGTCGCGCTCGTGGCCTTCGTGCTCTGGGAGCTGCGCCACCCGCGTCCCGTCCTCGACGTGCGCCGCTTCACCGACCGCGGCTTCGCGGGCTCCAACCTCGCCGTCGCCCTGTTCTTCCTGGCCGTCTTCGGTGCCTTCTACTACCTGACCCAGCACCTCCAGTTCGTCCTCGGCTACGACGCCCTGGACACGGGCCTGCGCATGCTGCCGCTGGCCGGTGCCGTCTTCGTGGGCTCCGCCCTCACCGGCTACCTCACCCCGCGGGTCGGCATGAAGTGGACCGTCACGGCCGGCATGGTCGGCGGTACGGCGGCCCTCGCGCTGCTCACCCAGGTCGACTCCGGGTCGTCGTACGGCGACTTCGTCGCGCCGCTGATCGTGCTCGGCCTCGCGATCGGGCTGGCACTGTCGCCCTGCACGGACGCGATCATGGGGGCGTTCCCGGAGTCCGAGCTGGGCGTCGGCGGCGCGGTGAACGACACGTCGCTGGAGCTCGGCGGCTCGCTCGGCATCGCCGTCCTCGGCTCGCTGCTGGCGACGTCGTACTCCGGGCACCTCTCGGGCGCGACGGCCGGCAGCCGGCTCCCCGGCTCCTCCCTGGAGACGGCCCAGGACTCCGTCGGGGCCGGGTACGCCGTGGCACAGGGCATCGGGGACCGGGCCCGGCAGCTGGCCGAGCAGGCCGCGCACACGAGCGACCCGCAGCAGGCGGAGCGACTGCGGGCGCAGGCCGAGCAGTTGGCCGGCGGGGCCCGGCAGATGGCCGACGCGGTGGGGTCCTCCTTCGCGGACGCGGTCGCGCACACCAGTTTGGCCGGGGCCGTGATCCTGGGTGTCGGTACGGTGGTCGTGGCCGTGTTGCTGCCGCGTAAGGGGAAGGCCGTGGACGAAGGTGCCGAGGACAGGGAGTCGGAGTCCGTCGGTTAGTCCCGCGCCCCGAGAAGAGGCCTGACGTACGGAGGGACGCATGGGGGAAGCGGGCGAGGTCGAGATCATGAGCTCGGACGAGTACCGGGCCCGGTACGGGGCGGAGCGGGAGGCGTCTCCGTTGTCCATGGAGCAGGTCGGTGAGCTGTTCCAGGAGTTCCTGATGGCGGTGGCCCGGCCCGGGCGGCAGGACCGCGACGGTGCCCGTGATCTGTCCGGACGCCTCCGGGAGCATCTGGGGGCCGGCGCCGGGGAGCGGCCCGTGGTCAAGGTGGCCTATCCCCCCTACGACCTGCCCAACGTGCATCTCGCTCTGGAGCGCTGGTTCGCGGGGGAGGGGCGGTCGTTCGAGCTCATCGGCATGCGCGGGGCACAGCACCACGGTGACCTGACGCTCGGCGACATCCTCGAAGCGGCCGACCGGTACGGCCGGTTCACCGTCGGAGCCGTCGACTACGCCCAGCTGCCGGTCTCGCCCGACGCCGAACTCGCCTGCGTCTCCTGCGGCTTCTACCTCGGGTCCGAGGGCGAGGAGCGGTTCGCCGTGCTGTTGCGGGGGCCGCAGGACGAGTACGGGCGCAACAAGGTGGAGATCGAGGTGCTGGCCGGGGAGAAGGAGTTCGCCGACCGGTTGCTCGCCGAGATCGACGTGCTCGTGCGCGAGCTCAACATCTTCCGGGGGCAGATCCTGTCCTTCGAGGGCTCGGAGTTCGGCACCGGCCTCGGACCGTTCCGCTTCCACCGCAGGCCCGGACTGACCCGGGACGACATCGTGCTGCCCGACGGGCTGCTGGAGCGGGTGGAGCGGCAGGTCGTGGGCGTGGCCCGGCGCCGGGAGCAACTGCGCGCGGCCGGCCAGCACCTGCGCCGGGGACTGCTGCTGTACGGCCCGCCCGGCACCGGCAAGACCCACACCATCCGCTACCTCCTGTCCCACCTGCCCGAGTTCACGGTCGTCGTCCTGTCCGGGACGAGCATCGAGGCCATCGGCCCGGCCTGCGCCCTGGCCCGGATGCTCCAGCCCGCGCTGGTCGTCCTGGAGGACTGCGACCTGATCGCCGAGGCCCGCGACCACGGCGGCGGCGAGCAGCCGCTGCTCTTCCAGGTCCTGAACGAGATGGACGGCCTCGGCGACGACGCTGACGTCGCCTTCCTGCTCACCACCAACCGCGCCGACCTGCTGGAACCGGCCCTCGCCCAGCGCCCCGGCCGCGTCGACCTCGCCGTGGAGATCCCCCTGCCGGACACGGACGGCCGTGCCCGTCTGCTCGGCCTGTACGGCTCCGGCCTCGGCCTGGGCCAGGAGATCACCGACGAGGTGGTGGCCCGCACGGAGGGCACGACCGCGTCCTTCACCAAGGAACTCGTCCGCCGGTCCGTGCTGATCGCCGCCGAGCGCGAGTCGCCCCGCACCGAGGCACGGGACGTTCGCGCCGCCCTCGACGAACTCCTCTCCGACCACGACCGGCTGACCCGGCGGCTGCTGGGGGTGCGGGGCGCCGAGGACGAGGAGGAGGACGCCTCCCTCGAATGACCGGCCTCAGGCCTCGGCGGCCTCGTCCAGGCGTGCCCGTTCCTCCGGGCTGAGCCGCAGGTCGGCCGCGGCCGCCGAGTCTTTGGCCGTCTCCGGCCGGCTCGCCCCCGGGATGGGGACGACGGCGGGGGAGCGAGCCAGCAGCCAGGCCAGACCGACCTGCTGGGGGCTGACCCCGCGGTCCGCCGCGACCTCGTGGAAGGCGGCCAGGCGTGCCCTGCCCTCGGTGCGCGACGGCCCGTCCAGGGAGCTGCGGGCCAGCCCGCCCAGCGGGCTCCACGGCAGGAAGGCCAGCCCCAGTTCCGCGCACAGCCGCAGCTCCGGCTCGCTGTCCCGGACGGCGGGGGAGTACCGGTTCTGCACCGACACCAGCTTCCCGCCGAGGATCTCCCGCGCTCGCCGGATCTGGTCCGCGTCCGTGTTGGACACCCCGGCCAGCCGGATCGTGCCCGCGTCGAGCAGCTCGCGCAGGGCGCCGACCGACTCCTCGAAGGGCACGTCGGGGTCCGGCTTGTGGAGTTGGTAGAGGCCGATGGCCTCCACCCCGAGGCGCTTGCGGGAGGCCTCGGCGACGGCCTTGAGGTGGCGCGGGGAGCCGTTCACCGTCCAGTCGCCGCCGGCCGGGCGGCCACGGCCGCCCTTCGTCGCCACCAGCACGCCGGAGGTGTCACCGCCGTACGTGGCCAGCGCACGGGCCAGCAGACGTTCGTTGTGGCCGGGCTCCGCGCCCGGCAGGTGGTACGAGTCGGCCGTGTCGAGGAGGGTCACGCCCGCGTCGAGCGCGGCGTGCACGGTGGCCAGCGCGCGCTCCTCGTCGGGGCGGCCCTCGATGGACAGCGGCATCGCGCCGAGCCCGATGGCGCTCACCCGCAGTCCGCCAAGTGTTCTGTACCGCATGTCAGTCGCCCTTCCCGAGCGTCTCGGCGACGGCACGCGGCAGCCACTGCCGGGCGTCGGTGAAGGTGAAGCCGAGCCGGGCGGCCCGGGCGTTGTCCATGCCGTAGGAGCGGCGGAAGGAGAACGGGGAGACCTCGCCGACCTCGACGGGCCGGAACACCGTCCGGCCGTCCGGTACGTGCGCGGCCACCGCCTCGCACAACTCCCCGGTGATCAGCGCCCCGTGGGAGGCGGCGTTCACCGGCCCGGTGAAGTCCTCGCCCGCCGCCCAGGCGAGGAACCGGCCGATCTCCTCGACGTGGACGTAGGTGGCGGGCCGGTTCACCACCGGCACGGCGATCGGCTCGCCGGTGCGCATCCGCTCGGCGTAGTGGGCCAGCCGCCCGGTGAAGTCGTCGGCCCCGCCCAGCACATGGGCCACCCGCACCGCCGCGTACGGGAAGGCCGGGCCGCCGGCCGCGAGGACCGCCTCGGCCTGCCGCTTGCCCTCGCCGTAGTTCGCCTCCCGGAACGCCGGGTCGTCCCAGGGCAGCCCGAGGTCGACGGTGACCGTGGCCGGGTCGACGGCCTCCTCGCGCACGAGGGCGGGGGAGTCCTCGTACTCGTACACCTCGACCGTGGAGGTCATCACATAGCGGCGGGTGCGGCCGGAGAAGACACGGTGGGCGAGTGCCGCCTGCCGGGGTGTGTAGCAGACCTGGTCGACGACGACGTCGAAGAGGCGCGCGCCGAGCGCGCCGGTCAGGGACCGCTCGTCGTCCCGGTCGGCGACCACGTGCTCCACTCCGCCGGGCGGCGGGGAGGACCCCCGGTTCAGCACCGTGACGCGGTGCCCGTCGGCGAGCAGCCGTGCGAGCAGACGCTTTCCGACGTACCGGTTCCCGCCGATGACCAGGACTTCCAGGGCCTTTTCCATGACCATAATTCTCCTGGCGCACAGCCACGCCTTGAAGGGGGAACCATGGGAGTTCAGGCCGCGACGCCGAAAGAACCACGGCATCCGCGCACCGCCGCCGACGAAACCTCGGTGGCCTTCGACGCACTGGACCGGCAGATCCTCCAGCTGCTCCAGACCGACGGCCGGATCAAGCTCAGCGAGCTGGGCCGCCGGGTCCGGCTCAGCCCCGCGGCGGTCACCGAACGCGTGCGACGACTGGAGGCGGCGGGAGTGATCAGCGGCTACGGCGCCCACGTCGTGCCGGCCCGGCTCGGCTACGGCATCCAGGCGTTCATCCGGGTGGACCCGCACGGCGGCTACAACCTCAAGCATCCCCGGACCCTGGAGCTGATCGAACGGCCCGAGATCACCGAGGTGCACCACGTGGTCGGGGAGGACTGCTGGATCCTCAAGGCCGCCGTCCGGGACACCGTCCACCTGGAGGAGGTGCTGGAGGCGGTCTCCGCGCTGGGCCGCACCACGACGTCGATCGTGCTGACCTCCCCGGTGGAGCGGAAACCGCTGTTGCCTTGACGTCGGCGTCAAGGACTACGTTCGACGGCATGCGAATCGGCGAGCTGGCCGCACGGGCCGGGACCACGACGCGGACGCTGCGGTACTACGAGTCGCGGGGGCTGCTGCCCGCGCGGCGTGAGGGCAACGGGTACCGGACGTACGACGAGTGCGACCTGAAGCTGCTGGAGCAGATCAGGACGTTGCAGGACTTCGGGTTCGACCTGGAGGAGACGCGTCCCTTCGTGGAGTGTCTGCGGGCCGGGCACCCCGAGGGCGACACATGTCCGGCCTCGCTCGCGGTCTACCGGCGCAAGCTGGACGAACTCGACGCCCTGATCGGTCAGCTGGCGGCCGTGCGGGAGACGGTCGCCCGGCAGCTGGCGCGGGCCGAGCTGGCCGCCGAGGCGGAGGCTCCGGGAGGCCCGGAGCCGCGGTGCGAACTGGGGAGGCACACGTGGTGACCGATGTGACGGACGCGGACTTCGAGGCGGAGGTGATCGGCGCGGACCTGCCGGTGCTGGTGGAGTTCACCGCCGACTGGTGTCCGCCCTGCCGGCAGATGGGGCCGGTGCTCAAGGCCCTCGCCTCCGAGGAGGGCGACCGGCTGAAGGTGGTGCAGCTCGACGTGGACTCCAACCCGGAGACCACGAACGCCTACAAGGTGCTGTCGATGCCGACGTTCATGGTGTTCCGCGGGGGTGAGCCCGTGAAGGCGATGGTGGGCGCGCGGGCCAAGCGGCGGCTGCTGGAGGAACTGGCCGACGTGCTGTAGGCGACGCGCCCGGAAACGAGGAAATCCCCCGAGCAATTGCGCCCGGGGGATTTCCTTGCGTATATTTGTCTGTTCGTGACTTCAAGTCGATTGAAGCCACAGTTAAGTTCAGTGAGCACAGTATATCCGGGCGGGAGCGGAATTGTCAAACACCGAATTTCCGGACGATGAATTGCGGCACGAGCAGGAATTCATCGACGGGTTGTACGCGCGCGTGGACGCGCTGCGCGGGGACACCGAGACCTCCGTCACGGACGCGCTCGCGCAGGGCAACACCCCCATGCAGGCCAGACTCGAGCGGGACATCCTCGTGGCCGAGCGCTCCGGGCTGCTCGCCGCGCTGAACGCGGTGGACGGCTCCCTGTGCTTCGGCCGGATCGACCTCACCTCGGGTGTCACCCACCACATCGGACGCATCGGCCTGCGCAGGGACGACGCCGACCGCACACCGGTCCTCATCGACTGGCGTGCCGACGTCGCCCGCCCCTTCTACCTGGCCACCGGCCACACCCCGATGGGGCTGAGGCGCCGGCGGCACATCGCCACCGACGGCCGCCGGGTCACCCACCTGCACGACGAGATCCTCGACCTCGGCGACGAGACCCGCACCGGCCACGAGGACCCGTCGGGCGACGCCGTGCTGCTCGCCGCGCTCAACTCCGCGCGCACCGGCCGGATGAGCGACATCGTGCAGACCATCCAGGCGGACCAGGACCGCATCATCCGCGCCCCGCACCGCGGCGTGCTCGTGGTGGAGGGCGGCCCGGGCACCGGCAAGACGGCCGTCGCCCTGCACCGCGCCGCGTATCTGCTGTACGACCACCGGGAGCTGCTCGCCAAGCGGGCGGTGCTGATCGTCGGCCCCAACCCGGCGTTCCTCGGCTACATCGGCGAGGTGCTGCCCTCCCTCGGCGAGACCGGCGTGCTCCTCGCGACCGTCGGCGAGCTGTACCCCGGGGTGAAGGCGACCGCCACCGACACGCCGGAGGCCGCCGCCGTGAAGGGCCGCGCGGAGATGGCCGACGTCCTCGCCGAGGTCGTGCGCAGCCGGCAGGCGCTGCCCGACCCGGTGATCACGGTCGAGCACGAGCGCGAGGTGCTCATGCTCGACGACGGCCTCGTCGGCGTCGCCCGCGAGCGCACCCGCGCCGCGAAGCTGCCCCACAACGCGTCCCGCGAGCACTTCGAGGGGCACATCCTCAACACCCTCACCGAGCTGTACGCCGAGCGGATCGGCACCGACCCCTTCGACGGGTCCAGCCTGCTCGACCCCAGCGACATCACCCAGATCCGCGACGACCTCGCCGAGAACCCCGAGGTCTGGACCGCCATCGACCAGCTGTGGCCACTGCTGACCCCGCAGCGGCTCGTCGCCGACTTCCTCGCCGCGCCCGAGGAGTTCCTGCCCGCCGAGGACGCCGCCGCCGTACGCCGCCCGGTGACCCGGCGCTGGACCGTCGCGGACGTGCCACTGCTCGACGAGGCCGCCGAACTCCTCGGCGAGGACGACCGGCTGGCCCGGGAGCGCGCACAGCGCGAGCGGGAGCGGCAGATCGCCTACGCGCAGGGCGTGCTGGACGTGTCGTACGCGTCCCGGACGTACGAGTTCGAGGACAAGGAGGAGGACGACCCCGAGTCCTCCGAGGTGCTGTCGGCGCACGACATCATCGACGCCGAGCGGTTCGCCGAACGGCACGAGGAGGACGACCACCGCAGTGCCGCCGAGCGCGCCGCCGCCGACCGCACCTGGGCGTTCGGGCACATCATCGTGGACGAGGCGCAGGAACTGTCGCCGATGGCGTGGCGGTTGCTGATGCGGCGCAGCCCCACCCGCTCGATGACCCTCGTCGGCGACCCCGCGCAGACGGCGGAGGCCGCCGGTGTCGGCTCCTGGTCGGGCATCCTCGCCCCGTACGTCGAGGACCGCTGGGAGCACACCCGGCTGGGCGTCAACTACCGCACCCCGGCCGAGATCATGGACGTCGCCGCGGCCGTGGTCCGCGCCGAGCAGCCGGACTTCGAACCGCCGAGCTCGGTCCGCTCCACGGGCGTACGCCCCTGGGCACGGGCCACCGACGACCTCCCGGGCGCCGTCGCCAAGGCGGTCGGGGAGCTCACCCCTGACGAGGGACGGCTCGCGGTGATCGCGCCGCGCGACCTCCACCGCGGCCTCGCGGCCCGGCTGGACGGCGTGACGGCGGGCGCCGAACCGGACCTCACCCGCTCGGTCGTCCTCCTCGACCCGCGCCAGGCCAAGGGCCTGGAGTTCGACTCCGTCCTCGTGGTCGAGCCCGGCCGGTACGGCACCAGCGACCTGTACGTGGCCCTGACCCGGGCCACCCAGCGACTGGGGGTGCTGCACACCGGGGAACTGCCCGAGTCCCTGTCGGAGGCGTTCGCGTAGCCCGCCTGGCGGAACGCGCCTACCGGAGGAGCGACTTCGGATCCCGCAGGGCGTGCCACAGTCCGGCCGCGAGGGGGACGACCGTCAGGGCGAAGAAGACCCAGAACAGGAACTCGGCCCCGGGTGCGAGGTCGTAGACGGTGCCGTCCTCCCACGCGCAGTAGGCGCGCGGCGGAAACGGCGTGGAGACGCCCGACACCCTGCCGCTGCCGATGACGCCCTCCCGATACGGCTCCCTGGGGCAGGGAGCCGTATCGGGGAACAGCACGTAGTCGTCCGCGGCCATGATGTACATCCACGTGACGGCGCCGAGCGGAACCGCCCAGAACACCGAGGTCCGCACCCACAGCGGCAGCAGCGGATGCGCCAGCAGCCCGCGCAGCGCGACCCAGCCGACGACGAGCCCGAGGAAGACCGGGAGCAGCCTCAAGAGCTCACCGCCGCCGTCCGGTGAGTGGGGTGGCACGCATGCCGCCACCCCACCAGGCCCGGACCGGACGGGCTGTGACGGAAGCCACACCTCCCGTCACAGCGGTGTCACAGGCCGCCTACGCCGGGCGCAGCCACACCGTCGACAGCGGTGGCAGGGTCAGCCGGATGCTCGCCGGGCGGCCGTGCCACGGCTGGGCCTCCGGCTTGACCGGGTCGGGGTTGGTGACGTCGCTGCCGCCGTAGGCGGCGGCGTCGGTGTTGACGGCCTCGTGCCAGGCGGGGACGTCCTCGGGCACGCCCAGGCGGTAGTCGGGGCGGACGACCGGCGCGAAGTTGGACACCGACAGCAGCGGGTTGCCCTCCGGGTCCAGCCTCAGGAACGCCAGGACGTTGTCGTCGGCGGCGTCCCCGACCACCCATTCGAAACCGGCCGGGTCCGTGTCGAGCCGCCACAGCGCCTCAGTCGCGCGGTAGACGGTGTTGAGGTCGCGGACCAGGTCGCGCACGCCCCGGTGCTCGGCCTCGGCCCCGTAGCCCGGATCGAGGAGCCACCAGTCCGGGCCGTGCGCCTCGGACCACTCGGCGCCCTGGGCGAACTCCTGCCCCATGAACAGCAACTGCTTGCCGGGGTGGGCCCACATGAAGCCCAGGTACGCCCGGTGGTTGGCGCGCTGCTGCCACCAGTCGCCCGGCATCTTCGACACCAGGGAGCGCTTGCCGTGCACGACCTCGTCGTGGGAGATCGGCAGGACGTAGTTCTCGCTGTACGCGTACACCATCGAGAACGTCATCTCGTGGTGGTGGTGCTTGCGGTACACCGGCTCGTGGCTCATGTACTGGAGCGAGTCGTGCATCCAGCCCATGTTCCACTTCAGCCCGAACCCGAGCCCGCCGAAGCCGCTCGGGCCCTTGTGGTGGGTGGCCCGGGTGACGCCGTCCCAGGCGGTCGACTCCTCGGCGATCGTGACCACGCCGGGCACCCTGCGGTAGAGCGTCGCGTTCATCTCCTGGAGGAACGCCACCGCGTCCAGGTTCTCCCGGCCGCCGTGCTCGTTGGGCGTCCACTGGCCCGGCTCGCGCGAGTAGTCGAGGTAGAGCATCGACGCCACCGCGTCCACGCGCAGCCCGTCGATGTGGAACTCCTCGCACCAGTACAGGGCGTTCGCGACGAGGAAGTTGCGCACCTCGTTGCGTCCGTAGTCGAACTCCAGCGTGCCCCAGTCGGGGTGCGCGGCCCGCAGCGGATCCGCGTGCTCGTACAGGGGCCGGCCGTCGAACTCGGCCAGCGCCCAGTCGTCGCGCGGGAAGTGCGCGGGCACCCAGTCCATCAGCACGCCGACACCGGCCCGGTGCAGCGCGTCGACCAGGTACCGGAAGTCGTCGGGCGTGCCCAGCCGGGCCGTCGGCGCGTAGAAGCCGGTGACCTGATAGCCCCAGGAGCCGCCGAACGGATGCTCGGCGACCGGCATCAGCTCCACGTGCGTGAAGCCCAGGTTCTTCACGTACCCCGGGAGCTGTTCGGCCAGTTGACGGTAGGTCAGTCCCGGCCGCCAGGACGGCAGGTGCACCTCGTACACCGAGAACGGTGCCTCGTGCGCCGGGGCTTCCGCGCGCCGGGCCAGCCACTCGGCGTCGCCCCACTCGTACCCCGAGGACGTGATGACCGACGAGGTCGCGGGCGGCACCTCCGTGCGGCGGGCCAGCGGGTCGGCGCGCATCGTCTTCGAGCCGTCGGGGCGGGTGATCTCGAACTTGTACAGCTCGCCCTCGCCGACGTCCGGCAGGAACAGCTCCCACACGCCCGACGAGCCCAGCGACCGCATGACGTGGCCGGTGCCGTCCCAGAAGTTGAAGGTGCCGGCCACGCGCACGCCGAGTGCGTTCGGCGCCCACACCGCGAACCGGGTGCCGGTCACGCCCTGGTGGGTCATCGGGTGCGCGCCCAGCGCCGTCCACAGCTCCTCGTGCCGGCCCTCGCCGATCAGGTGCAGGTCGAGGTCGCCCAGCGTGGGCAGGAAACGGTAGGCGTCCTCGGTGTCCAGGACCGTCCCCTCGTACTCCACGAGCAGCCGGTACTCCGGGACCTCCCGCAGCGGCAGCAGACCGGAGAAGAACCCCGCCCCGTCGTCCTGCAACTCCGCCCGCACCTCGCCCGCGACGACGGTCACCGCCAGGGCGTACGGCCGGAACGCCCGGAACGCGATCCCGCCGGGCACGGGGTGTGCGCCGAGCA
Source organism: Streptomyces coeruleofuscus (assembly GCF_039532725.1). Lineage (NCBI taxonomy): Bacteria > Bacillati > Actinomycetota > Actinomycetes > Kitasatosporales > Streptomycetaceae > Streptomyces > Streptomyces coeruleofuscus. Next base: position 895,733 of record NZ_BAAASE010000004.1, read on the forward strand.
CGGAGTGCGGGTTGTGATGCGTGCCGTTGAGCAGCCGGTCCCGGTCCGCCGAGCCGACGGCGGGCGAGACGGCGAGTTCCATCTCCGGCGGGACGTTCTGGGCGGAGTCGGCGGTGGCCTTCCCCGCGGTGGCCGTTCCTGCGGTGGCCTTCTTGGCCGTGGCCTTCTTCGCGGGGGCCTTCTTGGCGGGAGGCTCGGCGGCGGTTGCTTTGGTGGCGGTGGCCTTGGTGGCTGCCGCCTTTGCCGTCGTGGCCTTCTTGGCGACCGCCTTCTTGGTCGTGGCCTTCTTGACGACCGCCTTCGTGGCCGTCGCCTTGGTGGCTGTGGCCTTCTTGGCTGCGGCCTTCTTGGCTGCGGCCTTCGTGGCTGTGGCCTTCTTCGCGGTCGTCTTCGTCGCGGCCGTCTTCCCGGCCGTGGCCTTCGTCGCCGCCACCTTCTCGGCTGCCGCCTTCGCCGCGGTGGCCTTCTCAGGAGCCGCCTTCTTCGCGACGGCCTTCTTCTCGGCGGCCTTCTTCGCGGTCGCCTTCGCCGGGGCCGCCTTCTTGGCCGTGGCCTTCGTCGCGGGTGACTGCGTGGCGGCCGTCTTCTTGACGGCGGCCTTCTTCGCGGGGGCCGTCGCCTTCTTGGCCGCCGCCTGTTTCGGCACCGCCGTCTTCTTCGCGGCACTCTTCTTCTGGGCGGCCGTGGGCTGCTCGGGGATCTTGTCCCCGGCCGTCCCCTTGGGACGGGAACCGCTGGACTCAGGGCGGGGGGTCACGGGCGGAGCCTCCAGGACGCAGGTGGGTCAGTCAGGTCAGGTGGCCGGACGAGGCGAGCCGGTCTATGGCGGCAAGGGGCACCGGCAGCCAGTCTGGCCGGTGCCGGGCCTCGTACACCACCTCGTAGATCGCCTTGTCCGTCTCGTAGGCACGCAGCAGCACCGGGTCGGTGCGCGGATCGAGGCCGGAGGCCTCCGCGTACCCGGAGCAGTAGGCGGACCGGCAGGTCTCGGCCCAGTCCGGCTGGGGCGGATCGGCCGAGCGGGCCGCGTAGTCGAAGGAGCGCAGCATGCCGGCGACGTCCCGCACCGGCGGCTGCGGCATGCGCCGCTCGGCCAGCGGCCGGGCCGGCTCGCCCTCGAAGTCGATCAGCTTCCACTCGCCGGCCGGCGAGCGCAGGCACTGCCCGAGGTGCAGATCGCCGTGCACGCGCTGTGCGGTCCAGGTGCGGCCCTCCGCGGCCAGATCGCCCAGCGCCGTGAACGCCGAGCGCAGCCCGTCGGCGTACGGCCGCAGCGCGGGCACCGCCTGGACGGCCGCCTCCAGCCGCTCGATCATGCCGTCCACCATGAGCTGGAGCTGCATGTGACCGAGCGTGACCGTCGGCAGCGCCCGGGCCAGGGCGGTGTGCACCTCGGCGGTGGCCCGCCCCAGCGCGCGCGCCTCGGCGCCGAAGTCCTCGCCCTTGGCCAGCTCGCGCAGCGCCAGCTCCCAGCCGTCGGAGGCGCCCTGCACGAACGGCTGGAGCACGCCCAGCACATACGGCTCGCCGGCCAGGTCGGCCGGGCCTCCCGAGATCACCGGGTCCGCCGTGGGATCGACGTCCGCGACCATCCAGGCCGTCGGCGCGGGCACCCGGGGGCATCCCTCGCGCGCCAGCGCCAGCGGCAGCTCCAGGTCCGGGTTGACCCCGGGGACGATCCGGCGCAACAGCTTCAGGATGAACGTATCTCCGTAGACGATCGACGAGTTGGACTGTTCCGCGGTCACCACGCGCGGCACCAGACCGGACCGGATGTCCTGGGCGAGGTCCCGCTCGAAGCGAAGCCCGCCGATCCGGGCCTGGGTGCGCAGCGCCTCCAGGAGCAGCTCGGCGGGCCTGGCGTCGTGCAGGGCGTCGTAGGCCGTCCGGCCGGCCAGCGGCCCCGTCGACAGGTGTCCGATCAGCGCGGGCGCCAGCCGAGGCGGCAGCGCCTCGCGCACGCCTATCAACAGCTGGTAGCAGTCGCCGGGATGGCCGGGCGCGCCATGGGACGGCACGAGCGGCTGATGGGCGCGGACGAGCAGGTGGTACAGGCCGAGCTTGCCCGTGGCCGGGAGCAGCTCGGTGGCTTCGACCAGCGTGAACCCGGTGACCGGACGCCCCTTGCCCGCGAACCAGCGCTGGCGCGGCAGCCACTCCCGCAGCAGCGGATCGAGGGAGGCAAGGAGGCCGGGCGGGGTGGTGACGGTGCGTGTGACGGCTTCCGACATGGCGTCGCGTCCTTTCACCCATGATTGGTGCGCCTCCGGGGCCTTCAGCAGGTGCCGGCGGCGCCCCTCCGGCTCACGCGGGTGGGCGGGGTGTTACTGATGCGTGCCCCGGGCGGGGCGGGAGAAACGCCCCGCCACGGGGGTTTGCGTCCCGCCCCGCAATTCAGGCCTCGTCAGGCCGTCTCAGGCCTCACAGGGTGTCCCTGCGCAGCCGGAACCAGTAGAAACCGTGACCCGCCAGGGTCAGCAGATACGGCAGCTCGCCGATCGCCGGGAAACGGACCCCGCCGAACAGCTCCACCGGGTGCCGCCCCTCGAAGGCGCTCAGATCGAGCTCCGTGGGCTGCGCGAAACGCGAGAAGTTGTTCACGCACAGCACCAGGTCGTCCTCGTACTCCCGCAGGAACGCCAGGACCGCCGGGTTCGTCGACGGCAGCTCGGTGTACGAGCCGAGGCCGAAGGCCGGGTTCTGCTTGCGGATCTCGATCATGCGGCGGGTCCAGTGCAGCAGCGACGACGGCGAGGCCATGGACGCCTCGACGTTCGTCACCTGGTAGCCGTGGACCGGGTCCATGATCGTGGGCAGGAACAGCCGTCCCGGATCGCAGGAGGAGAACCCCGCGTTGCGGTCCGGTGTCCACTGCATCGGCGTGCGCACCGCGTCCCGGTCGCCGAGCCAGATGTTGTCGCCCATGCCGATCTCGTCGCCGTAGTACAGGATCGGCGAGCCCGGCAGCGACAGCAGCAGGGCCGTGAACAGCTCGATCTGGTTGCGGTCGTTGTCCAGCAGCGGGGCGAGACGGCGCCGGATGCCGATGTTGGCGCGCATCCGTGGGTCCTTGGCGTACTCGGCCCACATGTAGTCGCGCTCTTCGTCGGTGACCATCTCGAGCGTCAGCTCGTCGTGGTTGCGCAGGAAGATGCCCCACTGGCAGCCCGAGGGGATGGCCGGGGTCTTGGCCAGGATCTCGGAGACCGGGTAGCGGGACTCGCGCCGTACGGCCATGAAGATGCGCGGCATGACCGGGAAGTGGAAGGCCATGTGGCACTCGTCGCCGCCGCTCGGATAGTCGCCGAAGTAGTCGACGACGTCCTCGGGCCACTGGTTGGCCTCCGCCAGCAGCACCGTGTCCGGGTACTGCGCGTCGATCTCCTTGCGCACCCGCTTCAGGAAGTCGTGCGTGGCCGGGAGGTTCTCGCAGTTGGTGCCCTCCTCCTGGTACAGGTACGGCACCGCGTCCAGCCGGAAGCCGTCGATGCCCAGGTCCAGCCAGAACTTCAGCGCGGAGATCATCTCCTCCTGCACGGCCGGGTTCTCGTAGTTGAGGTCCGGCTGGTGCGAGAAGAAGCGGTGCCAGTAGTACTGCTTGCGGACCGGGTCGTACGTCCAGTTCGAGGCCTCGGTGTCGACGAAGATGATCCGCGCGTCCTGGAACTGCTTGTCGTCGTCCGCCCACACGTAGTAGTCGCCGTAGGGGCCGTCGGGATCCTTGCGTGACTCCTGGAACCACGGGTGCTGGTCGCTGGTGTGGTTCATGACGAAGTCGATGATCACCCGCATGCCGCGCTGGTGGGCGGCGTCGACGAACTCCACGAAGTCGGCCAGGTCACCGAACTCCGGCAGCACGGCGGTGTAGTCGGAGACGTCGTAGCCGCCGTCCCGGAGCGGGGATTTGAAGAACGGCGGCAGCCACAGGCAGTCGACGCCGAGCCACTGGAGGTAGTCGAGCTTCGCGGTCAGGCCCTTCAGGTCACCGACGCCGTCACCGTTGCTGTCCTGGAACGAGCGGACGAGCACCTCGTAGAAGACGGCGCGCTTGAACCACTCCGGGTCCCGGTCCCTGGCGGGAGTGTCCTCGAAGGTGTCCGGCACGGGTTCGTTGACGATCATGTTGTGGGTGACCCTCCGATCTGCGGGGTGGACGGTCGCAGAACCGAGAAGACATGCGCGGGCCTACGGCCCGGTTCGAGGCGCACGTAGTTGGCCCTGCCCCAGTGATAGGTCTCGCCGGTGAGCTCGTCGCGCACCGGCACCGACTCGTGCCAGTCCAGGCCGAGTTGCGGCATGTCCAACGAGACCGTCGCCTCCTGGGTGTGGTGGGGGTCGAGGTTGGCGACCACCAGAACCGTGTTCGAACCCTTCCGCTTCGAGTAGACGATCACCGCCTCCTGGTCCGCGTGGTGGAAGTGGAGGTCGCGCAGCTGCTGGAGGGCCGGGTTCTCCCGGCGGATGGTGTTGAGCCTGGTGAGCAGCGGGGTGATGGTGCGTCCCTCGCGTTCGGCGGCCTCCCAGTCGCGGTGCCTGAGCTGGTACTTCTCCGAGTCGAGGTATTCCTCACCGCCCTCCCTGAGCGGGGTGTTCTCGCACAGTTCGTAGCCGGAGTAGATGCCCCAGGTGGGAGCGAGGGTCGCGGCGAGGACGGCCCGGACCTCGAAGGCGGGGCGGCCGCCGTGCTGGAGGTAGGCGTGCAGGATGTCGG